>NZ_PHIE01000004.1:360414-473634 GCF_002796895.1 Bacillus sp. SN1
ATGAAAAAGCTATTATCACTTCAGCACAAAGCACTTGATAAAGAAGTTACTCTTTTAAAAGGTAAGTCATCAGTAAGTTTAGGCTGCGATAAGATCAGCACAATTAGTATGTATTTCTGTGGTAACTAATGGTTATGGACAACCTTACTTAGAGAAAGAGAGGGGATCATCCTCTCTTTCCAACCCAAAAGTAAAGTAAATATAATGTTCCATTTTAAAATGTAATAGGAGTTGATGTAAATGTCAAGAAGAAAGCAAATTAATAACATACTAAAATTGCAGAGTTTGGAGAGTGGTTCAGCATATAATGCAGGGGCGACAGGAACTGTAGAAGGTCAATCACTATCTTTTTATAGTATAGCCTTTTGTGCTTCTCCTCTTCCTGTCAGCGCAGTGAGTGCAGCTTTTTGCAATAACTAATCAATTGAAAGGGTTGTAAATATGGATTTGCGATATTTTAATTATCTTAGTTCGACAAACAATTCTTTTTACACAAAGCCGGATACCCCTAATAGGGAGTCGGCTTTGTATATTTCTAATATACCTAATAATTATAAAACTATAAAAGAAAATCATTGGATTCATATTATGAATAAAGATTATGAACTTCCAATGCAAGGTTGGAAAATTCATATAAGTACTACAATAGATTCTGCAGAAAAAACATTGGAAATTGTATCAAATATATTGTTCGCTTATAAAGTCTCTTTTAAATATGTTAAAAGTTTATGGGAACTAAGTATTAAAAATTCAAAGTATAGCGACAGATCTTCTGCAGGTAAGTTTATTACGATTTTCCCGTCAAATGAGGAAGTATTTTTAAATTTGTTGAAAATATTAAGCAGGCAGCTAGACACTCTTCCTAAAGGTCCTTATATTTTAACTGACAAAAGATGGTACGACAGTAATGTTTACTTTAGATATGGTGCATTTATTGGCATGTATTTTTATGAAGATAATAAAAAGGTATATGCTATTCAAAGTCCCTCTGGGGATTTAGTTGAAGACTCAAGAAGGCCTCATTATTCTATACCCGAATTTATCACTGAACCTGCCCCTATAAGAGAAATGGATACTAAATTAGAAAACGAGATAGCTGAACCTACTCGATTAGATGATATAGAGATTATCCATGCAATTCATTATAGTAATGGAGGAGGAGTATATTTAGCAGTAGATAAACTAAATAATAAAGTTATCCTTAAGGAAGGAAGACCAAATATAGGATTAGACAGTCTTGGAATTGATGCCTTTACAAGAATAAAAAATGAAGCGATGATTTTAGAAAAACTTGAAGGGACGCATTATCCCGTAAAAATATATGATTTTTTTAGGGCGTGGGAACATCATTTTATTATAGAAGAATATATTGAAGGCACATCACTTAGAACTTGGCTTGCAATAAAATATCCTTTTTATACGAATGAACCAAATAAGGAGTATCAATATCTAAAATCAGCATTAAATATTTTGAATCAACTAATAGATGCTCTAACTGAAATTCATAATCACGGAATAGGGATAGGAGATTTACAGCCCTCAAATATTATTATTACACCTGAAGAAAATATACGATTGATAGACTTTGAAACTGCTAGTTTTATTAATGATAGTGTACCATCAGGTTTAAAAACATTTGGTTTTACTGGCGAGCCTAATTTGACTAGAAAACAAGCGGATTGGTTTGCATTACTAAGAATATCGAGATATTTATTTTTGCCTATTGGTCCAGTTCAAGATATTTCTTCAAAAATTTTAGAGATACATGATAGATATATTGAAAATTATTTTGGCTCCGAAGCTATAAAAATAATTAATAAAATACAAGATATATGTTCGCGAGTTCAGGCAAAATCAGCTAGAGATTTACTGAATTATGAATATAAATATAAACATATTAAAGAAATGACACTAAATGAAATGAAGATATCACTTCAAAATAATATAATAAAAAATTTGTTTGTTGATGAAAGAGTAATCCCAGGAGATATTAGACAGTATGAATTAAAAAATGGATTATTTAATATCTTAACTGGCGGTTTTGGAGTTGTATTAGCCTTCAATAGAGCAAATATTCAAAATGAACAATTACACGAATGGATATGTCATCAATCTTTGGACGATCTTTTGAAGATGGAAGATGGACTATTGACTGGAAAGGCCGGAATAGCCACTACTTTATGGGAATCAGGATATTATGACAAAGCAAAACTTATTTTTAATAGTATTAATAATTTTAAAGATAACTACGATGTAACATTATCCTCTGGATTATCTGGAATCGGTTTAGCTTTTTTAGGACTGTCATATGAAAAAGACTCTATTAATTATCTTAACAAATCAATTGAAATTGCAAACCGGCTAGAGGAATTATTAGAAAAAAATGTTTCAATAGTTCCTTATGATATAGATATAATTCCTCGTGGTCTTATCAATGGGTGGTCAGGTGTTTCACTCTTTTATTCTTCTTTATATAAAAGAACTAAAAATCCTAAATGGCTTATTTTATCGAAAAGATCTATTGAAAAAGACTTAATCACTGGTAAATTTGATGATTACGGCGCTTATCAATTAGAAGATATATCAAGAGTAGTTCCTTATTTAGATGGTGGAAGTGCTGGTGTTGGGTTCGTATTAATTGAATTGAGTTTACTTTTAAAGGACGATTTATGGAGAGAAGAATTAGAAGGGATTTACAAAATAGCAAAATCAAAGTGTTTTTACAATTGTGGGTTATTTCGAGGTACTGCCGGGATAATCGCTGTTAGTCATGCAATTGATAAATATTATAACAGAAGTATAAGTACTGATAATTTAAAAACATTAGATCTTCACCTCTTTAAAGGAGAGATGGAGATATATACTCCTGGAGACTTTGGATATCGTTTATCAAATGATATATTTTCTGGTTCTTTAGGGTTATTTCTCGTAATACAAGGTATCATAAACAATACTAATTATATGTGGCTCCCTGTAATGAACATCAACAAAGTATTTGAGTCTAATTCTTAATTATTTTATCTCCATGTAACCTTTCTTAATGTTTATCTGTATATGGGTATAGTGATGTAACTACGTAGATTGAAAGTGAAAAACTTATGTTTTACAGTTTTGTAATTAATCCCTCTTAAAAGACAGAATAGAGGATAAACTAATTAATTTTAAAGGAGAATTATTATGAAGTTTAAAAATCCCTTGTTTTTTTTATTATGTAAAATAAAACTTCCTTTATTATTAATTTTGTTTGCTATTACCATTTCGTCAATAGGTAGTATTAGTGGTTTGTTTATACCTCTACTTACAGGTAGAGTTGTTGATAAATTCTCTGAAAACACTTTTGATAGGGGATTTATAGTAATTTTTCTAAGCATCTTTTTAATTAACGCGATCTTAAGCGGTGTTGGATTATATTTGCTTAGTAAAATTGGTGAAAAGATGATTATGGCAATTCGTTTTATGCTGTGGGAACATATAATTAAACTGAAAATTTCTTTCTTTGATAATAATGAAAGTGGTTCAATAATGAGTCGTATCACAGACGACACCAATGTTATCAACACTTTTGTATCTCAAAAATTACCCAATATAATACCAGCTATCATCACTGTTTTAGGCTCCGTTATTATTTTATTAAGAATGGATTGGCAAATGACTCTTATCACTTTTATTATAGTGCCTATATTTCTAGCAATAATTATCCCGTTAGGCGGAATGGTAAGGAAAATCTCAAAAAAAGCGCAATCGGAAATCGCCAGTTTTAGTGGTTTATTAGGGCGTGTCTTAACAGAGATACGTCTAGTGAAGGTATCTAATACAGAGAATCAAGAATTAAAAAATGCCTATAACAATCTATTTGAAGTTTATAGATTAGGGTTAAAAGAGTCTAAGATCATTTCAATTATTCAACCTTTAACTAGTCTCATCCTTTTACTAACTATAGGAATTATTCTCGGGTTTGGTGGTATAAGAGTCTCAACGGGTGTAATATCTGCTGGCACCCTAGTAGCTATGATTTTCTATGTCATTCAATTGTCAGGTCCTTTGACAAACTTTTCAACGTTACTTACAGACTACCAGCGTGCTATAGGAGCTAGCCAAAGATTAAGTGAAATATTACTGGAGCGCAAAGAAGATGTAAGGTCGAGTGAAAATGCTTCAAATATTAATTTTAGCAATCAAAGTTTAAAGTTTACAGACGTAAGTTTCAAATATGATGATAAACCGATTTTGAATGAACTAACTTTTGATATTCCAAGTAGAAAGGTTACTGCTTTTGTAGGACCCTCTGGTTCTGGTAAAAGTACAATTTTTAATTTAATTGCACGCTTGTACGAATTACCCCAAAATAATGGATACATATCTCTGGAAGGAATACCGATTAATAAGTTTAACCTATCAGATTGGCGCAATAAAATTGGGTATGTAATGCAAAACAATGCAATGATAAATGGTACCATAAAAGATAATATAACTTATGGTATTAAAAGAGAAATTAGTGAAGATGAAATTATTCAGTATTCAAAATTGTCTAACTGCCATGAATTTGTTATGTTGTTAGATAAAGGTTATAATACAATAATTGGTGAAAAAGGAGTAAAGTTGTCAGGAGGCCAGCGCCAACGAATTGATATTGCAAGAAACTTTATTAAGGACCCTGATATTCTTTTATTAGATGAAGCAACAGCTAGCTTGGACAGTGAGAGTGAGCGGAAAATTCAGAATTCACTAGAAGAATTAATGAAAAATAGAACAACAGTAATAATAGCTCACAGATTAGCAACAATTAAAAAAGCAGATCAAATTATTTTCTTAGATCAAGGAGTGATTACTGGTAAAGGAACTCATAACCAATTAATGCTCACCCATGAAAAATACAGGCGATTTGTGTCAGCCCAACAATTGGCTAACTAAATTATAATCTGCTCTTATATATATTTATGAGTTATGAATTTGATTTCATAATCTCAAAAGCTTAAGGTATAGTTTGGATTTAAGTACAAAAAAAGTTTCTCACCAAATATAGTATAATCTCGAAATTAAATGTAGTATTTACCAATCTCTATATATTATATCTTGGTGATAATTCGTAACGATATCACCCATAAGTTGATTTTTCTGCATATTATTTTATGGGAGAGCATAAAATAATATGCAGAAAAAAAAGGATACCCGTTTTTACTAAGATTTATAAAAAAGGAGTTATAACGATGTTGAAAAGGTTTTTTCTGGTTTTACTTACACTAATTATGTCTATAGTTGTTATGCTAGTGGCTGCTAAAAATTCTCCTGGAGATAATGTCATTTCATTTGATGAGCCTCGTATCTTAATGATATCAATTGGAATAGTTGTATTTTTATTCATTCCTCCATTAGTCATGTCCTTTTTTGGTAACTGGGTTGTAAGAATAATATCTGGAGTATACCAATGTTTTATCGTTTTAACCTTTCTGGGGCTAATTCCAATTGGATTTCTTATTCCAAATGGAATTTTGACAATTATTGCTTCTATTTTGGGAACTGTAGTTAGTATAACTAGTGTTGTAGTAACCTTTTTGATTGATAGAAAATAAAAAAGTTAAATATTAAAAAAGTTTCTATTATTAAACTGCTCTTGTCAAGTGGACAGTGAAGTAACTAACAAGGTTAGGAGGCACTCCCACATATTGAGGAGAGAGGCTTTCTCTTTGGGACTGAACCCCGTTTTGAGACAAGGATCAAAACACCTTTTAAACAAACAGCCAATTGCCGATCGTTTATAGGTGATTGGCTGTTTCGGTTCGTTTGAATACGAATATGGTTATCAATAAATCTTTGACAGTGCGTTCTACGATGGGGTCGTGGCTCGATCAACGCTGTAGATAGAACGTTTCAGACTTTAGCGAGGAATGAAACGATTCGATGGAAGCATTATCAGCGGGCGTTTCTTTACGGGACATGCTCAAATGAGAATGCCTTTTGTTTTAACTTCTTCTTACGCTTCTTCATCTTAACCCAGCACTGCCACTGATTTTCGCATCATATGTTGAACCGTTTTATGGTTAATATGCATTTCCTTTTTTAATATTGCAAAGATTCTCGATATCCATCTCGATACTTGTGCTTTCGGCATACATAATACGCCAATTTGTTTTTCGAAATGCCGTTTGGGATGATCTTTCGTCAGATCCTTCTTCCAACGATAATAAGACGCTCGAGAGATACCTAAATGAATACAGATATTCTGCACGGTCATTGTACTGTGCAATCCTTCTACAAGTTCGACTGACGTTTCGCTATCAACTTCTTTTCCAATTCGTTGTACTTTTTTAACACTTCATTCTGTTGTCTCAGATAACGATTCCGCCTGCAGTTTCTCTAATTCGGAAGAGTACTCCGGCCCTTTTCCGTAAGTGTATTGCTTTCCAACAGGCTGTTCGAATCGATATATATCCCCAGTTTTATGCCATCTAACCGATTGCTGAACCTTTCTGCATGATCTCTTTCATAGGCACGCCTGCCAATCTCATTTCAGTTTTCAAACTTGAAAGTGTTTTTTGATGAATTCATTTGCACTCGTGAACGAACCACAGGCCTCCATAAAGAAGTTATGCAGTGGTACATTCCCACCACACATGCATAGGGTAATATCATAAAACTAAAAAATGGGGATCGAAACATGTACTATATACCTGTTATTCAGCAATATTCTTATGATGTGTATGCACCAAGGTGCTGTGACGGAAGGTCGGTTTATTGGATGAACCCAAATAAAAGTAAGCATAAACGCAGGCCAAAACCTTCACTTGACAGATTATGGGCCGAAACCATTTGTTATTAATATTAACAAAGCGACAAAACAAAACAATACGTTCCGTACCGCGCTATGGACAGGAGCACACCTGCAAGTTACTGTAATGAGTCTCGATATTGGAGAAGATATCGGTTTGGAAATACATTCTTACCTCGATCAATTCTTGCGGATTGAGCAAGGCCGCGGCATCGTTAAAATGGGCAAGAGCAAAGATCTGGTAAACTTTCAGCGAAATGTTTATGATGATTCAGCCATCGTCATACCTGCCGGCACATGGCACAATCTGATCAATACAGGTAATAAGCTGCTAAAACTATACTCCATTTATGCCCCGCCTAACCATCCATTTGGCACAGTTCATGTGACCAAAGCAGATGCAGAAGCTGCGGAAAAGGTGCACAGTTAATACAGAAATTCAGCGGGTTAATGAGATTGTTTCACAAAGTATTTCCCAACATTTATCTTTTTCGGTTTTAACACAAACCATATCCGGCGTTGTTTATGTGGATCATTTTTGAGAGGGAATGAATAATGAATCAAAATCATTCCAATTATCTAAATAACGGTACAGTGTTGTTTTACTGATACCCGTCTCTTTGGTAATTTGCTGAATGGTATACTGTTTGCTTTGATACATTTCCATCGCGCGGCGGACATTATGGTCAGGTTTTCTCGGACGTCCTGTATTTTTCCCCTTTAATTTCGCCTCTTGAATTCCAACCTTTGTATTTTCACTAATAATGTCAAATTGAAATTCGCTGACTCTTTCTAAAAAATCGAAGAAAATGGAACCGTTTTTCTTTGAGGTGTCCACCTTATCTAATATTGAGATAAAGTTGATTTGTTTTGTTTTGAAAAAATCAATGATATCAATTAGTTTTTTTGTAGAGTCCGCAATACTGTACAACTTATAAATAATTACGGTATCCCCGACTTTTAAACTTTTACATAATGACTCAAATTCTGGTCTGTTTTTTGCTGAATTTGTTTGTTCAATATATATCTTTTCACAGTTGAATTCTTTAAGTGCAGCTAGCTGTTTTGTTACATCCTGATCTTGACTAAACGGACGTGCATATCCAAAAATCAAATCATCAACCCCCGATGAATTTTGTATATTTTATTATAACAAAATAAGGTGGGTAGCGCAGAGTACACCGGTGGTACCAAAAAAGATCTATTTTGGTACAAAAAATTGTAGATATTTGAATTCTTGTTTGTTACATTTTAAATAGTTACAAACGGCCCTGACTTCTATGAGAGTTAGAAGTCAACAAAAATAATCATAAAGAGGTGTACTGTATTTTATGTTTAAAAAATTAAATATGGAATGGTTCTCAAATATAAAAGGGGACTTATTAGCTGGTATTGTAGTTGCTTTAGCATTAATACCTGAAGCCATTGGTTTTTCCATTATTGGAGGTGTTGATCCTATGGTAGGATTGTATGCTTCATTTTGTATTGCTGTAGTTATTTCTTTTGCAGGCGGCAGACCTGCTATGATTTCTGCGGCTACAGGGGCTATGGCTTTGTTAATGGGAACGTTGGTGAAGGATCATGGATTACAGTATCTGTTTGCTGCTACGATCCTGACGGGTATCATCCAAATCATATTTGGGGTTCTGAAAGTGGCGCGATTAATGAAATTTGTACCTCGATCGGTTATGGTAGGTTTTGTTAATGCGCTGGCCATTTTAATTTTCATGGCACAAGTTCCTCATTTTGTTGGAATATCCGGTATGACATATGTGTTTGTCGGCATAACATTAGTCATTATTTATTTGTTCCCGTTTATTACAAAGGCTGTTCCAAGTCCTTTAATAGCGATTGTATTTCTTACGGTCATTTCTATTTGGGGTCACTTTAATGTTCAAACAGTTGGAGATTTAGGAACAATCAAACAGGCTTTGCCGAGCTTTTTGATTCCCGATGTTCCATTAAACTTTGAGACGTTATCAATTATCTTCCCGACTTCTATTGCTCTAGCTGTCGTTGGTCTGCTTGAGTCGTTGTTGACATCTTCAATTGTTGATGACATGACAGACACAGAAAGTAATAAAAACAGAGAGAGTCGGGGACAAGGCATTGCCAATATCGTTGCTGGATTATTCGGCGGTATGGCTGGATGTGCGATGATTGGTCAATCTGTTATCAACGTAAAGTCTGGAGGGAGAGGGAGACTGTCAACCTTTACGGCTGGTGTATTCCTCATGTTTTTAATACTAGTTTTAGGTGAATGGGTTATTCAAGTTCCTATGCCTGCACTGGTTGGCGTTATGATTATGGTTTCAATTGGAACATTCGATTGGTCTTCGCTCCGAACGCTTAGAAAAGTCCCACTTACTGATACGGTTGTCATGATTGTTACTGTGATTACAGTTGTAGCAACAGATAATTTATCCATTGGTGTAATCGCAGGTGTCTTATTAAGCGCCATATTCTTCGCTTCTAAAATCTCAAGAGTGAAGGTGGACATTTCTTCTGTATCAGACAAAGAGATTGTTTATGATGTTAAGGGCCAAGTGTTCTTTGCATCTGTTCAGGATTTTGTGAATTCATTTTCATATGAAGATGTGAAAGAGCGTATCGTGATGAACTTTTCTGAGGCGCATATTTGGGATGATTCAGGTGTCGCCGCAGTGGATAAAGTTGTCTTGAAATTCAAAGAACATCATGCAGATGTTAAATTGGTTGGCTTAAACGAGTCAAGCCGCCATTTGATTGAAAAGCTGGCTACTTTCAATCATCCAAATGCACAGCCGTCAGGCCACTAAGGGGAAGGTGAAGGGGTATGTATAAAAATATTTTGTTGGCAGCTGATGGTTCAGATCATTCGATTAGATCAGCAGAACATGCAATCCGTATAGCAAAACTGGTACCTGATTCAAGAGTGGAAATCATTTATGTTAAGGACTTTTCAAAAGCAAAAAGTGAAGTGCTCCATACTTCAAGTACTGAAGAATTGGAAATGGAAAGACGTAAGAAGTTAGACCCGGTTATAAAAAAATTTGATCAAGCTGGTGTACAACATGGTTTAATTATGAAACATGGAGAACCAGGACCCACAATTGTCTCTTATGCAAATGAAAATCAATTTGATATGCTCATAGTAGGCAGCAGGGGATTGAATTCATTACAGGAGATGGTGTTGGGTAGTGTAAGCCATAAAGTTGCTAAACGTGTGAACTGTCCTGTGCTGATCGTAAAGTAATTGTTGAACAAGTCGATTAAGAATAAATCGGCTTGTTTTTTTTGTGTGGTTATTTTAGTAGACATGTCACCAATGACATGTGCGTGTAGCTACCCGAGCTAGCTATACCCAATAGATACGAGAACAGGTTTGTTTTCGCGTTTCGCTTTTTCAAATGCTTCTTCTCCCCAAGGGAACCAATTAACGGGGTTGTGAGCATGTTGAAGTAAATATGGAGACTTCTCAGCGATTAATCTATTGGGCTTATTGTTAGTGGGCATGGGATCACCTTCTTTCATCTAATAATTTTCTTTTTTAACGTACCACAATTATTGAATTATATACTTTCATTAGTAATGTGGCATTACATTCGTTTAATAAGATAATCATAAAAAAAGTTAGTCATCGATGTGATTGGTCCACCATTCTGATAAATCCTCTGGAAGGCTGTTCCCTATTTTTTGTAATAATTTCATAGCTTTTTTCTGAAATCTCTTATAATCTTCATCAGAAGTAACATTATGAACGTTATCAAAACCTAATTTTAAAAAAAGATAGAAAAATTAAAGGGTTCTACATATTAGTCATATCTAATATGTAGAACCCTTTCTTCTTTTACTAAAGCACCCGTTTGTTTAAGTTAGTAAATTCACATTCATAATATCTTTCAAATATACTACCAGTTTATATATTCATAATTCTTCTCTAGCAGGTTCTTCATTAAATCTCTTAGATAAATTGTAATTTGTTAATCTATATGCTTGTGTAACCACTGTTCAAATACCTTCAACTGTTCTTCAGTATGAAAGTAATGTTCACCTGCATCCAGGACTTCTAATTCACAACGGTGTTTTTTTGTAAAATAGTTAATAGTTTCAAATTCGCACAGTTCATCCTTGGCTCCATACATAATATATGTATCTGTATTCCATGTATTAATAGGATGTTCTTTTACATAGCATAAATAATCCCAATATAACTTTTGACCAATAGGTGTTTCTATAGTCATTTCTTTTTGCAAAAGCTCTGGTGTTACATTAAACCATTTCATCATATTTTCGATAATTCGTTCCATATTAACTACGGGTGATAAAAATAATGCCTTTTTTAACACATCATTTTGATACGCCAAAAGGCTAAAATAAGCTCCCATACTACATGCAAACACATTTACTTCTTTCCAGTGTTCTTTTGCGTAATTCATAATTATAGATAATTCACTAACACAAAGCTGTACCTTGCAAGGAGTATTATCATTTTTTCTTTCTCCATGCTCAGGTAAATCAAAGCTTAATACTTGATAACCTTTTTGATTGGCTTCTTCAGCTAATAATTGAATCACTGCATCTTCCTTATTTGACATATTTCCATGTACTGCAATAAAAATTTTTTCACTCTTTTCTCCCCATAAAACCGCGGGAATATTCCTAATTTTAAAGTTATCTTTAAGCATATTTCCTCCATAGAATAAGACATATAGGATTGGGTAAAAAATCACATACATTTTATATTCTTCTACGTAGTCTCAAACAAATCAAACTATTCCTAATTTACCACAAATGAATTATATTATCTCTCTATATCTGTATAACATATTCTACTTTGTATTTAAAACCCTTCTTTTGTCCACTTCTTCAGAAGTTTACAAGTTCTTATTTTGATTCCTTTGCTTCAATAAATAATTGATTTCGGAGTAGGCCATCCGCCGTAATATTAATTGTACCTTCAATAGAATTTTCAATCGGTACGATCCCCTTATCAGCCCGATTTTCACCCACAATTTCAAGAACGTTTATTATGGTGTCGCACATTTTCCATTCAGTACCCTTTGGAAAGTATTGAAATGAGGCTTCTGCTGAAAAACTCCCATTAGGCCTAAATAAGCAACTCTCATTTTTACACCTCTTTACTTTTATACTATTTTACATAGTATATCGCATCTATAATTTTCAGACGAGGCACCAGTGACACGTGCAATACCATAAAAAAATATTCAGTGGTTTAATAACCTAAAAACAGTGCCCATTTTGGTTGAGGGACTTGAAGAATGAGGATACCGAATGAACAGGTATGTATCTTTATCGTTTTAGCTCACCATTTTTTAACCATATTTCATATAAACGTATAGAAATGGTGTAAAGTGAATATACTGAGTGTAATGAAAATAAGCTTTCATAACCAATGATATGGATTTACTATGTTGAGGGCCTAGTGGGTGAATAACCCGTGGAGGTTCAAGTCCTCTCGACCGCATCAATGATACCAAGGGTTGTAGACCTTTGGTATTTTTTTGTTTTCCCTTTTGTTTTTACGGTTTACTCCTTTTTACTACACTTGTTAGAATCATTCATCCAGCTTATCAGCCATTTCTAATTATTTATAATGTATTTCACGATTTAGAAAATCGGATTCTGTGCCGCATGGACCAACTTAAACAGCTGGATTGACGACCCAAATCAATAGGCAGAATTTAATGCAAAAATTGATTCTGAAACCGTGCCTGACTCTGTGTAAGTAGCACAGCAGACTGGCAACTGTGATGACAATAAAAAAATCACTATTCTCATCTTCTTAAGAGAGAATAGTGATTTTGAAACTTCTTTACCTAGATTACTTGATTTGGATCGCTGAAGCCTTGTTGTCCCAATCTGAAGCCATATTGGCCGTTTTGCCATACCAATCAGAATGTCTAAACATGACTCCTTTGCCATATCCTTGAGTTGAAGTATGTTCCCAGAGCGTCGTTGAATAACTTGAAGAAGGTGAAGCCGTACTTAAGGAGGAAATTCTGTCATTCCAGGCGGAAGGCAAGTTTTTAAACCCGTCTCTCCAATAAATATACTGACCGCCTTTATTTTTATACTCATAGAAATCGGTGCAACAAGAGCCGCTGGCCGTAGGCTGGAATTTGTTTTGAAGCCTTTGTTGATCTTTTGCGATAAATGCCTCTAAAGTTACCTTGCTCGTAAATCCATATGCCAACAAATCGCCGTTTTTATTCTGTTTAGGCAGAACCATGGTCACTTTTATATTGTTGGATTTGTTGTTCACTTGGGGCGGAGAACTTACATCTTTTCCATCTACAGATAAGTATTGGAATGACTTAATCGTATAATCGTTTGACTTGGCGACATTCGCCGGCGCAGCGCTTGCCGGCAATGCAGTCATCAAACAGGCTGCGGCGACGATACCCATCCCTATCGTTTTTTTGAACTTTGTTTTAAACATATGACAACACTCCCCTACTTAATTTCCCTATTATTCAATAGGGTGGAAGTATAATAGCATTAATAGAATGAAAATGATGTCTTTTTTTGCAGGAAAACATTAAATTAACATTTATTTAAACTTTCTATTCAGCCGGTTAAAAAAAGAGGATAGACGAATGTATGAATGAAATATGAATATCCACTTATTAGATGAGGTTTTAGAGAGGTTATCTGAGCAAACATAAAGGTATTTTGTATTTTTGTATAAGTTTACTTTACTTTTGTATAGGTAGAGTTTATAATTTGGTCAAGAGGTGATGGTCATGAAGAAAGATTTGGGTGATTCGATCTCAAATAAGGTTTATGAATATCGTGTACTTGCCAGGTTGTCTCAGCAAGAATTAGCAAAGAAAGTCGGGGTTTCCAAACAAACCATCTTCGTAATGGAAAAAGGAAATTATGTTCCGACTCTGCTGTTAGCTTTTCGAATTGCCGAATTTTTTAATGTGGATGTAAACGAGATTTTTACTTATGAGAAAGGAAATGATCAAAATGAAAATTAATTCGATCTCAGATACTATCACTGATGCAATTTTTTCCCCTTTAAAGTCCTGGGCTGAACATTCTCAAGGAAATTGGAGTATTCTCATTGGTAGCGGGTTTGTATTGCTTGTAGTCGGATTGATTCTGACATTCGTATTTCTTAAAAAAATGGGTAAGGCTGACGAAAGAACAAATCAAATATCATTAAAAAGTGCCCTCTTTATGTTATATGGAGTAATTTTGTGCGACTTGATTTTCCCGAAAGAATATATGTGGCAAGTTTTCTTCTTATTTAAATATTCTCTTGCCTTATTAGCTTCAGGAATCTACCTAGCCGTTCGATATAAAAAAGATTTTTTAAACTAAAGAACTAAATTGGGAAAATGTAAATTCAATTACTAAGAAATATAGTGGCTCTGTAGTTTTAATTGTTTTAGGAGAGGTAACGAATATTAAATCAATTTATAATGAGAATTTGGAGAAGTGGGGAGGTAATGGTGTTTTTTGCTCACCAATTATTAACCATAATTCATACAAACTTATAGAAATGATGTAAAGTGGAGTTAGAAAGTGTAATGAAAACAAGCTTTCATAATCAATGATATGGATTTAATATGTTGAGGGCCTAGTGGGTGAATAACCCGTGGAGGTTCAAGTCCTCTCGGCCGTATCAATGATACCAAGGGTTATAGACCCCTGGTATTTTTTTGTGCTTATTTTATTGTCTGCTGCCATTGACCGTATTGGTATTAAGCAGCATCGTAACATTTACTTACTTTGTAGATGCAGACAGTGCGTCAAATGGTGGTTTTAAAATTGCCGCAGATCGAGTTGGTGCATAACATAGTTATGAATGAATTTCCAAAAAAATACATTTCGTTTCATGTTCATTTTTTCATTAAACGGTATTTAAATTTTATAAGGACAAATTTAAAATATGTTTTGTAAACAGAATCAATTATGTTATTGACAATTAACATTTTTTAATTTTATAATACTGTTAAATTTGAATAATAAAATCTATTTTAGAGCGTGGATTTTTATAGAGGAAACTCTATTTTCGCCACACTACTGTCAATTGATAGTAGTGTGGCTTTTTTTATGAAAAAAGGAGGGAGAACTTTTGAAAAGTTGGCATTATGGATTAATTGTATTTTTAGGTGGGTGCTGTTATGGGATATTATCTACATTCGTTAAGCTAGCCTATTCAGCTGGTTATTCGGTCACTGAGGTGACAGGCGGGCAGTATTTATTTGGCACACTGATGGTCTGGATACTAGTTTTGAATACAAAAAAGCGAAAAGTAACGCGAAGTCAAACTATTAAGTTACTACTATCGGGTATCCCTTTTGGTTTAACAGGAGGATTTTATTATCAATCGTTACAATCACTTCATGCATCACTAGCTATCATTTTACTTTTCCAATTTGTTTGGATTGGTACATTTTTCGAGTGGATGTTTTATAAGAAAAAGCCTACAAAAGGGAAAATAATTTCGATAGCTATCCTGCTAGTCGGGTCTATCCTAGCAGCTGGGATTATTTCAGAGAAGGGAATCAATATGACTTGGCAAGGTATAGTCTGGGGACTACTCGCTTCCTTAACGTTTTCAACCTTCATCCTTCTTAGTGGTTCAGTTGGGAAAGAAACTCCACCCTTACTAAAGAGTGCTCTGCTTTCCACTGGGGGTTTAGTCGTTGTATTTCTATTGTTTCCCCCTATATATCTATTTGATCTTCCTGTTTTAAAGGGCGTGGCACCCTATGGTTTGCTTCTTGGTTTTTTTGGAGTTGTCCTTCCGCCTCTTTTATTTACCATTGGGATGCCACATGTTGGACCAGGACTTGGCACTATATTAACAGCATCTGAACTTCCAGTAGCTGTTTCAATGGCAGCACTAGTGTTAGAAGAGCATGTGAGCATAGTACGATGGATGGGAGTCATCCTCATATTAGGTGGAATTGCCGTCGGTAATGTACGTGCAAAAGCTAAACTGGATTCTGGCCAGGCACACCGAGATTCTCCTTCGCAACATTCTTGATTGCGTTTAACTAAGGGATCAATGCATTAAAGGCGCCCATGAATTAAGCTACTAACTCTTTTTACTAATACATTGAAAAGGAGTTTTATCATGACAAAGTATAGAGACTTCCTGAAGGTTTTTTAATGGGGTAGTGCCATTGCAGCACACCAATATTCTGTGTCCTCTTCTTTTTCTATTGAGGATGTACCATCGATAACTCATTATTCATTTGGTTCATTTACAGTTAAAACAGTGCCCATTTTGTGCCTTAAATGAATATAAATTGATATAAATGAGTGTAATGAATGACTTCAAATGCTTGAAATAACAGGCTTTTGTAATTGATAATAAGCTTCCACTTTATTGATGCCTTCGTTTTTTATTTTACTTATCTTGGCGAGTGGTCAAGGTTTCTTTACTGCCCAGAAAATATGAAAAACATCAAAAAAGGTATAAATAATGATAATGAGCGCTGTATAACCCTTAAATATAGGACATGATAATATAAGGTTGAGGGGAAAAGAGCAGGAAAAGCAGGAGCAGAAAATTGGAGAAAAGTAGTTACTAAGGGGTTTGATTTGCATCATATAGGATTTAATACAAAACCTTTTATTTAGAAAAAGAGAAGATGAAAAACCTGGTGTGAATTTATCTCCAAAGTATAGAAAGTAAGGAATCTTTTAAAAGACTAAAAAATGATGAAATTACGGAAAGGTAATGAGTGATTACCTTTCCGTAATTCGTTAATTATTTCTTTGAGCAATACGATATTTCATCTTAACACTACCACCTTGAGCCGATGGTGAAGCTGTAAATGTGTAATTGTATGTCCAACCAAACCAACCATTTTTAACCTCAGTCGAAATGTTGCCTTGCTTGCCTGGTGCGATGGTTCTTGAGACTTTTCCATCAATTGATATTTTTATGTCATTACTCCCGTTATTTGAAATCCAGAAGTTTACTTGTGCTCCGTCATTCTCATCTAATTCGAACTCCCGACTCCAGCTTGATTGATCAACAGAGCCCTCTGAAACCTCCTTGTCTAGAGCTTTGAATTCTCCACTACTAGTAACTGCATAATTTTTCGACGATACACTTGTAGTCGACTCCGCAAAAGCAGGTATAGTACAAGTTCCAACAATTACACCAGCTATCAGAGTCGATGTTACTCCTTTGAAAATGGACTTAAGATTCACGATCAAGCACTCCTTTTTAATTTAATTTATTATACATGCATACTTCGCATGTGTAATACAAATAATACCATGTAAAATAATTACAGTAAATGATTTTTTTGGACGATAATGTTTGTAACTCAACTTTTGTACCCTAAACATCCCAAATCAGACAAGTAAGCCTTGATATAGCTAGGTAAGTGGAAATTGAGATCTTCTTATTGAGGTATTGCTATTAGCAAAGATTTTCCGATACCCGCAAAACTAAAAAACATCCTTTCTCTAAAGTAACAAAAAGGGTAGTGTTTTTTGTGCTATTCAAGATTAATACGTACTCTTTTTTACTCTGTCTATCTACACTGAATTACAAAATCGGACAAGTCAAGATACTACCAAAAGAAAAAACTATCGCATCCAGTGGGCGAGACCACATTACTTCTCTTGTAAGTGGTTTCTTAGGTCTTAGCTGGAATTACAAATTTAAAGCTAATATTTTTAGTGATTTTTTTTAAAAAAAGTAGTGCCCAATTTTTGCCCAAAATTCATGAAAAAAGAAGAAAATAGGTGGAAATGAAGATAAAGATTGCTTTATTTATAAGGTTTATGTAATACATGATACGTTTTCACTATGTTGAGGGCCTAGTGGGTGAACAATCCGTGGAGGTTCAAGTTCTCTCGGCCGCATCAATGATACCAAGGGTTTAATCACCTTTGGTATTATTTTTTTTGCGGAAAATAGAAACAAATGTACCGCATTGTGGAGTCGGCAGGTGTATTTGGCATTGAAAAAGTGCTGACCTCTGCACAAATCCGTTGTGCGAGTCTGCACTTTTATTCTGCATTATACACTTTATCATCGATTAAGGAAGTGTATTTAATCGGTTGTTAGCCGGGTTGATACTTGGCTTTTAGCTTTTTTTAAGTGGCTAAAACCTACAAATTTTTTGCCTTCTTCATCCCATAGGCGGAACTTTAACGACTTAAAACTTGTTGCCAGTGTAATAGTTGGTACGTTTTGCAATGGTTCAGTGTTGTTATGCACTTTTTCAAGCTTATAGTTTGGGACTCTCGGGCTTAAATGATGAACATGATGGAAACCGATATTGCCTGTTAGCCATTGCATGACTTTTGGAAGCTTATAAAAAGAGCTCCCTTCAACTGCTGCTTTTACATATTCCCAATGCTCATCTTCTTCAAAATAAGAATCCTCAAACGTATGCTGAATATAAAACATCCAAATTCCGAGAGATCCTGATATCATAAAAATTGGAACCTGAACCAGCAGGAAGTTTTGCCAGCCAATAGCCCAACATAAAAGTGCTGCCAAAACGAAGATCCCCAGGTTTGTTACATACGTATTTATCCGTTCTTTGCGTTTTGCCCCTTTACGATTAAAACGATTGGTAATCCCGAAGACGTAAATCGGCCCAATAATAAACATAACAAACGGATTTCTGTACAAACGGTACATTAGTTTTGTCTTCGTTGAGGCTTCCTTATATTCCTCAACGGTCAGTACCCAAATATCGCCTGTACCGCGTTTGTCCAGGTTGCTGCTTGTCGCATGATGGACAGAATGATCGTGTGCCCAATGATCAAAAGGGTGTAGAGTCAGAATTCCTGTTATTGTTCCAAGGATTCGATTCGCCTTTCTGTTCTTAAAAAAGGAATAGTGGCAGCAATCATGAAAGATGATGAAGGTTCTTACTAAAAAACCTGCCGCAACGACAGAAATCACTAATGTAAGGAAATAAGAAATCGACAAACTCTTATATGCCAAATACCATAACAGGAAAAATGGAACCAATGTGTTAATGATTTGACAAATACTTTTTTCTAAATCGGACTTTTCATAGGGTGTAACCTGTTTTCTCAAAGTCCTTAGGTTTTGTTCATTCATTTTTTAAAAGTTTCCCCTTCCCTGATGATCTTCTAAGTATAGAAAACGTTTTATTGCCTTTGAAGTCCCAGCGTCATACACCATATATGATAAGTATCTTTCCCATTCATCTGTAAAATTATTGGAAATAATAAACTGATTTCCAGCTCAACTAAATCTTTATTAGCAGAGCCAGCCGGGATACAAAAGGCGTATGAGACTATACCCGGCTCTTTATCGGGTTAAACTCTCTCCCTGCTCCCCTATGGGAAATGGTTTGATTTATGAGTCATTTCCTAGTTTCTTAATTAAAAAGGCTTTGAAAAGTGATAATGAAGAAAAGGAAGATGATTTGTGGTCAAGTATTCTTGGCAAAAGGGGATAAACCATGAGTGACCGTTTGGAAACATCTGCAGAAACAAAGCTTTACCAGTAAACACCCCTGCTTTAAAAAGAATATCTTGCACTTGCCATGAAACAGCTGAGCTTTTTAAAGAAATCTTTAACAATCAATAATGAAGTACTTTTTAGCAAAGAAAAAGGTTTGAAGACACTCGCGATTCATTTTCACGGTGTTTTCAAACCATAGTTATTAATGGGCCTCTTATTCTGCACTGATATCCACATGTTTAATAAATAATGCGATTAATAAAATGATAATATTAATTTGCAGTTATTTCCGTTTCGTGTTAAGATAAAGAAGAATTATTTTTGTTCGGTGTAAAGGATAGTATGAATATCGACTTTTCGTCTTGATGATACTTTGGGCAGGGATAGTAAAACAATGTGTGGTAACGCACTAGGAGGCAACAAAATGGAACAAGGTACAGTAAAATGGTTTAATGCAGAAAAAGGTTTTGGATTTATCGAACGTGAAAATGGAGACGATGTATTCGTACACTTCTCTGCAATCCAAGGTGACGGATTCAAATCTTTAGACGAAGGTCAAAAAGTAACGTTTGACGTTGAGCAAGGTGCTCGTGGAGCTCAAGCTGCTAACGTTCAAAAAACTGCTTAATCTTCAATCGTGTATACAAACAGGCTCTTTATAGAGGGCCTGTTTTTTTATGTTCTGCTGTATAATACTCAATAAAAAACCCTACTCAACGTTCGAGTAGGGAGATGCTACAAGGTAATAGAAAAAGATTTAACACTTCAAAGGTTTGTTTATAGTATAACATACTTGATTGACAATATGCGGAATGTATATAAATTAATTACTTTTCTTTTCGTATAGACCTACATTTAAGATAAACAATTACTATTCACTGTCGCAGTGGATATAAGAAATTCTTAAAGATAGAGGGGAGATTAATTGTACTTTCTTCTAGAAATAATCACTTAGATATACCTAACACAATGAAAGCCCTGCCTCTCTTCCATCCTTACGGCTCCTTGTCCGTGCCAGTGTGAATCAGGATATTACAAAAATCGAGTGACTATTTTCTCGAGTTTTTTGATAAAACTTCAAATGTTCGTGAAGACATTTAAATAATAAAAATGGATTAGAAGGAATAACAAAAGAGGTTAATGTTCTAAAAGTAAGTTGAAGAAGTTGAACGTTTTTGAAATGGATTTACTTTTTATCATAATATTATCGTAAAATTCAGGATATTCATGCAATACATGATCTATAATTAACCTTAACAGAAACTTTTTATTTGTTTTTCAGTGATTCCTTTAATTACTTCCAGTTCACTAATCAAAAATTCATATGCATTATCCAACATTTTTTTTTCGCTTGCATTAAGTGCTTTTTCTTTCTTCATACGCATTAAATCACGTACAACTTCAGCGCCTTCTTGTATTTCACCCGTTTTTATTTTGTTCGTGTTTACTATATACCTTTGCTTATACGGCAGTAACCTATCTGATTCTCCATGCTGAAAAATGTGTATAATGTGTTTTAATGCACGTATATCAGTAACTGGTCGTATACTTGAACTCAATATTTTACGCGTTGGAATCATAACTTGCATATTACTAATAGTCATTTTTATGACATAATACTGTTGTTTTTTCCCTAAGATTTCTTTTTCTTCTATGGCTTCAATTATACCTGCTCCGTGCATTGGATAAACAATGTTATCGCCAATTTGAAACATATCATCCACCTCCATATATGGTAACCTTCTTAAGATTACCATATATGGAGGTGGATTATCAAACTTTTAATAATAACATGATTAAATTTTTATTGTCAATAACTTTTTTAAAAAAATCAGATCAAGTAAAAACAACATCAAAACAATAGGGAACGTGGTATTCCCAATAAAGGAAAGGTCAATTGGTCCGTGTATATCCTGAAACCTCGACTCATTAACATAGATCAGTTTTTCATTGAAAAATGAGTAATTAAATCTCCTTTAGGAATTCATGACTTGGTATCAAATATCATCTTGAACCATTTATTATTACAAATTATAGTGGTTCTCTTAAACCCTTTGTAAAAATGAACAGCAGACAAATTTTTATCATAATAAACTGCGAATTCAGTGATTCATTTTAAATCTAAATCAGTGCCCATTTTGTGCCCAAAAGGAATGTGAAATAGTGTAAATGGGTGTAATCGATATTATAAATGAAGATCAGTCGAATTCTATTGACAGTAATGGTATTAAGCAGCATCTCAACATTCACGTTGTAGATGCAGACAGCGCTTCAATGGTGATTTCAAAATTGCCGCAGATCGAGTTGGTGCATAAAGAGGAAGGGGTTAGCCCCCTTCCTTAAAGAACCTTTAGTTCCTCTTATTTCTCTTTTTTGAAATTGGTATCCAAATTTCACTTTTAAAGGATGGCGATGTTACATCCTTATGCTCGTTCCACAGTATTTCTGGACCTTCTATTTGTTCATAATTTGACGATGGAAACCATTCGGAATAAATGCGTCCCCATACTTCTTGCAGTGTATCCGGAAATGGTCCGATTGCTTCGAATACAGCCCACGTTGAGGCAGGAACTTCAAGCTGTGAGAGGTTATTTGGACACTGTTTCGTTGTGGCTGCGCCAATATAGTGATCGAGCTCTCCTTTTTCTTCTAACCGACCTTCAGAAAAATTCGTGGATGCACTAATCAGACCCAAAGGCGCTACATTAGAAAGCTTTTTAAGTTTATTGATTGCCTCTTCATCTAAACTGTTCCACATAGATGCAATTTCCGGATTAACCCCTTTGAAAATAATAGGAACTCTTTTTTTAATGCCAACGATGCGAAATGCCTCTTTTTCTTCAATACGATAGTTCATTTCACTTCCTCCTTTGATTGATAATTGGAAGGTCATTCGTGGATAAGCTTTAAGTGAATGGCCATTATTTCTAGCTTCTGATGGTCTTATGCCATGCAAATTTTGAAATGCCCGTGCAAAGGAATCTGGTGAGTGATAACCGTACTTAATTGCAATGTCAATAACTTTTACATTGCTGTTTTTAAGTTCAAAAGCTGCAAGAGTAAGACGTCTGCGACGGATATATTCCGATAATGAAATACCTGCAAGGAAGGAAAACATCCTTTTAAAATGATATTCAGAGCAGAAAGCAAGCTTCGCTACTTCTTTAAAATCAATATCATTAGTGAGGTTTTCTTCAATATACGTTAATGCTCTATTCATACTTTTAAGCGAACCCATTTATTGACCTCCTTTAACAAAAGAATAACAGGAGTGAAATGTATCTACCCGACATTTCGTGCACAGTTTTGCAGGATAACTTATATGTAATAAAGTATGTTATTCACCTGTATTTGTACAGGCCTTTTAAAAAAGTTGGTTTCTTAAAACATTCTATAAGGACATATGCATACTACAACAATTATTCGGTGGTTTGTTTTTGAAATTTCTTTTTTGAAGCGCTGTAAGTTTTGAATTGTCTGATTTCCATGAATTTGTTATGTTGTTAGATAAAGATTACATTACAGTAATTGGCGAAAAAGGAGTGAAGATTTCAGGAGGTTAATGTCAACGAATTGATATAGCAAGAGCTTTATCAGAATTCACTAGAAGAATTAATGAAAAAAAGAACTGTATTCATATTCTCCAATGAATAACATAAAATGGTTACGGAAATTGAAAAAAGGCAGGATAGCCGTTTTTAGTACGTTTAAAAAAAGGAGTCATAACGTTGTTAAAAAGGTTTTCTTTGGTTTTTCTTACGCTAATTATGTCTATAGTTGTTGTGCTTGTGGCTGCTAAAAATTCCCCTGGAGATCATGTCATTTCATTTGATGAGCCTATTATCTTAATGATATCAATTGGGATCGTTGTATTTTTATTCATCCCTCCATTAGCCATGTCCTTTTTTGGTAACTGGGTTGTAAGAATAATATCTGGAGTATATCAATGTTTTATCGTTTTAATTTTTATGGGGCTCATTCCAGTTGGATTTATTATTCCCAATGGTTTTTTGACAATTCTTCTTTCTATTGCAGGAACTTTAGTTAGCATAACTAGTGTTGTAGTAACCTTATTAATTGGTAGGAATAAAGAAGTTAAATACTAATAAAATCGTTACATTTAATGAACACCCTTGCCAAGTTGACAGTGAAATAATAAAACAAGGTTAGAAGGCTTTATCCCTAGTTTCGAGGAAAGAGGCCTTCTCTTTTTTTGTGTTGTGGACATGGGTATAGCCCTTTATGACTTGGGTGTACTTGAATAGCAAAGTGTGCCGGGGCATATCTTATAAGATTTCCTGCATTGATAACGTTTATTATAAATCAGGAGATGTATCTCGACGTGAAATGCAACAGCCCGCAAATTTCCTATTACCTCAAAGTAAGTCCTCTAAACGGTCAGCAGTTTCTTGTCCAAGCCTTTTTTTATGGTTGCATAATCTTCACCGTAAGCTTAATCTATTGAATAAATCATATAGTTTGAACCTATACAATGGATGATAGGAGAATAAAACAAATACCGTGATGTCAAAAATAAAATTGACAGGGCAGGGGGAGGGGATGAAGAAAAACAGAGCGTGATATCTATGTAGAATCGGGAAGAGCCTAAAAAATTGTTAGTGGAATAACGCAAAGGAATAAACCGAACTGCTCCGGAAAGAGGGGGATCATGATGTCAAATAGCAGAACGAATCCTAAGGTTGATGAATTTTTAAGTAAAGCTACAAAGTGGAAGGAAGAATACGAGAAGTTAAGAAATATCTGTCTTGACTTTGAGCTGACCGAAGAATTTAAGTGGAAGCATCCTTGTTACACGTTTAATAGTAAAAACATCGTTTTAATACATGGATTTAAAGAATATTGTGCGCTTCTGTTTCACAAAGGTGCCTTGATAAAGGATGACCATGGGATTCTCATCCAACAAACGGAGAATGTACAGGCGGCACGTCAGATTCGGTTCACCAATGTTCAGGAAATAGTTGAAATGGAAACCATCTTGAAAGCCTATATTCATGAAGCCATTGAGGTTGAAAAAGCCGGTTTGGAAGTGGATTTTAAAAAGGATACTGAATATAAAATTCCTGAAGAACTTCAAAATAAATTCGATGAAATCCCTGCCTTGAAAGCTGCTTTTGAAGCATTAACCCCGGGGCGGCAAAGAGCATACATTCTTTATTTTTCTCAAGCCAAACAATCCAAAACACGAGAGTCAAGGATTGAAAAATATATGGAGAAAATCCTCAATGGACAGGGATTAAAGGATTAGTGTGATCGGTGAGAACATACATGGAACTTGTCCACAATACTGAAGGTCTGTCTAAACAAGAAACATACCAAATGATATTGGTATGTTTTTAAATTTCACCTACCATTTTATTGCGGGTATACAGTTTATCTGAAAAATTGTTTCTCGGGACTATACATAGAAGTTCTTAGTAAAATCGATATCAAGCTTAATACAACGGATAAAAATCCCACTAATACGACGTATTGGATACCAAATACTGATATAAATAATCCGCCTGCAGCTGTGCCAATGGTTGTTCCTAAGTTAGCTGATGTTAAAAATAATCCATTAGCGAAATCAGGAGCTTCTGGAGCTGCAGATGTAATCCAATATTGATTGATATTATTTCCGATCCCAGCTACTATTCCCCAAACTAAAGTAATGATAGCCATAGGTAAAGTAAACTGCCCTATTAAAAATAATATGATGTACACGAATCCTAATAGGAATGGATAAAAAATGACAGATTTGATGGGATTTTTAGTGAGTAACTTTCCTGCCGCGATGTTTCCAATCATATTCGCCCCGCCGAAGATGACTAATATTAAACTAATTGTATTTGGAGACATTTCCGTAACTGTTTTCAGATATTCCGCAAGATAACTATACACCCCGAATATTGCTGAGTTTATTAAAATAACAGCAGTAATGGAAAGCCAAGTAACTGTTTTTTTTAATACGCTTACCTGTGCTCCATAAGAAAGTCTTTCTTTTACAGGCATAGAAGGGAAAAATACGAATGTAGCAATGAATGTTAGAGCATTCACGATAGCAAAGAATGACATGGCCATTTGAAGCGAAAGCGTACTAGCAAGAAAACTTGCGATTGGCACACCAAGCACCATACCTGCAGACACTCCCATAATTACCTTAGCAACAGCCTTTGGTGATTCTTCCTTGGGAACTGAGTGAGCAGCTATTGTAAAAGCCGCTGAAAAATAAATGGGATGAAAAATGGCTGGAATCACTCGAGCAATTATTGCGATCGTAAAGTTTGTTGCAAATAGAGAGACTATGTTACCAAGAACAAAAATACCAAGTACAAGCAACATTGCCTTCTTGCGGTTTATCCCCGAAAATAATAGCGGCATAGTTGGCCCGCATATTGCAACAGTAAGTGCAAAGAGACTCACCAGCCATCCGGCAGTAGAGACACTGATATGAAAATAATCAGCAATGAAAGGTAATATTCCGATAACTCCCATTTCGGTGTTTATAATGCCGAAAGTTCCGACGGTTAATATAAATATTAATAAATTATTTCTTTTGGTCAAACAAGCAACTCCTAACTTTAGCATTAATAATTAGGCTGAACTCTTATATACAGGTTCTATATCCAGCCCACCTTTTCTCTTACAATTGTGATGGGCGGACATCAAGTTTCCTGTACATAATCTCTTTTTATTAAATAATCTTTAATGAATTGTATAGCCTGCGCCTCGTCAGCTCCATCAGCATGTATATATATTTGGGTTCCAGGTTTTATTCCTAAATCCATAATATCCATTATGGATTTAGGTGCGTGTTTTAGATTAATAGTTTTCCCTCGATATTCAAGAAAAATATCTGATGTAAATCGATGAGATAAACTTACTAACAAGGTTGCTGGTCTCGCAAATCCTGTTTCCTTAATGATCGTAAACTGTTTTTTAATCATTCTTCACCTCATATGGTCATGATTGACACAATGCAGCCTTTAAACGGGATGTACTGCTTTTTGTCGTACAGATCCACATGCCCTGCATTGAGTTTGCCGCCAATTTGTAAGCAACTTCGCTGAAGTACCTGGAGTTGGCATTTTCACCTGCGATGAACAGAATAGATTTTGTAACTAAAATGGACATTGATCTCATTTGAAAAGGAAAAGCATTATTGATTAATGAATCAGCAGTTGTTTATTATTGTAAATAGAAAAATAGTGTGTACAATGGTTAAATTCATGCAATTTGTTGATTATTCAACATTTCAAACGAAATTGTTGATTATCTTAAGAAAGTTTGGTGACCAGCTATGTCCAAAGTGGATAGAAGAATAACAAAAAGCCAAGAAGCTATTAAGAGGGCTCTGATTGAGCTGATGACTGAAAAAAGTTTTGATAACATTACAATTAAAGATATTTCTGACAGAGCAAATGTTAATCGAGGAACCATCTACCTTCATTACTTAGATAAATTTGATCTGTTGGATAAAATCATGGAAGAACATATAAATAATATGGGAGATTTTTGTGAATCGGCAGCTGAAATGGATTGGATTGAATCGACTGTACACTGCATGGAATACCTTGAGAGTAATTATTTATTCTTTTCAACGATGTTAGCCAGTGAAGGTGCGCGATATTTTCGCAGTCAGTTCCTTAAGTTTAATATCGAAGAGTTTAAGAAAGATGTCGATATAACGAAAGGAAAAAATCACGGCCAAAGTGAAGATGTCATTGTTGAATTCGTTGCAAATGCTTACGTAGGGGTAGTGGAATGGTGGTTAAAAAACGAAATGCCTTATCCGCCTCGTGTCATGGCAGAAAAAGTGGGGGAATTGTTAGAGAGGATTGTTTAATTTATATACTACCGGAATTATCCAAAGGAGTTGTCAGTTTGCAAGAGTTAAGCAAAGAAAAATATAACGGCTTGATAACACTTGTTTTGAAACAATGTTATTAAGGGAGGAGTGAGCTTTTTAATAAGCACTCCTCCACTCTCCTTCAAAAATCATCAAATAAATTAAAATGAGTTTATTTAATTTGCCTTTTTAGCTAACTTATTGTTCATCAATCCGAACTTCCCGCCTACCGCTTCTTTCACTTCATGAATAACGATAAAGGAGTTTGGATCAATGTCTTGAACACTCTTCTTAATTTTTAGCAGCTCGTTCTTTTTAATGACAACATAGATAATACGTTTATCCTTATTAGCATAATAACCATATCCATAAAATATAGTTGCGGCGCTGCCGAACTCACTAGTAATGAACTGTGCAATTTTTTCATATTTATCTGACATAATGGTCATAGCTTTCTTATTATGAAAACCTTCAATCATTATATCGACGATCTTGACGCACAAATAAACAAAAATAAACGTGTATAATGTGTTATTAATTCCCACAGCAAATATGGAGGCAAATATAATAAAGCTATCCATATAGAATAAGCTTTTTGAAATACTATACCCTTTAGTATAATTTAATAAATAAGCCATAAGAGTGGTTCCTCCGGTAGAACCATCTGCAATAAAAATCATGGCGAGCCCTGCCCCCATCAACAAAGCTCCAAACACAATACCTAAAATGATGTCATGGATGGCAAATGGAATAAAGCTTACAATCTTAAGAAAAACAGACGTCATAATGGCCCCGAATGTGGTATAAAGGATCGTTTTCTTTGTTAAGAATTTATAAGCTGCAGCTATAAAAACAAGGTTTATTAGAAACGTACTTATACTTGTTGGAATATGAAATAGATAATATAAAACTAAAGCAATACCAACTGTGCTTCCATCACCTAATTTATTTGGAATAACAAAAAACTCAATAGATGCAGCAATTAGAAATGTTCCAATGATAATTAAAAGGACATCTTTGTAAATATTTTTCATTATAAAAACCTCCTTTTCTATAGGATTTGCATAAAAAATAATAAAAAACGTCTCAGATATTGTTATGTTAAAAACATAATCAATTTCTAAGACGAAAGAATTACGATACTTATTTATTTCTCTACTTTCCTCAAAATAATTTATTCAATTAAAAGTACATCTTAAAAAATCATTTGAGAGGATTGCTCGATATCTCCGATGATTATATAAATTTCCCTGATTGATGTCAATATTAATTGTAAATAGATTATTAGTACACACGTAATCAAAATTTAAAGAGTTTTTCGCTGTATAAGCTATATGTTGCTTCGATCGTTATCGGGTGAATACTATTATGAATATGAGTGTAAAGCAGAATCATGATTTGAAGATTGTTTTGATTCTTCGTTCTTAGCCCGTACACCTAGCAAGCAATAAGGCAAGCAGCAGGACAACATTCCAATAACATATCTTGCTAAGTTTCTTCATTCTTTCATTCCTCTCCATTAACTCGTTCAGTTTCATATAAAAGTTTGTGCATCTAAATATTACCGTGTAATAGATAGGGATCGTTTTGAAACTTATTTAATAGGAGGAAACGATTTTTGGTTAGCTTCGCCAAAACTTAAGAATTCTTAAGAACTTTTGCCCCTTTTTCTTCAGGTTTTCCATGTAAGGTAGGATTAAAAATGTCAAACAAATGGAGAGATTAGATATGAAGCGTCTGTTATTCTTATTTCAATATATAGTTCATCCAAGAGCTGTTGGTGCCATCCTTCCTAGTTCAAGGTTTCTTGGAGATAAAATGATGGAGGGAATTGAGTTTAAGACAGCCAAATACATTGTCGAATATGGGCCAGGTACAGGTGCATTCACAAAAAAACTGCTTGAAAAGCGAAATCCGAAGACGATTATTTTATTAGTAGAACAAAATAAAGCATTTTATTTATTATTGAAAGAAAAATTTAAAGACGAAAGAAATGTATTTATTGTCAATGGATCTGCCGAAACGAGCAGCCAGTATGTAAAGGATTATGGTATGCCTTATATAGACTATGTGATTTCCGGTCTTCCCTTTGCTAGCTTGCCAAAAAGTGTTTCAGCCAACATTTTATTAGATACCGCCAAGATGTTAAAAAAAAATGGGGAATTCATTACTTTTCAATACACTACGTTTAAAAAAACGTTTTTTGAACAGTTTTTTACCAAAACAGATGTAAAAAAAGAACTTAGAAATGTGCCGCCAGCTTATGTCTTCAGCTGTTCGATGCCGCAATCTAATTTGGAGGAGTTATATGGAGTCTAACATTCTGATTGTTGATGATGACAAAGATATTAGAAACCTTATTTCTGTTTATTTAGAAAATGAAGGTCTGCACACTCAAAAGGCTAAAGATGCAATCGAAGCTTTAAAACTATTGGAACAAAAAGAGTATGACCTCATGATATTGGATATTATGATGCCCAACATGAATGGAATTGAAGCATGTATGAAGATTAGGCAAGAACGTAACCTGCCCATCATCATGCTTTCTGCAAAATCGGAAGATATGGATAAAATTCAAGGGCTTGCTGCTGGTGCCGATGATTATTTAACGAAACCGTTTAACCCATTAGAATTAATTGCAAG
This sequence comes from Bacillus sp. SN1, assembly GCF_002796895.1. Lineage (NCBI taxonomy): Bacteria > Bacillati > Bacillota > Bacilli > Caryophanales > Bacillaceae > Bacillus > Bacillus sp. SN1. The sequence goes on from NZ_PHIE01000004.1 coordinate 390,103, forward strand.
GGTTAAATCCCAATTAAGGAGATATAAAAAATACAATACGGATACGAGCAGCACGAAGAACATCATTGAAATTGGTGACTTGACCGTAAATACAGATACACGGCAAGTATGGGTGCGGGGGCAGGAAGTGAGGCTGACTCCGAAAGAATTCGATATACTTGAACTGCTTTGCATAAACAAAGGAATTGTTCTGAGTGTTGAAAAGATATATGAAGCAGTATGGAAGGAAGACTTTTTTAAATCGGACAATACTGTGATGGTACACATTACAAAAATCAGAGATAAAATAGAAGAGGATTCCAAGCATCCCATTTACATTAAAACGGTTTGGGGAACAGGATATAAAATATGAGGAAATTTGGAAATAAGATCATTGTGAAGCTTCTTGGTGCGGTCGCAATTAGTTTTCTTGTTTCATTAGGTATGATGATACTCATTATTTTATTTAACGTGTATCTGCAAAAGATGAATTATCTGACAGAGCTTAGCATCCGCAGTAGCTATTTTATGATCCTGCTTCAGTATTCGGCAGCTATTCTTACTTTTATTGCAGTTTTTTTTATCATGGCACGGAAGAAAATATTATATTTGAAGCTTATTACTGAAAGTGTTCATGATATTGCCAATGGAAGACTTGGCTTGACCATTAGGATTGAGAGCAGGGATGAATTGACCCAGCTTGCCCAAAACATCAATGATATGTCCAAAGAGTTAGAAAAGAAATTTGAACACGAAAGACAATTAGAAAGGTCAAAAAGTGAACTGATTTCAAATGTATCCCATGATTTAAGAACACCCTTAACATCTATTATCGGATATTTGGATTTATTAAAAAAAGGGCAATACGACAGCAAAGCGCAATTTCAGGAATATCTCGAAACGATTGATTCAAAATCGCAAAGGCTGAAATACCTGATTGATGAACTGTTTGAGTATACTCATTTATCGAGCCCGAATGTGAAGTTAACCTGTAAAGAAGCAGATTTGTCGGGTTTATTGGAACAGATAATCGGAGAATACATTCCTATTTTTGAAAAGGAACAATTAAGTGTTCAAAAATCAATTACAGAAGACAATGTACCTGTTTTAATGGATATAGAAAAGATGGTCCGTGTTTATGATAATCTCTTTATGAATGCGATAAAATACAGCATGAAACCATCTGAATTATTCATAAGCCTTGAGATCATTGGTGACAAAGCAATCTTGAGAGTATCAAACAAAGTTGAGAATTTCGAGGTTAACAACATAAACAAGTTGTTTGAACGGTTTTTCAGAGGCGATCAGGCCAGAACAGATCATCAAGGAACCGGCCTCGGACTTGCGATCTCAAAAAGAATTGTTGAACTTCATAATGGGAATATTCATGCGGAATATAGAGAAGGCTGGATGAGCTTTATTGTTGAGCATCCAATAGATTATGGCTTATGGGATTAAGAATTCCATAAGCTTTTTTCTTGGAAAATAAAACTTAAGAATCCTTAAGAATTTTGCAGGGTGTTTCTTCATTCTCATTGCTTATCATGTATGTATGGAAAGCGAGGAGAGGGAAGAAATTGAAAAATAAATTTGTTGTTTTAGCTTTATGGATGTTAGCCATTTATATCCTAAAGGAATATCATTTATTGTCACTCGAAATGAGTGATTTACAGGAATTTATATCAACCAATACAAAATACGCAATGTTGCTGTTTATTGCTCTGTGGATAGTAAGGCTGCTCTTTTTTATTCCAGGTGTAACGCTCATGTTTTTAGGAGGAATATGCTTCGATCCAATTGTTAGTTTCATATTATCGATGGCCGGCATTGTTTTGAGCGAAACGTTGGTTTATTTATTCTCTAGAATGTTTTCAAGCGGAAAAATGATCAAGGACTTGGAGCACAAACATCCGGAATTAAAAAAATTATTGGAGACTTACAATTATAAGTTTTTGGCATTGGGGATGATTTGTCCAATAGCCCCAACAGATGTCGTGTGTTTTTTATCAGCAGCCGTTGGGTTAAAGTATCGTGTTTACATTTTAACTGTCGTTATTATGAATATCCCTCTATTGATTTTTTCTAGTTTTATTGTCATCAACTTTAGTGAGTCTATAGTGGGTACTGTATTGGTTATCATATCATTTGCTTTGATTTCTATTGTATCTATTAAAATGTGGAACAGTCTTAAGCAGAAGCAAAGCGCATAGAGACATATTTAAGGTCGTTTATGACGCGGGATCAGTAAATGAATGAGCGAAATAGAGAAAGAATTATTAAAGAAGATACTATGCAAAACTAGTATCTTTTTTATTTGCGTTTTTTAGAGTACCCATTACATTCCGCCAAGTGCATGTCGGAATTCCAAAAAGGGGTTTCATTTTTTCATCATGTATAAATGGTTAATCTCACTGTCTTGTCTTTATCCAAGCTCCTAGAGTTAACATTTGAGGTCAAAAGGACGCCTAACCCCTATCATAACAGGTGTTACTTGGAGGTACTTACCTTTATGTAAGTACCTGTAATAAAAGTGCGTACTTACATATTCTTAGCTTCGACTCTACAATAAAAATAAAATCAGCCTAAGGAGGAGAAACATTGAAAACTCTTGTTATCATAACACACCCGAGCTTAGAAACATCTGTTGTTAATAAACGATGGGTAGAAGAATTAAAAAAATATCCAGAAAAATATACTGTGCACGAATTGTATAAGGTTTATCCTGATGGGAACATTGATGTGGAAAAAGAACAAAAATTGGTTGAAACTCACGGGAACCTTGTTTTCCAATTTCCTGTATATTGGTTCAACTGTCCTCCTCTCTTAAAAAAGTGGCTGGATGATGTTTTCCTTTATGGATGGGCTTATGGTTCAAAAGGAGATAAATTAAAGAATCGTAAAGTTGCTTTAGGGGTATCTGCCGGGATCAAAAATGCAGATTATAGTGAAGCAGGAAGATACCATTATACACTTGAACAAGTGTTGCGTCCGTTTGAGTTGACAGCCATCTATTGTAAAGCAGATTATCGTTCGTTCTTTGCATTTTATGGAGCAGAATTTGAGCCATCTGTAAGTGAAATAGAAAAAAGCACTCAAGATTATTTAAATTTCATTGATAATATGTAATGGATAACTTTTATAAAAATTAAAAAGAGGTACCTCTAAACGAGAAGGTACTTCTTTTTTACACTATGCCTATTTTGTTACATCTTCTTGAGCTTGAAAATTATTTTTCTCTCCCCACTCGCACATCATATCTAACAATGGAATAAGTGAACAACCACGTTCAGATAATGAATATTCAACTTTTGGAGGTATTTGGGGAAATTCTTTGCGTATAATAAGACCATCTTCCTCAAGTTCTTTTAACATAACACTTAGTGTTTTAAAGGAAATAATCCCAATACATCGCTTCAGCTCATTGAACCTCATAACCTTATTTTCAGACAACCAATACAAAATAATCATTTTATATTTACCGCCTATTAAGGATAACGTATATCCAAAACCAGTGCTTTTTAGTTCTACGCCAGTCGGAACACAGGTTTCTCTCACAATCCCCACTCTCCTTCTGATAAGAGTATGCTCTCAATATGAATACTTTATAGTAAATTACTATGCACTCTTATCACAGGAATGTAAAGTAACGGGTAATATCTTTTTGTTATGCTTCAGCTAACATAAAAGCAATCGATGTAGAGTATTTTCATTCTATCAGGAGGTACAGCATCTAGAAATCTTGAGTTAGGAGGAAACTTGGCTATGCGCTTTTGATATTTCTTTATTTTTGGTTACTCTAACAGCCGTGCACCAGTGACATGCCGGATAATCCTATAGAAAAAATAAAAAAGAGACCAAGCCATTGCTTGATCACTGAGTAAAATGATTTCTTATTTCTCTCACTGGATTATCTAGGAAGGAACGCCGAGCTGACGGAGAATCTCATGCACATCGACATGAGATCTTTGTTCAAATATTTTACCGTCTTTAATACGCAAAAGAATCATGAGAGAAAACGTAACGGATTTCCCCGTTGCAGGGACACCGGCAAATGGAGTTCCTGTGTGCTTGCCTTTAAAGATAAAACAATCGGCTGCAAGGTCGTCTTCAGCTCTGTCGCTTTAATTGGCATTTTAAAACCCGGGAAAAGCATCAAAGTTTTTCTTTTCAGATTCTATTAAGCCATCTACACTCGGAAACGGTGTATCTAATTGCGGGTAGAATACAAAGTCTTTATGGCAGAAGTCTTTTAAGGCATCGTACTTTTCTTGTTCAATCGTTTCAAAAAAACGACGCACTCATTTTTTATTGTTTTCAACGGACATCATGACCACTTCTGTCCTTACATAAACATTTAAAATGAATATGATTCGCCATCATCAGGCACTAAGACACGAGAGGAGATTCCTTTTTCATGAATAAAAGATTTTAATTCTTTTCTTGATAATCCCCAATGGTTGACAGCTTCCATGTGGCTCACGATGATTTTTGCTTTTGGAGCAGCCTTATACGTTTCATAGATATCTTCTTTCCCCATGACGAGAGAACCGCCTTCAAAGAATTGATTATCTCCGCCGTTCACTACAATGATGTCCGGCTGATGTGTATCAATCTCTTCTTGAACCGCATCATACCAGACTGTATCTCCGGCGATATATAATGTTTTCTCACTGTGGTGTTTGAACACAACACCGCATACAAGACCTGCAAGTTTTAGAATTTCTCCTCTTCCGTGTTCGCCTTTTGTTTTAATTAACTGAATGCCTTCAAAGACTGTGTCTTTAGTTAAAACTTCGACGTTTTTGAAACCAGCATTTCGTATTTCTATTGCATCTTCTTCATTTTGGGAAAACAGCTTGATATCTTTTGGCAATACCTTTTTAGCCGCCTCATCCCAATGGTCAAGGTGTAGATGGGTAACAATCACAGCATCAATATCGTTAATAATATGGTCAACAGAGGCTGGCAATTCAACTAAAGGGTTGTTTTGATCCTGTCTTGGCGCGTTTGGAAATGGCGGATAAGCACCCTTCTCAGCTAACATGGGATCTATTAAAAACGTTTTGCCTGCATATTTGACAACAAGTGTGGCATTACGAATTTGTTGAATGTTCATGTATAACACTCCTTTTTTTAAGATGTGTATAGTTTACAGGCAGCCGCTGAATAAATACATGGAACAAATCAAGTCTTTCTGTTGATTGACTTGGTTTTTGAAAGTATGTAATTTATTTTGTATAAATTGTCATTAAGGCAGAATCAGGTTAATTGCACCTTTTAGAGAGATGATGAACAGAAAGATTTTAGAAGGGATTTGATTTCATGTTGGATCACACAGACATGCAAATATTAGAGGAGTTATCTCAAAATAGCCGTATTACGATGAAAGAATTAGGTGAGAAAGTTCATTTAACAGGTCAAGCAGCAGCCTCAAGGGTTGCCAAATTAGAAGACAACGGTATCATTGAGGGATATACAATTAAAGTGAACCAAGTGAAATTAGGGTGTTATATACATGCTTTGCTTAATATCTATACAAAAAGCACCCATCATCAGCCATACCTGTCATTTATAAAAACACAGGAGAAATATGTCATCAATAATTATAAAATCAGCGGGGATGGCTGTTATCTTCTTGAATGCAGATTTCCGTCTAATGAAGCGTTAGATCAATTTTTAGTGGAATTAAACAAGCATGTCAATTATAAATTATCGATTGTGATTAACAAATAGAAAGAGACTAAGGCTGTCGAAATCATTTCGGCAGCCTTGACTCTGTTGTTTGATCAACAACAGTAAGAGAGTGACTTGTTTTTGTCTTATTCCCGTAAAGAACATTTTCTAAACAATAAGCTGAATTTGTTTAAAAAAGACTTATTCGATTTGTACTCCTGAATGCAAATAGATCATTGATTTGGTAACTCAATAGGCAATTCCTAATTCATTTTGCAAAATAACAGCAGTAAACATTCTCTTAAATAGGGAACAGAATGTTATCTAAAGGATCGCTTGACCTATTGTTTATTACGTATTAAAAACCGCAATGTTTCTTCAAGACCTTTTGTGAAAGGAGTTGCTGGAATAGAACCAATCCGTTTTTCATATTTTTCTCCGCTCAATACAAATCCTTCTTTCGTAAGGTACATGATCTCAACCACTTCTCTCATAAACGGATCAAACATGCCAATGCATCGAATGGCCGTTTTATTTAAAGGAATGACCACTCTTCGATTTCCGGTTATCTCTCGGGCTATGTTTATGATTTCTTTTCCTGAAATCAATCCAGCTCCAGGTATATTCCAGTTCTCCCGATAGGCATCTTCCGTTTCTGCTATATTGACAATCATTTTGGCGGCATCTGGTAAATAGACATATTCCCGCGGGGTTTTCAAGTTCCCGATAAAAATAGGAATCTTATGAGCGGCCATCCCTTCCAGTGTAGGCTGCAAATAGGAGTTTTGTGAAGTTGGACCATAATAATCAGGAAGTCTAACAATTAATGGTTTTGCATTCTCCCATTTGCGGCTGAAAATGAGATTCTCAAATGCGACCCTTAGTTTACCTTTCTTTGTATGTGGTTGTTTTGGATGGTTTTCATCGCCATTTCCTACTTGATGCCCATAAACATATATTCCATCTACGATCACAATTTTCTTCTGAAGAATATTTGCCGCTTTCATCACATTTTCACCAAGTAATAGAAGCCGACTTGCCATTTCTTGATATTTGACATTGGCACACTGAAAAATAACCTCTGCATCTTTTGCTGCTTCTACAATGGTTTTGTAATCAAATATATCGCCCAGTTTAAATGACAGCTGTTGATTAAAATTGTTTTTTTTCATTAATTCTTTCAATTTGCTTTCGGAACGTCCAAAAGCAATCACGTTTATCCCTCTGGTCAGTAATTCTGATATAATAACCTGCCCCGTTCCCCCTGTAGCTCCTAATACAATAGCAGTTTTCATTTGCATTCCCTCCATTTAGTTAGTGATCAATCAATAAATAATTATTAAAATAAATAACCGAACTTAATCGGTCATTCAATTTTGTTTACCATCAATAAGCTCGGGAAAATCTAAGAAAAAGGAGATATTACAGAGTATTCCTCTTGCTAAAAAAGTGGTAACTTCACTCTCTGCATTTGTGATCCCTGTGGTCTGAAATTTTTCCAATGTAAAATTTCTAATGCGTGACAAACCCTGTTTTGTAGAGTTTTTGATGGTTTCTTCTGGCACTGAAAGGCCAATGACCTGCAATGACATTTCATTAGGGTGTGACACAGCCAGCTCTTCATATGCTTCAATCATTTTATTAACGAGCTGATCTGGGCGGGACTCCACTTTTTGAAATGCTGCAAGGATTCTTTCAAATGCCTGATCTAAAGCAGCCACAAACAATTCTTCCTTCGTTTTGAAAAATTTAAAGACATATGGCTGAGAAATGCCAGCCTTTTCAGCTATAAGAGCTGTTGTTGTATTGTAATAACCCTTTTCTGCAAATACTTCTATTCCCGCATCGAGAATTTCTTCCTTCCGATTATGATTTCTTGGTCTAGCCATTGTGAGAGCTCCCTTGTTTAGTTATTGATCAATCACTAAACATAATATGTTAAACTGTTACACTTTGCAAGCGTTATAGTGTGAAAAAAAAAAGAATTGTTTTGATCATTCTTCGGTAATATCACAACGTGACATCAGTGATAGTGCATAGTTACAGAAATCGTGCCCACTAAAACATAGGCATATATAAGAAACGATAAGCTTTCACTTTATTGAAGGCTTAGCAGGTGAATAACCCCTGAGATTCAAGTCGTCTCGTCCGCATCAATGATACCAAGGGGTGCAGACCCTTGGTATTTTTTATGCCTTCATGTATTTTTGAAGTTTACTTCATTTGTTAGAGCAAGTATTCAGCTTATTCGCCTTTTGTAAAATCGTCTTCCTTACTTTGCAAATCGCCGAGCAGCTGCCACGCACATGATAACGGCAATATTCACTGCAACGAGTGCCCAGCCCACTTTCTCGTGCAGAATTACTGAGGCAAGCAGCAGTCCAAAGAAGGGCTGAAGAAGCTGCAGCTGCCCAACCGCCGCAATTCCGCCTTGGGCGAGCCCCCGATACCAGAACACGAAGCCGATCAGCATGCTGAATAAGGATACATAGGCAAGACTGAGCAGCGCAGGCACGCCGATGCCTGACCATGAGTCCGGTGTAAAAAAGAACGACAAAGGCAGCATCAGAGGAAGCGACAGAACGAGTGCCCAAGAGATCACCTGCCAGTTCCCCAGACGCCGTGAAAGCCTAGCCCCTTCTGCATAACCAAGACCGCATACGACGATAGAAGCCAGCATGTACGCGTCGCCAAGCGGGGATGATCCTCCTCCCTGGATCAGGGCGAAGCCTGCTACTAGTAAGCTGCCAGCAGCTGAGAACATCCAGAAGACCGGCCGGGGGCGTTCCCCTCCGCGCAGGACGCCGAAGATCGCCGTTGCAAGCGGAAGAAGCCCAATGAAGACAATAGCATGTGCGGATGTGACATACTGAAGCGCTAAGGCTGTCAGCAACGGGAAACCGATCACCACGCCGAATGCTACCACCAATAGTGAAATGATGTCTGTTTTGGCAGGATGCTGCTGCCGGAAAATGAGAAGGAGACCCCCAGCCAATACACCAGCTATCGCAGCGCGGCATACGGTGAGGAACAATGGGTTGAAGTCCGTCACAGCTAAGCGGGTTGCAGGCAGCGAGCCGCTGAAAATGAGTACGCCTATAAAACCATTTATCCAGCCATTTGTTGTTTTGTTCATTGCCATCACTCCAAATATGTTTCTTTTTAATGATCTGGATTTTCTTAACAAAACCAGTATCTAAGGATTACAATGACTATAAACTGGAATTGGCCTTTTATAAACAGCCAGTTTTCATAAAAAAATGCATACCAGTTAGGAGAACAACGTGCAAATGGATATCACGCCTTTTTTGAATAGAAATCTGGATATTCCGCTTTATCAGCAGCTTTATCGGTATTTCAAAGAAAACATGCATCAGGGGCGTATTCAAAAAGGAATGAAGCTCCCTTCAAAAAGACTTCTGGCGAGTCAGCTTTCCATCAGTCAAACGACTGTAGAGCGTGCTTATGAACAGCTTGCCGCTGAGGGCTATATCGTGAGCAAGCCAAGAAGCGGATGGTTTGCTGATTATCATGATTCTGATTTTGCCTATCGTAAAATGCCAAGCGCATCACTAATTAAAGAAAAAGCACAAGAAAATAAACAATGGATTGATTTTCACTATGGAAATGTAGATTCTTCTTACTTTCCTTTTTCCGCATGGCGAAAAAGCATGGTCAATAGTTTAGACCAATATGGCCACGAGCTTTATCGGCCGGGAAATGATTTAGGAGAGTTTGAGCTGAGAACACTCATTGCAGAGTACCTGTATCAATCACGCGGTGTTCATTGTATCCCTGAACAAGTCATCATAGGTGCCGGTAACCCGATTCTTCTGCAAATCTTGTGTCAAGTTTTTGAGCCGAATATTTCCATAGGATATGAGGATCCCGGTTATCCAAGAGCACGCAAGATTTTTGAAGCCAATCGCATGAATATACTTCCTATACCAGTTGATGATGAAGGCATCTGCATACAAAAGATCAAAGAACAGCAGCCAAACCTTGTATACGTCACGCCTTCTCACCAATTTACGCTGGGAACCATTATGACGATTAATAGAAGAATTCAGCTGCTCAAATGGGCGGCTGAAAATCAATCATTTATTATAGAGGATGATTATGATGGGGAATTTAGGTACACAGGACAGCCGGTTCCTTCCTTGCAAGGGCTTGACCAGCATAACCGTGTCATTTATATGGGCACTTTTTCTAAGTCTCTTCTTCCCTCGCTGCGTATCAGCTATATGATTCTTCCTTCGCCTCTTTTAAAAAAAGGCCATGACATCACGTCATTATATAAGCAAACGGTGTCCTGCCACAGTCAGCTGACGCTAGCTGAATTTATAAAAAATGGAGAGTGGCAAAAACACATCAACAGAATGAGAAAGCTTTACCGTAAAAAAAGAGCCATTTTATTAGAGGCTGTGCAAAGTGAATTAGGAAAGCATGTCAGGATTCGCGGAGAAAACTCCGGGCTTCGCATCTTACTTGACGTTTATTTGCCATTTAGCGAAAAAGAGTTAATTGAGAAGGCAAAGGAGCATGGAGTAAAAATTTATCCTGTTTCTCTTTCTTATAAAAACAATCCTCCTACAAAAACGGTCTCACTTGGATTTGCAGGGGTTTCTGAATTCAACATACGAGAGGGCATAAAAAAACTGAAAGCTGCTTGGAAGATATGAGAGGTCTTTCAGCTTCGTTTAGAAAATAAAATATTCGAAATGGTTAAGACGACTAGCTTTAATACGATAAAAACCAAATAGTTATTGTTTTACGTTTTAACAACTTAAACTCAGTAACGATCGATAATTGCACCGTAAATATCTTTAGTATAACTAGGGAAGAGTTGTGTGAAGAGTGAAATCAAGTTGAGATACCTTAGGAATCATTAGGGGATGATGGCTTTAAAAATATCAACAGCAATGAATGACAATATTGAAGATATGAGTGCCTTCAGTCTCCAGCTCATAATAAGTCTTGGATGATTTTTTATTGATACCCTTTTTACAATACCAATTAGAACCTTCTGCATCATAGGCAATTGATGAAGCTGTAAATGCAATTTTTTATTTGCTGATGTCTCAGTGCTACAATAAACAAGTACACAAATGACAAAATAGAGGTGTAAGCATGAAGTTAGATGAGTTTACAATTGGTCAGGTATTCAAAACGAAATCTTTAAAATTAACAAAAGATGATATTATGCGGTTTGCTGGTGAATTTGACCCTCAATATATGCATTTAGACGAGGAAAAAGCGAATAAAGGCAGATTTAATGGAATTATCGCTTCTGGCATACAAACGCTGGCCATTTCTTTTAAACTTTGGATTGAAGAAGGTTTCTATGGAGACGATATTATTGCCGGAACAGAAATGAATCATATTACATTCATAAAACCCGTTTATCCAGATGATGAACTGCATACAATTGTTGAGGTTCTTGATAAGCAGCCAAAGAGAAACGAAATGGGAATACTCACTGTATTGTTATCTACTTTTAATCATAAAGAAGAAAAAGTATTTGAAGGTGAGTTATCGGTATTGATTAAGCAATAACGCAGAAAGCCCGCTTTTCTAAAGCGGGCTTATTCAAATACTAAGAATGTTTTAGCGGGTTTCTTTTGAAAAATAGGAGTTTAAAATATCATGAACAATAGGTAAAGAAGTAAATCCCTCATTTTCTAAAAAATGACCCCCGTGTTGGACTTCATAAAACGCAGCGTCGATTTGTTGTGCCAGATCCTTGCTCCATGCAAATGGCACAATTTGATCGTCCTTAGAAGCAATGACAGCACGGTGCTTTGCGGACCTGATGATTTTTTGATCATCAAATGATCCCTCTGTAAATTCATCTAACATCTTTAAATTGGGCAATGATTTGGCAAAGCCGGAAACAAGAATGATTCCGCCAAGCTGTTCGCGCAATTGAGTACGTTCCAAAAACCTCAAAATGGCAGGGCACCCTAAGCTGTGTGCAACCAAATACGTATTCTCATGTAAATTGTGTTGATACAAAGAGAGTGTATCCAGCCAATCTTCTAGTCTTGGCTCAAGCGGATTAGGCATGTCTAAAACTTCTGCTTGAATCCCGTCTGCGAGCAGAAGTTTTTTTAGCCATGGAAACCAATGGTTTGCTGAGGAGGCTCTGTAGCCATGAATGATGTAGACTTGTTTTGTCATCTTTTTCTCCTAATAAAATATTTTTATTTAGTATAAAATTCCTCTCATTGGGAGACAAGTACGCACTTTTTTGTAAGTGGTTTTTATTCATGAGGTGCGCCTTGTGTTATTCCCCACTTGCACATTTCATCTATGAGGGGATACAAAGACAGCCCTCTGTCTGATAACGAATACTCTACTTTGAGGGGGATTTGAGAAACCTCTGTCCGATGAATAAGGCCGTCGGTTTGTAATTCCTTGAGCTGTGCGCTTAACATTTTATGGGTGATTAAGGGCATAGCCCGTTTCAGCTCTCCGTATCTCATCGTTTTTTCACATCCTAACTCATAGAGAATTCTCATTTTCCATTTGCCCCCTATAAGAGATATGGTGTATTCAAATGGGGCTTGTTTGCTGCGGCATAAGCTATTCAATGTAATCAAACCTCCTCTTTTAAAAGTATAATATCAGAATAAATCAGGATTTTCGGTGTTCTGATCTGGAAGCGTACATGTTTGAGGCCTAGTGCGGTAAATAACCCAAGGAGGTTCAAGTCTTCTCGTTTGTATGAAGGTTACCGAGGAATGTAAGTTCCTTTGTATTTGTGCTTTAAAAGGATTGCTAGATCTCATCTGCATCAGGTACATGTTGAATGTTCTAAGTCATAAAGGGTTACCTTATCTTTAGGATTTGATATTCTTCGGTTTGTATTTGGGATAAAGTGGTATCAGAAGCGGTACTCTTACAAAAATACCTGATTAACCTTTTTTAAAAGCATGTTTTTAGCTGAAAAAATCTATTATGGTATAGTTAAATATAACGAAATATTTAAGAAATGAGGAATGGTATGGATACAATCAAAAAACGTAAGAAATTTAAGGCGAAAATGATTCTGCAAGTCATCATGGTTATAATCGGAGGAATTATAGCGGCATATGGACTAGAAACAGTGCTTATTCCAAACAGTGTATCTGATGGAGGGGTGACTGGTCTTAGCATCGTTGGTTCACAGCTATTCAATTTGCCGCTGGGAATTTTGATTGCTGTTATTAACATTCCGTTTGTGTGGTTAGGATATAAGCAAATTGGGAAAAGCTTTGCGTTATTATCAATTATCGGAATCGTATCACTTGCCGCGGGTACAAGTTTTTTCCACCATACCCCGGCTATCATAGAGGGAGATACCTTGTTAATTACCGTTGTCGGCGGGATTATCCTTGGTTTTGGAATGGGCTTGGCGCTGCGTAATGGCGGCGCGTTAGATGGAATTGATATGCTTGCTGTGCTGCTATCCCGAAAACTGCCATTTGGAACGAGCGATCTCATTCTATTCTTAAACTTATTTGTGTTTATTTTTGTTTCCACAGTATTTGGTTTGCAAGGGGCGTTGCTTTCAGTCATTGCTTACTACATTGCATCCAAAGTCATTCATGTGGTTGAGGAAGGTTTAAGCGGTTCTAAAACCTTTCAAATTATTACCGCCGAACCTGAATTAATGGTAGAGACCATACGTGATCAATTAGGCCGAAGCGCCACATATAAAGACGCTTACGGGGGTTTTTCCCACGAGAAGTTTAAAGAAATCACATGTGTCATCAACCGCTTAGAAGAAACCAAACTAAAGGAAATTATTAATGAAATTGACAGAACTGCCTTTGTTACTGTATATGACGTAGCTGAAGTGAAGGGCAGCAATTTTAGAAAACTTAATCATCATTAGAAAAAGAATGACCTTTTTAATGATCACTCCCAGAATAGGTTTTTGCCATCATATGTTTAGGGAATAATCGGTGAAGGCCTCAATCATAGAAATACCAAGGGTTTATACGCCCTTGGTATTTTTGTTTATTTACTCCACACTGCTTATTTTTGGTGAAAGACTTATTTCTCTGTGACGAAATAAAGCAAAGCTATGACCGGAAAAGCGATTCCAATCCATAATGCTGCACTCCATCCGCCTGAGGCATATGCCCATCCTCCAATAGATGACCCTACAGCGCCACCAAGAAAGAAGATCGCCATGAATAATCCGTTTAATCGACTGCGAATGTCTGGCGCCAACGAAAAAATGGCACGTTGGCTGAGCACAAGGTTTGCAGATACGCCCATATCTAACAGAATAGCTGCGGCCACTAGAACTGCTATTCCGACGGGGGAGCTGCTCTGAATCATGAGCGGCAGTAATAAAGAAACGATGACAACACCGAGAGCGATTCCAGTGGCAAGCCGGGTCAAGCCGCGATCAGCCAGACGGCCGCCTATTGGCGCAGCGACTGCACCTGCAATTCCCACAAGTGCGTATAGCGCTATTGCCTTCTGAGAAAAATGAAAAGCGGGACCGGACAATAATAAAGGTACAGTAGTCCAGAACAAGCTGAAAGCTCCAAATACAAACGCATGGTAGATGGCACGGCGGCGTAAGACTGGAGTCGTACGCAGCAACTTCCACATTGAACCGAGTAAGGCAGTATAGTTTGTGTTTGCTGTTGGTTTTCTGGCAGGGAGCACTTTTGATAATACGATTGCCAGGACAACACTTACCGCGGCGGACAACGCAAATATTGCATTCCACCCCCAGATATCAGCGACTAGACTGGATATCGGGCGGGAAAGCATGATACCGAGTAACAGGCCGCTCATGACATTGCCGACAACACGGCCGCGTTCAGAATCTGATGCAAGGTATGATGCAAATGGCACGAGCACTTGGGCTGCGATCGATCCTAATCCGATGAAAAAGGCAGCTGCTAAAAACAGTGTTCCCTGCTTCACAAATGCTGTTGCAGTCAAAGCCGCTGCGCTTAGCAGGAGCGATACAACGACAAGTTTTTTATTTTCGATAATGTCTCCCAAAGGGACCAGAAATAGTAAGCCGGCAACGTATCCCATTTGGGTTAGTGTGACAATCAATCCGGCATTGCTTGGAGAAAGTCCAATTGCCGTACTAATTAATCCTATCAAGGGTTGTGCATAGTAAAGATTAGCGACAATGATACCGCATGCAGTTGCGAGAAGAAGGGTTAAACTGGGTGAAATCCTCTGATCTGCTGTTTGTTTGTTTAATTTCTTCATAAGAATGAACTCCTTTTTAAGGGTTTTATGATGTTTCATAAATGATTTGCAGATTCATCGCCTTTCCATAGATTTTTCGTGATAAGGTTTTGCGAAATTTTGACAATGACTTTTCTTAAGTTATTTTCTAAACTGAACGTTTAGTTTTGTTTATAAGGCAATAATATACTGAACGTTTAGTTTTGTAAATGGGTTTCTGTTTTATTTTTTTTATCATGTTAAGTATACTGAACGTATCGTTTTTATTTCGGGAAGGAATGATTCATGTGCAGAGTAAACGAGGGAGACCGCGTGATGAAGGAACACATAAGGCGATTCTTTCTGCTGCCTACGACCTCTTGTTGGAAAAAGGCTTTGATGCGGTGACAGTCGATAAAATTGCAGAGCGTGCGAAAGTGAGTAAAGCAACGATTTATAAATGGTGGTCAAACAAGGCTGCCGTTATAATGGATAGCTTTCTTTCAACCGCAACGGAAAGACTGCCTGTGCCTGATACAGGATCAACAGTAAATGATATAGTAACCCACGCCACGAATTTAGCAAGGTTTTTGACAAGCCGGGAAGGAACCGTTATTAAGGAATTAATAGGTGCAGGGCAGTTGGATGAAAAATTGGCGGAAGAATATCGCACACGATTTTTTCAGCCTCGCCGCCTCCAAGCTAAAGGCCTTCTAGAAAAGGGAATTCAGAAAGGTGAATTAAGAGAGAATCTTGATATTGAAGTAAGCATTGACCTCATTTACGGACCGATTTTCTATCGCCTGCTTATAACAGGGGACGAGGTGAATGATTCCTATGTGCATGATTTGGTGATGAATGCGTTTGAGGGAGTTCAAGCTACGTGAATCATATTAGGGATCTGGTACAGACCAGCCCGTAGCCGTCACAATATAAGTTGTTTTGATAAGTTTCCTTTCTCTTGTTTCATTTAAAATATAAAGAGGGGTGCTGATAAGAACTGCAAAAGATACGGATTTAGTTAGAATTTAGATATTTATGACCAAGGCATAGCTGATCGTATTGCCCACTTTAGAACTGGAAGAAAAAGATTTGGATTATATGACAAATTGGTTTTCTGATCGCACAGAGAAATATAAGATTCTTGTTGCTGAAGTAGATCATTGTGTTGTGGGATGGGTCTCTCTTAATCCCTATCTCACCGGCCCGCATACCAGGATGTTGCTGATCTACCTATTTATAACGATCGAAATCATCGAGGAAAAGGTATAGGAAAAGTTCTCTTATCGGGTATCGAAAAAGAAGCCATCCAATCGGGCATTCAAAAAAATCGTATTATTTACATTCCCTTTTAATCAATTGGGATAAGGGCTATATACTTCAATGGGTTATCGCGAAGTTGGAGTATTTAAAGAACAGGGGAAAATCGACGGTCATTATGTAGATGTCATGGTAATGGAGAAAATACTTGCAAAGTAAACAGGCCTCTAAAGAGAGACCTGTTTTTTAAAATTAATCACAGCAGCAGGATGTTTTTGCAGCCGGCGGTTTTGGTGTCAGTTTGCAAACTCCGGTTTCAGGCAGTTTTAATTTCACCTGTTGCGCAGACTCGTGGTCACCATTTATATAAGCGACAACAGAACGAGCCTGTTCGTAGTCTGTAGCTAATAAGAATGTAGGGGCTCTTCCGTAGCTTTTTGAGCCAATAATATAGAAGTTCTTTTCAGGCTGCCTTAATTCTTTTTCACCATGCGGCCGAACAGTTCCGCAGCTGTGGATGTTTGGGTCAATTAAATCAGCTAAGTCCGGTACGCATTCTAACGCCGAATCAAATGTATGACGGATTTCTTAATCTGTAATGAGTTCTTCTGTGTTTATCGGATTTGGATTTTGCCAAGTGCCTGCAGCATCAATAACTGCTTGTTGTTTTGAATATAAACAATTGATTATATAAATAGAAGCTTATATAATGACGGTGGAACAAAATCTAATGATTTACTTTTTGGGGCGCTAAGGGTGTAGGCAGTGACTCAGATTTCGTTTTCGAAGTTTATTTTGTCATCGGACTTATGTTACTTGATTATCGTCAAGACAAGATAAACGGAATCCAATTAATGATCTGGGCTGCACTTGTATTTATGACAGGGCCAATCGGTTTTTTCATATATGTGTTTAAAGTGAGATGAATACATCATCATGTAACCAAAAAATTTAATTTACTCGTAATGGAGGATTATTCAATGAAGATGATTATAGTTGGTTCAGTTGCAGCTGGTACGTCTGTTGCGGCAAAAGCACGAAGAAATAATGAAAACATCGATATTACAGTTTATAATGCAGATTATGATATTTCATATTCAATTTGCGGTATTCCATACTTTTTAGGCGGGGAAGTAGAAAATCTGAGTTCCCTGACTCCAAGAAGTGCTGCATGGTTTAAAGATCGATATCATGTTGACATCTTCACCCGCCACGAAGTGACTCAAATCAATATTGAACAAAAGAACGTTGTGGTGAAGGATCTTGAAACGGGATTAGAAAAGATTGATTCATTCGATTCGTTAGTTCTCGCCACAGGTGCATCTCCAATCACTCCAGATATCCCTGGCGTTGATAGAGAGCATGTCTTTCAAGTAAGAACGATACAGAATACTTCTCAAATTGATCAGTATGTAACACAAGAAAATCCTAAAAGAGCAACGATTATTGGAGCGGGCTATATTGGACTGGAGTTAGCTGAACAGCTTACCCGCAAAGGGTTAGACGTAACAATGATTCAACGCAGTCACCAAGTTATGCCAAACCTTGATAAGGATATGGCGTTTAGAGTTGAAGAAGAACTTCGAAGAAATGGAGTCCATTTGTTATTAAATGAAGAAGCCACATCCATAGAGGAAAAATCAGTTCATACAAGATCAGGGCAGTGCATTGAATCAGATATTGTAATTTTAGCTGCCGGTGTCCGCCCTAATACGAAAATTGCAGCAGACGCTGGTGTTGCCCTTGGTTCAACCGGTGCGATTGCAGTGAATTCAAAAATGCAAACGAACGTAAAGGATGTTTATGCAGTGGGTGATGTTGCAGAAAGTTATTCCTTGATTACAGGTGATCCGATGTATCGCCCGTTGGGATCTACTGCAAATAAGATGGGACGGATTGCAGGGGATGTACTTACCGGCGGGGATCTGGAGCATCGCGGCATCCTTGGAACAGGTATCCTGAGAGTGTTTGCCTTAACTGTAGGGCAAACCGGGCTAAGCGAAAAAGAGGCAAGAGAGTATGGGTATGACGTTGAAGTTCTATATAATCTCAAACCTGCGAGAGCTGACTATTTAGGCGGCAAAGAATTGGTAATCAAGGCTGTAGCAGATAAATCTACGGGGCGTATTCTCGGTGTCCAAATTGTTGGGGCAGAAGGCGTAGATAAGCGTATTGATGTGTTTGCAACAGCTATTACGTTTAAAGCGAAAGCAGAGGACTTATTCCATTTAGATTTGGCATATGCTCCGCCATTCAGCACCACAAAAGATCCAGTTATGTATACGGGAATGGCTCTTGATAATGCAATCAAAAACAAAAATCGTTTAATCACGCCAAATGAATTATTGAAAAGGATGGATAATGGAGAACGTTTGCAAATTATCGACACAAGGGCTGAAAAACAATATCGCGTCTCACACGTGCCTGATGCATTGAATATTCCTTTGTCAGAACTTCGGGAACGTGCAAACAAACTAGATCCTGATCTCACCACAATCACTTATTGCAATAGCGGGGTAACAGGAAATGCAGCCCAAAACATTTTGATCAATATGGGAATAAAAGACGTTTACAATCTTTCCGGAGGAAACAAAAACTTTCAAACATATATCAAGCTAAAGGGTAATGTATAATCAATTAGCCTATATAATGATTTAATTATATATTGATTTAAAGGAGGGGTTCATATGACTGTTGATACAAAAATAGGAGTTGCTGCGATGACCCGCTGTTTAAAAACACTAAGTGATCAAACAAGGCTTATGATGATGAAAATATTTCTTGAAAAAGAATATTGTGTCTGTCAATTGGTTGATATGTTCGAAATGAGCCAGCCCGCCATAAGCCAGCATTTGCGAAAATTAAAAAACGCGGGATTTGTGAACGAGGACAGAAGAGGGCAATGGCGTTATTATTCAATAAATAAATCATGTCCCGAGTTTGATACACTGCAATTTCTCTTACATCAAATCGATCAGGAGGACGAATTGTTAAAGCGCATTAAACAAAAGGAAACTCAAGCGTGTTGCCATTAAGGAGGCATTGGATTGACTTCAGTCATTTTGGCGTTATTCATCTTTTTATTAACTTTAGTATTAGTCATATGGCAGCCGAGAAACTTGTCTATAGGATGGTCAGCCTGTGGAGGAGCTGTTTTGGCTCTAATAGCCGGGGTTGTGAATTTTCATGATGTGTTAACTGTGACAGGGATTGTTTGGAATGCGACATTGGCCTTTGTAGCAATCATTATTATATCGTTAATCCTTGATAACATCGGTTTCTTTGAATGGGCAGCGCTTCATATGGCGAAGGCTGCAAAAGGAAATGGTGTGCGCATGTTCGTTTATGTATCTATATTAGGAGCGATAGTCGCTGCTTTATTTGCAAATGACGGTGCAGCTCTTATCTTGACACCGATTGTATTAGCGATGGTCAGAGCTTTAAACTTCAATGAAAAATTGGTTTTTCCTTTTATCATTGCCAGCGGGTTTATTGCAGATACGACCTCGCTTCCATTAGTAGTGAGCAATTTGGTCAACATCGTTTCAGCAGACTATTTTCATATCACGTTTATTGATTATGCATCCAGAATGATTGTCCCGAACTTGTTCTCGTTACTGGCAAGTATCATTGTACTTTACCTTTTCTTTAGAAAAAGCATACCAAAACGTTATGATCTGACTGAGGTAAAAAAACCTGTTGAAGCCATAAAAGATCAGAACATGTTCAAGCTATCATGGTATATCTTGGGGTTGTTGTTAGTTGGATACTTTGCAAGTGAATTCTTATCTATCCCTGTATCAGTGGTAGCGGGTATCATTGCAATCTTTTTCTTAATTGCTGCACAAAAGAGTCCAGCCGTTCATACAAAAAAAGTGCTGAAAGAAGCGCCGTGGGCTATTGTGTTCTTTTCAATTGGCATGTACGTTGTTGTGTACGGTGTCCGTAATGCTGGATTGACAGATGTCCTTTCAGATGTGATTCAAGCCATGGCTGATCAAGGAGTGTTTGCAGGTACGATTGGAATGGGCTTTATTGCGGCAATTCTTTCTTCCGTTATGAATAACTTGCCGACTGTCATGATTGATGCACTGGCTATTGCCGGCACAGATACACATGGGATGATGAGAGAAGCGCTCATATATGCAAATGTCATCGGTTCAGATTTAGGACCTAAAATAACACCGATTGGTTCCTTGGCGACACTATTATGGCTCCATGTCCTTTCACAAAAAGGTGTGAAGATTTCCTGGGGCACGTATTTTAAAACAGGAATCATTCTAACAATCCCAACACTATTTATTACACTTGTCGGCCTGTACATTTGGCTGATGATTATTCATTAACCGGAAAATCGTAATGAAAAAGAACCTATAAAAGGTTCTTTTTTTCATTACATGGCTTGTTGTTTTTAGTCATAAAAGGTGAAATGAATGTGTTGACTCTTACCTTCGAGGATACCTTAGTATAAAGAACACGGAAAGGAGGAATTGAAGTGTATACCGTTCGTGAAGTTGCAAAGTTAGCTCACACAACAGTGAAGACGTTACATTACTATCACAAATTAGGCCTTTTGATTCCGGAGCAAACGACGGAAGCAGGCTACCGTTTATACGGAAAAAAGGATATCGAACGATTACAGCAAATCCTTTTTTACAAAGAACTGGATTTTCCTCTCAAAGAAATTCAACAATTATTAGATGGAGAAACTGATAGAGAAAATATGCTGATCCAGCAAAAATATTTATTAGAACAAAAAATCGAACGATTTAAAGGACTGGTCAAGACAATCAATTCCTCTATCAAAAGCGCCAAAGAAGGAGTCGATTTAGATATGGAAACAATGTTTAAAGGTTTTGAAACTGAAGATGAATGGGAAGAAGCCTTAAAAGACCAAAATGAACATTTGAAAAAAGAGTATGATTTTGATTTATCCAATCAAACAATTGATGTAGAAGCAATGAACGATTCTGCCATAGAAGCGCAGTCATTTAATGAAGGTATGGTTCGATTCTTGCAAGAAGGCTTCTCTGCAAACGATCCAAACGTTTTGGATCGAGTAAAAGAACACTTAGCCTTTTTGAGAAAAAAGGGGCATCCATCAACACCGCAAGACTTTCTAAATCAGACAGAGTTTTTCATCGCTGATGAGTTTCATAGAAATATGCTTGAGCAATTGCAAACAGGTTACGCTTATTTCCTGAATAAAGCAGCAGCTGCTTATTTGGAAAATATAAAATAGCATTCAATCATAAGCTATTTATTGCCCAGTTTCAAAAAGAGGTTATAAATGAAAATATGTTTTTACCAGGAACGAATAAAGGAGATACCAAACGATGTTTGGTATCTTTTTTGCTTTAGAGTTTGTTACCCCTTTTAGAAGAAAAATGGGGGATTAAAATCTGATTCATTTTATTTCCTTTGAGGTAGGTGAAACACACTCCGCCGATTGTCACCACCCCGCCTAGCAGGGAGAAGAATACGGGTATTTCACCTATCCACACCCAAGAAATGATCAAGGCTAAAGCCGGTGTTACATAAAGTGAAAGGGTTGCTTCTGAAGCACCGACGAGTGAAGTGACATATGCAAGTGCAAAGTATGGCACAACTGTTGGCAATAAACCTAAATAAACAATAGACAATGTTGCGTTCATGGATGCGTTTATCATCTCTCCGCCTAAGCCTGGCAAAAAAACAAGCATAGGTACTGTTCCGCCCCAAATTGCAAATGTAACGAATGGAATAAAACCATATTTTTTTATATAACGGGGTTGAAAAACGAAGTAAATGCTTTCTGAAAAAGCTGCCAGCAGAATGACCACAATACCTTTCAATGAATATGTATAGTCTCCTGTCCCAAATGCAATTAATGACACACCGAATAAACTGATGATAGAGCCTATCCATTTAGTAAATCCAAAATGCTCCCTAAAAAACAGGCAGGATAACATAGCAGAAAAGATCGGTGCCGTGGTGACGAGTAAGCTTGCAACTCCGGCACTCACTGTTTTTTCACCGATATTCAGCAAACTGTGATAGAGTGCAAAACCTAAAAATCCTAAAAAGAAAATGGCAGGAATGTCCTTCATGTCAGGTAAGCGCATCTGTGTAAAAACCGCAAAAAGCAATAATGCCAGAGAGCCGACTAATAAACGAAATAAAGCAAGATGTTCTGGTGTGTAATCTTCCAGGCCTGCGCGAATCCCAGGAAAAGCTGATGCCCACAAACCGATCATCAGACTGTTAGATATGATCATTTGAACTGTTTTCTTTCGCATATTTCTCCCTCCTCTTTACAAAAACCAACCAGTTATTTAATGTGTTTCTATACTAATAAAGATTTGGTGTTTTGGCTTCAACCAGTTAAAAGGATTTTAATCCAACCAATTTAGTTTGAAGGAGACTGCTTATCATGAGCTTTCCAGAAGAAAAAAAGATGAAAAAACTTCCTAAGTACATACAAATCATTCATTTTATAAAGGAGAAAATAGGAAATGGAGAGTGGCCGATTG
This sequence comes from Bacillus sp. SN1, assembly GCF_002796895.1. NCBI lineage: Bacteria > Bacillati > Bacillota > Bacilli > Caryophanales > Bacillaceae > Bacillus > Bacillus sp. SN1. Next base: position 412,716 of record NZ_PHIE01000004.1, read on the forward strand.
GAAGCAAGATTCCAAGCCAGCGCACGCTTGCAAAAGACTTTCAGGTAAATCGAAGCACAGTGATTACAGCCTTAGAGGAATTAATGGCAGACGGGTTAATAGAAGGCAGAATGGGGAAGGGCACAGTTGTTATCAACAATACATGGACACTGCTGGCTAAAAATTCTGCTCCTAATTGGGATCAATATGTAACCTCTGGAATCCAGCAGCCTAGCCAAAAAATCGTTCAAGAGATAAACCAATCGGAATCAAATACGGATCTAATACAGCTCAGCAAAGGCGAACTTTCAACTGAGATTTTTCCTTTGGCTGCTATGAAAGAGATGATGGGCAAGGTATCTCAAAACATGGAAGCATTCGGATATGAGGATCCAAAAGGTTATTTCCCATTGAGAGAGGCATTAAGCAACTATTTAAGAACTATTGGAATCAATGCTTCACCTTCTTCCATTCTGATTGTTTCTGGAGCGTTGCAGGCCTTACAGCTGATATCAATGGGCCTTTTGCAAAGAGGATCAACCGTTTATCTTGATCAGCCATCCTACCTTTATTCATTACACGTGTTTCAATCTGCCGGTATGAAACTGACTGGCCTTCCTATGGATCGAGACGGGCTTTTGCCGGAAAATATTTATATGCCTAGAGGAGAACGGGGAAGGGCTATATTATATACAAATCCATGTTTTCATAATCCGACCGGTATTTTAATGTCCAAAAAGCGACGAGAAGAAATCTTAGCAGCAAGTGAGAATACACAGCTTCCCATTATTGAAGATGACATTTATCGTGAGTTATGGATCGATGAAGTGCCGCCAGATCCTATCAAAACAATAGATAAAAGTGGGCATGTGCTATACATAGGCAGTTTATCGAAAACGTTAAGCCCGGGCTTGAGGATCGGATGGATCGTCGGACCGGAACCTGTGATCGAACGTTTATCCGACATTAAAATGCAAACAGATTACGGATCCAGTTCGTTATCCCAGAGAGTAGCGGCAGAGTGGTTTACATCCGGCCAATACCAGCGGCATGTAGAATTCGTTAGACAGCAATTAAAGGTGAGAAGGGAATTGGTCTTGAGTGCTTTAGAAACCCATTTGAAGAATGTTGCAACATGGAATGTTCCTAAGGGAGGATTCTTTGTCTGGATAAAAATATTGCCTACTATATCAATGAAATTACTTTATGCGAAAGCCTTATCAAAAGGGATTCTTCTTAATCTCGGCAGTATCTATGCTCAGGAGAAGGGGAATTATGTACGCTTATCATATGCTTATGCATCCCTTGAAGACCTTCAAAAAGGGATTTATGAATTGGGCTTGATGATTAAAGAATTGGCAAGCAGGTAGCTATTTATCCAAATGGATATTTTCTAAAAAAAGAGACCAAGTCTAAAATCACTTGATCTGATGAGTTTTATTAAACAGTTTGTTTATATTCACCATAAAATTGATCTATTTTCCTAAAAAGTTCTTGTATAAGCGTGTCTGATATAAATGGATTGAGTAACACTGCCCGCAGCCAGCGATGTTCCTTAAAATCTGGCAATGACAAGAAGACATTTTCTTCTTTTAATAAGAACTGCTGCAGTTCCAGGTTCCAGTTATCCCATTGGCCCTTATCAATGTCAATCGGTATACCCCGGAAGCAGCAGATGTTTGTATCTGGCTCGCAATAAAGCTCAAGAAAAGGCCGTTGTTTCACTTGTTTTATAAATTTTTCGTTTAATGCGAAGCTTTCGTTTATCAACTGATTGTATCCTTTTGTTCCTATGTGTTGAAGTGATAAGTATAATTTTAAAATATCCGCATGTCTTGTGCCCTGAACACCTATTTCTCCTAGATTAATAAAATCAGTATCGTTCATATACGGGGCAGATATACGAAAATCAGTTTCAAGGATTTCACGGTTTTTAAAAAGAGTCATTGCACAGGTCTTTGTGATGTACATCCACTTTTGCGGATTAAAAGTAATGGAATCAGCCATTTCAATACCAGCCAGTTTATTACGATATTCTTCAGAAAAAACTAGAGCGCCGCCATATGCTGCATCTACATGTAACCACAGTCCGTTTTCCTTTGTGATTCTTGCGATAGGCAAAATTGGATCTATACTTCCTGTCACAGTAGTTCCAGCAGTTGCGACAACAGCCAATGGGATTTTGCCTTCACTTTTTGCACGATGAATTTTTGTTTCTAAATCATGAATATCCATGCGAGCAAGTTTGTTACTTTTTACTGGAATGATACTGGAGGTTCCTAAACCTAGGATCATAGCAGCTTTGTGCAGGGAAGTATGGCTTACATCTGAAACAAAGATGACAGGCTGTCCAGAAAGTCCGAATACACCAGTCTTTTTCACATTTAATTGATAATTTCTCGCTGCTGTAAGTGCATGAAGATTAGCGAGGCTCCCGCCGCTTGTCATGACTCCCCCTGACATATCATCATATCCAAACATACGGGCAATGGTTTTGAGTAACTGTGCTTCCATTTTTGAAAAAACAGGAGACATCTCAAGGCTTAGCATATTGTTATTAATGGAACTGCTTATGAAGTCACCCAAGCATGACATGAGAGTGGGGATCGAATCCATATGGCCCATATATCTTGGGTTTTGAGGATTCATTGAGTTTTTGATGATACCCTGCAAGTTTAGCAAGAGTTTTTCAAGTTCTATACCAGTCTCGGGGATATCACTATAATCAAATGACTCCATGGAAGGCAGTGTCTCTCTCTTTGCAGCATGACTTGAGTTTTCAATAACTAATCCGACTAATTGATCGACTAAGCCCCTTATTTCATTTACATTGTCTCCATTAGGGTCTATGAATGCGTTGTTAGGTAAAAAAGATAATTCCATAGAGGCCTCACTCTCCTGTCATTACAATTTTTTCAATTATATCATGATGACAGCATGAGGATGAGTATGCTCTTTATCTGCTAATAACAATGGTTACTAAAATAGCTGTCTTAAAAAGGGTCATGTTTCTGAACGAAAGGTTTTTCCTCTCTCTCTTCCTAAACCAAAATAATGTCTAAAATTATAGATAAGCGGACTCCATTTAGAAGGGTTTATATGGTTTTCGTTCAATATGATCCTTTCCTCGGCGTGAAAATGTAATGCTTGTGTCTCTACAATCGCAAATGATGGTTCATATTCTGGTATCCGAATATGTTTGACTTCGGCTTCAATGTGGATAGGGCATTCTTTAATTCGTGTTGGTGCTACTGTCTTTGATTTCAAAGGTGTTAAACCCGCTGCCTCATATTTTTCTTTTTTATATGTAAACCCGAGCTGTTTCTTCAAAGGCGGCACATTCTTTTTTCCGCTATAAGACGAAATTCTTTCAACGTGTTCCCATAAATCAGGGCCAGGCAAGTTTATGACACATTCTTTGTGTCTTTCCAAATTTTCAATGGCTTTTCCTCCCAGGCCTACTCCAAGGACAATATAGTTTCCAAGAGCCCAAGAAGAAGACATAGGACTAATATTAGTGGTGCCATCCTCATTCAATGTGGAAAGAAGAAATGTTGAGGACCCATAATACATGATTTTTGGTTTGATTTCTTTAAAATGAGTGTCTTGTTCAATGTCCAACGCTTATTCCTCCTTGTCATCATTACATACATATTGTAAAGGTTTAACATTTCAACTATCATCGAAATATGAATGTAAGGAGGAAAATCATGAATCCTAATATTGCAAAAATTTCTTCGTTGCTATCTGATCCCTCTCGTTCTTCTATTCTTCTCAGCCTAATGGATGGAAGGATACACCCTGCAGGAGAGCTTGCATATCTCGCTAACATTAAACCTCAAACCGCAAGTTTTCACCTGAATAAATTGCTTGAAGCAAAGCTGATCAGCGTAGAGAAGCATGGAAGGCATCGGTATTATAGATTGTCTAACTCAGAGGCTGCCAGCGTGATCGAACAGTTGCTTAGTATTGCGCCTAAAGAAAAAGTCACGTCTTTAAAAGATTCAAAAGAGAAAAGTGACTTGCATTTTGCCCGCACCTGTTATGATCATCTGGCAGGTTATGTGGGCGTGCAAATCACAAATTCACTAGTTGAGCAGGGGATGTTAAAAAAAGTCGATTTAAACTTTGAGGTGACGTCAGAGGGCTCTTTGTTCTTTTCGAATTTTGGCATCAACGAAGAGCAGCAACGAAATAAGAGGAGGGCATTTGCCCGCTGCTGTTTAGATTGGAGTGAGCGGCAGCATCATCTTGCAGGAGCGTTAGGAAATGCCCTATTGGTACGCATGTTAGAAGAAAAATGGATCGTTCGTATGCCGAAAACGAGAGCGGTTAAGATTACACCAAGCGGCAAAATCGCATTTGAGAAGTATTTGAAAATGTATATTTAGGGTTTGAGCATTGGAGGAGAGGCATTTTTACTCACATATAATAAAGAAGGAGTGGGATTCGATAATATCTTACTCCTTCTTTTTATGTTTAAGTTGCTTTATTCCCCATTGCAATAGAGATGCGATTCCAACTGTTTATCTGATTGATGATGAGAACAAGGTCAACATATTGTTTTTCATCATAATGTTCCCGCACTCGATGGTACAGCTCATCAGGAACCCTTTTAGATGGAATGAGAGTGATGTGCTCAGACAGTTCGAGAGCCGCTTTCTCTTCAGGTGAATAAAAATCACATTCATTCCAAGCGCTTAAACAGTAAATTCGCTGTTCAGTTTCGCCCATTTTGCGGGCATCGGAAGTATGCATATCTAAGCAAAAAGCACAGCCGTTTATTTGAGAAACTCTGATTTTGATCAGTTCTCTCGTGGTTCGGTTAATTGAAGATTGCTTCGTGTATTTCTCCATATCCATCATCATCTTCATACCTTCAGGTGCAGTATCATAGTAGGACACTCTTTGACTCATAAGGCAAGACTCCTTTCCTTAAGATACTTAGATTGTATCCCGGTATTGATCATTTTACCAATGTGCAGTGGCATTATACTTCCCTATCTTTTGGCAAGAAGCTGCTTTGAATAAAAATAGGGATAGCCCAAAATGATGAGTGGAGCTGCTAATACAAGCAGGATCCATGAGCCTGAGTGACTGTCTCTAATGACTCCAATGAATACACAAGTACCGATAAGAAAATATAATAAAGCACCTAAAAACCAATACATGTTCATTCCTCTTTTTCTTTACAAGTGATCTTTGATTGAGTATTTTTGTCTTTCTTATTGCTTAATCGATCAGGGCACTGATTTTTTAACACTTTTTCAGTTCGGATTCCTTTTCTTTTTAATGATAAAATTGTGAGATCAATCGATTTCATGATGATCATTCCTTCAATGAATAGTGAGTTCCTCATTATTGTAAATGTAAATTTGGAAAGATAAAACGTACATAAAGGCAGAACGCTTATGTACGTTTGGGCAATGATCATATGTTGGGAACGCTAATGCTTTACTGCATCTTTGTATTGTTGAGTTCCCTCTCATCCTATAAAATGATGGGATAAATGTATGTCTGGTTTGAGTGTGTATCGCTTCTGTCAATGGAAAGGAAGTGGATGAGGTTTGCGTATAAGGAATCCTTTCGAAGAAAAATACTATTCACATGATAGACGGGCATTAAATATGCTTGCACTCAGAGTTCCGGGACTGGCTTTTATTCTCATGATCTATGTAGCCTCTATCGTGCTGCAATTTATTATTGGGAGCTGGTCCATTTTATTGCTTAACGTGTTTACAGTATTGACCGCCATTTTTGCTTTGCTGCATTGGCATTCATATCGCTGGGTTAAGAAAAGGGTCATTCTATATTTTGTGCTGCAAGGTTTGATCACTTTTACACTGGCTAATGTCATGACCGGCTTCTTAGTGCTGATCATCATTGGTCTTTATGCATTTTTGATTGGGCAGATTGCAGGAATGGCAGACAGAAGAAGGGCTTTCCTCATACTTTATTTATTGCTTCTGCTGTCAATCAATGTACCGCATCAGATTCACAAAGGTGAATATTTGCATTTTCTTGTCATTGCCGTACCTATTATGATCGTGATTATTACTTATGCCGCTACATTATTTTCCCAAGTCGATGAAAAGATAAAAGCGCAGCTGACTCTTGAAAGGCTGGAGCTGGCTCATCAGCAGGTCGAACAGCTGACGCTGCAAAACGAAAGACAGCGTATGGCCCGGGACTTACACGATACGCTTGCTCAAGGACTGGTCAGTTTAAATATGCAGCTGGATGCTATTCATGTTCATCTTACGAAAGGCAACACAGAGAGAGCAAAAGAAATCATTCAACAGTCGATGAAAAGAGTGAAAGGCACATTAGCTGATGCTCGTTCAGCGATTGATGATCTGCGCAGCAAATCAGAAGAAATCGGTTTTTTAAAAGAAAGAATTACCTCCCTGATGGATCATTTTCAAGAGTCGACAGGCATGGGTGGTTTTTTAGATTACAGATTACATCAGGTGTTAGACGTTCGTACAGCTGAAAACTGTTATTACATTATTGGAGAATGTATAACGAATGCAGCAAAGCATGCTGAAGCAGAATCGATCTCGGTATCCATTTGGGATAATGATAAGGGGAGGCTCCATTTAACTGTCAAGGACAATGGCAAAGGATTTGATGTTGAGAAGAGCAAGAAAAAGAGAGGACATTACGGGCTTCTTGGCATACAAGAACGCGTCAGGGCAATGAATGGCCAATTCAATATAAAGAGCACAAAATCTAAAGGAACACAAATTGAGATCACTGTACCAATTCAGGGAGAGATGCAAGATGAATAAGGTTTTAGTCGTTGATGACCATCTTGTCGTGAGGGAAGGTCTGAAGCTTTTAATTGAAACGAATGATCACTACACCATCATAGGAGAGGCGGAAAATGGCAAAGCAGCAGTCCGCCTTGCAGATGAATTAAAACCGGATATCATTCTCATGGATTTGTATATGCCTGAGATGAGCGGATTAGAAGCCATAAAACAAATAAAAGAAAAACACGACATCCCCATCATTATTTTGACTACGTATAATGAAGATCACTTAATGATCGAAGGAATTGAATTAGGAGCGAAAGGATATCTGCTGAAGGATACGAGTTCAGAAACCCTATTTCATACAATGGATGCAGCGCTAGGAGGAAATGTGCTGCTGCAGCCTGATATTTTAAAACGTCTGCAAGAAATCCAATTGGAGCGGATGAAGAAGCAGAGCAGTGATACGCAGCTGACAGAAAAGGAAGTCATTGTTCTAAAAGCAATTGCGAAAGGTCTTAAAAGCAAAGCGATCGCCTTTGATTTGGGCGTCTCTGAGCGAACCGTAAAGTCTAGATTAACGTCCATTTACAATAAATTAGGCGCGAATTCGAGAACTGAGGCAGTGACGATTGCTATGCAAAGAGGCATTCTAACATTAGATCAATAACATCATATATTTGAAATTTGCCCAAACGTACATGCCCGAATGTACGTTTTTTTTATTTCATTGTCAACTACAATGAGAAAGCAAAGAATGTGATCAAGCAATGTGCTGAAAGGAGATTATCATGTCTAGAATGTTATATAAATTAGGAGGATGGGTTGCTCGCCATCGCATAAAAGTAATATGTGCGTGGATCGTTGTGTTAGTTGCTTCGATAGGGCTTGCAATTACGTTAAAACCAAGTTTTTCTGAGGATATGTCCATACCTGACACACCTTCGGAAAAAGCGATGGATGTCATTCATAAAGAATTTCCTCACGGTCCTGATAAAGGAAGCATACGGGTTATTTTCGGTGCTGAAAATGGAGAGAAGCTTACTGCAAAATCAGCGAAAACAGCAATCGAAAATACGTTCAAGGAAATCAATAAAGATGATTCCGTTGACTCGATTGCGAGTCCTTTTGTTACAGGAACAATCGCGAAAGACGGCACAGTTGCCTATGCTGATATCAAGTATAAATCTTCAGCAGATGAGATCAAAGATGACTCTATCAAACACTTAAAAGACAGTTTGAAAATAGCTGGTGATGAGGGATTACAGACGGAACTTAGCGGAGATGTGCCAGGAGCCGAGATGGAGATAGGCGGAGTGTCTGAAATTGTCGGCATTATCTTGGCTTTTGTCGTGTTAGCCATTACTTTCGGCTCTTTATTAATAGCAGGTTTGCCGATTTTAACAGCACTAATTGGTTTAGGTGTAAGTATTGGACTGGTGTTGATTGGGACACAAGTATTCGATATTGCGTCCGTCAGCCTTTCATTAGCCGGAATGATTGGCCTTGCGGTTGGTATTGATTATGCTTTATTTATTTTTACGAAACACCGCCAGTTTTTAGGCGAAGGCATACAAAAGAATGAATCAATTGCGAGAGCCACGGGAACAGCAGGAAGTGCAGTCGTTTTTGCCGGACTTACTGTTATCGTCGCGCTTTGCGGATTGACTGTCGTTAACATTCCGTTTATGTCTGCTATGGGGCTGACAGCAGGGCTTAGTGTATTGTTGGCTGTTCTCGCATCAATCACGCTTGTGCCTGCCGTTTTGTCGATAGCAGGAAAACGGATGATTCCGAAACCAAACAAGAAAAAAGAAAAACAAAGCTCTGAAACAAATGTCTGGGGACGCTTTGTCACAAAACATCCTATCCTGCTAAGTGTATGCAGCATTCTCATTTTGCTCGTCATTAGTATCCCATCTATGCATTTGGAGCTGGGCTTGCCTGATGCAGGGATGAAAGCGAAGGATAATCCTGATCGCCGGGCTTATGACTTGCTTGCCAATGGTTTTGGAGAAGGATTTAATGGCCAATTAACACTTGTAGCGAATGCCACAAGTGTGACAGGAAATAAGGCGGAAGCCTTCACAGATGCAGTGAAAGAAATAAAGGAACTAGACCATGTATCGAGTGTCACTCCTGCAATGCCTAATAAAGAAGGGAACTTTGCCATCATTACGGTGGTTCCTACAACCGGTCCAAATGATGTGGCAACGAAGGATTTGGTAAAGGATGTACGCAGCTTATCAGATAAAAACGGGGTAGATTTGCTCGTTACTGGATCAACTGCAGTGAATATTGATATTTCTGATCGCCTGAATGATGCGATACCGGTATTTGCTGTACTCATTGTTGGTTTTGCGTTTATATTGCTGACAATCGTATTCCGTTCGCTGCTGGTGCCGCTTGTTGCGGTTGCAGGTTTCATATTGACGATGACAGCCACTCTCGGAATCTGTGTATTTGTCTTACAAGACGGGAACCTCATCGACTTTTTCAAAATCCCTGAAAAAGGGCCGATACTCGCGTTCCTGCCGATTTTATCTATTGGGATTCTGTTTGGATTAGCGATGGATTATCAAGTGTTCCTTGTAAGCAGAATGCGTGAAGAATATGTGAAAACAAAAAATCCAGTACAAGCGATTCAAGCTGGATTAAAACACAGCGGGCCTGTTGTCACTGCGGCCGGTCTTATCATGATATTCGTGTTTGCAGGATTTATCTTTGCTGGTGAAGCTTCTATTAAAGCCAACGGATTGGCTCTTTCCTTTGGTGTGCTCTTTGATGCATTTATTGTAAGAATGACACTGATTCCAAGTGTGATGAAGCTGATGGGGAATGCAGCCTGGTATTTGCCAAAATGGCTAGACAAGATCATTCCCAATGTGGATATAGAAGGGCATCAACTCACAAAGGAAATACAGCCGGAAATAGATCATGAACAAAAGAAATCAATTAGTGTGTAATAGAAAAAGCAGACCTTTAATGGTCTGCTTTTTTGTTTAATAATCATATCCTGAATTCTATAGCTTTTTCATTGTGGTAGTATTTAGAGTTAAAAGGGGAGAAGATTATGGTGCAATCACTCATTTTCGATATGGATGGAACTTTGTTTCAAACTGATAAAATATTAGAATTATCATTAGATGATGCTTTTGATTTTTTAAGGTCACTTGGCAAATGGGATACGTTCACCCCTATTGAGAAATACAGGGAGATCATGGGTGTTCCTTTACCTGAGGTATGGAAGATTTTATTGCCAAACCATTCAAATGAGATAAGAGAAAAAATGGATGCCTATTTTTCAGAAAGGTTAATCGCTAATATCAATCATGGAAAAGGTGCTTTATACGCTCATGTTGAAGAGGTTTTCAGTTATTTGAAAGAGAACAATTATTCAATTTTTATAGCAAGCAATGGCTTAATAGAGTACCTCAAAGCAATTGTGAGTTTTTATCAATTGGACAGGTGGGTGACTGAAACGTTTAGTATTCAACAAATCCATACACTCAATAAAGGCGATTTAGTCAACACAATCCTGCAAAAATACGGCATTCAACATGCAGCAGTTGTCGGAGACCGTCTATCTGACTAAATGCGGCTAAAGATAATGGTTTGATGGCAATCGGATGCCATTTTGATTTTGCACAGGAAGAGGAACTTGTTCAAGCTGACTTTGTCATACATGACTTAATTGAGCTGAAAACATTGTTGCCTGAGCTGAAATTAAGTAACGAATTCTAAAGCTATGCGGATTTTGGAAAAACCAATCATACCGAAATTTGATAGAAGGCCTTTGTCTTATTTTGGACCTTATCAGTGTTTCAGTAATGGATTTAAATAGGATATGCTTAATATTGAACGGAGGATAAAGATATGAATTCTAAAAACAAGATTTACTATGAACGCGGCACTGAAGAATTAAGAAAACAAAACATTCGTGCACATAAACTTGTTCGAGAATTTAATTATGCTGCACCTGAAGAATTTGAAAAAAAGGAAGAAATCATTAGACATTTGTTTGGAACTACAGGAGCAAATCCCAACGTTGAACATAATTTTCACTGTGATTTTGGATACAATATTCATGTAGGTGATCATTTTTACGCCGGTTATAATTGTACGATTTTGGATGTTGCTGAAGTGCGGATAGGTGATAACTGCATGATAGGTCCTGATGTAGGCCTTTATACAGCGGGACATTCAATCGAACCTAAAGACAGACACAAAAGCGGGTACGGCATTCCAATTATCATTGGAGACAATGTATGGATTGGCGGAAGCTGTGTCATACTAGCAGGCGTTACAATAGGAGATAACTCTGTTATCGCGGCCGGGTCGGTTGTTACTAAGGATGTTCCCCCTAATTCTGTCGTGGCAGGGAATCCAGGAAAAGTTTTAAAGCACATAAAGTGATTGCTTTAGAACGTTTTCATCATGATGCCAAGAATCTTGAGTCATTGAAATTCTATAGAATAACAGAGTCCATTAGAGGGACTCTGTTAAAATATACCGGTTAGAAGAAAACTGCAAAGGATTTACGGATGCAATTTAATTGCAGATGAATACTATGGTTAAATGTCTGTTCATGTACTAAAAAAACGCATTACACGTTTATTTACGTATGCCGGCTGTTCCATTGATAAGATATGGCCGGCATTAATGATTTCCGCTTTAATACCAGGAACTAATGAAGAAGCGCGGTGTAAGGCTGAGTGGGGATCATAGATGACTTCATGTTCACCAAGTAATAATAGAATAGGGACTTTTACTGACTGTAATTCCTCGTCGGTGAAAACATACGGAAATCCGTCTGCTTTAGGGCTTGGATTTCTTGATCCATCCTGCCACATCACTCCTGCCTGAAACTGCTTCACAAAATTCGGGTTCAGCACATTGCGATCTCCCATCATCCAACTTAAGAATTTCTCAACTCCATTAGGCTCTGTAAGACTAAGAGCGTACTTGTAGAAATCGTCACGAAAGGGTAAAAACGTTTCTGCCGGACTAAGTATAGCTGCGCTTTTTACTCTCTCTGGCACACGCATTATAAAATTCATCGTATGGAGACCTCCAAGCGAAAGTCCGATTATGTGAGACTTTTCGATCCCTAGATTGTCAAAAACATCAAGAAGCCAATTGGCGTAACCCGTTCTCGTACCGCTTAAATCCTCAGGAATACTCTTGTTTTTATCACCTATGATATCAACTGCATATGTTCTGTATTTGCTGCTCCAATCGGCGATATTGGGATACCACATAGTCGAGCTGAATAATGCCCCGTGGAGCAATACAAGCGGTGGGGCATCCTCTGGTCCGCTAGCAATCACATGTGTTTGACCAAAACGAGTAGATACATAGAATGATTTGCAGCGGACCGGCCAAAGACCAAGGCTTTCATTATAAGCTTGAAAATAGCGAATACTGCTGTCACTTAATTCGGGAATACTAGATGGATGGTTTGACATACAAATGTCCCTCCCAATTTTGTTTAAATGAATGTGCCTTTTCGTGATGGGGAGTCTGATTTTGATATAACAGACTTTGTTTACAATATAATACAGTGGTTATTAGTCGTCAAATCCAAGAGAAAAAGAGAAAAAATCGATTGAAACAGATTCTCGAAAATCAATATAACAGAATATTAAACTCCTTTGTGGAAGCCATCCCATTAAAACGGCAATCCAAATGCCTGAATCAGGAAAATGACAACAGGCGGTATCAACAGGGAAGGCAGCAGATTCAGCGTTTTACATTTCTTGATTCCCAGAATGCTTAACCCTGAGCTGAGGATAAGTATGCCTCCTACAATTGTGATTTCGTTTATAAGGTCTGTATTGATTGCGCTCTCCATTACTTTAGCAAATAAATAGATGGAGCCCTGCCAGGCAAATAACACAATGGCAGCCGCTGCTATTCCAAATCCAAAAGTCGAAGCGAGCACAATGGAGGTAATCCCATCTAACATACCGTTTGTCAGGAGGTACGTATAATTTTCATTCAGCGCGGCTTCAACAGGACCCAATATTGACAGCGAACCTATACAAAATAATAAGATCGCAGTTGATAAACCTTCCGCTAAATTGCTTTTAGAGAATTTGTTCACCAGCTTGTTGAATCGCAACTCCAGATCGATGCTCTGGCCAATCAATCCTCCAAGGGCTAAACTCACGATAAAAAGAATGGGGTATTTACTATCAGGCAAATGCTGTGTAATGGCATTGATCCCTAACGCCACTGCAGCGAATCCCATTGCCTGCATCAGAATCTCCTGGTATTCATCTTTAATGCCTTTTTTGAATATCCCTCCGATGATACTTCCTGCAATGATCATAACTGTGTTGAAAATAGTTCCAAACATAAGCTTTCTCCTCCAATAATGATTCCTGCATAAAAAATAAACCCTCTAGTTAGTAGAGAGTCAAGGGATATTGACAGCATATTCTTGGGGTTTACTTGATGGGCAGCAGGATTTCAGTCACATAATTGTCTAGATTATTCGTAATCCCATAATCAATGAGTGTGATTTCGATTGAGTCCCCCGCTACCTCATAATGATGTTCTTTCATATATGCCAGTAACTTTTTGTAATAGGGTTCGGCTTCTGGATGTGACCCTTTAAACCTAATTTGCAGATATTCTCTTGAAGGAAAAATGATTTCTGATGAAGTGTTTTCATTTTCATCTTCAAGAATCATGAATATGCTGGAATATTTGTCGAACTGATTTGCTTTTACATTTGCTGCTGAAATGGATAAACCTATCTTGCCTATAAATATATCCTCGTTCACATTCAGATGAGTTCTCAATGCTGCTAATGAATGTTCGATATCATGGCCGAGAATATACTCATGCTGTAAATAAGCCACACGTAATGCGGGAAGTTTGATTTTTGAAATGAGATGTAACGGCGTGTTGACGGCATCTTCTATTTGGGTGATCCGGCGGGAGATCTTTTTTTCAATGCGTTCCAATTCTCTCTTTTTGCGATCAATTTCAGTTTGCTGGCTTTTCAGTAAATGAATCAGAGTGTTTGTATTTTGGGAATTGTAAAAATCAAGAAGTTTATTGATGGGCAGGCCTAAAGCTCTCAAATACTTGATGGTGTCCAGCCGCTCAAACTGTTGGGTTGAATAATATCTATAGTTTGTTTGCTCGTCTTTATATTCCGGTTTCAAAAGACCGATTTCATCATAATACCTAAGCGCAGAGATTTTCACATTGAATAACTTTGAAACTTCTCCAATCGAAAAAAATTCCTTCATTCTAACAACCTTTCTGTTCATATGATGGGTTACCCTTTATATACATCCACATTATATATGATGGCGGAGGCCGCCTAAAGGTAAAGTTTGCGATAGGCTGAGGATAGAATGCGGCATACAATAAAAAAGCTCCTTTATGAAAAGGAGCTTTTTTATTCTTCAAAATAAGGATTCACATGGATAAGCACTTCTTCAACATCTGAAAACTGTCTTTTGATTTCATTTCGGATTTCGCGGGCAATATCGTGTCCCTGCTTAATCGTCAAATCATGATCCAAAGATAAACGGACATCAAGCAATTTATAGTGGCCATGTTCTCTCGCGCGAATTTTGTCGAGCCGTTTTACCTGAGGACAATGCAAAATAACAGCTTTATATTCCTCTATCAGCTCGGGATCAACACTTTTCTCCATGAGAACATCAACAGACGGCCTGATTAATTCCATTGAAATTTTAAAAATGAGGTAAGCCACCATGGCGCTGGCAATTGCATCGGCGTACAACAGAAAGGACCATCCGCGGGTGTTTCCGATAATCGCCAATAGGACGCCGATAAAAGCGGCGAGAGAGGCAACGATATCGCCTTTATGATCGTATGCAATCGCGATAATCGCTTTGCTGTTCCATTTTTCCCCCTGCTTTATGGAATAACGATATAAGATCTGCTTAGCCACGTACGAAATCAGAGCTGCAAACAATGCGCTGTATTGTGGAACGCTTGGCCCTTCAACAAAGGACAGAATCGCTTCTATTAGGATATAAACGGATACGATCACTAAGATAATTCCGACAATCGCCTCACTAATGACCTCAGCTTTGCCATGCCCGAAAGGATGGTCTTGATCAGGCGGTTTATTGGAAATGCCGATGACTGCCAGGACAGCAATCGAAGCAACGACATCCGCTGCGGAATGGATTCCGTCTGCAAAAACAGCTTCACTATCGCCTATCAGCCCAAAAAAGACCTTTCCTGCCATTAAGATCAGATTGGCTATCAATGCAATCAAAGCTACCTTTTTGCTTATTTGTTCTCTTTCACTTGCCATTTTTTCCTCCTATAAAACTGCACAAAAAAATAGGAGTGCTTTTTGTATGCTCTCCGTATCCTTTCTTGTGTAATCACTTTGCTTATCATACCAATTGAATTTCGAGTGGGTCTATAGCAACGTTGTTTCCTGTTTACTAATAAATAAGGTGACAGAAAAAAAGTTGGTGCCAGGCTAAAGATCACACAGCAAACAAAGGGGGTCTTAGGAAACAAGCAGTGATTATCCACAAACTAAATTCAGCTTTAGTGAAAAATTTCCACCTATTTTTAAAAAACTGTTGACATGAGAACATTCGTATTTTATTATTATCTCATATTCAAGATGTTTTAATTCAAGATATTTAGTTTGGATTTCAGAATGAAAACATGCAGGTCTATTTAAAAAGCGTGTTGCTGAATAATGTAGAGCAATCTCAATCATTGTCATTCTTTTGCATCATATGCAATCGATTTTTTATAAAATAATATCTCGAATTCGAGATAAAAGGGGTGTTCGTAAATGGCTGAATTTTCACAGTTAGTTAATGAAAGAAGATCTGCAAGCAACTTCCTTCCAGATCATCCAATCACAAAAGATGAACTCAATGAGATGTTTGAATTGGTTACATTGGCTCCATCGGCTTTTAATTTACAGCATACAAAATATGTGACGATACTTGACCAGGATGTAAAAGAAAAGCTGAAGCAGGCCGCAAATGGACAATATAAGGTATTGAGCTCATCGGCAGTTCTTTTGGTATTAGGGGATAAGCAGGCATATCAGCAAGCGGCTGACATTTATGAAGGATTAAAGATGTTGGGGATATTAAATAAACAAGAGTATGATCACATGGTTCAAGACACTGTTTCGTTTTATGAAAACAGAGGAGAGCCATTTAAGAGAGACGAGGCGATAAGGAATGCTTCACTTTCTGCGATGATGTTTATGCTGAGCGCTAAGGAAAAAGGCTGGGACACCTGCCCTATGATCGGCTTTGATGCTGAAGCCGTGAAACAGATTTTGAATATAGATGACCAATTTGAGATTGTCATGATGATTACAATTGGGAAAGAAAAAACAGAGAGCAGAAGGCCGCGCGGCTACCGGAAGCCTGTAAATGAGTTTGTTGAATATATGTAAATTGAACGTTTAAAGGAGTGGGTAAAAATGGCTAAAAAAACGATGGGAATACATCATATTACAGCAATTGTCGGTCACCCTCAAGAAAACACAGATTTCTACGCAGGAGTGCTGGGGCTTCGATTGGTCAAGCAAACGGTCAATTTTGATGATCCAGGTACGTACCATCTTTATTTTGGGAATGAAGGCGGAAAGCCTGGAACAATTATCACCTTCTTTCCGTGGGCAGGAGCTCGCAAAGGCATCATTGGAGACGGTCAAGTAGGCGTGACCTCTTATGTCGTGCCGAAGGGGGCCATGGCATTTTGGGAAAAGAGACTTGAAAAGTTCAGCGTTCCATACACAAAAATCGAGCGTTTTGGAGAACAGTATATAGAATTTGATGATCCGCATGGCCTGCATTTAGAAATCGTGGAAAGAGAAGAAGGAGAAGCCAATACTTGGACTTTCGGAGATGTAACACCTGAGGTTGCCATTAAAGGTTTTGGGGGTGCAACTTTGTTATCAGCACAGCCTGAAAAAACAGGTGAACTGCTAGAAAACATTATGGGGCTGGAACGAGTCGGCAAGGAAGGAGACTTCGTTCGTTATCGCTCTGCCGGTGATATCGGAAATGTGATTGACCTAAAATTAACGCCTATTGGCCGCGGGCAAATGGGAGTCGGCACGGTGCATCACATTGCTTGGCGAGCTAGCGATGACCAAGATCAATTAGAATGGCAAAGATATATTGCTTCTCACGGATATGGTGTGACTCCTGTTCGGGATAGAAACTACTTTAATGCGATTTACTTCAGAGAGCATGGGGAAATCCTGTTTGAAATTGCAACGGATCCACCGGGATTTGCCCATGATGAATCACAAGAAACAATGGGTGGAAAATTGATGCTGCCTGTGCAGTATGAACCGCATCGAACACAAATTGAACAAGGGCTGCTGCCGTTTGAAGTGAGAGAGTTAGATTGATTTTAAATAATGCTGACGCATGAAGAAAATAAAGAGGCATATAGTCAACAGATGATTGCTAAGACGGTACTGGCGGCAAAAAATCAGACTGGTGCCTTTCAGCATATCATGTTACATCAAAAATAAGGAGAGATAAAAATGGAAGATGCAGGACTGTTGCTTATTCGTATTATGATTGGTGTGGTGTTTCTGTTTTATGGATCACAAAAATTATTCGGCTGGTTTGGCGGATACGGGGTTAAAGGAACCGGACAATGGTTCGAGTCAATTGGGGTTAAACCAGGTAACGTCGCGGCCGCTTTATCAGGTCTTGGGGAATTAGTAAGCGGAATTCTATTTATTTTAGGTGTATTTCTCCCGCTTGGAGCTGCTATCATAACGATTATTATGTTAGGTGCCATCGTAAAAGTCCATGGAGCGAAAGGATTTGCAAATGGCGCCGGCGGTTTTGAATATAACGCAGTGCTGATTGCAGTCTCCATCGGGGTTGCACTTATCGGTTCAGGGGCTTACGCTTTGCATTTTTAATATTCAAGTATCTAAGAACAGTTACTGCTCGCCAGTAACTGTTCTTTTGTTTTGACATTTTTGAGCATAACTTGTGGGTACTCTGCAAAGCAAAAAAGCGGATATTATAAATATAAATGTGTATAGTGAATGATACGCGTATCGATGAGCTTGGTCATGAAAGGCAGACCAATTTGAAGGGGGAATTTGATGAAAGAGATGACAAAATTACATTCATTGGATTCTATAGAGAATTTTATCAAACAGCACCAATTCAGTTTTCTATACATTTCAAGGCCCGGCTGTACAGTATGTCATGCTGTTCTGCCGCAGCTCAGAATATTATTGGAGCAGTTTCCAAACATCAAATTGGGGCATATCAATGCTGACGATGTAGAGGAGGTTGCCGGCAGATTTTCAGTCTTCACTGTCCCTGTGCTTCTTTTATTCATTGATGGGACTGAGTTTCTGAGAGAAGCCCGTTTTATTCATTTTGAACAGCTCGAAGAAAGGCTGAAAAGGGTTTATCAGTTATATCAAGATGAATAAAGTGTTTTTATACTTTTCGAATGAAAAGCCCCCTTTAAGGGGCTTTTTGTCATAGAAAGGGACAATGTCATGCCGTCCCCCATGCTTGTTTTAAAAGCCGGACGCCATGTGTTATGTCATCAAAGCCAAGATGTCCGAAACCCAATTTAATCAGCGGATGATCAGAAGCGTTGTTTACAAAATAGAGCGCGGTAGGATAGACTTTTACTCCGCATTCCAAAGCGCGTTGAATCAGCGATTCCTCTGTACAATTCTCATGAACCTTCACTAATATGTATAACCCGGACTGTTCACCTATTACGGATACATGATGTCCGAACTGATGCTTCACACTTGCAGCCAAGTGCTGCATTTTGCGTTTGTAGACAACGCGCATTCGTTTGATATGACGGGTCCATTCTCCTTCTTTCATAAACTCTGCCATGGTGAGCTGGCTCAGCAAAGAAGCGGTGCTTTCGAATTGATGAAATCGATGCTGATAGCGCTGTAAAATGGGCTCCGGCAGCACCATATAGCTGAGGCGAATGCCTGGGAGAAAAGATTTTGAAAAATTCCCCAGATAAATGACTCTTTCTGAATGAATAGAGGCCAGTGCAGGGAAGGGCTGCTGTGTGTAACGAAATTCACTGTCATAATCATCTTCAAGAATATACCCGTCTTTTTTAGTCGCCCAATGAATCAGTGCTTGCCGCTTCTGAATAGACATGCTTGCCCCATAAGGGCTGTGGTGAGAAGGTGTTACATAGATTAATCGTTCATTCATTTGATGTAATGCTGAAAAATCGGCGCCTGTCTCATAAACAGGCAGCGTTTCGAGAGTAAAACCTTGCAGCTGAAAAGCTTCTCGTGCCCCAACATATCCAGGATCCTCTACGATGATGCCGGAAAAATCTTTTTTTAAAATCTGTCCAAGATAAATAAGCATTTGCTGTGTGCTGCTGCCAATCATAATCGAATTTGCATCTGCTTTTACGCCTCGCGATTCTAATAGATAAGCCGCAATTTGTTCACGCAGGCATTTTTCTCCGAATGCTTCACCGTATAGGTAGCTCTTCTCTGATGCCAGCATTTGATTCGACAGCCTTCTCCATATTTTAAGCGGGAAATGTGTTTGGTCTACAGCCCCGGGGCGAAAATCAATGAGAATTTGCGGCGCTGTATCTGTTTGTTTGTTTTGAGAAGATGTCTCTTTCCCCTGAAATAAAAGAGGCTCGATTTCATTCGCAAAATAGCCTTTTCTTCTTTCTCCCCGAATGTAGCCTTCTGCTATCAGCTGATCATAAGCCATCAAAGTTGTATTGCGGCTCACCTGCAAGGAATGGGCGAGCTCCCGAATAGAGGGTAATTGTTCGTTCGCCCGTATATGCCCCTGTTCAATTAATGATTTAAACTGCTCGTAAACTTGTTTGTATTTAGGGCCCTCATGATGAAAAGCAAAAATCATATTTTTCACTGCTTTCACCTCTGACATGCATATTTGTGTAAAACTGTACCTTTGAAAATGTCAGTTAGTATCATATTATACCTTATAAATAACTGATCATGGAGACAGTTTCCTGTTCGACAGTGATCGGCTTAATCAGAAAGGAGATTGGTTTATGTTTATTCCTGCCCCATTTAAACTTAACGAATCAGACGCTTATGATGTCATCCGGGAAAATGGTTTTTCAACGTTGTTCTCGATGCATGGAGGCATGCCGTTTGCAACCCATTTGCCGCTGCTGTTGAGTGATGATAAAGCCTGTTTATACGGTCATTTTGCTTTGCAGAATCCTCAATGGAAGGACATTGTCGGCCAATCCGTTTTGGCTGTTTTTCATGGTCCCCATTGCTATATCTCGCCATCGTGGTATGAGACGAATAAAGCCGTCCCGACATGGAATTACGTTACGGTCCACGTTTATGGAGAAGTGGAGCTTTTAGAGGATGAAAAGGAATTAGCAGACTCTATGAAAGACTTGGTATTGAAGTATGAAAGCCCGGATAGCTCATACAAACTAGAAGATGTCGATCCTGCATTTTTGTCGGGCATGAACAAAGGAGTGAAAGGGTTCAAAATCAAAATCAGCAAAATAGAGGGGAAAGCGAAGCTGAGCCAAAATCATTCACTGTTACGGCAAACGTTAGTGATGAATCAGCTTAATCAGATCCCGCATACCGATGAACAGAAAATCTCCGGTTTGATGAAGGAAAATATCAATAAAAAAGAGAGAGAAGGCGTCTCAGGCAAATAGCCTGTTAAGACAATTTAAAAGATTATATCGTTCATGAACTTTTCAATAAAAAGGAGCTATCTGAAATTGGGCTGGAGCGAATGGATCAATATTTTCTGTATCATAGCATGAGGATCAATCATGGGATATCAATGATTGACCCACTAGCATATCAGTATTCCTCACTTCATCATAATGCAGTGCAAAACCCCTGAATAAAGGAAGTTGGCAAACACGATCAGTTTGAAATTCATTGACATAGAAGCCAACGGCATGAAATAATACTCACAAGTAATGTTACTTGTGAGTATCTTTTTGTAGAGGATGATCCTAATTGAGAAGTAAAAAAGGACGTAAAGGGGAAGAAAGCCGGAAACGATTACTCAAAGCTGCTGCTAATGAATTTTCGATTCGGGGATTTCATGAGACGAAGGTAAGTGAAATTGTGAAAAGAGCCGGACTGACGCAGCCTTCTTTTTATCTGTACTTTCAAAGCAAAGAAGCCATTTTTGAGGAGATAATCACTGATTTTCACTCTCGTGTAAGAAAGCTGACAGCGTCACTTCTTCTGGAAAACGGATTACATACGAATGATGTATCAAAGCGGGTGCTGTCTGCTGTGGAAACTGTTTTTCAATTTCTGGCTGAGGACAAGGATTTAACCAAGATCGGCTTTTTTCTTAACCCAGAAGCGAAACAAATGAAAAAAGACTTGGCGATGGGTTTGAAAGAGAACTTAGAAGCAGAACAGCGGCTTGGTTATTTTCGTTCTGACCTGGATATGGAAACGGTCGCTGAGTGTTTGATCGGCATGATCGAACATTTAACCGATTCATTTTTGTTAACCGGAATCAAAGATCCGGCAAGCCTTGCAGCACAGGTTGTGAATCTTTTAATATACGGGATGCTTCCGAAAGGGAGTGACGTAAGATGATATCTATTATTATGAAGGCCAGTTTGGCAGCTTTTATGCTCGCGGGAGGCATCATAAAGGTGTTCCGCGCTCCCTTTCAAGTTGAGCATTGGCGACATTATCAATATCCATTATGGTTTTTGACTGTTACTGGCATTCTTGAAATAGCCGGTGCACTTGCTATGACAGCGGGAATTTGGAATCGGTATGCAGCGTTTGGGGCAGGTGTGTTGTTTGTCGTTCTCATGGCGGGAGCAGTTCATGCACACATTTTTCGAGCACGCCAATCGGTACTCATGACGATCCCTGCGATGATCTGTTTGATTGTTTCTATCATTATAATCATTTGGGAGTTCACGTAAGCTATTCACTTATGTTTTTATAACAAACCAATTTGCAGGAGATCTCCTTCTCTTATCGAATAATAGAAAGTTACAGGTATAAACCGAATAATAGAAATAGATATTCATTTGTACGTTATTCGTCCGGCACCGGCTGGACTTTTTTTCATAAAGGAGGAATACAGGATGGCGTTAACTTTGGAAGACATGACTGTGGAGGAGTTCGAAGCATTTCGCGGGATGTCCGTGCAAAATTATGCGAAACAAAACATACAATCGGGAACTTGGACGGAAAAAGAGGCGCTTGAGAAATCGGAGCAGGCATATGAGAACATGATTCCGAATGGACGAAACAGCAGCAATCATTTCTTTTGGAACATCACAAATGAACAAGGGGAAAGGATGGGCTGGCTCTGGCTGTATGCTGATCCGCTTCATCCGCAAAAGGAAGCGTTTATCTATTCCTTTGGATTGTATGAAGCCTTTCGCGGAAAAGGGCTGGCTCAATTGGCGCTTCAAACGCTGGATGAAAGAGCAAGAGAGCTTGGTGCGGAAAGACTTGCCCTTCATGTATTTGCGCACAACGAGATAGCGGTCCATCTTTATCAGAAGATGGGTTATGCCATGACCAATATACGTATGCGGAAACAGCTGTGTTGATAATAGCTGCTTACTTAAGCGGTTTCCCAAACACAATATGCCAATGTAAATGTGGTAAGCCCCTAAGTTGGTGATCACACGGCATGCGCCCTTTTCTTCCATCACCATGGAAGCGACTTTTGATTGGCACCCATTAATTCAAGAAGCAAGTCATGATCGTGCTCTTCCAGGGTGATCATGAGGAGATATGTTTCTTCGGGACAATATGGACTGGATAAAAAGGGTTTGTATGATAGTAGGCCAATACGTTATCTGCCTCTAATACCTTATTTGCTTCGTTTTGCCGCTAAATACTTCATCACAGTAAAAGCCTTCAGTCATATGATCCACCCTCACTTTGTTTCATTTACTCTTCTGCTTTTCTTCATTACCTCCCTTCTATATATGAGAAGTTTCCATTTGAACGATCAGGGGCCGCACACCCTTGGTATTTATTTGCCCCTGAACCCTTAGTCTTTGCAGGCTTGATCGACGGCTAAGGGAGAGGTCTGCTTTAAACACAGCAAAAAAAGATTGACCTCAAAAATGTAAGGGGTTACAATTGAAACCAATTAGGAAAGACTTTCCCTTTCTTAAATGTATTTTAGAAATATTTCTAGGGGTTATTTTTATTATATAATGATATTATAGAGAAAGACTTTCCTTAATTTCGCAGAATGGGAGTGGTACTGATGGGAAATGTACAGGTTGGGCTATTAGGTGCGGGACGGATGGGAGCTTTTCACGGAGAAAGTATTGCGTTCCGTGTGAAAGGAGCAGATTTGTATGCAGTTGCAGATCCGGTTCCGGGGAATGCAGAAGCATTTGCAAAAGCAATCGGCTCAAATATTAAAGCGTTTACAGATCCGTTAGATATGCTGGAACATCCTGATATTGATGCGGTCATCATTGCTTCGCCGGCAAGGACGCATGCCGCAAACATTATTGCAGCGGCAAAGAAGGGGAAAGCTGTATTTTGTGAGAAACCGATGGCTGTCACGCTGGAAGAAGCGGATGAAGTCATAAGGATAGTAAATGAAGAGTCTATTCCGCTTCAAATCGGTTTTAACAGACGTTTTGCTAAAGGCTTTCGCAGTGCGTATGAGGAAATCCGTGCAGGAAAAATTGGCACGCCTCAGTTAATGCGTTCCATCACAAGAGACCCGGCACTCGGCGATCCGACACCAATTCCACAATGGACGATCTTCTTAGAGACGCTGATTCATGACTTTGATACGTTACTCTACCTCAATCCAAATGCGAAGCCGATTGAAGTCTATGCCGCGGCTGATGCGCTTGTCAGACCTGATTTTAAAGACAAAGGATTTTTGGATACTACAGTTGTCACGATCAAATTTGATAACGGAGCGATTGCAACGGCGGAAGCGAACTTCCAAGCCGTTTATGGATATGATGTCCGCGGAGAAGTGTTCGGATCTGAAGGCATGCTGACCATCGGAGATATCCGCCATACAAACATGACAAGGTATAACAAAGACGGAGTCAGCTACAACACGATTCGCTACGATCAGGACTTATTATTTGATGCTTATGTTGATGAGTTACAATCATTTGTGGATGCCGTTCGAAATCATAAGCCAACCTTAGTTACAGGCGAAGATGCGCGTGCAGCACTTGCTATTGCCGCAGCTTGTATAGAATCTTGCAAAACGAAGCAGCCTGTCACATTAAAAGACGGAGTGCCGCAAACGGTTTGAGTTTTTGATAGAAGAAGCACCTTTTTAAAAAGAAATTCTGGTAAGCATTCGTTTATACTAGAGAGGATCTATTTTATAAAGGTGGCCTTCTTAATGAAAACAACCATTTATGATGTTGCTAAGGAAGCAAACGTTTCAATCTCTACCGTTTCAAAGGTTCTTAATAATACCGGCAATATAAGCGAAAAAACGAAAAATAGAATTTGGAAAGTGATTGAGGAGCTTCAATATCAGCCAAGTGTTGTGACTTCAGCGAGAAAAATGATGAAGACCATCGGGCTGCTCATTCCTGACATCGCCAATCCGTTTATGGCCGAACTGGCCAGAGCTGTGGAGGACAGCGGCCGTAAAAAGGACTTCAGTGTCATCATATGCAGTACGGACAATAATTCGCTGAGAGAAGAAGAATATATTACCATGCTGAAGCAAAAGCATGTAGACGGCATTATTGTGGCGACGGGTCTCAAAAACAGTCAGGCGATACGCGAACTGATTGAAAGCGACATGCCGGTTGTCATGCTGTCGAGAGATATACCGCATCTGCCTGTAGACACTGTAGTGGCGGATGATTTTAAAGGGGGATACGAGGCAGCTGTCCATTTAGCCCAATTAGGGCATACAAATATAGCTGTCATAGCAGAAAAGATTAACAATACATCAATCAAAAATCGTGTCATCGGCTTTAAAGAAGGACTGCAGGTTTCAGGAATCCAAATCGATGAATCAACTATTCTGGACTGTCCATATGACTTGTCAGCCAGTAAAGACATCAGTTTAAAGCTGCTTAATCAAAAACATAGGCCGACGGCTGTCTTTGTGACGACTGAGCTGCTTGCTTTAGGCGTTTTGCAGGCTGCAAGGCAGCTTCATATTTCTATTCCTTCATCCCTTTCTCTAATTGGGTTTGACAACAGCATCCTTGCAAAGATCAGTGATCCCCAATTGACGACTATCGCACAGCCGACTGAAGAAATGGGAGAAAAGGCAATTGAACTGCTGATGGACGGCATGGCCAATTCAAAACAAAAGAAAGTGATACAGCGCGTGATGCTGTCTCCTTCATTAATAGTGCGGGATTCAACGGCGTCACTGTTATGACCCTTTTGGTATTTTGGGGGATCTTTCTCTTAAACGAAGGGATCTCCCTTACTTAAACGTTAAATACAATCAGTCGGAGGTGTCTTGATGACATCCAAAAAGGCCTATATCAGTTTTATTTATTTTTTCGGGGCATTAGGAGGTTTGCTGTTCGGGTACGATACGGGTGTAATATCCGGCGCGCTGCTGTTTATTAGAGAAGACATGGAGCTGACTCCATTTTTAGAAGGATTGGTTGTCAGCGGAGTACTGATTGGCGCTTTAGCCGGGGCAGCCTTTTGCGGAAGATTTTCCGACCGCTATGGCAGGAAAAAAACAATCATCTGGCTCGGTGTACTTTTTACAATTGGAGCCATTGGAACAGGCTTAGCTCATAATATCGGAATATTATTACTATTCAGAATAGAATTAGGTGTAGCAGTTGGAGGAGCATCGGCAATTGTTCCTTTGTATCTGTCAGAGATGGCGCCTGCCGCGATCAGAGGCAGAATCGCTTCATTGAATACATTGATGAATTCTTTCGGGATTCTCATGGCGTATATTGTAAACTTTGTTTTTTCATCTTCGGGCAGGTGGGATCTGATGCTCCTATTAGCAGTGATTCCCTCCTTCATTCTCATGGCCGGCATGTTTTTTATGCCTGAAAGCCCGCGGTGGGTGCTGCAGAAAAGAAGTGAGGATGAAGCACGCCATATTTTGCTTCTGACGAGAGATCCGAAAACAATCGATGCTGAGATCCGCAGTATGAAGGAGATCAAGACGGAAGAGCGTGTTTCAATATCAACATTATTATCTCCGGCAATCAGGCCGATCTTATTTATCGGTATTGGGATCGCCATCTTTCAGCAAGTGATAGGCACGAATACGATTATTTATTATACACCGACCATCTTAGAAAATGCGGGATTCGGCGCTGCCAGTGCCATTGCAGGAACCATAGGCATCGGCATTATCAATGTCTTATTTACGATCATTGGCTTGCTGCTGATTGATAGGATAGGCCGAAGAAAGCTCATGCTGATCGGCAATGTCGGAATGTCTTTGGCACTTGGTATTTTGGGTGTCAGTACGCTATTCTTTCATGCACCCGGTTGGCTGCTGTTATCCTGCTTATGCTTGTTTATGGTAGCGTATTCAGCGAGCTGGGGAATGGTCGTTTGGGTTGTGCTGGCTGAAATTTTCCCGTTACAGATCAGGGGGACGGCGCTGGGAATCGCAAGTACCTGTCTGTGGCTGGCGAATATTGCAGTGTCGCTGTCCTTCCCGCTGCTTTTAGATCTGATCGGTACAGGTTCATTATTTCTCATGTACGGTGCCATTGGCGTTCTTGCCTTTCTCTTTGTTTATCAATATGTGCCGGAGACTAAAGGCAAATCATTGGAACAGATTGAAGGAGAAATCATGTCAAAGAATACAGCTTCATCTTTCTAAAAGGGGGATTTCAATATGGGAAGAGAATATGGGTTATGCTTATGGACTTTCGGCAGCATTCCATTTGAACAAAAATGCCGGCTGGCTGCAGAAATCGGAGTAGATGGGGTTGAGGTCGAAGGAGATATTTCGCTGAATCCGAAAGACATTGCCGAAACATTGGCTGCTCATCAAGTAAAGGTTTTATCGGTAACGCCAAGGAATGTGGATATTTCAAGTGCGAATGAAGAAGTTCGGTCAAAGGCTGTACAGTATTTCTTGGATTTACTGGATTGGGCTGCGGATGCAGGCGCCCCCCGTATCTGTCTTCACGGAGATGTCGGTAAAGTGAGAGGGAGCGGTGATGATGCGCGGGATTGGAGTTTATTGGTCGAAGGCGCTAAAAAAATCATGGCCAAAGCGGAGGAATTACAGATTCAGGTCGTATTCGAAGTATTAAACCGGTACGAAAATCATCAAGTGGTCACTTGTAAAGAAGCGTTACAATTCATACGTGATGTCAATAGCCTCAATCTCGAAGTTCTTCTCGATGCGTATCATATGAACATAGAAGAAGCTGATCCTGTGAAGGCCATTAAATTGGCAGGGCAGAAACTCGGAGTCTATCACGTGGCCGATTCAAATCGCCAGGCGATCGGAAACGGCCATGCGAATCTCAAAGAGCAAATCGAAGCGCTCAATTTTATCGGTTATAAAGGCCCGATTATTATGGAGATGGTGGCGGCTGGACCGGATCCGTTTACTCCGATTAAAGGAAATGCCTATTTGGAAGTAGTGGCAGGGTATTATAAGTCATCATTAGAGACATTAAGGTCATGGGAAGGCTTGAAAATATAAAGAAAAAAGGACAACGGCTGTTGTCCTTTTTAATAAAAATCAACATATTGCCTTGCGTTAACTTAGGCATTCTGACGACCAGTACTCCATTCGTGTAGGTTGCTTTTACACCTTCGTGAGAAACAGCTGCCGGTAGTGTCACGGTTCTGTGGAAGCTGCCCGCGTAACGTTCTTTTCGATCCCGGGAATATCGGAATGTAGCCACCACTTCATTTTCAGTTTGGTGTACATCCACTTTTATGCTGTCTAGAAAGAACCTCCTGTGTGTCTATTTCGTTTTCAGTATTTTTTGCTTTTTTGCGTCCTATATCCATATCAATTTGTTTTAGAGGTCCTCACGGCTTCAATCCAGCTCTTTAATCCGTTTCGTAAGCTCATTGAAAGCCTGATCCAGCTCCTTGTACCCTTTATCATTTGGCGTCATAAAACTGAGCTTTCCCAGTACTTCTTGTCTCTCTGTCTCAAGCTTTAAACGAAGCTCCTCCCGCTCATTTCTTTCTAAAGGAGCGTCATTTAACTGCTTTTCGATGCCGTTGCCCGAGATGACGAGTTTACAGTTTGTTGTTTTTTCAAGAAAGTATCGGTCATGTGAAACCGCCAGCAATGTGCCGCTGTATTGTGACAGTGTTTCTTCCAGCTGTTCGCGTGACGGCAGGTCGAGATGGTTTGTCGGCTCATCTAAAATCAGCACGTCTTTTTCCTCCAGAATATATGCCATCAGCTTGCACTTTACACGCTCACCCATACTCATATGCTTGATCGGCTCCGTCCATTGGGAAGCAGTAAAACCTAAGTGCCTCATCAGACTTTGAACGTGCCCTCTTGTTTTGTATGTTTCATTATCAAATAACTCTTCCGGTGATTGTTCTAAAGGTAAATCAAACACCTCCTGCGTTAAATAGCCGATATTTGCGGACGGCGACACCCATACTCTTCCCTCAGCTGTTTCCTGTCCCAGAATGATTTTCAGTAATGTCGTTTTTCCGCTGCCATTGGGGCCTATGATCGCAACCTTTTCGCCATGCTGAATCGTAAAGTTTGCGTTTGTAAAGAGGGTTCTTTCGCCAAAAGCCTTCGTTATATTTTGAACTTCTAAAAAACGTTTTCCTGTTTTTTTGCTTGTGTCAATTGAAAAGTGTACAGTGTATTCCGGCTTAACGGGTTCCGCCTTTGCTTTTTCCAATTCTTTTTCAAGCCGCTTCTGCTTGGATTTAATCTGGGCATCCGTACGCTTCGCTTTTACACGGTGATATTCTTTAAACCCTTCCTTTTTCGTCGATTGGGCATGGGCTTTTTTCGACCATGAAGCAAGCTCATTCATTTGTGCTTCAATCCGTTCAACCATTTTTTGCTGTTTTTCATATTCACGCTGCTGAGCGAGTCTTTTCTTTTCCCGGAACTTCATATACTCAGAGTAATTCCCTTTGAATTCAATCAGCGTTTGATCTTCGAGCGACCATATTTTTGTGGCAGCTTCGTCTAAAAAGTAGCGATCGTGAGAAACGAGAATCACAGTGCCTCTATAACTTTTCAGCTGTTGAATGAGAAACTGCAAGCTACTTTCATCAAGGTGGTTTGTCGGTTCATCTAACAGTAAAAGATCTGCATCCTCCGACAGTCCTTTTGCCAGCCGCGCTTTCAGTTTTTCACCGCCGCTTAACTGTTGGAAATCACGGACGGGCACACGCCATTTCTCCAATAATTTCTTTTCGGCAGGCGTCTGATCCGCGAAGGAATATGACGCGGTTTCCTGTTCAACCATCGTCATCTTTATATCCTGCCGAAGGATTTGTCCGTGTGCAGGGGCTAAGTCATTGTGAATGAGGTGCAGCAGCGTAGATTTCCCAGCACCGTTTTTGCCGATAATCCCAATGATATCTCCTTGCTGAACACTTGCATTTGCGTTTTTAAAAACAGTCAGATCCTTCACTTCATAGCTGACGTTTGTTAATGTTACGATCTCTTTCATCCATATCCCTCGCTTTAAAGGGAGAATAAAAAAATCCTCCCAAAATGTGTTGGAAGGATTAGCCGCGCCTGTGCATGATCAAATAAGCTATTTTTCACAAATAGCAGTGTCGTATATATAGAAAATGGGCAGACTAATCCTATTTTTTCTGATTTGAAATATTGATTTCAAACGGTAAAAATAAGATTAGTTAATCATTGTCCACCCATCATCCCTTCTTGTTTTGATTACAAATACTATAGCATACCTTCAAATTCGAAAGCAAAGGTCATTTTCATCAAAAAAACTCCTGCTCTCATTTCTGAGGCAGGAGCTGCGAATCTTATTGATGCTTCGCTTTTCTTACTTTATAAATCACAATCAGCAAAATAAACCAAACCGGTGTAACGAATAGCGAAACTCTGGTATCCTCAGCCAATGCCAGCACAACAAGGATAAACGCCAGAAACGCAAGAATCAGGTAATTTGTAAACGGATAAAGCGGAAGCTTAAACTTATTTGTTTTTGCTAGTTCAGGTCTTGTTTTCCGGTATTTCATATGGCAGATGATCGTAATACCCCAAATATAGATAAAGCATAAGGTTGAAATGCTTGTGATCAGGGTGAATACGCCTTCTGGCATGATGTAGTTTAACGTGACACCGATTAAAATCACAATAGCCGAAAAGAACAATGCATTTCTAGGTACTTTACGCGGAGTCAGTTTCGCCATTGATTCAGGCGCATTGTTATCTTTCGCCAGGGAATAGACCATACGGCTTGTACTGAATACAGCGCTGTTGCATGCTGAAGCAGCGGATGTCAATACAACAAAGTTGATAATGCTTGCTGCCCCGACGATGCCCACCGCGACAAATACTTGTACGAATGGGCTCTCGCTAGGATTGATGACATCCCAAGGATAGATGCTCATAATCACAAGAAGAGCACCAATATAGAAAAGCAGCACCCGGACAGGGATATTGTTGATCGCTTTAGGAATTACTTTTTCAGGGTTTTCTGTTTCACCGGCTGTAAGTCCGACCAGCTCAATACCGACAAAGGCAAACACAACCATCTGGAACGAGAGGATAAACCCGTGCATGCCATTCGGGAACATGCCTCCGTGGCTCCAGAGATTTGTGAAACTGGAGACCCCTGAGCTTGTGGAAAAACCTTTGAAGATCATCACAAGGCCAATGACGATCAGGGCCAAAATGGCAATGACTTTAATTAAAGCAAACCAAAATTCTAATTCTCCAAAAAGCTTGACGGTTGCCAGGTTCATAATCAGTAAAATAATCAGAGCGATTAAGCCGGGCACCCATTGCGGCACACCCGGGAGCCAATATTGGGTGTAAAGCCCGACGGCTGTCAGATCAGCCATCGCAATGGAAATCCAGCAGAACCAATATGTCCAGCCGGTGATAAACGCTGCCATATCGCCTAAATAGTCTTGCACAAAATCAACAAAAGAGTGATAGTTCAAATTCGATAACAACAGTTCACCCAGAGATCTCATAATTAAAAAGCAAATGATCCCCGTGATCATGTAAGCAAATAAAATCGACGGTCCAGCAAAATGAATCGATTTTCCAGAGCCGAGAAATAAGCCTGTCCCAATGGCCCCGCCGATGGCGATGAGCTGGATATGCCTGTTTTTCAAGCCTCTCTCCAATTTTTGCTGATTTATATTGTCTTTCCTCATGTCGTCTGTCACTTTGTGTGTTCCTCCATTAAAAAATGTTTATTGAGTCAGCAATATGTTTTTAATGATTATTATAACACTAAAATTTCTATCTTTTTTACTATAAAGGATATATGAAAAGAAATTTTAATGTGATTTGGACTATTTCTCATAAAAAAGCGGCTCCATTTAGGGAGCCGCTTTTTCTTATGCCATTTCTGTTTTTTTCATATACAGGTAGAGCCCGTAATCTGTCGGAGCTGATGCATATCCTGCCTGCCGCAGCATTGCCGTGATATTGCCGCGGTGGTATGTCCCGTGATTGACAACGTGGGGAACCAGTTCAGAAACAGTCGTTTTCATGATTCCGCCAGAGGGGTTTTGAATCTGGAGGGGCTTATTGAGC
Source organism: Bacillus sp. SN1 (assembly GCF_002796895.1). Taxonomy (NCBI): domain Bacteria; kingdom Bacillati; phylum Bacillota; class Bacilli; order Caryophanales; family Bacillaceae; genus Bacillus; species Bacillus sp. SN1. Next base: position 444,136 of record NZ_PHIE01000004.1, read on the forward strand.
TGTTCTTTTTGCTGTAAAAATAATGTATAGCGCTCAGATAACGTTAGAAACAGGGCTTCCATTTCCCCCATTTCTTTTGCCTCTGTCTGTTCTTTAAGCTGTTCAGCTAACGCCATAGCATCACTCAAGCTTTTGCCGGAAAACACTTCAATCCAGCCTAAATCAGAAAGATAAACATGAGACAGCACATGGGAGATCGACGGAAACACACTTTGCATGTCTTGGCGATATACCTCTTTTGGAAGCTCTTTTAATCGGCTGAATATTTGCTGATTGGCCCAGACGTTATATTCATACAATTTTAATGAAAAATCTGACATGTTAATTTACCCCTTTCGCGTTTATAACTTCTATTGTACACGAACGGGTGTTCTTTGTGGAGGTTCGTGAATAAAATATGTTGACAGACATAGTTTAGGGGAATAAACTAATTAACATTGATCATAAAGTTTAGAGGGGTAAACTATAATGAGGAGGGGAAGATGTTGAATGAACAAAAGCTATGTCAGGCGATAAACCTGTTTGTGGAAGTCCTGCTTGAAGGGACAGAGTTTGTGCATCGTGAAATCAATCAGGATGTCTTCAAGCATATCTCCAGAGAACAGGCGGACCTGTTAAAAATTTTAAAAGTTAAGGGCCCAACCTCTCCCGGCAGCCTAGCCATGTATCAAAATGTACATAAGAGCGCGATTTCGAACAGACTGAAAAAGCTGCTCGATAAGGGATTGGTTGAATGGGATGACTGTCCGGCCAAGAGTGATAAGCGCTCTAAGCTAATTAACATTACAACCAGCGGTGAAACCATACTAGAAGAATTAGATTCAGCCATCTTTAACGCTCTCAAAGGGCTGATCGATGATATAGATGAGGAACACTTAAATTCCATCATAGAGATATTCACCATTCTAAAAAGCAAATTTAAAGGAGGAGATCCTGCCGAATGAGAGCAATCATCAAATTCAAGTGGGCAATTGCAGCCGTTATATTAGCACTTACCGTCGTATTGAGTTTGTTTTCTCCGAACTTAACGGAGCTGGCCAATCAAAAGGGGCAGGCTCAGCTTCCCGATGATGCCGTTTCAGAAAGAGCAAACACCATTTTAAAGCAAGCGGGAGAAGACAATAATTCGATCAGTGTTGTCTTTACATTAGACCACGCTTTGAAGAAAGAAACAGAGGATCAGCTTCGCACAATGGTCGATAAAATCAAAAAGATCAACGGTGTAGAAGAGGTAACGTCTCCTTTGACAGCTGAAAAAGAAGTTAAAGACCAATTAATTTCAAAAGATAAGAAAACCGTCCTCATTCCTGTCACGATTACAGGTTCTGATAAAAAGGCGGAAAAAATCGCGGATGACATTTATAAAATCGTTCCTGATGATTTGACCGCATATATTACGGGAGCTTCTCTCATCAATCAGGATTTCGCTCATAGCTCAGAGGAAGGGCTCAAGAAAACGGAAGTAATCACCGTCTGCTTGATCATCGGTTTACTGCTGATCGTTTTCCGATCTGTTGTGACGCCTTTTATCCCGATTGTGATTGTCGGTTTCTCTTATCTGATCAGTCAATCCATTTTGGGGATCCTTGTGTACAATGTTGATTTTCCTATCTCAACGTTTACGCAAACCTTCTTAGTCGCCATCCTGTTCGGTATCGGAACAGATTACTGCATTCTGCTTCTTACCCGATTCCGTGAAGAATTGGCAAACGGGCATGACAAAAAAGAAGCGGCGCTTATCGCTTACCGTACAGGAGGAAAAACCTTATTTATCAGCGGATTTGCGGTATTGATCGGATTTTCCGCCTTAGGATTTGCGAAGTTTGCGATTTTCCAATCTGCAGTAGGAGTCGCAGTCGGAGTTGGAATCTTAATGATCATCCTCTACACACTGCTGCCATTATTTATGGTGACGCTGGGTGAAAAATTATTCTGGCCTTCTAAGAAAGTGCTGTCTCACAGTGACAATAAATTATGGGCGTTTCTCGGGAGACATTCCGTTGTGCGTCCGTTTCTGTTCATTGTCATCACGGTAATTATCACGCTTCCGTTCATTCTGACCTATGATGACCAGATTTCATTTGATTCGACTGCGGAAATCAGCAGCGATTATCAATCAATCAAAGCTCTCGAGGCCATCAAGGACGGATTCGGTGAAGGGAAAGCGTTCCCGATCAATGTTGTCGTGAAAGGAGACAAAGATCTCACAACAGCTGATACAATCCCTTATCTCGGAAATATCAGCAAAGCGATTGAGAAAGTCGATCATGTTGACTCTGTCATGACCATCACGCAGCCGACTGGTGAAAAAATCAAAGATTTATATATTGATAAACAGCTAGGCTCGGTTTCAGACGGGCTCGATAAGACGGTAAAAGGAATTGCCGATGTCCAAAGAGGTTTAACGGATATAGAAAACGGACTCAATCAAATGGCGGGGCAAACCGGCTCAGCCTCAAATATCAGCTCCGGCGGTTCACTGGGCGATGCGGCAGACGGCTTAGGCAAAATCAATCAGCAGCTGCAGCTTGTGAGCAAACGGATTTCCCAAACCGGCAACACCGCACAGACCGTACAGCAGCTTACGGCAATCAGCGGACAGCTTGGTCAGATTCAAACTGGTCTTGAACAAGCAAATCAGCAGCTCTCAGGCCAGCAGGCACAAGCCGGAACGCTGGCGGAAAGCCTGAAGAAGCTTGCCGAAGGCGTCAAGAGCGCAAATGATGGCCTGACGAAAATCACTGACGGCATAACAGCTTCCAGTGATATGTTAGAGGATATGAGTAAAAGCTCAACCGTAAGGGATACAGGGATATTCATTCCTGATCAAGTGATGAAAGATAAAGACTTTAAGAAGTCAATTGACCAATATTCCTTTGCAGACGGCAAAGGCGTGCAATTAAGCGTCGTCTTGGATTCCAATCCTTATTCAGAACAAGCCATTACGACAATCAACCAAATCAAAAAAGCTGCAGCAAACGAAGTTGACGGCACTCCTCTCGAGGATGCACAGATTGTATACGGCGGGGTCACGAGTATGAATGCGGACTTAAAAGAGCTGTCTACAACGGACTTCTCCAGAACAATGGTGATCATGATTATTGGCCTGTTTATCGTGTTAACCATTTTGTTCCGCTCAATGATTATGCCGATCTATATGATCGCGTCACTGCTGCTCACGTACTATACGTCGATATCCATAACAGAATTGATTTTTGTAAACGGCTTAGGAAACGCCGGCGTCAGCTGGGCAGTACCGTTCTTCAGCTTTGTGATCTTGATCGCGTTAGGGGTAGATTATTCGATCTTCTTGCTGGACCGATTTAAGGAAGAGGTGCATATGGGCATTGAGCAAGGTGTTATCAGATCAATGAGCAAAATGGGATCCGTCATTATTACAGCGGCCATTATTTTGGCCGGAACGTTCGCGGCGATGATGCCTTCAGGCGTCAATACGCTGATGCAGGTGGCAAGTGTCATCATTATCGGGCTCTTGCTTTACGGTCTTGTCATCCTTCCGCTCTTCATTCCGGCAATCATCGCAACCTTTGGCGAAGGCAACTGGTGGCCGTTCGGCAGGAAGAAAACAAAAGAATAACCAAGAGAAGAGTGATGAATAGTTCATCACTCTTTTTTTCATGACAAATGACAAAAATAAATATTTGTCATTTGTTTGCGGTTTTGCTAAGATGTCCTCAAGGAGGTGTCTTATGCGGCCCTGAAAAGCCGCAGCACTATGAACAGATCTTCAGAAGGTGACGTGTTAACCAAAAAACAAATACTGATAGCGACAGAAGAAACACTAAGGCGTTTTGGTGTCGTCAAAACATCAATCACAGATGTAGCGAAAGCATTACATGTAAGCCATGGAACGATCTACCGCCATTTCAAAAGCAAAAAAGAGATTCTGGAAGCGGCGACTGAAATGTGGCTGAATGAAAAGATCAGCGTGCCTCTTACCGCTGTATATGAGGATTCTTCTCTAAAAGGTGCTGCGCATGTAAAAGCTTATATCAAGAAATTGGTTGATCTAAAGCGGTATTATGCTTCAGAAGATGAAGAATTATTTGCCATGTATGCGAAAGTAACGGGTGAATGCTCTGAGATGGTCAATAAAAGCATTGTTCATATGGTCAAGCAATTGAGTGTTCTTTTGAATGACTGTGACACGAAATCAAATGATCATGAGGAACTGGCACGAGGCATTTTTTACGCTACAGAACGTTTTCATCATCCCGCTCATGCGTACGAGTGGAAAAAAGATACGATTGAAGAGGAATTTGAAAGTGTTTGGTCATTGCTTGAAAATGGTTTTTTGGCTTTTACTGAAAAATCGTAATCAATCGGAGGGTGACATACATGGAACGGGTAAAAGGAAAAACAGCGATTGTAACTGGAGCTTCAAGGGGAATCGGTCGTGCAATTGCCGAACAGCTGGCTGATCTCGGCATCAAAGTAGCAGTCAATTATTCAAGCAGCCCGGAAAAAGCGGAAGAGGTTGTGGAAGGCATCAAGAAAAAGGGCGGAGAAGCTGTAGCCATCCAAGCCGATCTCAGCCGGGTAGCCGGCGTCGAGTCGTTATTTACAAAAACCATCGAGGCCTTTGGAAAAGTAGATATTCTCATCAACAATGCGGGTGTCAATATTTATCAGCCAATCGAAAAAGTAACAGAGGAAGACTTCGACAAGCAGTTTAATCTCAATGTAAAAGGAACGTTTTTCGCCTGCCAGCAAGCGATGAAATACATGGAGGAGAAGGGGAGAATCATCAACTTCTCGACATCCGTCGTCGGTCAAATGTTTCCGACGTACAGCGTGTATGCAGGAACAAAAGGTGCTGTTGAGCAATTCACCCGCCAGCTTGCAAAAGAATTAGCAGTAAAGCAAATCACCATTAACGCAGTTGCGCCGGGGCCGGTGAACACTGAGCTGTTCACTGTAGGCAAAACCGAGCAGCAAATTGAAGGTTTGAAAAAGACCATCGCACTCGGCCGTATTGGTGAACCCGAAGATATTGCAAATGTCATCGAGTTCCTTGTAAGTGAAAAATCACAATGGATCACAGGCCAGACGATCCGCGTGAACGGCGGCTTTATTTAAAACAAAGAGCCCGGAAAATATTCCTGAGCTCTTTGTTTTATTTCCATTCTGCAATTGTATCAATCGGCAGACGGTAGGAAGCATAGCCTTCGTCTGCTGCTTTTCCGATAGAAAGAAGCATAACCGGTACATAACGTTCTTTATCTAATCCAAAGGTTTCCGCGATGTTTTCTTTATCGTATCCGCCGATCGGGTTTGTATCGTAGCCGTGTGCGCGTGCAGTCAGCATTAGCTGCATCGAAACGAGGCCTCCATCAATCAGAATCGTTTCGCGGTTCACCTGTGCAGGAAGCTTTTCAAAATGAGCGGTCAGCGCAGCGATTTGTCTGTCTTTGACCTCCTGCGGCATGTAACCGAGTTCCACAGCTTTTGAATAGATTTCTTCTAAGTAGTCTGCATTGTTCATGTCTGCAAATACAGCAATGACAGCAGATGATGTTGTGACTTGTGTTTGGTTAAAGCTTGCAAGCGGTGCGAGCTTTTCTTTTCCTTCCGGGCTGTCAATGACGAGAAAACGCCATGGCTGCGCGTTAACAGAAGATGGCGCAGTTGTTGCTTCCTCTAAGATTTCTGTCATCTCTTCTTTAGTGATTTTTACTGTCGGATCATAGTTGCGAATGGAACGGCGTCCTTTCATAATCTCCATAAAATCATTTGTTTTGATCATGTTGATACACTCCTCTTATGCTTCAATATTGTCTATGTTGTTCCGCATGCGCGCCAGCACATCAATGAGCAGGCGGCGCTCTTCTGTACTTACATTTGCGAGCATTTCCTTCATGAAACGCTCCTTTTCTTTCTTAGAAGACTCGATTCGCTCTCTTCCTTGGTCTGTTAACCGAACAAGGGTGATGCGATTGTCCTCAGGCTTGCGCCGTCTTGATACCATGCCTTTGGCTTCCAGCTGTTTTAGGTGTCTAGTGACGGCTGCGCTATCTATATTTACTTTCTTTTGAAGGTCGCTTTGACTGATCTCATCTGCATGATAAAGCAATGTCAGCAATTCCAAACGAGATTGGCTGATGCCCGTGCATGCCTCGAACTTCATGCCAATCACCTTGTTCACGCCTTGCAGCTGATATAAAATCTCGGCTTCCTCTGAACAAAATGATGCCAAAACCCATCCCTTCTTTCTTGTCAAAACTATTAATTGATATATCAATGATTGACACGTCAATTAATATACAACGAATGATTTCATCTTGCAAGCCATTTGCACATATGAAAAACCTCCCAGCGATTTAAGCTGAGAGGTTGTATGTCACCCTTGCGGCTCAGGATAAAACATCAGCAGAAAAAAACTGGCCGTTTCTTCAGATGAATTGATGTAGCTGTGCGGGGTTGACCCTGTAAACTGCAAGGCGTCTCCGGAAGCGAGCATATGCTCCTGACCCTGCAGAATGACTGTTAATTCGCCTTCTTTAATTAAAATATATTCTTCTCCTAAATGTGTTTTTGCTTCATGTATACATCCAGGTTTCAGATCAACAACGTAAATTTCAAACTTTGTTTCAGGATTGTAGGGGAAAAAAGGGTAGACGCTGTAGTTTTCTTCATTATCTGTAACAGGTTCGATATCCTGCAGGTTGATTTTTCTAACTTTTGGTTTGTCTTCTTTTAGAAATACAGAAAAGGATACTTGAAGCCCGTTTGCGATCTTCCATAGCGTGGTGACAGTCGGGGTTGATTTCCCTTTTTCGATTTGTCCGAGCATCGCTTTGCTGACACCCGTTAATTCAGAAACTTGATCAAGGGTCAGGTTTCTGTTTTTTCTAAGTTTGACTAGATTCATTGCGATAATGGCTTGGATATCATCCATACATGTATCTCCTTACGTCCATATTCGCTTTATTATAACATATGGAAGTCTGTTATCACATTCTGTTGTCAGTTATAACATACGTGTGTATAATATGTTAAACGAGGAGGAGAACAGAATGATATCTGAAAAAGAAATGACTCATGCAAAAACTGACGAGCCAACATTCCTGCAGGGATTTCAAGATTGTGTTCCGACGCTGGTCGGTTACATCAGTGTAGGCTTGGCTCTCGGAATCGTGGGGGTTGCGTCGCATTTAAGCGTAATGGAAATTGTGTTAATGTCAGGATTGGTTTTTGCAGGCGGCGCCCAGTTCATTATGTGTGCGTTGTTAGCGGCGAACAGCCCAATGTCAGCCATTATTCTGACAACGTTTATTGTGAATTTGCGGAATTTTCTACTAAGTGCCGCGCTTGCTCCTCATTTTTCAAAGTATTCACTGGCGAAAAATGTAGGGATCGGCATGATGGTAACAGATGAATCGTTCGGTGTTGCTTCAAATAAGATTGTTAAAAAAGAGCCGATTAACGACCGCTGGATGTTCGGTTTAAATCTTACTGCGTATGCATGCTGGGTGCTTTCCTGTGTGGCAGGTGCTGTTTTTGGCAAGTGGATTACCGATCCGGAATCGTTCGGACTTGATTTTGCGGTGACGGCTATGTTTTTAGCGCTGCTGGTTCTTCAACTGGAACATGTTGTGCCGGCGAAGCTTACACATTATGTATCTCTCATTATCTATATGGTGATTGCCATGGTTGTTTTTTCTTTCTTTATGCCGTCTCATCTTGCTGTCATCATATCAACGGTCATCGTAGCAACAATCGGGGTGGTGACTGATAAATGAGTGTCAATACATACATCTTGATGGTGATTATCGGCTGTGCGCTGGTCACGATGATTCCCCGCGTCATTCCCTTTTTAGTTGTTCGGAATATCACTTTGCCGGAGCCCGTGCTCAAGTGGCTATCCTATGTACCGGTGTGTATATTGACAGCACTTGTCGTAAAGGATTGTATGATTCAGTCAAATGATTCTCTTCAATTGAATTGGCCTGTAGCCGTCATCCTGATCCCGACTCTCTTGATTGCGATGAAAACGAAAAGTTTATCCATTACTGTGATCAGCGGTGTTCTTCTTATGGCGGGTTTGCGGTTATGGGTATAGAACAGAGCTATATCGGAACTCAAAAGATCAGGACAGCAGATCCTGATCTTTTTGTGTCTTTCGTTCAAGCTTTAAGCGGCTTTCACAGACTGAAAGTTATGATACAATATACAAATGTTTTACAGCTTCAATCCATCGTTGGAGTTGACATCCATTTTATATAAGGGACTAGGTTGAAGGGAAGGTTTGATAACATGCTGCACAATCCAACTGGAAAAGAACGCTTGGCATTGGCGTTTCTGCTCGGCATGCTTGCTATATTGGGCCCGCTTAATATAGATATGTATTTGCCGAGTTTTCCTGAAATCGCGGATGATTTATCAGCAAGTGCTTCACTTGTACAGTTAAGTTTAACAGCCTGCCTGGTCGGGCTTACCATCGGCCAGCTGATTGTCGGGCCGGTCAGTGATGCGCAGGGAAGACGGAAACCGCTATTAATCTGTATATTTTTATTTGCATTATCTTCTCTGTTTTGTGCGCTATCGCCCAACATTACAACATTAGTGGCTGCGCGTTTTTTACAGGGGTTTACCGCTTCCGCAGGGCTTGTGCTGTCTCGGGCCATCGTTCGCGATGTATTTACAGGCAGAGAGCTTTCTAAATTTTTCTCGCTGTTAATGGTCATTACAGCTGTTGCGCCAATGGTTGCGCCTATGACAGGCGGTGCCATTTTGCTTTTGCCATTTGCTACGTGGCATACGATTTTTCATGTGTTAACGATTATCGGATTTTTACTTGTTCTTCTGATTGCATTGAGATTAAAAGAAACGCTGCCGCCAGAAAAACGGATTCCAAGCTCAATCGGCACATCTGTTAAAACGATGGGCAGCCTGCTGAAGGATCGATCCTTTATGGGGTACGCGTTAACTGTCGGATTTATTCACGGGGGAAGCTTTGCTTATGTATCTGGTACACCATTTGTATACCAGGATATCTATGGGGTGTCTCCGCAGGTGTTTAGCATTCTTTTCGGCATTAACGGCCTGGCAATTATATCGGGCAGTTTTATTATCGGGCGCTTTGGCGGAATCATTCATGAAAAGAGCCTGCTTCGCATGGCGGTCATTACGGCTATGATTGCGACTGCTGTGCTTTTGACCATGACCATGATCCACGGCCCTCTTGCCACATTAGTCATATCCATTTTCATTTACATGATTACAATCGGCATGGTTCTGACCAGCACGTTTACGCTGGCCATGGAGAAGCAGGGGCATCGTGCCGGAAGTGCAAGTGCGCTGCTAGGAATGCTTCCGCTGCTCCTCGGTTCGATCGTGTCGCCGCTTGTGGGCATTAATGAGACAACAGCCATCCCGATGGGAGCGATCATGTTTGTGACAGCTGTCATCGGCTCGCTGGCGTTTTTTGGATTAACGAAAGAACGAGCAGAGCAGAACCAATAAATAAAAAACCTGACAATATGTCAGGTTTTTTTGTCTTATTAGAATAACAACAGCAGGCCCGCGATCGCCGGGGTCAAAAAGATGGCCGATTTCAGGACCACCTTTGGCATAAGGTTGGTGAATTTCGCGCCTACATAGGCACCGCACATTGTGCCGACCAGAACCTTGATCAGCAATACATAATCAACAAATCCTTCTGTGATATATCCGATGCCTCCTCCTACCGCGAGAGGGATGATTACAAGCATGGTCGTTCCGACAGAATGGCGGATGGACAGGTTCAGCATAATCATTAAACCGATTTGAATAAAAGGCGCTGACCCGATGCCGAATGTGCCGGAAAGAACGCCGGCTACAATTCCTAAGATGACCGCTCTCGTATACGTTGAAAGAGTGCTTTGATTCACTTGTGCCTTCTCTTTTAAAAGAAACAATCTGATTAAAATGAGAATCGCTGATAAAAATAACATCCCAGCCGTCAAGTAATGAAGCAAATCAGCCGGAATGAAAGATGTCAGCTTGGCGCCGAAAAATGAGCCGACCGCAGCAAAGCAGCCGACTGTTAAGCCGATCTTCATTTGAATGTTCCCTTCACGATAGTGGCTGTACGCCCCTGATAAACTGGTGAAAGCCATCCCGGCGAGGGAAGTGCCTAAAGCCGTATGAATCGGGACGTGGAAGAGAAGAGTTAAAAGTGCAATAACAAAGCCTGCTCCCCCGGCACCAATAAAGCCTAAAATAATACCGAGAAGAAACATAACAAAAATGATGAGCATATTTTTTCCTCCATTGAAAAGATCTAATAAAATAAGTGCGCTATTCTGGCGGAGGTATGGTGTCCTATTGGCGATGAAAACAGTTGCCAGTAGTCCGTCGACCGTCGTTCAGCAAACATATCGTACCTCAAATTCTGAGATCTGACAAGGCAGTTTGTTGCTTCCCTTTACCATCTGTTATATGATTTTGATGAAGAAAAGCCCCTGAATATATTCAAAAGAGGTATTATATATGGACGATTTTAAATTAGACAAGCCGACTCCTTACTACCTGCAATTTTATAACCAGCTGAAAAAAATGATTTTCAACGGGACTTTTAAGCCGGGGGAACGGATAAACGAAACACAGCTGGCGAAAAGCTTTGGCGTCAGCCGCTCTCCGATAAGGGAAGCCATGCGGCTGCTTGAGAAAGACGGGTTGTTAAAAGCAGATGACCGAAATGGATTTTCTATCACGTCGTTAACGGCAAAAGATGTAGATGAGATTTATAAAATCAGAATCCCGCTGGAGCAGCTGGCAGTCGAGTTAGTCATAGACGAAGCGAATGAGGAAGAGCTTGCCATACTTGAAAAACAGCTTGAAGAAACAGAAAAAGCCATTCACAACGGAACGGAAGATACGGAAATTATCAGTTTAAACCAAAAATTTCATGAGCTGCTTGTCGATTTTAGCCATAACAGACATTTGAAAAATTTGCTAGAGCATGTAAATGATCTGATTCACTTTTGCAGAATCCTTAATTATACTGGTGACCACCGTGCAGAAACGATCCTGAGTGAACACCGCAAGATATTTGAAGAAGTAAAAAAGAAAAACAAAGAAGCAGCCAAACAGTATGTGATGGCTCATTTCAATCATGACTGTGAGCATTTGAAGCGTGTGCTTGAAGAAGGAAAAGAGAATTGATATGCGTGATCCGGAACCAAGGGGGAGCTGACCCCTTGGTATTTTTTATGTGTTCACCAACATATATAAGGAAACCGATTAATAAGATTTTATGATGGATTGACTAACGAATAATGGGGGTTAAACATGTTTATCCATATCGTCGGGCCTGGTGATTCTCTGTTTTCCATAGGCAGAAGATACGGTGCTTCTGTTGATCAAATCCGGGGTGTGAATGGTTTAGATGAAACGAATATAGTGCCGGGGCAGGCTCTCCTTATCCCTCTTTATGTATATACCGTTCAGCCGGGAGACACGCTGACCGCCATTGCGGCAAAAGCGTTTGTTCCACTAGAGCGGCTGCGGACCGCAAACCCGGGCATCAGCCCAAATGCTTTACAGGCAGGAATGAAAATAACGATTCCATCTATCTCAAATTACATTGCGGGTACGTTAAGCTTTTATGTTCTCCGAAGTCCTGAGCTCGACCGGGCGTTAATCAATGATTATGCGCCATACTCGTCTTCGATTTCGATTTTCGAATACCATATTGCACCTAACGGCGACATTGCAAACCAGTTAGATGATGCGGCCGCTATTGAGACAACATGGCAAAGGCGAGTGACACCGCTGGCCACCATAACCAACCTTACATCGGCAGGGTTCAGTACAGAACTCGTTCACCAAGTCCTGAATAATCCGACAGCGAGAACCAACCTGGTCAACAATATTTATTACTTAGTTTCCACAAGGGGTTATGGGGGTGTGACAATCGATTTTGAACAGGTGAGCGCCGCAGATCGGGATCTTTTTACTGGGTTTTTACGTCAGCTGAGAGATCGCCTTCAGGCTGGAGGCTATGTGCTGACGATAGCTGTTCCGGCAAAAACAAGCGATAATATTCCATGGCTGAGAGGCTACGATTACGGAGGGATTGGAGCGGTTGTCAATTATATGTTTATCATGGCTTATGATTGGCATCATGCCGGGAGTGAGCCGGGCCCTGTAGCACCGATTACTGAGATCAGGAGAACCATTGAGTTTGCGATTGCACAGGTGCCGAGCAGAAAAATCATTATCGGAGTCCCGCTCTACGGATACGACTGGATCATCCCCTACCAGCCGGGCACAGTTGCTTCAGCCATTTCAAATCAAAACGCAATCGAAACAGCGATGAGGTACCAAAGCCCGATACAATATTCAACCGAATATCAATCACCTTTTTTCCGGTACAGAGATCAGCAGGGGCGAACGCATGAGGTATGGTTTGAAGATGTCAGGAGCATGAGCCAGAAGATGCTGATCGTCCGCGAATACGGGTTGCAAGCCATAGGCGCTTGGCAGTTAACCTTGGGCTTCACGCCAGGACCGTGGCTTCTGCGGAAATTTTTTACGATCAGAAAGGTATAAAAAAGACACCAAAGCTCGGTGTCTTTTTTGGATTTAAGTCCAGAGCAGCAGAATTGTTCAATCATTTGTCCCTTGCATGGCGATACGTCCCCATTTTACGATTAGTAGTGTAGTCTGATCAAACAAAGTTTCAGAATACGATATGAGAGGGAGTTGTCAAAATGAAGACAGTATTGATTTTAAATTTTCCTGCGGAAGGCCATGTGAATCCTACCTTAGGCATCACAAAAGCGTTTTCCGATAAGGGATATGATGTCCATTATATTTCCACTGAAAAATATAAAAAACGATTAGAAGCGGCGGGAGCAACTGTCCATCTTCACCAGGATCTGCTGCGAACAACACCTATTCATATCGGTTCGCCCAATGGCATTCTTGATTTCTTGAAAATCCATATCAAAACCTCGCTGGACATTTTACATATTGTCAAAGACTTATCTAAAAACATTCAATTTGACTTTGTCTATTATGATAAATTCGGTGCGGGGGAATTGGTTAGGGATTTCTTAGATATTCCAGGGGTCTCTTCATCAGCTTCCTTCCTGTTTGGCGAAGAACATCTGAAAATCCTGCCGCTGCATCCCGAATCTGGTGCGCCGCTTGAATTGGATCAAGAGTGCGAAGATCTTTTAGAAAGAATGAAAGAAACGTACGGTGTTGCCCCGAAAAATCTGGTTCAATTTATGAACAATAAAGGGGAATTAAATGTAGTGTATACAAGCCGTTATTTTCAGCCTGAAAGCGATCGTTTTGGGGATGAATGTTTGTTTATCGGCCCCAGCTTTCCAAAGAGAGCGGAAAAAACAGATTTCCCGATTGAACAGTTAAAAGATGAAAAGGTTATTTATATTTCAATGGGGACTGTTCTGGACAATACGGAGGAATTTTTCAACCTCTGTATTGATGCATTTTCTGGCTTTAACGGAAAAGTCGTTATCGCTGCCGGAGAAAAAGCGGATCTGACCAAATTCAAGCAGGCGCCGGAAAACTTTATCATCGCCCCGTATGTCCCTCAGCTGGAAGTGCTGGAGCAAGCTGATGTCTTCATTACACACGGCGGAATGAACAGCGTAAATGAAGGAATTCATTTCAACGTGCCTCTGGTTGTAATGCCTCATGACAAGGATCAGCCGATGGTGGCGCAGCGCCTTTCTGAACTCCATGCAGGCTATGTCATCTCTAAAGATGAAGTCGATGTACAAAAATTAAAACAGGGCGTAGACGCGGTTTTACATCATGATCAATATACGGAAGGCATTAAAAAAATCAATCAAAGCTTCCAAGAGTGTATGGACATGGACGAAGTGATGGAGCGGATCGATGAATTGATTTGTCAAAAAAACAGATAAAAAAAGAACTCCCGTACCTGGTACGGGAGTTCATCATTTAAAACTTGATTTTGATCTTTTGAGCATCACTGATTTTCTTATGATTTTGGTCAAAGACGTCACTTGTTGTGATTTCGATCCACTTGATCTCTTTTGCTTTCTTCTTATCATCAGCATCTTCGTCATGAGCATGGCCGCTTGATGCGTTCACAATAAAACCGAGATTTCCGGACTTTTCGGCTCCGCCTTCCAATTCGCCATTTAACTCTTCAAGATAAATATCTTTGTTCCAATCAAAAGTTTCCCCTGTATTTGTTTTCATCAAGGCAATCGGCGCAACATTTACTTTCTTTGAAGATGTGTTCTTGATGTCAACAAAGACCTTAACGAAATCAAACTCTTCATCGTGTGTTAACACATGAAAATAATCAATCATGCTGTAGTCCGGGCGCAAATGGATCAGTTTCATTTCTTTTACCGTTAACTCCACGTCGCCAATCTTATATGTTTGATTCACTTGCTTGATATCCTTTAAAACAGCTTTTCCCTTGTCATCAGAAAACGTTTGGCCCGCCTTCAGCAATGACCGGTCATCGGTTACTTGGGAATTAGGCTGATATTCATCTATGCTGTCTTTTTGAGATGATGTGCTTTGCGGTGTGGCTTTTACCGCTTGCTCTCCGCCCGCACTTTGTTTTTCTGTATTGGCGTTCGATGAGCAGCCCGCGAGCACGATGATAAAAACGAAGATCGAAAGAATTCCTCTCATGATGATTCCCCCATTAATAAGAGAGCCCGTTACTTCATACAAGCAACGGGACACCTTGTATTCTTTTACTTATCTTTAATCTTAATGTTGTATTGTAAAGCGTTGAAAACATTTTTGGCAATTTCAGTATTATCAATTTGGCCTGCAAAGTCCTCGCTAGACGGTCCGTACGCATAGACCGGAACATCTTCACCAGTATGTCCGCCTGTCGTCCAGCCGGTGTGGGAGCGTTTATTGAAAATTTCCTCGATCGCATTATCGATTTCAAGCACTTCTTTCGTTTTTGCGGCTTTTTCAACAGATTGAATTTCTGATTCAGTTAAAGCTAATTTCTTTTGATCAATATACGTTTTTAATGTTTTTTCAACATTTGCGCCGTCAGCGATTTTTTCTGCCATAAAGTCAGGTGTGCGCTTTGCGGCTTTAATGGGTTCACTGAACCAGTTGTAGATGCCGTCAGCACCAATGGAATATCCGCCGGTTGAATGGTCAGCCGTTGCGACAACCAATGTATGCTTGTCTTTTTTGGCGAAATCAAGAGCCGCCTTATAAGCTTGTTCGAAGTCTTCCATCTCGCTCATGGCGCCGACGATATCATTGTCATGGCCCGCCCAGTCAATCTGGCTGCCTTCCACCATGAGGAAGAAACCGTCTTTATCCTTGCTTAATTTTTTAATTGCTGTGTTTGTCATGTCTTTTAATGAAGGAATATCCTTCGTGCGGTCAATTTTTTTAGGCAGGCCGCCGTCCGCGAATAGTCCGAGAACTTGGCTGTCTTTATTCTTCAGCATGTCCTTGCGGTTATCCACATAGCTGTAACCCGCTTTTTTGAATTCCTTGATCAAATTGCGGTCCTTGCGGTCAAAATTGCTTTTTCCTCCGCCTAGAAGGACATCAATTTTGTGCTTGCCGTTGACCATTTCATCAAAATAATCATCGGCAATCGAGTTCATATTTTTTCGGCTGTGGTCATGTGAACCGAAAGAAGCCGGAGTGGCATGTGTAATTTCTGAAGTGGCCACAAGTCCTGTTGATTTTCCTTTTTCTTTTGCCGCTTCAAGTACCGTTTTGGCCTCTGAACCGTCGTTATCCACCGCAATCGCATTGTTATATGTTTTGATCCCTGCAGACATAGCCGTTGCTGCAGATGCAGAATCTGTTACGTTTTGTTCTGGATCTTCAGGGTAAGTCGTTTGCTGGCCGACAAGGTATTGATCAAAAGCGGTAGGCTCTACAAACTTTGTCTTTTTATTATCTTTTAAATAACGATGAGCAGACGTATAGGACACACCCATACCATCACCAATCAGAACGATCACATTTTTAATTTCGTTTTGATTCCCCTTTTTCTTTTCCTGGGCGCTGGCTTCAGGCACACTGCCGCTGGCTAAGCTGCTGAACGCAATAGATGATAAAACCGCAATAGGCAGTAATTTCTTCGGGAATTTTTTCAACTGGATAACCTCCTAGAAATATATAAATCTGAAAGACAACCTCATTATATTTTTCAAGTGTTAAGCTAGTATTAATCGATTTTAAAGATTGGATTTACAAGAATAATTAACGGACACCCTTAAATAATGGTTATTCTTTTATGAGAAGTTTTAGAAGGAAAGAGCAATAGTACTAAAGAAATAAATTAAAGGAATAGATACTGGCTGTGGGGAGGCGGACTGATAACTGCTATAGTCACATAGAAACAACCCGCTTACTTCTTGAACAATCAGGATTCTTTTAAGTATTACATTTGGAAATAGGATTGTTTAAGTACGTGTCTGGTCGGTTCCGTTTGGAGTTTTAATGAACTTCTCTGAACGGTATCATTTTATTTGAGGAGGGAACAACATGGATGTTTTTTCTGAATATGTAGCGGGGATTGATGACCCGTTCCACCGAGAAAGAACGGAAGAAGTGTTGACTTGGATAAAAAATAAATATCCACATTTACATACAGAAATAAAATGGAATCAACCAATGTTTACGGATCATGGTACATTTATTATTGGCTTTAGTGTATCTAAAAAGCATTTAGCTGTCGCCCCTGAAAGTGTGACGATAAGGCATGTACAGGATGATATTGTAAAGGCCGGATATGACTATACCAAGCAGCTGATACGTATCCCTTGGAATGGCCCAGTTGATTACCCGCTACTTGAAAAAATGATTGAATTTAATATTCGTGACAAGGCTAACTGCTCCACTTTTTGGCGGAAATGAAAAAATAAAATAGCTTTAGGAACGAATGATATGTCATTGTAAAGAAGAAAGGCATAACCTATTAGTTATATGAAATATGTTATGCCTTTTAATTATATTGCTGCTTTTAGTCAAACAAGGTTTTTTCATTAAGCGTAAACTGACTTGCGGAATAATGATCACCTTGCTTCCACTTCCTGCTGCAGTAAAGCAGTGCCAAACCCTTTCTTTTCAATGATACTATCTAATGAAATAATTTCACAATCTTTCCCGTCTATCACGTATGTAATACAACCGATGATTTCGCCGCTCTCATCTACAGCGGCATAACCATCTAATTCATTACATCGAAAAATGCCGCTGGAAATCACCATCTCGGGTGTACCCCAATGCTTGGCAAAAAAATCGGCCATCATCTGTTTCGGTCATTCATTGTTTGGGATGATGATCATCGTAACACTCCTCTATTGAAATATTGCATGTGATACAATAAAAAATAGATTTAGAGGTGAAGGCATGAAAATCAACGATGACATTTACGGACAGCACGATATAGACGGAGTGCTTGAAGAGCTTATCAAGAGCGCTCCTGTGCAAAGATTAAAAGGAATCTATCAAGGCGGAGCAAGTTTTTTAGTCAATCGAAAGTGGGATGTGACCCGGTATGAGCACTCCATCGGCGTGATGCTCCTCATCAAACAGCTGGGAGGAACAATAGAGGAACAGATAGCAGGCCTGCTCCACGATGTGTCACACACGGCTTTTTCCCATGTGGTTGATGTTGTGTTTGAAAATGAAGCGGAGGACTATCATGAAAACATCTTTCAACAAGTCATTGTTCACTCTGAGATTCCGGGAATTTTTAAAAAACATGGTTATGATGCCGAAGAATTTCTATCAGACGATACGAGATGGACATTGCTCGAACAGCCCGCACCGGAGCTCTGTGCCGATCGGATAGACTATACGCTGCGCGACATGTACCGATATGGCCACATTAGTCTGCACGAAGCGCAAACCTTTTTGGATCATCTTATTGTGAGAAACGGTAGGATGTTTCCGGACGGTATCGAAGCCGCCGAATGGTTTGTCGGGGTGTATTACAAGGAAGTGATTGATTTCTTTTTGCATCCCGTGAATGTATTTGGATATGAATATTTAGCACGAACATTGAAGGCTGCGTTGCGGCACAATGTCATATCCGCAGAAGACTTGCTGAAAACGGATCAAGAGGTACTCAACATCCTGCATGCCTCAAAAAATGAAGAAGTACTGAGCTTGCTTAAACCTATTCATCCCCGCGTTCAAGTAAAAGAAGATGACATCCAGTACGATTTCCATCAAAAGAAGAAAATGCGCCTCATCGATCCATCCATTTTTCATCATGACGAATGGGTCAAAGCCTCAGCTGTATCGGAAAACGTCAGAAAAATGGGAGAGGCCGCTTATCAAAAAGCGAAAAAAGGTGTGTATATAAAAGTGTTACATCACTAATTGCCGCGTAACAGCGGCTTTTTCCATGTTTGGCCATGCAAAGCAAGGGGAATAGGACAAACTGCGGGAACATTTTATGAGAATATCAGCGTATTTACATACCGTTCGGGGGTATAGTATTATCGAGAGGGCATGTTTGCTTGCAGATATGCGGTTTTATGGTCTGCGGGAAAATTACAGTAAATAATGAAGCAAAGGAGAATGAACATGAAAGTCTCTAAAAAAGCACTGGGAATTCTGATGTTATCTCTTGTTTTTGTTTTATCAGCATGCGGCAATAACAATAGCACGAAAGAAAACACTCATGAAAATCATTCAAATTCCTCATCACATGAAGAAATGGAGCATTCCGGATCAGCTGATGTTCCAGAGGGATTACAGGAATCTAAAAATCCGAAATATAAAGTAGGCAGCCAAGTGATCATCAATACATCTCATATGAAAGGCATGAAAGGTGCCGAAGCTACAGTGACAGGCGCCTATGATACAACGGCGTATGTTGTCTCTTACACTCCGACAAACGGAGGACAGCGCGTGGATCATCACAAATGGGTGATCCAGGAAGAGATCAAAGATGCGGGAGATAAAACATTAAACCCCGGAGATCAGGTGATCTTAGAGGCTTCTCATATGAAAGGCATGAAGGGAGCAACAGCCGAGATCGACTCCGCCGAAAAAACAACCGTATACATGGTTGACTATACATCGACAACTAGCGGTGAAAAAGTGAAAAACCACAAATGGGTCACAGAAGACGAGCTTTCAGCTACATCATAAAAAAATCCTCCTTTTACAAGGAGGATTTTTTTGCTGTCTGAACAGGTCTTGTTAAAGAAATTAAGGCAAACAGGACAGCAATAATGACAATTGAACCGCCGCACCATGCCGTTGAGACAACAGTACCCGTCTGATCCAAAACAACACCGCCAATCGCTGAGCCAAGGGCAATCCCGACTTGGAGGGCAGACGTGTTAAAGCTTTGCTGAATGTCAGACGAATCTGGTGCAATTTCAATTAAATAGCTTTGCTGAGCGGGGGCGAGGCTCCAGCTCAGAAGTCCCCAAATCACCATGACAGGCAAAAAGAAAATCATAGACGATGTTGACAGCGGCAGTAAGAACATAATGATGGCAAAGGAACCGGTCACCAGCAAAATGCTCTTAAAGGAACCAAGCCGGTCAGAAAGCGCTCCTCCGAAAGGGCCTCCGCATACAGCAGATATCCCGAAAAGGAAATAACAAATGCTGACCCAGAAAGAGCTCAGGTGAAGAGTTTCTTCTAAAAACGGCGCAAAGTAAGCGTATAGCGTGTAGTGCCCCGCTAATGTAAACATCGTGACGAGGTGTGAACTCGCGATTTTCAGATTGCCAATCGTCTTGAGCTGATCCCGGAAAGGAATCATTTTCTCCGTCGGTATCTTTTCAAAGAAGATTGAAATAATCAGCATGGAGACTAGCGCCAAAAGTCCGATGCCAAGGAACAAAATGCGCCATCCGAAGGAATCGCTGATTAAGATTCCGAGCGGCACGCCCAATGCGATAGCAGAACTGAATCCCATAAAAATAATTCCGATTGCGCGCGCTCTGTATTCAGGCGCTACAATTTTCGGGGCGATCGTTAAGGAAAGCACAACAATCAGCCCCGTACTCATCGCAGCCAATACCCTTGACACCATCAGCGTCGCAAAATTAGGGCTGAAATAGGCCACAAGATTGCTTAGGAAGAAAACAAATAACGCAATTAAATATAAACGCTTTCGCTCAATCTTCGCAGTCAATGCCAAAAGCAGCGGCCCTGACACTGCATATCCCAGCGCAAACACACTGATCAGCTGCCCGGCTGAGACAATGGAAATGTCTAAATCATTTGCGATCTGAGGAAGAATTCCTCCCACAATTAACTCAACCAATCCGACTGCAATCGTAGAAGCTGCAAGCAGGAAAACTTTAAAATTCATAACAAACTCCTTTACATAAATGTTTTGATAAATAAAAAAAATCCTGATTACAAAAAATGTCATAAACAATTTTTGTAATCAGGATTTTACGGTTCCTGGTAGACACCCTCAAACCATATTATTGAGGTTATACAAGTGATAATAGCTATTTAATTGATTCGTTTCCGTGATGAGTGTACCACATTATGAATGAATCTTCCATAGAAAATTTTACAAAGCGGTGAACCGGACGAGGATATGATTATATTTATTTTTTTAAAAGTATAGACATTTAAAAATAAATGACTATAATAACAATTGTAAGCGTTTTAATCATAAGGGGGGGGATAGCAGTTGAAAAAAATATTACTTGCGTGCAGTTCGGGAATGTCCACCAGTTTATTGGTGACAAAAATGAAGGAATACGCACAATCCATTGGAGAGGAAGCAGAGATTTGGGCTGTCGGCCAGGATAAGGCGAAAGAAGACTTGAAAAAAGCGGAAGCCGTTTTGATCGGCCCGCAAATGAGCTTTCTGAAAAGCGAACTGCAAAAAGAAGCGGATCAATACAACATTCGGGTTGAAGTCATTGACATGATGGCCTATGGAATGGCAGATGGCAAAAAAGCGTATGAGCAGGCATTGTCATTAATGGAGAATCAATAATGGAACAGATGAAAATCACGGATTTAACAGACGAACAAATCAGTTTTCAGCTTATCCTGCACAGCGGCAATGCCCGCAGCTGCATTATACAATCACTGCGCGCCTACAAGGAAGGGAACAAGGAGGAGGCAGATGCTCTCATTGCGAATGCTGAGCATGATTTATCCGCAGCCCATGATATTCACTTTCAAATGATACAGAAAGAATCCGGCGGGGAAGAGGCGACTTTCTCCTTGCTACTTATGCATGCGGAGGATCACCTGATGTCAACATTGACCATGAAAGAATTAGTCAAAGAACTGCTTGATCTCTTTAAAACAAAGAATCTATAAAAAAATCGGGGTGGATAGGGTGTTCGAGAAAATCAGCCAATTCCTTGTTCCAATTGCAGGGAGGTTAAACAATAACCGCTATTTGCAAGTGCTGCGTGATGCATTTATGCTGGCTTTCCCGCTTACGATATTCGGATCTATTTTTGTGGTGTTGACGAACCTTCCGTTCTTAAACAAAATCATGAATGCCTCAATGCTTACGTCGTTTCAGTCTCATTTTGGCATAGCGTCCACGGCGACTATGGGCATTATGTCTGTCTTTGTTGTCTTCGGGATAGGCTATTACCTGTCAAAAAGCTATCAGGTCGAAGCTGTATTTGGCGGCGCAATCGCTTTGGTTTCCTTTTTGCTCTTAACGCCATTTGTCGTTCAGCCGGAAACAGGAGATGCCATTACAGGCGTTATCCCGGTCGACCGTCTCGGTGCAAAAGGGATGTTTCTTGGCATGATTACGGCATTTCTTTCTGGTGAAATCTACAGAAGAATCGTTCAAAAAAACCTGACGATCAAAATGCCTGCAGGTGTTCCGCCTGCTGTAGCAAAATCATTCGCCGCACTTATTCCGGCATTTATTACATTGACTGTATTTTTGCTGATTAACGTTCTGGTGACTCTGCTTTTTAAAACAAATATGCACGATGTCATTTATCATGCGATTCAGGCTCCGCTTGTCGGACTTGGAAGCGGTATCATCCCGACGCTGATTGCCGTGTTTTTCATTCAAATCCTTTGGTTTTTTGGGCTGCACGGACAGATCATTATCAATTCCGTGATGGACCCGATTTGGAATACACTGCAGGTAGAAAACCTTGCTGCTTACACAGCGGGAAAAGAAGTTCCTCATATTATTTCAAAACCGTTTATGGAGATTTATACAGTAGGGATGGGCGGAACCGGGATGACGCTAGCGATTGTGTTTACAATTCTCATATTCATGAAAAGCAGGCAGATGAAGCAAGTATCCAAGCTTGGCCTCGCTCCCGGTATTTTTAACGTAAACGAACCGATTATCTTCGGACTCCCAATTGTCATGAATCCAATCATTATTGTGCCTTGGGTGTTGGCGCCGATGGTTGTTACGCTCGTCACCTATCTGGCCATGTCAGCGGGGCTCGTTCCGCCTCCGACTGGTGTGACGGTGCCATGGACAGTTCCATTATTTATTAATGGCATCATGGCGACGAACTCGATCATGGGGGGCGTGATGCAGCTTGTCAATCTGCTGATTGTCTTCGTGATATGGTTTCCGTTCCTGAAAGCAATGGATAAATTAAATCTGGCAAAAGAAAAAGAACAGGCTGTTCAGGAAACAGCTCAGCAAAATGATAACAGTATTAAAATGTGACATAAGGGGAGAGAGACTTTGACACAAACAGAACAATATCGGTTTCCGAAAGATTTTTGGTGGGGATCATCCGCTTCAGCAACACAAACGGAGGGTGCCGCCGATAGAGACGGGAAAGGGCAGAATATATGGGATTATTGGTTTGAAAAAGAGCCGCATCGTTTTTTTGATCATGTCGGACCCGCAGCCACATCTCAATTTTACGACAACTATAAAGAAGATATCAGGCTGATGAAGGAGCTTGGCCACAATTCGTTCCGGATGTCGATTTCCTGGTCGCGCTTAATACCGGACGGAACAGGCGAAATCAATGCCAAAGCCGCGGAGTTTTATCATAGCGTCATTGATGAGTTGATCGTTAACGGAATAGAGCCTTTTGTCAATTTGTTTCATTTTGATATGCCGATGGAGCTTCAAAAAATCGGCGGCTGGGTAAACAGAGAAACGGTTGACGCATATGAAAACTATGCAAGAACGTGCTTCCGTTTGTTTGGTGACCGGGTGAAAAAATGGTTCACGCATAATGAACCGATCGTGCCTGTAGAAGGCGGATACTTATATGATTTTCATTATCCAAACAAGGTGGATTTTAAAGAGGCCGTCCAGGTCGGTTTTCATACGATGCTGTCAAGTGCCCGTGCGATTCAGGCTTACAGGGAGATGAAGCAGGACGGAAAAGTCGGCATCATCTTAAATTTGACGCCTTCATACCCGAGAAGCAGCCATCCGGCAGATGTGAAAGCAGGGGAAATAGCTGACGCGTTTTTTAACAGATCCTTTTTAGACCCATCTGTCAAAGGTGAATTTCCAAAAGAGCTGGTTGACATTTTGAAGAACGAAGGCTTTGTGCCTGACTATAAGAAAGAAGATCTTGAGGTCATTAAACACAATACAGTTGACCTGTTGGGTGTGAATTATTACCAGCCGAGACGTGTAAAAGCAAAAGAACATCTTCCAAATCCCGACGCTCCTTTTTTGCCGGACAGGTATTTTGATCCTTACGTCATGCCGGGCCGCAAAATGAATCCGCATCGCGGCTGGGAGATCTATGAAAAAGGCGTTTATGATATTTTGATCAATTTAAAAGAAAACTACGGGAACATCGAGTGCTTTATTTCCGAAAACGGCATGGGAGTCGAAGGCGAAGAACGCTTCAGGGATGAACAAGGCATTATTCAAGATGATTACCGGATTGAATTTATAAAAGAGCACCTCAAATGGATTCACCGCGCCATACAGGAAGGCTCGAACGTAAAAGGCTATCATTTATGGACGTTTATGGACAACTGGTCTTGGACAAATGCCTATAAAAACCGCTATGGGTTTGTATCAGTCAATCTCGAGAAAGACGGAGAAAGGACCGTCAAAAAGAGCGGAAATTGGTTCAAAAAGGTTGCTGAGCAACACGGTTTCTAGATGTACAGGTCTTCCGGCAATCATCATGATGAATAGAGATCACGAACAGCCGCAACATTGATGAAATAGGGAAAAGGACTTATGATATCCGTAAAGAAGCTTATGTGATATCAAACTTTAACAGCTGCCGGAGGATACCAATGAATAAATACGAAATCATCGCAAATGAAATGAGAAATAGAATCAAAAATAACGTCTATCCGATCGATCAGCCGATTCCCGATGAAGTTTCTCTTGCCAAAGAGTTCAACTCAAGCCGCATGACGATGAAAAGAGCCTTGGATAATTTAGTTGCCGAAGGGCTGCTGTTCAGAAAACGAGGCCACGGCACGTTTATTATTCAGTCAGCGATACAGGATGACCATGTCCATGTGGTGAGTAATGAAATCCTCGGATTGACCAACTTGCTGAAAGATAAGGAAATCAAAAGCAAGGTCATTCAGTTTGAAGTGCAATTTCCCACAGAGGAAGTGGCTGCCCATTTGTCTATTGATCAGAAAACACCCGTTTATTATGTCGTTCGGCTGCGGATTGTAGAGGGAGAACCATATGTATTGGAAAAAACTTATATGCCGACTCATTTAATACCGGGCATTAATGATGATGTCCTTCATGATTCGATCTACAACCACATCACAAACGAGCTGCAGCTCAAAATCGCCGGAACGCATCGGAAAATCAGGGCCTGCAAATCTGATCATATTGACCAGCAGCATCTGGGCTGCAAACAGGATGATCCAATTCTGGAAGTCGAACATGTGGGATTTTTAGATAACGGCATTCCATTTGAATATTCCTTTTCACGTCATCGGCATGACAAATTTGTCGTCACCTCTGTAAACATTCGGCGCTGATCGCGGAGATAACAAGGAGGCCATCTGCATGCTTGGCGGTATTGAAGCAGGCGGCACAAAATTTGTTTGTGCCGTCGGTAAAGAAGATGGAACGATCATTGACCGAGTAGAGATTCCTACAACGATCCCGGATGAAACGATAGAAAAAGTGATTCAATATTTTCGCCAATTCTCATTGCAGGCCATCGGCATCGGCTCCTTTGGTCCTGTGGATACCGATAAAACCAATAAAACATACGGAACCATTACGGCTACGCCGAAAGCGGGCTGGAGACATTATCCCTTTTTGCAAACCGTCAAAAATGAAATGAAAATCCCAGTCGGATTTAATACGGATGTCAATGCTGCGGCGCTGGGGGAATTCCTTTTCGGTGAAGCGAAGGACCTCGACAGCTGCCTGTATATGACGATTGGCACTGGCATTGGTGCAGGGGCAATTGTAGAGGGCCGGCTTCTTCAGGGGCTGTCACATCCAGAGATGGGCCATATTTATATCCGCCGGCACCCGGATGACGTATACCAAGGGAAGTGCCCATATCATAAGGACTGCTTTGAAGGCTTGGCTTCCGGTCCTGCCATAGAAGCGCGCTGGGGAAAAAAAGCTGCTGATTTAGCACATATCAATCAAGTTTGGGAACTGGAAGGGTACTATATTGCCCAAGCGCTGGCTCAGTATATTTTGATCCTTGCACCTAAAAAAATCATTCTTGGCGGCGGCGTCATGAATCAGAAACAAATGTTTCCTTATATTTATCAATACGTACCGAAAATAATGAACAGCTACTTGAATTTTTCTGAATTATCAGAATCGATAAGTTCGTATATCGTTCCTCCCCGTTTAGGCAGGAATGCCGGAATCATCGGCACGCTTGTTTTAGCGGATCAGGCCTTACAAGCAGAAACAGCATCTGGGGAGGTACGGTCATGAAGCACCCTTTATTTTTGGAGCCTGTCTTTAAAGAAAGGATATGGGGTGGAACAGCGCTTCGTGATACCTTCGGCTATGCGATACCTTCAGAAAAAACAGGTGAGTGCTGGGCTGTTTCTGCACATGCCAATGGTTCGTCGGCTGTTCAAAACGGCCCGCTGGCAGGAAAGACACTAGACCAAGTATGGCAGGATCATCCGGAGGTTTTCGGTTTTCCAGATGGAAAGGTGTTTCCGCTGCTGGTGAAGCTGCTGGACGCTAATATGGATCTCTCCGTGCAAGTACACCCTGATGATGATTATGCGATGCTGCACGAAAACGGTCTTGGGAAAACGGAGTGCTGGTATATTATTGATTGCAAAGAAGACGCAGAACTGATTTTGGGCCATCACGCAAACACAAAGGAAGATTTTAAACGGCAAATGGAAAGCGACGATTGGAACGGTCTGCTGAGGCGCATCAAAATCAAGCCCGGAGATTTCTTTTATGTGCCAAGTGGTACGCTCCATGCTTTATGTGAGGGAACCCTTGTCCTTGAAATCCAGCAAAACTCTGATACAACGTATCGTGTATACGATTACGACCGCTGTAATGACCAGGGCCAAAAAAGAACTCTTCATATAGAAAAAGCCATGGAAGTCATAACGATACCGCATAACGATAAAGTGCATACACCGGAAGTGAAAGAAGTTGATAACGCGGTGATCACTGTTTATGTACAATCGGATTATTTCTCAGTGTATAAATGGAAGATTAGCGGCCGAGCTGATTTTCCTTCTCATCCAACCTATTTGCTGGGGAGTGTTCTGAACGGATCAGGACGAATCGTAAATAATGGTATTCAGTATGAGTGTAATGAAGGCTCACACTTTATTTTGCCTGCGCATTTTGGCGAGTTTTCAATAGAAGGAACATGTGAGTTGATGATATCTCATCCTTAATGAACGGGGGAATGACATTTGTTTAAGAAACATACGATCTCTTTGCTCATTTTCTTTTTACTAGCGTCTGCTGTTTTGGCAAACCCAATTGAAGCGCACACTGTGTCGCCTGTAAATCCTAATGCACAGCAGACAACAAAATCAGTGATGAATTGGCTGGCTCATCTGCCGAATCGAACAGAAAACAAAGTCCTTTCTGGAGCGTTTGGAGGGTACAGTCATGACACATTCTCTATGACTGAGGCTGAAAGAATCAGAGGCGCTGCCGGACAATCACCTGCTATTTACGGCTGTGATTATGCCAGAGGGTGGCTTGAAACGACAAATATTGAAGATTCAATAGATGTAAGCTGCAACAGCGATTTACTTTCGTATTGGAAAAGCGGAGGAATCCCGCAAATCAGTATGCATCTGGCAAATCCGGCTTTTCAGTCAGGGAATTTTAAAACTCCGATTACTAATGAGCAGTATAAAAACATACTAGATTCTTCAACAGCAGAAGGGAAGCGGCTGAATGCCATGCTCAGCAAAATTGCTGACGGACTTCAAGAATTAGAGAACCAAGGTGTGCCTGTTCTGTTCAGGCCGCTGCATGAAATGAACGGTGAATGGTTTTGGTGGGGACTTACATCATATAATCAAAAGGACAATGAAAGAATCTCCCTATATAAACAGCTCTACAAGAAAATCTATCATTATATGACCGATACAAGAGGACTTGATCATTTGCTTTGGGTCTACTCTCCCGACGCCAACCGAGATTTAAAAATCAATTTTTACCCGGGTGCATCTTACGTGGATATTGTCGGATTAGATGCTTATTTTCAAGATGCATATTCTATTGACGGTTACGATCAGCTAACAGCGCTTAATAAACCATTTGCCTTTACAGAAGTTGGCCCGCAAACAGCAAACGGCAGCTTCGATTACAGCCTGTTGATCAATGCAATAAAACAAAAATATCCTAAAACGATTTACTTTCTGGCTTGGAATGATGGGTGGAGCCCAGCTGCAAACAAGGGTGCTTCAGCTTTATATAATGATCGCTGGACACTCAATAAGGGAGAGATATGGAACGGTGATTATTTAACGCCTATCGTTGAATAAATAAGATGCATTGTCACACTTTAAGAAGGTGCCCAAGAAGTTTCTTGAGCACCTTCATACCCTAATCAGGCATTCATATCGCCTAACCCAGGACTGTGTTCATTTGGTATTTCCGGAAGCATTGGTACAGGGAACCCTGCCGGAGGCTCTATTACTTGTAACTCTCCGCCATTTCTGCTCGGAGATGTTCCTTGATAGATTTCGCCGATTCTTGTCTCATCCAATCTGAAATTAAATTGTGCATTGTGATAGCCTAATTCGACATATTTTCTGCACTCAGGATATTTATTAATGTCGTAATTCGGCACAGGCAAGAGCTTAGCCCATTCAACGCCCAATGTCTCGAGCGCTTTGGCAAATGCATTCTGGTGAGCATTGTCGCGTACAATCAGAAAAGCAAGTGTCTCCCGAAACGTCTGATTAGAACTCATTTCATAAATCCTTGTTTTTTGCAGCACTCCTGTTGACTCAAGAAGCAAGTTATCCAACAGGTCGGTGATTAAGTTTCCGTGGTTATATACCCACGACCCATTCCACGGATTGCCCCCTGCATCAACAGGAAGGGAACTTTGCGCCCCAATAATATAATGATGAGGATTAGCATGTTTAATCGCTTCATCAAGTGGTGCCTGATCTGCACCTTGACTGCCGACACCTGCACCGCCTGATTCATCTAATAAAGCATTAATTGTGTTTTGCACCAGTTCAACGTGGGCAATCTCCTCTAAAAAAATGCCACGGAGCAGATCGCGGTACTGTTTCTGTTTTCCTCTGAAATTAGAGCTTTGGAAAAAATACTGCATCATCGTACGCATTTCACCGTAATGTCCGCCTAATATTTCCTGCAGCACCTTAGCGGCTGCAGGGTCTGGTTTGTCCGGCTTAATGATATTTATCAGTTCTTCTTTGTAGTAATACATAACACGCCTCATTTCTTTTCTAGTGACTGATTTCTTATATTCTTTGTAAAGGGAAGTGAAATATACGCATATCTAAGCCCGTAAAAGAATTCAATAAAAAATATAGAAAAAGTGTTGACCGCAGAAATTACACATGGTATATTATTAAACGTCGCTGATGAACAGCACACAACAACACGAAAAACAAAAAAGTTTTTCTAAGGTGTTTACAAGTTTTTAAAAATGTGTATAATAAGTAAGGTCGAATTAAAAAGTTTCGAACTTCAAAAAACATTTTAAAAAAACTTCTTGACTTCAACATCAAATGATAGTATGATAGTTAAGTCGCTTGATAAGCGCCCGTAGCTCAATTGGATAGAGCGTTTGACTACGGATCAAAAGGTTAGGGGTTCGACTCCTCTCGGGCGCGCCAATAAAAATACCACGCGATACCACGCGGGTGTAGTTTAGTGGTAAAACCTCAGCCTTCCAAGCTGATGTCGTGAGTTCGATTCTCATCACCCGCTCCATTATTGAATGATCTTTGAAAACTAAACAAGACAAAACGTACCTGTTAATTCATTTTTAATAAATCGCACAGTGATGTGCGTAGTCAGTCAAACTACTTTATCGGAGAGTTTGATCCTGGCTCAGGACGAACGCTGGCGGCGTGCCTAATACATGCAAGTCGAGCGGACAGATGGGAGCTTGCTCCCTGATGTTAGCGGCG
>NZ_PHIE01000005.1:0-335072 GCF_002796895.1 Bacillus sp. SN1
CTCTCAATTTGTTTGGTGGCGATAGCGAAGAGGTCACACCCGTTCCCATACCGAACACGGAAGTTAAGCTCTTCAGCGCCGATGGTAGTCGGGGGGTTCCCCCTGTGAGAGTAGGACGCCGCCAAGCTTTTATCATAAATTATTATCATCGCGGGGTGGAGCAGTTCGGTAGCTCGTCGGGCTCATAACCCGAAGGTCGCAGGTTCAAATCCTGCCCCCGCAACCAAAATATATAAATGAAATAAGGAGTGCCCGAAGGGTGCAGCCAAAGTCATTTTATACAAATATGGTCCGGTAGTTCAGTTGGTTAGAATGCCTGCCTGTCACGCAGGAGGTCGCGGGTTCGAGTCCCGTCCGGACCGCCATTATTGTAAACGAAACGATCATGTTTTCGTTTTTTTTTTGTTTTCTTTTACTGTATCTTCTGCTTGGTGTCATAGCCAAGCTTTCTTTATATGGGCAACATCTTGGATATTCCAGCAAAATTCGATACACTAGGAAGAGCACATATAGGCATAAGCAGGTTGAGAGGAGGTTTTGGTTCATGGATGAATTTGATTTGATACATAGCATTACTCCGCGGACCATTCACCATTCTTCCGTTGATGTAGGAATTGGTGATGATGCAGCGCTCTACACTGCGAAACACGGTGTTCAGGAAATTGTTTGTGTCGATACTATGGTAGAAGATGTGCATTTTAAATTACACTATTCCTCACCTGAAGATATTGGGTATAAGGCGTTAGCCGTTAATATAAGTGATATTGCCGCGATGGGAGGCATTCCGAAATTTTATTTGGTATCACTTGCGGTACCTTCAAAATGGACGAAATCTGAAATCAAGGCGATGTATGAAGGAATGAATGAACTGGCGAAACTATATCATATGGATCTGATTGGCGGTGATACAGTCTCTACCTCTGACAAATTAGTCGTCACAGTCACTGTAATCGGTGAAGTTGAAAAGGGACGGGCCTGTTTGCGCAGCTTGGCAAGACCGAATGATATTGTGTTTGTAACCGGTGAAATCGGTTCATCTGCAGCAGGACTTTCTTTATTATTAGATGAGACTAATCCTCAAAACTCAACTATAGACACGGCTTACTTTATCAACAGGCATAAACGGCCTCAGCCAAGAGTAAGCGTCGGCAGATTATGCTCGAGTTTTAAGCGGGCAGCTTTGAATGATATCAGTGACGGATTAGCTAGTGAACTGAATGAACTTGCAGAAGCCAGCTGTGTTTCAATTGAAATTGATGAAAGCATGCTTCCAGTCCATTCAGATTTGCCTAAGCTTCATCCTAACTGGAAAGAATGGGCTTTGTTTGGCGGTGAGGATTTTGAGCTCACAGGGACGGTTTCAAAGGAGGAATGGGAAGTGTTGAAGCAGGAGTGCGAAACATGTCAACTGCCCATTGCAAAGATTGGCCATGTCAGAGAAAAAACAGAATCCAATGTGATCCTAAAAACAGATAAAACAACAATAACCTTAGAGAAAAAAGGATATAATCATTTTAAATAAGACGGGTGACTCGTGTGAAGCAATTAAAGTGGAGAACTGTAAATCCTGAAGAAACAAAGGCGATTGCTAAGCTGACAGCATCGTTTGCTAAACCGGGAGACGTCCTGACATTAGAGGGCGATTTAGGAGCCGGAAAAACGACTTTTACGAAAGGTTTTGCGGAAGGACTTGGAATTACACGTGTTGTAAACAGTCCGACTTTTACAATTATAAAAGAATATAACGATGGTACACTTCCTCTATATCATATGGATGTGTATAGAATGGAAGACGAAAGTGAAGATTTGGGGCTTGATGAATATTTTCACGGACAAGGTGTCTGTCTTGTTGAATGGGCCCATTTAATTGAAGAACAGCTGCCCCAGGAGCGACTGCAAATTGTCATTAAAAGAGCTGGTGATGATGAGCGGGAAATGACCTTTACTGCTGTCGGGAATCGGTATGAAATGCTTTGTGAGGAGATAAGTAGACATGACAATATTAGCGATTGACACATCAAATTATACGTTGGGCATTGCGCTGCTTCGAGAAGACACCGTCATAGCAGAACACATTACATATTTGAAAAAGAACCACTCTGTAAGAGCGATGCCTGCTGTTCATTCATTGCTGAATGATTGTGATATGACACCGCAGGATCTTTCTAAAATTGTCGTTGCCAAAGGCCCTGGTTCATACACAGGAGTAAGAATAGGTGTGACGCTTGCCAAAACACTTGCCTGGTCTTTACATATTCCGATTGCTGCTGTATCAAGCCTTGAGGCGCTTGCGGCAAATGGACGGCATTTTGACGGTCTGATCAGTCCTATCTTTGATGCAAGACGGGGACAGGTGTATACAGGTCTGTATGAATACAAAAACGGGCTTTTGGAGCAAGTTGTTGCTGATCAAAATGTGATGTTAGCCGAGTGGCTGGAGATGCTAAAAGAAAAGGATCGCCCTGTTTTGTTTTTAGGTCATGATACTTCTATTCACAAGCAGTTGATAGAGGATGTGCTTGGGACAAAAGGGATCATTGGAGCTGCTGCTCAGCATAACCCGCGTCCATCAGAATTGGCTTTTTTAGGGACGGAAAAAGAAGCAGCTGATGTTCACGGGCTTGTCCCTGATTACTTGCGGCTGGCAGAAGCTGAAGCGAAATGGATTGAAAGTCAAAAGTAGGGTGATAGGATGAAAACAAAAGCAGCGGTCAGAAACATGCAGCTTGATGATATTGATCATGTATACGAAATCGAAACATCCTCTTTTACGTCTCCTTGGACGAAGGATTCGTTTTATCATGAGCTGATGGAAAATCCGTATGCTCATTATCTTGTGGTTGAAAAGGACGGCCATGTTGCTGGGTATTGCGGGATTTGGATCGTGATGGACGACGCCCAAATTACAAATATAGCGATAAAACCGGAGTATCGCGGCCAGTCTTTAGGAGAAACGCTTTTTCGCTCAGCGATTGAACTGTGCAAAGAAAAAGACGCAAGACGGCTTTCGCTTGAAGTGAGGGTTTCTAATCATCCTGCTCAAGGCTTATATAAGAAGTTCGGGATGCAGCCCGGCGGAATAAGAAAGAACTATTATACTGATAACGGGGAAGATGCGTTAATTATGTGGGTGACGATAAATGAGTGAGCAAAAAGAGATTTACGTATTGGGAATTGAAACAAGCTGTGATGAGACAGCGGCAGCTATCGTAAAAAACGGAAAAGAAATCATATCGAACGTAGTGGCCTCACAAATTGAAAGCCATAAGCGCTTCGGAGGCGTTGTTCCGGAAATTGCTTCAAGACATCATGTTGAGCAAATCACTTTGGTCATAGAAGAAGCTTTTCGTAAAGCCGGCATGACGTATAGTGATATTGATGCGATTGCAGTAACTGAAGGTCCGGGACTGGTGGGAGCGCTTCTTATCGGAGTGAACGCTGCTAAAGCATTGAGCTTTGCGCATAACATTCCGTTAGTTGGCGTCCATCATATAGCCGGTCATATATACGCGAACCGTCTTGTAGAAGAGATTGTGTTCCCGGCACTGGCATTGGTCGTTTCAGGGGGCCATACGGAATTGGTTTATATGAAGGAACACGGATCATTTGAAGTTATTGGGGAAACTCTCGATGATGCAGCAGGAGAAGCTTACGACAAAGTGGCGCGAACGATGGGACTGCCGTATCCGGGAGGACCGCAAATTGACAAGCTTGCTGAAAAAGGGAATGACAATATTCCGCTTCCTCGCGCATGGCTCGAAGAAGGCTCTTACAATTTCAGCTTCAGCGGGTTGAAGTCTGCGGTGATCAATACGCTTCATAATGCGTCTCAAAAAGGACAAGAGATTGCTCCGGAAGATTTGTCTGCCAGTTTCCAAAATAGCGTGATAGATGTCTTGGTGACAAAAACGGCCCGTGCGGCAAAGGAATATGGTGTCAAACAGGTCCTTTTAGCCGGAGGGGTAGCTGCAAACAGAGGCCTCAGAGCCGCATTAGAAAAGGAATTTGCCCAGCATGAAGGGATTAAGCTCGTCATTCCTCCGTTAGCGTTATGTACGGATAATGCTGCAATGATTGCTGCTGCTGGTACAATTGCTTTTGAGAAGGGCATTCGCGGTGCATATGATATGAATGGCCAGCCTGGCCTTGAATTGACTTCTTATCAAAGTCTCACGACATAATGGAGTGAGGCTTTTTATCTGTTATTAACAGATAATTCTCAATTTATCCACATATCTGTTAGTAATTATGAAGATATCGATGGATAAAGGGCTGAAGACACTGTTAATAAAGTGGATAAATTCAGAATATTTTGTGGATAATGTGTGTAAAGCGCTTACTTCGTTTACTTGTAAGGTTATTTTCTGTGGATAAAAAGCACCTCTAAAAAGAGGTGCTTGACTTTTTTAAGATTCTTCTGTGGATAGTTCTTCCCACTCGGACAAAAGAGTTTCCAGCTCCTGATTGAGCTTCTCGTTGTCTGCATGGATCGCTTGTACCTTTTCATGGTCTTGATAGACTTCAGGATCACAAAGCAATTCATCATTGTGACTTATGTTTTCTTCAATGGCTTGAACAGCGGTTTCAATTTCTTCAATCCGACGGAGCCGTTGGCGCTCTTTCTTTTTCCATTCTTTTTCTTCTTCATATGAACGTTTTGAGTCGGACTTTACCGCAGCAGGAGTTTTTTCGGTTTCCTCTTGCTGATTCATTTTCTCCAGTTCAAGCTGCTCTGTTTTTTTCTCGGTATAATAATCGTAATCTCCCAGATACTCCTCTATATGGTTTGGAGAGAGTTCCAATACTCTTGTGGCGATTCTGTTAATAAAATATCTGTCATGTGAGACAAATAACAGTGTGCCTGGATAATCAATCAGCGCGTTTTCGAGAACTTCTTTGCTGTCTAAGTCCAGGTGGTTCGTCGGTTCATCAAGGATGAGAAAATTGGCTTTTTGCAGCATCAGCTTAGCAAGAGCCAATCTTGCTTTTTCGCCTCCGCTCAGTGAATGGACGGGTTTCAGCACATCATCTCCGGAGAATAAGAAATTGCCGAGACAAGTTCGGATTTCTTTCTCTGGAAGACCAGGGTACTCATCCCACAGCTCATCAAGGACGCGTTTAGAGGAAGTCAGTTCAGCCTGCTCCTGATCATAGTAGCCGACACTGACGTTCGAGCCGTATGAGATTGTTCCATGATCTGGCTTTAGGGTGTCCATTAATGTTTTCAGCAATGTCGATTTACCGATTCCGTTAGGGCCGACAAGCGCGGCGCTTTCTCCTCTTGTGAGCATGAACGACACTTCTGTTAAAAGCGGCGGCTGGTTTTCATAGCTGATTGTGAGATCCTGAACACGCAGGACTTCGTTTCCGCTCTGTTTTGTAATATCAAAATGAAAGTTTGCGGATTTTTCATCGCCGAGCGGTTTTGACATGACTTCCATTCGCTCCAGCTGCTTTCGGCGGCTTTGTGCTCTTTTTGTGGTAGAAGCTCTCGCCAGATTTCGGTCTACGAAGTCCTGAAGCTTTGCGATTTCATCCTGCTGCTTTTCATACATTTTAATATCTTTCTCATACTGCGCGGCTTTTTGGTCGAGATAAGCGCTGTAGTTGCCGTGATACTTTTTGCTTTCAGCTCTTGATACCTCGTATACTTGGTTTACCACTTTGTCCAAAAAGTAGCGGTCATGCGAAACGATCAGAATGGCGCCTGAATAGCCCTGCAAATAATGTTCAAGCCAGGTTAGCGTATCAATATCGAGATGGTTTGTCGGCTCATCGAGAATGAGCAAATCAGGCTGTGTTAACAGAAGCTTACCAAGGGCCAGCCTTGTTTTCTGACCTCCGCTGAGGCTTTGCACCTGTGTTGAATCGTCAAAATGGCTGAAGCCGAGTCCATGCAGCACAGATCTGACATCTGCTTCATATTGATAGCCGCCTTTATCTCTGAATTCCTGCTGAAGCCGGTCATAGGTTTTCATGATGCTTTCCAATTCACCGGGATCAGCTGCAGCCATTTTTTCTTCGATAGCCCGCATTTCCTTTTCCATTGCTTTTAAGTGGTCAAAAACAGTCAGCAGCTCTTCTTTTATGGTAAGCTTAGAATCCAAGCCCGTATGCTGGGCAAGATATCCCATTGTAATATCTTTTGGTTTAATGATTTCGCCCTTTTCATACGAAAGCTGGCCTGCGATAATTTTAAGCAGCGTGGATTTTCCCGCGCCATTTCTTCCTACAATGGCAATGCGATCACGATTTCTGACTTCCAGCTTTATATTGTTTAAAATAGTATCAGCGCCAAACGATTTGGACAGCTGATTAACTTGTAAGATCATCATATTATTTCACCTCTGCTATAATAAGTTAAGTGTAGCTTATGAATCAGAAGTCAGCAAACAATACATTGGCCGAATAAGACATAGAGAAGAAAATAGTGTATGATCTGTTTAAGGAGAGTTTTAATATGAATGGATTTTCTCATTTTAATGAACAGGGCAGAGCCCAGATGGTGGACATCAGCGAAAAATCTTCGACTGTCCGTACTGCGGCAGCTGTTTCAAGCGTACATATGAAGAATGAAGTGTACGAGAAAATACAAAGTCATGATATCGGCAAAGGAGATGTACTGGCTGTTGCGCAGGTGGCAGGCATTATGGCCGCAAAGCAAACGTCCAATATCATTCCGATGTGCCATCCGCTTTCACTGAGCGGGGTAGATATATCGTTTGACTGGAAAATAAAAGAAGCAGAAGTTATACTTCATATAAAAGCACAGGTCAAAACGAAAGGGAGTACAGGTGTGGAAATGGAAGCGCTCACTTCTGCATCGGTGTGCGCTCTTACCGTTTACGATATGTGCAAGGCCCTTGATAAGGGAATGGTCATCGGCCCTACTTTCTTGATGGAGAAGACGGGCGGGAAAAACGGTGACTTTAAAAGAGAACTATCCGAGTATAATTTGGAGGACCAAAAATGAATAAGGATCAATCAAAAATTCCGCAGGCGACGGCAAAACGGCTGCCGCTTTACTATCGCTTTTTAAAGAATCTGCATGCATCAGGAAAACAGCGTGTATCATCCGCTGAACTCAGTGATGCCGTAAAGGTTGATTCTGCCACGATTCGCAGGGATTTTTCCTATTTTGGAGCTCTTGGCAAAAAAGGATATGGATATAATGTGGATTATTTGCTGTCATTTTTCCGAAAAACGCTTGATCAGGATGAGATGACAGACGTTATCTTGATTGGTGTCGGGAACTTGGGAACAGCATTTCTTCACTATAATTTCACAAAAAATAATAACACAAAAATTTCTATGGCTTTTGATATAAATGAGAGTAAAATAGGAACTGAGGTAGGCGGCGTGCCTGTCTATAACCTTGATGACCTTGAACAACACGTAAAAAATGAATCAGTTGCCATTCTTACAGTGCCAGCAGTTGCCGCTCAATCCATTACAGACAGATTGGTCGCGTTAGGAATAAAGGGAATTCTTAATTTTACGCCGGCCCGTTTGAATGTGCCGGAACACATTCGAATTCATCATATAGATTTAGCTGTAGAGCTTCAGTCACTGGTTTATTTCTTGAAGCATTATTCAGTTTTAGAGGAAATCGAATAGAGGGAAAGGAGGAGCCCAAATATGCCGATCGGTCCTGGAAGCCTTGCTGTTATCGCAATCGTTGCTCTGATTATCTTCGGTCCCAAAAAGCTGCCTGAGTTGGGGAAAGCTGCGGGAGACACACTTCGTGAATTCAAAAACGCTACTAAAGGATTAACGAGTGATGACGAGGAAAAAAAGAAAGAAGATCAGTAAGTTAGGATGACACGAATGAAAGTGAATCAAATGTCGCTGCTGGAGCATATT
The DNA here is from genome assembly GCF_002796895.1 of Bacillus sp. SN1. Taxonomy (NCBI): domain Bacteria; kingdom Bacillati; phylum Bacillota; class Bacilli; order Caryophanales; family Bacillaceae; genus Bacillus; species Bacillus sp. SN1. The sequence goes on from NZ_PHIE01000005.1 coordinate 7,864, forward strand.
GCTGAGCTTCGAAAACGGTTGCTGATTGTAGCGCTGGCGTTTGTCGTTTTCTTTATCGCGGGATTTTTTTTAGCGAAGCCGATTATTGTATATCTGCAAGAAACAGATGAAGCGAAGCAGCTTACGCTTAACGCGTTTAATCTGACAGACCCGCTTTATGTGTTTATGCAGTTTGCGTTTATCATCGGCATTGTCCTGACCTCGCCGGTTATTCTTTATCAGCTTTGGGCTTTTGTGAGCCCAGGCCTCTATGAGAAAGAGCGCAAAGTAACGCTCAGCTACATTCCGATCTCTATTTTGCTGTTTTTAGCGGGCTTATCTTTTTCATATTATATTTTATTTCCTTTTGTTGTTGATTTTATGAAGCGAATCTCTCAGGACTTGAATGTCAATCAGGTGATCGGAATTAATGAATATTTTCATTTTCTTCTGCAGCTGACGATTCCGTTTGGACTGTTGTTCCAAATGCCAGTCATCCTCATGTTTTTGACCAGGCTTGGAATTGTGACACCGATGTTCTTAGCGAAAATCAGAAAGTATGCGTATTTTACGCTGCTGGTGATAGCTGCCCTGATTACTCCGCCTGAGCTTTTGTCTCATATGATGGTCACTGTCCCGCTTTTGATTTTATATGAAATCAGTATTCTTATATCGAAGGCCGCTTATCGGAAAGCGCAGAAAAGCAGTGCTGCCGATCAGGACGTGTCTTCCGGGCAATAATAAAAAATCCATTTCTCATTGAGAAATGGATTTTCTTTATTTCTGGTTCTTTTTGATTTTAAAAGAAAAGGCGAACATCTTAAAAGAAATGCTGATGTTGTAAGCGGCGAACACCATCAGCAGGATGGAGTAAAATGACCACATGCTGCCTGGCGAGCTTGCGGCAAGATAAGTAAAGATGCACCCTACGGCAAAATAGATCATTCCCCAAACTACCGGGTTTCTCATAAAAATAATCCTCCAATAATCAATTGCATTTGTGTGCTCTGCTGTTCAAGGTACTTCTGAACAGGCTCAAGCTGCATGATGACGACAAATGTATTCATCATGACATGGGCGAATATCGGCACCCATATCCGTTTTGTTCTCGCATACAAGAAGGCAAAGGTAAAGCCCATTGCTGTATAAAGAAGAAGATGCTTTAAATCAGCGTGAACAATACCGAAAATAACCGAGCTGATCAGTCCGGCAAAGAAGAAATTCGTTTTTTCGTACAGTGTGCCGAAAATGATTTTTCTGAAGATGATTTCTTCTAATATAGGCCCGACGACAGAAGAAACCATAATCATGAGCGGGACTGCCTGAATGACATCCAGAATAGCTTGTGTATTTTCTGATTCTCTTCCGATGCCAAATACATAATATTCAATAGAGCCTGCTATTCCTTGAGAGAAGAGGGCAATGAAAAAACCGGCTATCGCCCAAAGGATAGAAAGTCCGACGGAGTCTTTCCGGCCGTTTCGCAGCGTTGTTTTCGGAACAGTTCTCAGAATAAGCAGAACGACAACGAGACAGGCGATAAAGCTGATAACGGACCATAATCCTTGTGCGTGCAGCATATTCTCATTTGTAGGCTGTCCTCCGGCATAACCGAATTTAAATAACAAGGGAATCCCGATTAATGCGGAAAACTGCATGATGATATATGTCAAAATAATAAACCAATACTGTTTTCTCAAATGGTATGTACTCCTTTGTTAAATGGGTTTCGTTCATCTACAGCTATTGTAACATAATCGGAACGGCGGTGAAAAAGCTAAGGGAAAAGGGAGCTGAAAAGAATCATGTAAGCGTGAAAAAATTTTTATCTTATCACTTGAAATTGGAAGGGAGATTCTTTATTATAAGAATTGTGTTAGCACTCTTTAGTGTCGAGTGCTAAAATTACATATTCATACTATTGAGGAGGTTATTACATTGTTAAAGCCATTAGGTGATCGCGTTGTCATTGAACTCGTAGAATCTGAAGAAAAAACTGCCAGCGGAATTGTGTTGCCGGATTCTGCAAAAGAAAAACCGCAAGAAGGCAAAATCGTGGCAGCTGGTTCAGGTCGCGTGTTAGAAAGCGGAGAGCGCGTTGCTTTAGAAGTAAAAGAGGGCGACCGCATTATCTTCTCAAAATACGCAGGTACTGAAGTGAAATACGAAGGTACTGAATACTTAATCTTACGTGAAAGCGACATTTTAGCTGTTATCGGCTAATTCTTAAATAAACAATACTTAAAACATTTGAGGAGGTCTTGTAAACATGGCAAAAGAAATTAAGTTTAGTGAAGAAGCTCGCCGCGCAATGCTTCGCGGTGTCGATGCACTTGCTGATGCTGTAAAAGTAACTTTAGGACCAAAAGGACGCAACGTGGTTCTAGAGAAAAAATTCGGTTCTCCGTTAATCACAAATGACGGTGTAACAATCGCTAAAGAAATCGAACTCGAAGACGCGTTTGAAAACATGGGTGCGAAGCTTGTTGCTGAAGTAGCCAGCAAAACAAACGACGTTGCCGGTGACGGTACAACAACTGCGACAGTTCTTGCGCAAGCAATGATCCGTGAAGGCCTTAAAAACGTAACAGCAGGCGCTAACCCTGTAGGCGTGCGTAAAGGTATGGAAAAAGCTGTAGCGGTTGCGATCGAAAACTTAAAAGAAATTTCTAAGCCGATCGAAGGCAAAGAGTCTATCGCTCAGGTTGCTGCGATCTCTGCTGCTGATGAGGAAGTCGGAAGCCTTATCGCTGAAGCAATGGAGCGCGTAGGAAACGATGGCGTTATCACAATCGAAGAGTCTAAAGGCTTCACAACTGAGCTTGAAGTTGTGGAAGGTATGCAATTCGACCGCGGCTATGCGTCTCCTTACATGGTAACTGACTCTGATAAGATGGAAGCGGTTCTTGACAATCCTTACATCTTAATCACAGACAAAAAAATCACAAACATTCAAGAAATCCTTCCTGTGCTTGAGCAGGTTGTTCAGCAAGGCAAACCATTGCTTCTGATCGCTGAGGATGTTGAAGGCGAAGCACTTGCAACCCTTGTTGTGAACAAACTTCGCGGCACATTCAACGCAGTAGCTGTTAAAGCTCCTGGCTTCGGTGACCGCCGTAAAGCAATGCTTGAAGACATCGCTGTCCTTACTGGCGGAGAAGTCATCACAGAAGATCTTGGCCTTGACCTGAAATCTACTCAAATCGCTCAGCTTGGACGCGCTTCTAAAGTTGTCGTTACAAAAGAAAACACAACAATCGTTGAAGGCGCTGGCGAAACAGACAAAATTTCTGCCCGCGTGACTCAAATCCGCGCTCAAGTAGAAGAAACAACTTCTGAATTCGACAGAGAAAAATTACAAGAGCGTCTTGCGAAACTTGCTGGCGGCGTAGCTGTCATCAAAGTCGGCGCTGCGACTGAAACTGAGCTGAAAGAGCGTAAACTTCGCATCGAAGACGCCCTGAACTCAACTCGCGCAGCTGTTGAAGAAGGCATCGTATCCGGCGGTGGTACAGCGCTTGTAAACGTATATAACAAAGTCGCTGCAGTTGAAGCTGAAGGCGATGCTCAAACAGGTATCAACATCGTGCTTCGCGCGCTTGAAGAGCCAATCCGTCAAATCGCACACAACGCTGGTCTTGAAGGATCTGTCATCGTTGAACGCCTCAAAAACGAAGAAATCGGCGTAGGCTTCAACGCTGCAACTGGCGAATGGGTAAACATGATCGAAAAAGGTATCGTTGACCCAACGAAAGTTACACGCTCAGCTCTTCAAAACGCTGCGTCTGTAGCTGCAATGTTCTTAACAACAGAAGCCGTTGTCGCTGACAAGCCAGAAGAAAACGCTGGCGGCGCAGGAATGCCTGATATGGGCGGCATGGGCGGTATGGGCGGTATGATGTAATCATAGCCCCTAAAACCCAGTAAAAATGGGGTTTCTAGACTCTTATCTACTCTAAAAATAACCGAATAGTAACAAAAGGGTAACATTTTCTTGAATAAGGGTAGAGGTTTTCCATGAGTTCTTTGAACTTTTGGGAAGCCTCTTTTTTTCTCTTTTGTTACAAGTAAATAAACAATATGATGTTCATTTCCTTCTATATTATAAAATAAATTCATTAAGAACCTTCATCAGTCAAGATATTATTTTTCCATATTACAAAAGTGGAATCATAAAAACTGTAACAATTCTCCCGAAACCTCTACCACTTCTCTTTTTTAATGATTTAAAACTCAATATATTTGAATCTATTGCGTTTGGTTTTTAGGACGTTTTAAACTTTCGGTAATGAACATTTGGATATTGATTCGAAGCAGTTGCGCATTGTACGGTTAAAATGAAAGATATATTAAAAAAGATTGTTTATCGAATCACTCGAATTAAAGAAAATTGTGTTGGAAGGGACTTTTTTGTACTTGGCCAGGTCGAATTTTGGAAATGAATAAGCAGGTTCTTTTTTGATTTTATAATTTAAGGAACATAAGCAGCTGTTAGACAAGGATTTTAAATATAGTAATACATTTGAAGAAGAAGTTATATAAACTATAACAATGTTAATTATACAAACAAAACTATGAGAAAGATTAATTAAAAAGCTTGAATAACAAAATAAAGCGAAGGTTTACTTTTTTATGTAAAATCAAACATTTTTGGACAATCATTGTGTATAATTATTACAGAACCTAGAAAGAAAGGGGATTTTCAGGGTGGATTTAACGGGAATTTCAAGAAGGAGTAGTAATTTTATAACTTTAAAAGGTGTTATAGGAAAACAATTTAACCACCAAGTAATATCTATTCAATGTACTGTAAATGAGGTTTTGAAGTTTTTAGAGATAGATCAAGATGTTCAAAGAGAAGCAGATGAAAATAAAATTTCAAGTATAAAAAAATATATTCAATATGGATTAGAAGGAAATGATATTTATTTTCCCCCTCTTATATTTTCAGCTAGAGGGCAAGGAATTTATGATGAGGACCAACTACAATATAGGTTGCAATCTGACGAAAAATTGGTGATTTTAGATGGTCAGCACCGTATAAAGGCGTTTGAAATTTTGAAAAGACAGCTTCAATCACAAAATGATTTGACTAGCTTGGATAAAGTAAAAGATTTTCCTCTAACTATCCAAGTTTTTGTTGATTTATCTATCGATAAAGAACGTCAATTATTCACAGATATAAACTCAAAATCATCTCCAGTAAATAACACCCTGTTAATTATGTATAAAGAAAATGATCTTTATGGACAGCTAGTTAAAGAAATTGTCTATAATCATCCAACTATACCTGAGGATCTTTTTGAGATTAGATTAAAGGCAACACGATCAAAACTACTAACAGCAGCTACGCTATACCTAGTAGCAATAGCTTTGAATGATGGGGGATTTAGTAGAGATTCACGTAAAACAATAAATGAAAATAATTTTTCACAATATAAATTCAAAACAGAAAAATTTCTTACACTACTAAGAAAGTATGCCCCAATTGATGCCTTAGATAGGGATAAATATGTGATTTTTTACCCTAATGTAATTCTAGGAATTGCTAAGTTTGTCAATTTAGCACTTAAGGAATATCCGGATATAACCATGGAAGATTTGTTTGAAAATGTTGTAGGGAAAATTAACTGGTCACACAAAAATAAAGATTTTGATCGGTTAGCTACAAATTACAATTCCCAAACAAAAAAATACAAATTTGGTGCAAGAGGGAAATCAACAGTTGAAATGTCTAAGTTTTTGTTAACCCTTTACTGTAATTCGAGGGGGAAATAATATGTCAACAGTTACTATATTTGGAACTATAGATATTATAAATGGAAATAAAGAAAAAGGGATGCTCTCATCTCAAATGAAAATAAGAGATATTTTAGAGCTTTATAAAATTGATAAAAATATAAATAGGGATATATCATATGGAAGAATTCCGAAAATTGTTAAATACCTTGAGAACCAAGATAATGAAATGGGTATTTTCTTTCCGGCTATGGTTTTTTCGTTCAGAGGTAACCCAATTAATTATTATAGTAAGGATTTCGAGTTAGAATTGCCACTTGAAAAAAAACTTATTGTAATTGACGGCCAACATCGTATAAAAGCAATGGAGCGGCTTTTAGAAAACACAGATGATAAAAATAAAAGGGAGAAAATATTAAATTCATTTCTTACAGTTCAGATATACTTTGGGCTACAAATTGAAGACGAAAAGAATTTGTTTGCTGATATTAATTCTAATGTTAAAAAAGTTTCAATGTCTCTAATAACTAAATTTGATACTAGAGATGTTTTAAATGTACTAGTTACAGAGCTATATGAGGTTTGTGATGCACTTCAAACTGCTAAAATTGAATTTAATAAAAGTAGGTTAGCTAGACCAGGAAATGATTATTTTTCAACTAGCTCTCGACTTAAGGAATTAATCAGCATAATACTTTTTGGGAAAAAGAATCCAAACCAGAAAGACACTGCTAACTTAACACAACAATATGATGATATAATTGTTTTTTTAGACAAGTTGTTTACAGAACTCTTTAGGAATTTACCACCTAATCCAGGAAACGTTTTAGAAAATATACTTGGGCATTATGCAACACAACATGCTCTTGGATATTATATAAATGATGCAATAATTATAAATGAAACAAAAATTGAATGGATAACTAATTGGGAAGAAGATATTGAAGCACTATCCCAAATTAGTTGGAATATCACGAATTCATTGTGGAAGAAATTTTTAATAGTGACAAGAAAAAATACTCCTTATGAATATTCAACGATTGAGGAATATCAATCAAATCAATTGTTTGATGTAATAAAAAATGAAATAAATTCTTAATTTTTATAGGAAGAGTATTTGTTAAATCTTCATTAAAGAAAAAGGAATTGTGGATAAAGTGGAGTAACAAAAAGGTAATATAACCTTATGTTACTCCATTAAGTTATTAAATAGTTTTATATCTCCCATCTAAAGAAAAAGCGTTTATAACCCGGATTAGTTTGCATGCGTAATTAACATCTTTTATAACTTGAAGGTAATAGAGGTAGTCTGAAATGTATTAAAAATCAGTTTGTCAAAAAAGATTTCTCATGTCTTTCTTTTATATAGGAAGTAAAAAGATTATTAAACTCTTTTTGTGAAAAAGAAAACGCATTGAGTCCAATTTTATATCGTGACATTTCTCACAATCACCTTATGAAATTGTTCCACCTCACCCCGAATCCCAATAGCAGGCTCCCAAGAATCAATCAAACGAATCGCTTTTTGATTGAATTCCATCGCTTTCGTTTTCTCTCCTTTACGGTACAACAACTGTGCCATCCCATAATAATAATAGATCAACTCAACCTGATTCGCGTTGTGTTTGTCATAGAGCATTTGCTCAAAGGCTTCTTCTGCTTTCTCAAACTGATCACACTTCACATAAGCAACACCCAAATTGAAATAGGCTTCTATCGTTTTTTCGCCGCCGTACGTGGAGCTGATCTTATTTGCCGCTTCGTATAATTGAATGGCTTCTTCATCAAGGCCTCTCGCAAAGCTTAGGTCTCCGCGTACCAGTAGAACCCTGTGTTGAATCGTTGGAGAAATCGGTTGATCTTCGATTTCGTTTAAAATTACTTCTGCTTTTTCCTGTTGCCCGGCTTTTAAAAACAGCCTTGCTTGCAGTGCGTGACCCCATACGTTTAAATCGTGGGCATCGTGATTTTCAGCGTCTGATTGTTCCAGAATCTTCAGTCCGGCCTCAATTTGCTGAAGCGCCCCATCTAAATCATTGACTTCCATCAGTGCCCAGCCTGCTGTGTCGATTCGGAAGAACGCTTCTCGTGTGTGCTTGCCTAATTGGTGGGCGGCGTCGGCGGCTTTGCATCCGTATTCGATTCGCAGGGGCAGGTTGATTCTGCTTAGAAAATGGCTGATGCGGGTGATGAGTTCGATTAGGATTTCTTTTTGTTCGGTTTCACTTGCCCATTGGATGACCTTTAAGATGTTTGGCCATTCTTTTTTCATTTGATCTAAATTCCGTCCCAGCAGGTAGCTCCAATAGATAGAGTTGGGCTGTTCCCGTTTTAAATGGGTTTCGGCATAATCAATATAATAATGCGCCCAGCGGCTGCGGGCTTCTTTTTCATATTCGTGATGTTCAGATAAGTGCTGTTCTCCGTAAGTGACAACCGTTTGATGCGCTAAGTACTGTGTCCGTCCTTCGCTTCGTTCCGGCTGAATCAGAGCAAAAGACCGCATTTGTTCCATAGCGTAATGAAAACGGCGGGCGTCTAATCCGGCCGCTGCCGCCAGGCTTTTCTCATCTGGCGGCTTGCTGAAAAAGCAAAGCGTCTGCCAAAGCTTTCGTGTATCTTCATTGCATCTGTCCCAGGTGCGGCCAAAGAGGAATTCAAACAATTCCAGCAGTGAGTAGCCTGCTTTTCCAAGCTCATGAATCAGCTGCTGAGCGGGGATGTCATCGTCTGACATATAGGCGATGCTGAGTGCCATGGCTTTCGGGTTTCCGGCCGTTGCTGAAATGAATTCGTTCTTCAAGTCAGATGATAGGTGTAACAGCTGCTCCAGCTTTTCCCGTTTATTTTGAATGTTGCATGTTTGTAAGCAGCGGTGCACTTCTTGCTGAAAAAATTCAAGGGCATCTGTTTGTTCAAGGCCGCTCAGCTGGATGGCTGCCATTTCTCCGAAGCCTTCCCGATAGGTTTGCTTTACGTTTTCCCGTGCTGTAAGGAGAACTTTTACGCCTTGCGGAAGGCTGGTGATAAATTCGTGAATGTCACGTTCTGCGGTATCAATGCTGTCAACAATCAGCAGTACCGGTTTTTCTCTAGTGTAATTGGCTAACGCGTTGCGGACGACGAACCGTTTTTCATTGATTGATTTATCAATTTGTTCAGCACGCCCGAGCTGATAGGCGATCGTATTTAAAAAATCACTAAAGCTTAAACCTTTCCAATCGGCGCTGACCCAGATGATACTGTTGAATGCCGGCCAATCTGAAGAATTGCCGACACAGGAATAGGCAGCTTCAAGAGCGATTGTGGTTTTACCCATGCCGGCCCAGCCTGTGATTAAACAGACTGGTGACGGAGAAAGCATCCATTGTCGTATTGCTTCCATATCAAAGCTGCGTCCGATAAAGTGTCCGGACCAGCGTGACGGTAAGTTATGTGTGCTAGGCTGTTCTGTAAGCGCATTCGTTTCTTGGCTTGGTTTATCATGAAACAGCCGTTTTACTACATTCTCAATTTCATTTTCACTTGGAGCCCCGAATAATCCGTCTTTTCGCAGCGTTTTCGCTTTTTTGAGACAAGACGCCGCCCAGACAGGCAATGCGGGTTTGATGACTGGGATGGTGGTGGTTTCCAGCAGGCCGGTCAGCCACTCGATATCCAAGTCGGTCTTTTCGAGAATGATCCAGATCATTCCGAACAGTTTTCCGTCGTCAATTCTTCCGGGAATATAGTTTGCACCCATCTGTCCGATCCAGCTTTTGATCGTGTTAGAGGAGACCCCCAGCTGGAGTGCGATTTTATCTATATAAGAATGTCCTGTCTTTTCATTCTTTTTCCTTCTGACTTTATAATCAGGATGAAGTTTTAGTGATTTGACGCCAGGTGCCAGCAGTTGTGCAAATTGTTTTCGGTTTTCAAGTTCAGCCATAAGCCTGCACCTCCTATTAGTACTATTTTATCAATCCAGCGTTTTTTGTATATGAGAAAATAGTAAAGTACAGTGCGGCTGTCCTTTTATACAGCAGGAAAGGCTGTTGAACGTGCTGAAAAGCAGATAAAATGAGGGCAGTAACAGAGAAAACAAAAATGTATGCACTTACATTTTATTTTCTGAAGAAAGGAATTTGCCAAATGACTCACACAGTACCTCAAAACATGAAAGCGGCTGTTATGCACAACACAAGAGAGATCAAAATTGAAACATTGCCTGTGCCTGACATCAATCATGATGAAGTGTTGATTAAGGTGATGGCTGTCGGGATTTGCGGATCAGATCTGCATTACTATACAAATGGCAGAATAGGCAACTATGTAGTGGAAAAACCATTTATCCTTGGCCATGAATGCGCGGGAGAAATTGCCGCTGTCGGATCGTCTGTCAATCAATTTAAGGTGGGAGACCGCGTCGCTGTTGAACCGGGTGTCACGTGCGGACGCTGTGAGGCGTGCAAGGAAGGACGCTATAACCTTTGTCCGGATGTACAGTTTTTGGCTACGCCGCCGGTAGATGGCGCGTTTGTTCAATATATCAAAATGCGTCAGGACTTCGTTTTTTTGATCCCAGACTCCCTTTCCTATGAAGATGCGGCTTTGATTGAACCGTTTTCTGTCGGCATTCATGCAGCGGCGAGAACAAAGCTTCAGCCGGGATCAACGATTGCGATTATGGGAATGGGCCCTGTGGGGTTAATGGCTGTTGCGGCAGCTAAAGCATTTGGGGCAGGCAGAATTATCGTCACTGACTTAGAGCCGTTACGGTTAGAGGCTGCGAAAAAAATGGGAGCGACTCATGTCATTAATATCCGTGAACAGGACGCGCTTGAAGAGATTAAAACGATCACAAATGATAGAGGCGTTGATGTTGCTTGGGAAACAGCGGGGAATCCAGCGGCATTGCAATCTGCACTGGCTTCTGTGCGCCGGGGCGGGAAACTGGCGATTGTCGGTTTGCCTTCACAGAACGAAATACCGCTTAATGTGCCGTTTATTGCGGACAATGAGATTGATATTTACGGGATCTTCCGTTATGCCAATACGTATCCAAAGGGAATCGAATTTCTCGCTTCCGGCATTGTGGACACGAAGCATCTTATAACCGACCAATATTCGCTGGAGCAGACGCAAGAGGCGATGGAGCGGGCGCTTCAATTTAAGAATGAATGTTTAAAAGTGATGGTGTATCCAAATCGCTGAGTGAACAGGGAGGATCTTTGTATTCTCCCTCTTGTTTACTGGAAATGAAAACGGATTCTTGGGGTGGGAAATGATGATTGAAACAGAAAAAGCAACGGCATTGAAGGCGAAGCATCAGTCAAAATCAAGCAACGGACTGTCCTGGTTTGAACGAATCGGATATGGTTTCGGTGATATGTCGTATAATATTGTCTTTCAGTTTGTAAACGCATACTTATTATTCTATTATACAGACGTCGGCGGTATTCAGCCTGCGGTGATCGCCACTTTGTTTCTTGTTGTGCGGGTGCTGGATGCTATTTTTGACCCGATTATGGGATTGATTTTAGACAAAACGAACACAAGGTGGGGAAAGGCAAGGCCATATCTGTTGTGGGTGGCATTCCCTTTTGCGCTTTTTACCTTTTTATGTTTCACGACGCCTCATTTCGGTCAGACGGGGAATATGGTATATGCGTACATCACCTATATTCTGCTTGGGATGTCCTTTAGTATGCAAACGATTCCGGTGAACAGCTTAACGGGGCGGATGACGAATTCTGTGGAGGAACGAACGGTTCTGACAACAACCCGGATGATTTTGGTGTATATCGGAATTCTTTTATCTATTTCCTGTGCGACACCGCTTGCAACTGCTATAGGAGGGGAAAATCAGGCGTTTGGGTTTCAAATGACGGCGCTCATCTATGCGGCGGTCAGCATCGTTTTGAACCTATTCAGTTTCTTTACGGTGCGGGAGCGGATTCAGCCTAAAAAGAGAAAAAAACAAGGGATCAAAAAGACGTTATCCGTTTTATTCCGAAACAAACCTTTGCTTATGTTAATTTCATCATTTTTGGCTTTTGCGATCGGGTTTAATATTAAGCTCAGCACAATGGTGTACTATTTTACGTATAACGTAAACCATAAAGAATTTGTATTTTTGGGAACGGTTTTATTTTTCGGAGCAGCGCTGATCAGCAATTTGTTTATCCCTTTCTTTTCTGAGAAGTGGGGCAGAAAACAAGTCATGATCATCACGGCAGGTCTATCGCTTATTTCTTATGCCGGCCTGCATTTCACGCCGTATTCTTCTATTACACTCATTTTTATTTGGCTTTTTGTTTCCGGATTTTTTACAACGCCTTTAAATACGCTTGCTTGGGGAATGGTTGCGGATTGTGTCGATTATGCAGAATGGAAAACCGGAGTTCGCGCGGATGGTGTGGTCATTTCCAGCATGAGCTTTATTAATAAGCTGGGTGTTGCGTTAGCCGGGTCATTTTCGGCCATTTATTTAGGGATTGCCGGGTATGTCGCGAATGCAGACCAGACAGTCACGTCATTGAATGCGATTAAAAATATGAATGCTTTAATTCCGGGATTATTCATTTTGCTTTCTATTATTCTCATTGCCTTCTATCCTTTAACTGAAAAAAGATATAAGCAAATCATCTCTGAGCTGGAGAAAAGGTCTGCAAAATAAATATATGTAAAATTTTTAATATTCAATGTTGTATTTATGGCAGAAAGTAATATACTGAGACTGTAATCTAGACTTTATAAATGAGTGTGATAATATGCGTAGTCATTCTGTTGTTTGTATTGGAGAATTGTTGATCGACTTCTTTTGTACCGATGTTGATGTTGATTTAATGGAAGGACGCCATTTCTTAAAAAGTGCCGGCGGTGCACCGGCGAATGTGTCAGCAGCCATTGCCAAGCTGGGCGGAGACGCCGCTTTCAGCGGAAAAGTAGGCCAGGACCCTTTTGGGTATTTTCTAAAGCAAACCTTAGACGCTGTAAACGTCGATACCTCTATGTTGGTCATGGATGAGAAAGCGCCTACAACGCTTGCTTTTGTTTCATTAAAACAAAATGGGGAGCGCGATTTTGTTTTTAATAGAGGCGCGGACGCTTTGTTTACACTGGAGGATATTGACCAGGAAAAACTAAACGAAGCGAAAATCCTTCATTTCGGCTCTGCAACGGCATTGTTATCAGATCCGTTTTGCTCAGCCTATTTACGGCTTATGTCGATTGCGAAAGACAATGGACAGTTTATTTCGTTTGACCCTAACTATCGTGAGGATTTATGGAAGGGAAGGGTTTCAGAGTTTGTAAGTGTCGCAAAAAAAGCGATTGCTTTAAGTGATTTTGTGAAAGTTAGTGACGAGGAGCTTGAGATTATCAGTGGTGCGAAGGATCATGAAGAGGGCGTTGCGATCCTTCATGAGATCGGAGCTAAAATTGTCGCTGTGACACTTGGGAAAAGCGGAACGCTTCTTTCGAATGGAAAAGATCATGAAATCATTCCAAGCATTCCGGTTACATCAATTGACTCAACAGGAGCGGGAGATGCTTTTGTCGGTGCGGCTTTATATCAATTGGCAAACACAGATCAGATTCAATCTGTAGTTGCTGATTTTGCGAAGCTGCGTGAGATTGTGTCATTTGCCAATAAGGTGGGAGCTCTTGTGTGCACTAAAATTGGAGCGATTGATGCACTGCCTAGCATGAAAGAAATTGAAGTTTCTCTATAAAACATCGGGGATGTTTCTTGAAAGTCTTTGGACTTTTAGGAAGCATCCTTTTTTGTTTGTCTATTCTCGTTCAGGCCATTTTCGGGCACCGGCTTGGACAATTCCCAGCAGCAATTGACGCCGTTCCTTTAAAGAATTGATGGGAGTTTGGAATGTTTGCTTTGATAAAGTTGGAATGCCTGATTCTTGAAGCTTTGTGATATCTGGTTCCGGCGGTGCTTGTTCAGCCGGATGGATATAGGCTGTATGGACGGTATCCAAGTAGTTTTTGATACTTGACCGCGTTTCTTTGATGTGAAGCTGGTTCGGCTGATATTGATCAGGAATGCCGTATTTCAAAATGGTTAATGCTTCATCCAATACGGTGACAGCTATAATGGATGATTCCTCACGCTGCGTGCTATGGTAAAAATGAAGGATAGGGAAGGCATTATGCTGAGCGGTCAGCTTGCCCAGCTCTGATGAGAATGTGATAAGAAGGAAATCAATGTCGTGAAAATCTTTGCCGTTCCATGCGTTCTGGACGATTTCTGTTCCGTCATGCCCTAGACTTAATACACTTTGGGCAAAGGAGCGCTTTTGATTAACCGCACTCAAGACGGAAATTAAATACGTGACAGAAAAGGTGATGGTAAGAAGGCCTTGAGCTGTTTCAAGGACAGTGACAAGCCTCCAGAGGTCCCCGTTCGGTGCGAGGTCGCCATTTCCTAATGTAAACATGACATAACCGGTAAAATAAATTCGATCTGACCAGGATGCCGGTTCTTTCGATTGAGTTCCGACGAGTGAATGAGGGTCACTCGAGAAAATCAAAACCCACCCGCTCCAAAATAAACTGATCCATATCACTAACGTTAGGCATAACAGCAGAGGACCTGCCGTGCTGAGAACCTTTGCATGGTCTCCGCTGATTTTGCGGCAGCCTTTCCACAGCCATGCAGACAGACATCTTGTGATGGGGCCTGCACCGCTCTCTAACCATAATGTAGTCCATAAAAAATCAATCATTCCCGCTGTCAACAATATAAGGCCTGCAATGACATATACCTCATTCAATTTTGTTGCCTCCCCTAAGCCAGTCATCATTTATTTTCCTTTTCTATTTCCTTTTATCTCAATTCTGAAACAATTGTTCGGATGTTTGATAAGAAAGTCATTGCAGAAAAGATAGGAGAAGTTACTCAACACTTACTCATTTTGTCGATATGAGCAGATGAACAGAAACTCACAGGAATTTTGACTTGATTTCCACATTATTATGAAGAAAAAAGTTCATTTTCCCCTTGAATTGGTCATTTTGCTTTTATTGAGTAAAAAATTTTCAGAAATTTATATTGACTGAAAGCGTTTTTATAATTATGATAATATCAGATGTAACAAAAATGTCACTATTATATCACTACAATAGAACTATGAAGTGACTATAAAATAACAAGTTATGAAGTATATGTGCAAAGAAATACCCACTGTTCTTTTAGTGGAAAATGAAATCGCTTCCAAGAGAACTGACATGCTAAGAAGAAGGGAAGGTTATGAGGCCATTGGAGAAAAACAGGATGAACTTTTTTCTGCAGCCTGCTTACGACATGTGAGGAAGGCAGCAGCCCTAGAATAAGTTTTTGAAATACGCATTGACCGATTTTGAAAAAGACTGGGGGAAACAGTATGAATAAACAAGGCAATCAAATGTCATTTTTACGTACAATTATTTTAGTCTCGACTTTCGGCGGTCTCCTCTTCGGTTATGATACCGGCGTGCTCAATGGGGCTTTGCCGTATATGGGAGAGCCAGACCAGCTTAACCTCAATGCCTTCACAGAGGGGCTTGTCACCAGTTCACTTCTTTTTGGAGCCGCGCTCGGTGCTGTGTTTGGCGGCAGGATGTCTGATTTTAACGGCCGCCGCAAAAATATTTTGTTCCTCGCTGTTATATTTTTCATTTCAACGATCGGGTGTACGTTTGCTCCAAATGTAACGGTCATGATTATTTCCCGTTTTGTGCTTGGCATTGCAGTCGGTGGTGCATCAGTTACGGTTCCTGCTTATTTAGCGGAGATGTCTCCTGTGGAAAGCAGGGGGCGGATGGTGACGCAGAATGAATTAATGATTGTATCAGGACAGCTTTTGGCCTTTGTTTTTAATGCAATCCTAGGAACAACAATGGGAGACAACTCCCATGTGTGGAGATTTATGCTGGTCATTGCGTCGCTTCCAGCCGTATTCCTGTTTTTCGGAATGATCAGAATGCCTGAGAGTCCTCGCTGGCTCGTTTCTAAAGGGAGAAAAGAAGATGCTTTGCGGGTATTGAAAAAAATCAGGGATGAAAAGCGGGCTGCATCTGAGCTGCAAGAAATTGAATTCGCTTTCAAAAAAGAAGATAAGCTTGAAAAAGCGACGTTTAAAGATCTTTCAGTCCCATGGGTGCGCCGGATTGTGTTCATTGGAATCGGGATTGCGATTGTACAGCAAATTACAGGTGTAAACTCGATTATGTATTATGGGACTGAAATTTTAAGAGATTCTGGTTTTCAAACGGAGGCCGCTTTAATCGGAAATATCGCGAATGGCGTGATCTCGGTATTGGCAACATTCGTTGGAATCTGGCTGTTAGGGAGAGTAGGCCGCCGGCCGATGCTGATGACAGGCTTGATCGGTACGACAACGGCATTATTGCTGATCGGGATATTCTCACTTGTGCTCGAAGGATCACCGGCTCTTCCATATGTGGTCCTGTCATTAACGGTTACATTCCTTGCTTTCCAGCAGGGGGCAATTTCACCAGTGACGTGGCTGATGCTTTCTGAGATTTTCCCGCTTCGCCTTCGCGGTCTGGGAATGGGCGTCACAGTATTCTGTCTGTGGATGGTGAATTTTGCAGTCAGTTTCACTTTCCCGATATTGCTGGCCGCCATTGGCCTGTCCACAACGTTCTTTATCTTCGTTGGATTAGGAATTTGCTCTGTCCTGTTTGTGAAGAAGTTTTTACCGGAGACGAAAGGGCTTTCGCTTGAGCAGCTGGAGGATAGCTTCCGCGCTTATGATCGCGGCGAGGCGAAGAAAGAGTCTGGCGCTGAAGTGATTGGATAAGATAAAAAAGAATCCGCATACGGGCGCGGATTCTTTTTAGTTTCAAATTAGTTAGGTCTGACAAGGATTTTGACTTGGTTTTTCTCTTTTATAAGAGACCCGAAGCCTTCCTCGATCAAATCGTCTAACACGATTTTTTTCGTTACGAGTTTGTCAGCTGAGAAATAGCCTTCTTTCATTAATGACAATACAGCCGGGAAGATGTCGCGGTATCCGATAATTCCTTTTACTGTACGTTCTTTGATTACGATATCGTTCGGGTGGATTTCAGCGCCTTTTTCCCAAATGCTGACGATGACTGTTTCACCGGCAATTGTAGTGGATTGGATCGCTTGCCGTAATACAACTGGAACGCCTGTGACTTCGAATGATACGTCAACACCGCCGCCGGTACGCTCTGCAATCTCAGCGACTACATCGTCTGTTTTGGACGGATCAACGATGATGGCTCCAAGCTCCTCAGCTTTTTGCTGGCGTTCAGGTGAAAGCTCAACAGCGTAAATATCAGTCGCACCAGCAGCCTTCAGCGCTTCAATCACAAGAAGTCCGATCGGGCCGCAGCCGAATACAGCCGCTTTGTCGCCAGCTTTGATTTTGCTTGAGCGGACAGCATATAAAGCGACCGCAGAAGGCTCAACGAGCGCACCTTGTTCATATGATAATTCATCAGGAAGCTTGAACAACAGCTCTTCATCTACAGAGACGTATTCAGAGAAACCGCCGCCTCCGCCGGCTAAGCCGAGGAATCCCATTTGTTCATCAAGGTTGTAGGCACCTTGGTGGCCGTGTGTCGCAAAAATCGGTTCGACTACGACGCGGTCTCCTGCTTTATAGTTTTCAACGCCTTCTCCAACTTCAACAACTTCACCGGAGAATTCATGGCCCATTGTGACAGGTGCTGTTTCATTCGTTAATGGATGCGGTTTGTCAACCGGAATAAAGATCGGGCCGCCCAGATACTCATGTAAATCACTGCCGCAGATGCCGCACCATTTGACTTTGATCTTTACTTTTCCCGGCTCTGTTTTTGGCTCTTCGATATTTTCAATACGGATATCCTTTTGGTTATGCCATCTTGCTGCCTTCATGGATTACCACTCCTATATCTTTTGATATGAGTAATTCCGCATTGATCAATATGAACTGTTCACAAAATCGCCATTTTTAAAACCAAAAAAGAAATGAAATTTTTATATAATATAATCTACGTTTTTTTGAAAAAAGAAATTTTGAAGAAAAAAGAGTCTCGCACACTCTTTTTTCTTTATATGAGAGTATGAATCGTTTACATAGCTATGAATTTGGTTTGAACAATACGGTAATGGTTCGTTCATATTGAATGCGACAACTACTCTATCAACAATTATAACGCTAACACTTCAATTATAATAGGATAATCTTCCATGGTTTATTTTAGCAGAGGCAACTTTTCAGACTTTGTAACATTACTGTAAGGATATTGAAATAAAAAAATCCTGGTTCATCGTGTATAATTTTCCTAGATGTTAACAAACAGGGGGACGAAATGTTGAAGAAAGTCATTTTAGCCGCTTTTATCTTAGTAGGAAGTACTTTGGGAGCTTTGAGTTTTTCATCAGATGCCAGTGCGAAACATGTGAACGGAAATATTACTTGGTATAATGGAGTCGGGAAAAAAGGCTCTTCAGGTAAAAAACTTGGACATTGGGATTGTGCGACCAAGATCGGATTTGATGTTCCTAGAAACGGGACAAAAATCAGAGCTTATGCAAAAGCGAAACCTAAAAAGGTGATTACGGTTTACAAAAATGATGTTGGCAGAATGCCTAATGCAGTCCTGGATGTAAGCCCTAAAGCGTTTAAAGCGCTTGGATACCCATTAAGCAAAGGAAAAGTAGCGGGACATTACAGCTATTAATCTACATATATAATCTGTAAAGCAAGAAGTCATATTCTTGCTTTTTCTATTGGTGGAGATAAAAGATGAAAAAAAGAATCATATTATTGTTAACTATCGTGATAGCAGCCGTAGCGGCGGTTTTTGCGTTTTATATTGTAAAGGATAAAGGCCATGAGAGCGCTGCTGATGTTTCAGTAAATACGGAAAGCGGTGATAAGCTGCTTGTTTCGATTACGAATACCGATCTGCTGACGAAGTATTATGAAAATGATAAGGTGATCCATGAGGAGAAGCTGACCAGCTATCCGGCATTTGCCTTGGATCAAAAGCAGCAGGTGCTCTATTATACGGGCAATAATGATCAAAATGAAATGAGGCTTTTTAAGCTCGATCTAAAGTCTAATAAAAAGACGATGCTTTATAAAGGTGCGGAGAGTGCCGACAGCCTGTTTTTATCAAAGGATCGTTCAACCATCTATTTCCGTTTAGGAAAAGCGGACGAAAGCAATTTCCGGATCGCATCCTTTGATCTGAAAACAAAGAAGTATAAAAACCTTTATCCTGCCGCGAATGATCAGGATGACAGCGTCAGCAGCTTCTTTTATAACAAAAAAACAGATTCATTTGCATTGCTTCATTATTCTGTAGAAGAAGATTACAAGAAAACAGATGAAGCGAACGAAAAGGGGATCGATCCTGAACCGACAACGATTCATTTTGCTGCAGGCCATCAAAACAAATTTGATGAGCTGAAGAGCCTTGACCAGTTTATCAGCGATATTGCTGTTTCTGATGATGATAAACGTATATTGTTTACATCATATACACAAAAAGGCACGGAGCAAACCGCATCTATTCAGATGCTGAATGCGGACACGAAAAAATATGAAAACATCATTTCAAATCAAAAATCATTTAAGCTGTTAATGGACGCACAGCCGCAGTTCTCTAAGGATGGAAAGAACATTTATTTTCTTGCCGAAGCCGAGGGGGCTAAAAAGCTAAAGGATGAAACAGGGCGTGAAGCCAAGGTGCGGACGATTTATTCCTATAACCTTGAAAATAAGACGTTCAAAAAAGTGTGGGAAAATCCAAACGGCATCATCAACAGCTTTTCTGTCATCAACTAATAAAAACCACTCGGCATGGGCTGAGTGGTTTTTTAATGGACGAGGTGCAGGGCTAATGATCCGAGCCATTTAAAGAGATGGATAAGAGGTATCGACAAAAACAGAAGTTCAACATAAGAGTTGATTGCAAGGTTCAGCTTTTTGAACGTAGCCCTTTTTTTCAGGTCTTTTTGCTGCTGGTTTGTGATCACGTTATCACCCCTTAGGTATCCATATTATACCATAATGATAAAATGAAAAGCCCTAAACATTTACAGTTTTGGGCTTCTTTCTAAGCTACGGCCTCTTGCAATGATAGGCCTTCATTCTGGATATAGAATCTGCGTCTCCGTTCGGGGATTGTTTGCTTGCAGGAGACTGCATTTATTATAGGGAAGAGCTAGCTTGTTTTCGTTTGGCTGTTGTTTTGGAGATTCACTAATGAACGGATGCCGTCGACCATTTTACTTCCGCACAAAGGGCACAATGGCGTGTCACTGCTGGCGAAGTTTTTTCGGGTCCAGCCGTTACAGTCTTCTTTTGTGCATTCCCATGTACTCACATCTTCTTTAGGCAGCGGTTCTTGATTACGTTTGTTATAGTAAGACATAAAGTCACTTCTTCCCTCATGTATTTTACTGCACATTTCTTATTGTCTCATACTTTTCCCTAATCTCCTAATTCCTTTTTCTTTATGACTTTCCAATCAGTCCATCTAAGAAGGAGAGGAGTGTGCTGTTAAAAGCGTCCGGTTCTTCTAAAAACGGGCAATGGCTGCTTTTTGAAAAGGTTACGAGCATCGAATTTGGAATGAGGTCATGCAAGTGTTCTCCAGCAGCAGTAGAGAAAAATTTGCGGTCTTCCCCGAAGCACAGCAATGTCGGCACATTGATGTTTTGAAGGGTGCCGCGGTAATCAGCAGCCGTTTGGTTAAATAAAATCGTGCTTGAAATCGCAGCCGGCTGTTTGAGGATTTCTACCAGCATCCATTCTGTTTCTGTCTCAGCAGGCGGTTCTGCGAACATATTATGGATGAAGCTTTCGTAGAATGGCAGCGGTTCAGTCTGAATGGCGTGCATCGCCGTTTTTAGACCGTCAAAATCAAACGGACCGTGCTCCCAGCCCTCCCATTGGTAGTCGGAAGCTGATTGATCAATAATGACAGCGGCTTGTATGTTATCATTCCCAAATTGATTGAGATAATCCCATACGACAAAAGCACCCATTGACCAGCCGGCAAGCACGGCACGGTCGAGCTCCATTGCTTTTAGAAATTCCCTTACGTCACGGGCATATTGGGAAATGGTATGTCCGTGCAGGACTTTGTCGGATTCGCCGTGTCCTCTAAGATCGAGACGAATACACTGATAATTGGCAGAGAGTGCTGAGAACTGTTTGTGGAAAAATTGTCCGCTCATCAGCACTCCGTGTATAAACAGGATCGGTGTACCGCTCCCGTGCGTTTCATAGTACAGTCGTGTCTGATCTTCTAATGTGATGTAGGGCATTTTTACTCCTCCTCTAGTTTCCGTCTTGAGAATGACTGGCTGCTGTTGAACTGACGATGACAGCTGTCGCGGCTGCTTGCTGTGCCTGAATGGCGGTTTCGATGGCTGTGTACAGTCCTGATTCCATCAGTAGATTTTTCTCCATATGCTCACTGAGATATAGGCTGACAGCAATTTTGAAGTTCAATTCCTTTTTCCATTTGAATCGTTTGTCTTGGTTCAGTTCGTCTGTGATGGCCAGAACAGTTTTGATATCAGGCTCTTCCAGAAATGTGAGCAGGGCAAGATCAGGGTAATGGACATCCTTTGGTTTTTTGTGAGATTCAGTGATGGTTTGGAACAGCTTTCTGCATTGCAAAACAAGCGTTTCAGCGTCTTTTTCGGAATGCAGGGCAAGGATGTGGCTGGTTTGGTGTAAGTGCTGGCCTTTGCGAAATCCGCCAGCTGCCAGCTGCTGATAGCACGCTTCTGCTTTATTCAGCGCCTGTAATCCTTTCCCGTTCCCGGCCAGCAATACGGCAAGCGGGACATTTTGAGTTGACGTGAGGAAATAGTGATGTTTTTTCATCTGCTGATAAACAGAGAGCCCCATGGTCATCTGTTCTTTTTGATTGATCGCTTCGGACTTGCCGGTGAGTATGATAAGGGCGGAAAGGTAAGTGAAAATGTCCCGTTTGTATCCAAGCCTCACCATCTCATTATATCTGTCAATAAAAGTAAGGAATGCTTGTTTGGCTTCCTGCTGAAAATGAATGTCCAGAATGGAAGCAACAGTAAAGCGGTGGTGTGAATTGAGTGTTGAGAAGCTGCCGATGTTTGATTTGATATAGCTGCTCAAATCATAAAAGCGCTGAAAATCAAACTGTCTTTTATTCACAATATATGCAGAAGAAATGAGCATTAATATCTGATCGTGTGAAACTTTCCATTTTAATTTTGATTTTAATTCGGCATAAATGGAAATGTATCGCTTTGTTTTTTCATTTAGGTCGTTTGTCAGCATAAAAAGCAGCTCCTTTTTGCTGTTTCTACGTTATACGATAAATGGGGCCAAAAGTTTCATAAAGAAAAAAACTTGCCTGCAAGAGGCAAGTTTGTCGGGTTATTTACGGGGATCTGTTATATCCATCGGTCTCATCATGTCATAGTCTTCATGCTCGAGAATATGGCAATGCCATACGTATCGTCCGCTGTACGGCCCGAATGTCACGGCGATTCTCAGGACTTCACCGGCGTGAGCTTGAATGGTGTCTTTCCACCCCTTTTCACTTGGAGGCGGCGGAACAGCCGGGCCGGTATAGGACAATTCCCCTCTTTCTTGATAACGTGCGATATCAAACGGACGCCGGTCTAATACACGGAAGGAGACCAGATGCAGGTGGATTGGATGTGTTCCGCGTGTCGGGTTGATGATGGACCATATTTCAGTTGTGCCGGCTTTTGGTGCTTCTGTAACAGGATCGTGCCAGCGTTTGTTATTGAGAAGAAGGACGGGTCTGCCGTATTCGTCCTGAGTGCCTGCCAGTTTCAGTGTTCTGATGTTTTGTATTCTTTCATTCTGCACTGAAGGGTATGAGGCGAGGTACTTCGGCTTTCTGCTTTCGTCTTTTTGTACCAATGGCTTTGTGACTCTGAATTGCATGACATTCGCATCTGTTTCGGGATTGACGTCACCGCCGCAGCCTTCGCTGTTTGCCAAAATGATCGATTGTCCTTCATAGGCTGTGAAGTCAATGATGATATCATAACGCTCAGCAGGTGCAAGACTAAAAGAGTTCAGTTTAACAGAACGAGGCAGGAGCCCTCCGTCTGAACCGATCTGAATAAATTCTCCGCCATTATCGAGTGACAGGTTATAGGTTCTCGTATTAGAGGCGTTGATGACGCGGAAGCGGTATTTCCTCGGTTCGACCTCCAAGTATGGCCATGCCTTCCCGTTAACGAGTATAGTTTCTCCGCAAAAAGCCGGAACGATTGACGGGTTAGGCAGTGACGGGGAAGGGTTTTCAGGCCCGCTTGGATAAAACAAAGAACCGTCCTCATTGATCGTGCGGTCCGTGATAAGAAGCGGGACGTCGTATTCGCCGGAAGGCAGCTTTAAGCGTTTTTCCTTTGGATCGTGAATAATATAAGCGCCGACAAGTCCGGCATAGACATTCAGCCTGGTCAGCGCCATGGCGTGATCGTGATACCACAAAATAGCACCGCGTTGCTGATTCGGATAATGATAAACCTCTCGTTTAAAATAAGGGCCTGTTTGTTCAAAGTCTTTGGAAAACCAGGCCTCCGGATACCCGTCACTATCATCAGGCGTGACGCCTCCATGTAAATGAACGACAGTCTTTACCTCGGGCTCTTCATGCTGGCTGTCACTATGATGAATGGTGTGGTCGATCGGAAGAAAATGCTCTGACGGAAGGTTGTTCATCCATTTCACATAAACGTTTTCGTTTCTTTTAACCTCAATGGTAGGCCCGGGAAATAAGCCGTTGTAGCCCCACAGGCGGGTCGGGGGGAGATCGCGGTGAAGCTGATGAGTGCATTCCTCCATGGTGACTTCGTAGTAAGTCTTTTCTTTTGTTTGCTGCACCGGCTTTAGTGTATCTGGGATTGGGAGAGCATCCGCAAATTTTTCAAGTGTCATTTTCATCGTCCTTATCTAAATTTTCCAAATTGGTACTATAGTTAATGACAATAAGGACGTGATGGTTACAAGAAAATTTGTGGACGCTCCTGATCGAAGAAGAAAATAACAAAATCCTAAACGGCAGACCGTTTAGGATTTGATCAGCATTAAGGCAGAATGTCGGGCTGCTGCTGTGTGACTGGCTTGGCTGCCGCCTTCTCGCTCACCTTGCGTTTTCTGAACGCAAGATAAGAAATCAGAACGATTCCCGTGATGACGCCTGTCAGCAGCAGCTCGTCTCTCATGGAATCAATAAACGCCATAGATACTAAAATTCCGCAGATGGCGATGATGGTTAAGTAGGTTAGGAAAGGAAAGAGCCACATTTTGATCTTCAATGCTTCCGGGTTTGTTTTTTCGAGTTTTTTTCGCATTCTCAGCTGGGAAACAGCGATGACGAGATAGACGAGCAAAGCAATGGCGCCTGATGAGTTGACTAAGAATAAAAAGACGGTATCCGGTGAGAAGTAGTTCATTACGACCGCGATATAAGAGAAAAATGTTCCGGCAACGATGGCTTGTACGGGAACGCCTTTTTTGCTCAATTTCATAAAACGGCGCGGCGCTTCGTTTCTTTCTGCGAGTGAATACAGCATTCTGGATGTGGTGTACAAACCTGAATTCAGGCAAGAGAGTACGGCTGTGAGGACGATAAAGTTCATAATCTGCGCGGCTGCTGGCACTCCAATATGCTCAAGGACAGCGACGAAAGGGCTTTCTAATATATTCGCTGAATTCCAAGGCAAAAGCGCCACAACAATGGCGATAGAGCCAACGTAAAAGACGATGATGCGCCATACAACGGATCGGGTCGCTTTTGTCACGGATTCGATCGGATTGGATGTTTCTCCCGCTGCAATGGCAACAATTTCTGTTCCCATAAAGGAAAAGATGACAACAACAATGCCGAGCAATACGGAGCTGATGCCTTCCGGGAAAAATCCGCCTTTGCCTGTAATATTGGATAAACCGACTGGTTCACTGCCTGGCGCAAAGCCAAAAATAAAGGCAAAACCAACGATTAGAAAAGCGATGATGGTAACAACTTTAATGAGGGAGAACCAATATTCGAACTCACCGAATGACTTAACGGAGTAGATATTTGTCAGCGTGAGCAAGATCGTCAAGATCAAACTTGTCAGCCATAGCGGAATATCTTGGAACCAGTATTGAATAATGCCTGCGCCGGCGATTGCTTCGATCGCGATCACAATCACCCAGAAAAACCAATACAGCCATCCGATTGTAAATCCTGCCCACGGTCCGATGGCATCGTGAGCGTATTGAGAAAACGATCCGCTCGTCGGGTTTACGGCAGACATCTCACCGAGCATTCTCATAATAAAAATCACCAATAATCCGGCTAGTGCGTAAGAAATAATGGCACCGGGCCCAGTAGAGTGAATCACTGAACCGCTGCCTACAAATAGGCCGGCTCCGATCACGCCGGCGATCGAAATCATTGTCATATGGCGGGTCTTTAATTCTTTTTTTAATCCTGATTGAGACTGGTTCATAAATTACCTCCTTTAAAAATGAAGTCATTACTGAATATTATGATAATTGAAACTCTATCATAAATATACAGTTTGTCGAAAATTCGTGTAAGAAAATATAACAGCTTATTTCAAATTTGTAGTGTTTTGTTGGCGATGTTTTCAGCAGATATGCTTGGAATAAAAGAAAAAATGTTCCGTTAATTATTCATTTTTGCAGTTTGGTATAATTTTAAAAATATGGAAGGTTGCCAGAAGCGTTGGCATCATTGAAATTGAAGGGGGTTTCAGATGAGAAAATAAATTGGTTTAGAGAAAAAGTGTTCTATCGTCACTATTTTTCTGTGGCTGGTGAATCATGTTTCTGTAGACCCACTGCGGTTCAGCTTTGTATCATAATAATAGGAAAAAACGAGCGGAGAGGAGGTTTTGTATGGAGAGATATGATGAACTGAAAAAGGGAGAATCCGGGGCGCTGGTCAGCATTGCTGCGTATCTTGTCCTGTCCGCGATGAAGCTGATTATCGGGTATCTTTTTCACTCGGAAGCACTTACGGCAGACGGGTTAAATAACACAACTGACATTATTGCTTCTGTTGCTGTGCTGATCGGCCTGCGTATCTCTCAAAAGCCTCCTGATGAAGATCATCCATACGGCCACTTCCGTGCGGAAACAATTGCATCACTTATCGCATCGTTTATTATGATGGTTGTCGGACTGCAAGTGCTATTCAGCGCCGGAGAATCTATTTTTTCTGCTAAACAAGAGACACCGGATATGATTGCGGCTTGGACGGCAGCGGGCGGGGCAGCCCTGATGCTTGTGGTCTACCAGTACAATAAAAGGTTGGCCAAAAAGGTGAAGAGCCAGGCGCTCCTTGCCGCGGCTGCTGATAATAAATCAGATGCGTTTGTCAGTATCGGCACGTTTATCGGAATTATAGCAGCGCAATTCCACCTTTCTTGGATTGATACTGTGACGGCGTTTGTGATCGGTCTTCTCATTTGCAAAACGGCATGGGATATTTTTAAAGAATCATCTCACTCATTGACAGATGGCTTCGACGTAAAGGACATTTCGGCTTATAAACAGACGATCGAAAAGGTCTCCGGAGTGAGCCGGTTAAAAGACATTAAAGCGAGATACTTGGGCAGTACTGTTTACGTAGATGTGGTAGTTGAGGTATCGGCAGATTTAAATATTACGGAAAGCCACGATATTGCCAATGAAATTGAGCGGAGAATGAAGGAGGAGCATGCAATTGATTATTCGCATGTTCATATGGAGCCTTTAGAACGCAAATAATTGAGCTTCCTGTCACAGGAAGCTTTTTTGTGTGTTTTGGCCTGCTTTATTGGAAACAATTTGCTAGAATCGTTTTTTTATACAGATTGTTTTTTGTGGTAAAGTTAGGTTACGATATGATGAATTTTGTAGATGACTAGGAGGAAAAGAATGGCATATCAAGAAGACCTGCACCCTTTGCTGGGAAAAGCAGTTGAACATATTAATAGAGTAATGGTTGGAAAACGAGACATCGCCATACTCAGTTTAGCAGCCATTCTTGCCAAAGGGCATGTGCTGCTTGAGGATGTGCCCGGAGTCGGAAAAACGATGATGGTCCGCGCACTGGCAAAGTCAATCGGCGCCGATTTCAAAAGAATCCAATTTACTCCGGATTTGCTGCCATCTGATGTAACAGGCGTATCCATCTATAATGCGAAAACGATGGAATTTGAATACCGTCCGGGCCCGATTATGGGAAATATTGTGCTTGCCGATGAAATCAACCGTACCTCTCCGAAGACACAGTCTGCTTTGCTTGAAGCGATGGAAGAGGGAAGCGTAACGGTAGATGGCCATACGATGCCGCTTGCCGCTCCGTTTTTTGTGATGGCAACGCAAAACCCGGTCGAATATGAAGGGACCTATCCTTTGCCGGAAGCCCAGCTTGACCGTTTTTTATTCAAACTCCGCATGGGTTATCCGTCCTTTAATGAGGAGCTGGACGTCTTATCTCTTCAGGAAAAAAGCCATCCGATTGAGACACTTGAACCGGTTATTACAAAAGAAGATTTTATCCGTTTGCAGCGGGAAGTTCAAAATGTCCGCGCCGATGACAGCATAAAAGAATATATTGTTGAAATTGTGCAGAAAACGAGACAGCATGGCTCTGTTCAATTAGGCGTCAGTCCGCGCGGATCAATCGCTCTCATGAAAGCGGCCCAAGCATACGCACTGCTGCATCATCGCGACTATGTCATTCCGGATGATATTCAATATTTGGCTCCTTTTACGCTTCCGCACCGGATGCTGCTGCAGCCCGAGGTGAAATTTGAAGGGATCCAGGCAGAAGCGATTGTACGGGAGATCATGTCAGCTGTGAAGGTACCGGTTCAAAGGTCGTCGATCCGCTGATGAAGAAGAAATTGCAATGGCTGGTATATGGATGGAAGCTGATTGTATTAACGTTATTGACGGGTGCTGTTTTTTCCTACGCAATGTTTCAGGGCGGCTTTGTCAGCTGGTTTTTGTTTTACGCATTTCTCCCTTTTGTCGTGTACGCCGGGCTGCTGGCGCTGTACCCACTCCGCTCTTTTCAGGCTTCACGGCAAATGGCCAAAACACAATTGCATGCGGGGGACAAGCTGGGCGTGTCGGTTACGCTGAGAAGAAAGCTGCCGTTTCCCCTGATGTATATGGTGATTGAAGATTGCCTGCCAGAAGGAATCGAGTCATTGAACCGAGACGAAGCCGCGGCCAAACGGCTCGTTTTTCCTTGGTTTAAACGGAGTATGACAATGTCGTATGAATTAGATCGGGTACCGCGCGGGGAGCATCATTTTCATGCTGTCAGGGTGCGAACCGGGGATGTCCTCGGCTTGATTGAAAAAACAGCTTTTTATGAGCTGGAAGACACCTTGTTTGTTTATCCATCCTTTAAGCGTCTTCCTTATCAGGTGAATGAGAAGCATCAGGAAGACGGGGTAAGCGGTTCTTCTCCGATTCATCAGCACCATTCCGCAGTCGCAGCAAGTGTGCGGAATTATCAGCCGGGAGACCGGTTTGCTGCATTAGATTGGAAGACTTCTGCACGGCGAAACCAGCTGATGACGAAGGAATTTGAACCGTCTCGAAGTAAAAACCTGTTTCTTCTGATGGACCGATTTTCCTCGGAAGCATTCGAAGAGGTCGTTTCTGTGACAGCTTCGATTCTTCATTCTGTTTTAAAAAACGGCGCGGGGGCAGGCTTAGCCTCAGTCGGAAAGGAAAAAAACATTTTTCCTATTCAGGAGGGGGAGCAGCATTTTAAGCACATGCTTCGTCATTTAGCCGTCGCTCATTGTGATGCGGCTGACCCGGTAAGCCGATATGTACGGGAGGAGCTGGGGAAGCCGTCTGTTCGCCAGGCTGACAAAGTGATCGTCACGGGACAGTTCACGGAAGATTTGCTGAACATAGCAGAAATCGAGGGCGGCCGGGTGACAGTGATACTGGCAAAAGAGAAAGCTGCTGAGCTTTCTCAAGCTGAAAACGTCATGATCGAACGCATGATGAAACGTCAAATCAGAGTTCAGGTCATGAGGGGCGGACAAGTTTCGCGTGTTGTTTAGAAAGAGAGGTGACGGGTGCACATGCCGCACGATGATCAGAAGGGAAGCCGTTTGAGCTTGCTGTTATTTTATTTTCTGGCGTTTTTATTGCTGTGGGAGTGGCTCAGGCCGCTTGACAGTTTTACAGATACGAAACATACGGGCTTTTTTATTGTGTTTATCGGCTTGACGTTTCTGCTGACCTTTTTCAGGATGAGGTGGTTTGTCACCGTTCCTTTTTGTGTCGTATTTACGTTGATTTCGATACACATCCTGTTTTATCAAGGATCTATATTTGACTTGAGCTGGGTCAGCTCTTTTTTTAAGGATTTCTATTTGAATATCACGCTGATTCAATCAGGGCAATGGAATGACATGATTCCTTCGTTTCGGACCCTGCTGTTTTTTGTGCTGCTGTGGCTGCTGGTCTATCTCCTTCATTATTGGGTGATTTACCAGAGAAGAATCTTGTTTTTCTTTATGATGACAGTAGTGTATATTACGATTCTTGATACCTTTTCACCATATGACGCCACTTTTGCCGTCATCCGTATCGTGCTGATCGGCTTCTTTATGCTGGGCCTTTTATACTTAGAACGCATCAAGCTGATGGAAAGAATCACGCTGTCAAAAACGTCTGTCTTGAAATGGTTTCTTCCTTTATCTGTATTGATTTTGGCTGCGGTGGGATTCGGACTTTCCGCTCCGAAATCAGATCCGGCTTGGCCTGATCCGGTGCCTTTCCTCAAAAAAATCACCAATCAAGACCGTGTGTCGGCTGGAGAAAGCAAAATCGGATACGGGAACCATGATGAATCACTCGGCGGCCCGTTTCAGCAGGATGATACCCCTGTTTTTACATGGCAAGGAAAAGAGCGAACGTATTTCCGCGTGGAAACGAAGGATACGTATACAGGAAAAGGCTGGATTGAAACAGACACGGGCATGTCATATCAGCTAAGCGGAGGAAAAATTGAAAATCTGTGGTTTGACCACAAGGTTTCGACAGAGCGCAGCACCGTCCGAGTAAAAGTCGATGATCACTACGGGTATAACCATGTGATGTATCCGATCGGTGCGGTAACCATTCAGCCAAAGCAGGCTGTCTCACTTGAAATGAACGGGAACACGGAACAAATTTCTCCGATCAGTGAACAAGCCGGTGAGATCAGAAATATGGGAAGCTATACAGTAACGTACAATTCTCCGGTCTACAAGCTGGATGAGCTGAGAAAGGTAAAAGTGAGAAACAACAGTGAGGAATACACATTCAGCGACCGCTATATGCAGCTGCCGGATTCACTGCCTGAGCGGGTGAGAACCCTTGCGATCAAGCTGACTCAGGATCACGATAATATGTTTGATATGGTGAAAGCAGTTGAGGAATACTTAGGATCAAATGAGTTCACATATGAAACAGAAAACGTGACCATCCCTAAGAATGATGAGGATTATGTCGATCAATTTCTGTTTGAAACAAAGATGGGCTACTGTGACAACTTTTCTTCCGCTATGGTGGTGCTCCTGCGTTCGGCTGGCATTCCGGCCCGCTGGGTAAAGGGGTATACGTCCGGCGAATATAAAGAAGCGGGAAACAAAAACGGCAGCATCTACGAAGTGACAAATAACAACGCCCATTCCTGGGTAGAGGTGTATTTCCCGGAACAGGGCTGGGTCACATTTGAGCCGACTAAAGGGTTTACAAATCCGGCTGAGTTTACTTCTTCTGACACAAAGGATTCCGGCAGCGAGAGCAGCAGCTCGCCGGAGAAAACAAAAGAGGAGCAGAAAGAAGAGAAAAAACAGCCGAAAAAAGAGGGAAAACAAAAGGAAAAACGGGAGCCAGCTGGTTCTGAAAAGCCGTCCGCTTCACATGCAAATGCCGGTGCAGGATGGTATGTAGCGCTTGCACTTCTTGCAGTCCTCCTATTGACAGCGGTATTGCTGTATGTTTTCCGTTCGTTATGGATGCCTGTTTTCGTTGTGAGAAAATTGAAGCGGCGCAGCGATCCGCACGTGTTTTTTGAAGCATACGGCGCTCTCCTGAAACAGATGAAGAGAAGAGGACTGCCGAAACAAGGCAGTGAAACGCTGCGTGATTATGCGAAACGAATTGATGGAAAACATGGCTCAGAAGACATGTCAAAGCTGACATCAAGCTATGAACGGGCGCTATACAGAAATGAAGATTCGGCGAAGCTTTGGAATGAATCCAGAGAGTTATGGGAAAATTTAATTAAAAGAAGATGGTCTTGACCGCTTATCAACGTGTTGTTAGAATTAGTGAATATTATCGGAGTCTGGGAGCGAGTTGCCGGACTCCGGCAAACGGCCTTGCCAAAGAGGGCGGAGCGGCTTCATATCTGTCCTCGTTTTTTTCTGTGTCAAAAAACTTAGAGGAGATTAGGTGACAACCATGACAAAGTTAGTGAATGAAATGATTCTTGTCCTTGATTTCGGCAGTCAGTATAACCAGCTGATTACACGCCGTATCCGTGAATTCGGGGTATACAGCGAGCTGCATCCCCATACATTGACGGCTGAAGAAATTAAAGAAATGAATCCAAAAGGAATTATTTTATCCGGCGGTCCAAACAGTGTGTATGATGAAAACTCTTTCCGCTGTGACGAGAAAATCTTCGAGCTTGATATTCCTGTTTTAGGAATTTGCTACGGCATGCAGCTTATGACTCATTACCTTGGCGGTAAAGTTGAAGCGGCAAGCCAGCGTGAATACGGAAAAGCAAACATCCACATCGAAGGCACACCTGATTTGTTCAAAGATCTTCCGAACGAACAAGTGGTTTGGATGAGCCACGGTGATTTGGTTGTAGAAGTTCCTGAAGGCTTCACTGTTGACGCGACAAGCCATCACTGCCCGAACTCAGCGATGAGCAAAGCGGACAAAAAATGGTACGGCGTTCAGTTCCACCCGGAAGTGCGCCACTCTGAATACGGCAATGATCTTCTGAAAAACTTTGTATTCGGCGTTTGTGATTGTGAAGGCAAATGGTCAATGGAGAACTTTATTGAAATTGAAATGCAAAAAATCCGTGAAACGGTCGGAGACAAGCAGGTTCTTTGCGCGCTAAGCGGCGGCGTTGATTCCTCTGTTGTTGCTGTTTTGATTCATAAAGCGATCGGCGACCAGCTGACTTGTATCTTTGTAGACCATGGTCTTCTCCGTAAAGGCGAGGCCGAAGGTGTTATGAAAACATTCAGCGAAGGCTTTAACATGAACGTGATTAAAGTAGACGCAAAAGACAGGTTCTTAAATAAACTAAAAGGCGTTTCTGATCCTGAGCAAAAACGCAAAATCATCGGTAATGAATTCATTTACGTGTTCGATGATGAAGCGGACAAGCTCAAAGGCATCGACTACCTTGCACAAGGAACGCTTTACACAGATATCATCGAGAGCGGTACTGCAACGGCGCAAACGATCAAATCTCACCACA
This sequence comes from Bacillus sp. SN1, assembly GCF_002796895.1. Classification (NCBI taxonomy): domain Bacteria; kingdom Bacillati; phylum Bacillota; class Bacilli; order Caryophanales; family Bacillaceae; genus Bacillus; species Bacillus sp. SN1. Next base: position 40,114 of record NZ_PHIE01000005.1, read on the forward strand.
ATGTCGGCGGGCTTCCTGAAGACATGCAGTTTGAACTGATCGAGCCGTTAAACACGCTCTTCAAAGACGAAGTGCGCGCGCTTGGCACAGAGCTCGGCATTCCTGATGAAATCGTATGGCGCCAGCCTTTCCCAGGACCGGGACTCGGAATCCGCGTTCTCGGCGAAGTAACAGAAGAAAAACTGGAAATCGTTCGTGAATCAGATGCGATTTTGCGTGAAGAAGTTGCAAATCACGGGTTAGAGCGTGATATCTGGCAATACTTCACTGTTCTTCCTGACATCCGCAGCGTTGGTGTTATGGGTGACGCGAGAACATATGATTACACAATCGGAATCCGCGCCGTTACTTCAATTGACGGCATGACATCTGACTGGGCGCGTATCCCGTGGGATGTGCTTGAAGTCATTTCTACACGTATCGTGAATGAAGTGAAGCATATTAACCGCGTGGTGTATGATATTACAAGTAAGCCGCCTGCGACGATTGAGTGGGAATAAGAATCAATTAACGAAACCATCTTTTTGGCGATTTTGCCGGGAAGATGGTTTTATTTGTTTATTACGAACAAAATCGGATTTTGTGCGACTATCGTTCGTTTTTTGTATTGTTTTTTCAAATTGAACTTGGTACAATAGACACAGAAATCAAATAAGATGAATTCGTATAATCGCGGGGATATGGCTCGCAAGTCTCTACCAAGCTACCGTAAATGGCTTGACTACGTAAACATTTCTTTCGTTTGATATAAATAAAACACGTTTATTTATTCAAACTGAAATCCGTCTGTAGTCAAGCGTCCCAAAATGTATTGGGGCGTTTTTTATTTGGCGTTTTCAGGGCAGGATAAATAGCAAAGAGTGAAGGGAGTCAAATAGCTTGAAAAAGTTTTTTCAGTTTGATGAGCTGGGCACCAGCTATCGCAATGAAATCATTGGCGGATTAACGACTTTTTTGTCTATGGCATATATTTTGTTCGTCAATCCGATTACGCTTGCTTTGGAGAGCGTGAAAGATTTTCCGGAGGCGCTGAGAATTGACCAAGGTGCGGTCTTTACAGCGACAGCGCTGGCGTCAGCAGCAGGCTGTATCTTAATGGGATTGATAGCGAGATATCCGATTGCCATCGCGCCCGGTATGGGGCTGAACGCGTTTTTTGCGTTTTCTGTCGTCCTCGGTATGGGCATTTCATGGCAGGCAGCTTTGTCTGGTGTTTTTATTTCAGGTCTTATTTTCGTTGCTCTTTCTTTAACAGGTTTTCGTGAAAAAATCATCAACGCCATTCCGCCTGAGCTGAAATTGGCAGTCGGCGCGGGTATCGGCCTGTTTATTACATTTGTTGGATTACAAGGTTCAGGAATCATTACAGCGAATCCTTCTACACTCGTCACCATCGGTAACATTCACAGCGGTCCTGTACTATTAACAATTTTCGGTGTGATTGTAACTGTTATTTTAATGGTGCTTCGCGTTAACGCAGGCGTGTTTATCGGGATGCTGTTAACAGCGGTTGCCGGCATGATTTTCGGTTTGGTTCCGGTTCCGACTCAAATCATCGGCAGTGTGCCGAGCCTTGCGCCGACTTTCGGACAAGCATGGATTCATCTCCCGGATATTTTCTCCGTACAAATGCTGATCGTTATTTTAACATTCTTGTTTGTCGGGTTTTTTGATACAGCTGGTACACTTGTTGCTGTGGCAACACAAGCTGGTTTAATGAAGGAAAACAAATTGCCGCGTGCGGGCCGTGCGCTTTTAGCTGATTCATCTTCCATTGTAATCGGTGCCGTGCTTGGTACGTCTACAACAACTTCTTACGTGGAATCAAGCTCAGGTGTCGCTGCGGGTGCCCGTTCAGGATTTGCGGCTATTGTAACAGGTATTCTCTTTTTACTGGCTACGTTTTTCTCACCGCTTCTGTCAGTCGTTACATCAAATGTAACAGCTCCGGCGCTGATTATTGTCGGTGCATTGATGGTGGCGCCGCTTGGCAAAATCGCTTGGGATAAGTTCGAAGTGGCCGTTCCTGCTTTCCTTACCATGATCATGATGCCGTTAACGTACAGCATTGCGACTGGGATTGCCATCGGATTTATTTTCTACCCAATTACGATGGTGTGCAAAGGAAAAGCCAAAGAGGTTCATCCGATCATGTATGGACTGTTTGCCGTATTTATCCTGTACTTTATCTTCTTAAAATAAGGAATGAAAACCAGCTGCCGGTGCAGCTGGTTTTTTTGTTGCAAAAGGTAAAACCATTTCATACGATATACCGTCATGTAGATGTGCCGCCATGCTTTACTTAAATGGAAATGACTTGACTGTTCAGGAAGGCTTCGGTACCTTATATAAGTGTTTTATTTTCTTACTGAATGGTATTCCGCCGTATTTTTTTGATAGGAGTTGCTGACATGACGGAAGAAAGAAAAGAAACGTTTGAAGAAGAAGTTAACCAGAGTGAAAGAATAGATGCAGATGAAGAACCGCTATCAAGAATGTCCAGAAAGGCGAGCCGGCAAAGCAAGCAGAAGCAAAAACAAAAGCAGAAACCGCACCAGGAACGCGGTGAATCAACTGCTAAAGACAAGCTTGCGTCTGTATGGGCAGCCATCAACAGATATTGCGGTTTTGCGTTCTCGATTTTAAAATCACCGGCGAAAACCGTCGTGGCGGATGGTTTTTCTCATTATAAGTATGGGCTGATTTCAATGCTTATATTCAGTGTGATCTTTTCAATCGGGAACTGGTTTCAGTTAAAGGCAAGCTGGAATCGGCCGCTCGGATTTGGAGAACGCCATCACGCTTTCTTTGACGGATTTTTAGTCGTTCTTGTGTATTTGCTCCTCTTTTTCGCGGTAATGGTCTTAGCGGTATGGGCCGTCTCCCGCTATATGATGAAGCAGAAGGTGACGTTCAGAGAAGCGGCTGCCGGTTTAGGTTCATTGCTTGTACCGGTGATTGCTGTTTCAATCCTTTGGCTGATCTTTGCGATCGTGAATATCCCGATGCTGACAGTTCTGTTTACAGTGCTTATCTTGTTTTCGATCTTTTTTATGATGGCGCTGTATGTGCAGCGTCTGTATCAGGCGGCACACGATGCACCGATTGACTATATCTATTGTGTATTTGCAGTGGTTGCGGTAGCGCTGCTGTTTACGGCGGTGACTTGGCCGTTGATTTCTGAGTATCTCACGGCGTCGCTGATTCCGCTTTAATGAAAAAAACCGGCTGTTTATAGCCGGTTTTTTTATGTCACACTTTTTACAAATATATCTAAAAAACACAGTTGATTTGTAGGATTAATCCATGTATGATAGGGAAAATGCTGTAAACGTCCAGCGCACAAACCTTTATGTTTAAGGAGGATGATGGACATGGCCGATTTACTTCGCCGAGCGATTAATCGGAAGAAACAATTTTTAAAAACCAAATTACTGCTCTCGGAATTTTATCAGGGAAGAGGGGAACAGCTGGCTGATTATACGCTGAGTGAGCTTGAAAAAGAATACAAGTCCCTTCTGAAAATGAAAAAAGAGATCTGACAATATATGAGAAGAGGTGAGTCTGCTGAAAAGCGGGCTTTTTTGTTTTGATTTTGAAAAGGTGAGAAAGAGGGTAAACTACTACTGTTCAACCTGATAAAGTGTGTCGAAATATTTTCCTTAGGCTTACGGCCGCAACGGATTGTAAACGACTCGTTTCTCTAGTAGAATATGAATGCTTTATGCAAGCTGAAGAGTAGGGGGATGAAATAAAATGATGCAAACCATCTTATCAAATGGGATAGCCATGGTTCTCATAATTCTCATTATTAATATTGTCTATGTGTCATTTTTTACGATAAGAATGATTTTAACGCTGAAAGGCCAGCGGTATTTAGCGGCCGGCATCAGTACGATTGAAATACTGGTTTATGTGACAGGACTGAGCCTGGTGCTCGATAACTTAGACCAGATTCAAAATGTAATCGCGTATGCGCTCGGTTACGGTCTTGGCGTGATTGCCGGCATGAAAATAGAAGAAAAATTGGCGCTTGGCTATATTATGGTCAACGTGATTACGAAGGAGCTTGATCTTGATCTTCCGAAGCAGCTTCGTGAAAAAGGCTACGGCGTAACGAACTGGGTGGCAGGCGGGCTTGAGGGCGACCGCACAGCCCTTCAGATTCTGACACCGAGAAGATATGAACTCCAGCTGTATGATACGATTAAAACACTTGATTCAAAAGCATTTATTATTGCATATGAACCCAAAACAATTCATGGCGGCTTCTGGGTCAAAGCGGTGAAGAAGAGGAGAATTAAAGAATAATGGCAAAGCCAAAGAAGAAAAAGTTTGAAGTGACAGAGCAGCAAACCATTGATGCGGTGCTTCAGCAAATGAAAGAAGAAGGATATCTGCCAGTACGGCGAATGGAAGAGCCTATTTTTATGGAAAAAAAGGAAAATGGGTCAATTCAGATCGTTCCGTGCGGGAAAAAAATCGTATTTGAAGGGAAATTGATCTAAAACACGAACATTAGTAGAATGAATTTTTGTATCGTTCGATAATATCGTTGACATTATCCATGTCCGTTGTTAAGATAAACATGAAATCAAAACACGACCTCATATAATCTTGGGAATATGGCCCATAAGTTTCTACCCGGCAACCGTAAATTGCCGGACTATGCAGGAAAGTGATCGATAAAACTGACATGGATATATCGCAGAAGCGAACGACTGACGATACATGTACCATGCCCGGTTTGTATTGCTTCCTCATAAGTGCAATGCAGAGCGGGTATTTTTTATTTTCTGAAAACTAAAGCATTAGAAGGTGGGAACAGAATGCAGCCGCTAGTAGGAATCATCATGGGAAGCACTTCCGATTGGGAGACAATGAAAAACGCATGCGATATTCTTGACGAACTCAATGTTCCGTACGAAAAAAAGGTCGTTTCCGCTCACCGGACGCCTGATTTGATGTTTGAATACGCTGAAGCTGCCAGAGAGAGAGGCATCAAGGTGATTATCGCCGGTGCCGGAGGAGCAGCGCATCTGCCGGGGATGACGGCGGCGAAAACAACACTGCCGGTCATCGGAGTTCCGGTTCAGTCCAAGGCGCTAAACGGAATGGATTCACTTCTCTCCATCGTCCAAATGCCTGGAGGCGTGCCTGTTGCGACAACAGCCATCGGCAAAGCGGGCGCTGTGAACGCAGGCCTGTTAGCGGCGCAAATTTTGTCAGCTTTTGACGAAAATCTTGCCCGTAAGCTGGATGAGAGAAGAGAAAATACAAAACAGACGGTGTTAGAAAGCAGTGATCAGCTTGTCTAAACAAATCATCAACCCGGGAGCTGTAATCGGCATTATCGGCGGCGGCCAGCTTGGAAAAATGATGGCTGTGTCCGCCAAACAAATGGGGTATAAAGTCGCGGTCGTTGATCCGGTGAAAGATTCACCGTGTGGGCAGGTTGCGGATATCGAAATTACCGCTCATTACAATGACCGTGAAGCGATTCGAAAATTGGCTGAAATCAGTGACATCATCACGTATGAGTTTGAAAACATCGACTATGATGCGCTGCATTGGCTAAAAGATCATGCGTATCTCCCGCAAGGAAGTGAGCTGCTGCTCATTACCCAAAACCGTGAAACGGAGAAAAAAGCAATTCAAGCCGCGGGCTGTGAAGTAGCGCCGTACAGCACCGTCAAAACAAAGGATGAACTGAAACAGGCTGTACAGGAGCTTGGGCTTCCCGCAGTGCTCAAAACATGCCGCGGCGGATACGACGGCAAAGGACAATTTGTCATCAAGAAAGAGGCGCAAATTGAGCAGGCTGCCGCTCTTTTAGAGCACGGAACTTGCATTCTTGAAAGCTGGGTTTCTTTTGAAATGGAACTGTCGGTTATCGTCGTCAGATCGGTAAACGGCGAAATTTCAACATTTCCGGCAGCTGAAAACATTCACCACAACAATATTCTTTTTCAAAGCATCGTGCCTGCACGGGTGGAGGAAGGAATTCAGAAGCAGGCTGCCGAGCTGGCCGTTAAGCTTGCAGAAGAGCTTAACCTTGTCGGACCGCTTGCTGTTGAAATGTTCCTGACAGAAGACGGAGAGCTTTTGGTCAATGAACTGGCGCCAAGGCCGCATAATTCAGGGCATTATACGCTGGACCTTTGCGAAACGAGCCAGTTTGAACAGCATATCAGAGCGGTATGCGGCCTTCCGCTTGGGAAAACAGATTTGCTGAAGCGAGGCATGATGGTGAATCTTCTCGGCGATGAAGTGAAGCTTGTGGAGGAGGAGCCGGAGCTTTTAAAAGAAGCAAAGCTATATATATACGGAAAACACGAAATCAAAAAAGGCCGCAAAATGGGGCATATTACATTTATGAAGCAGCCTGAAGACCATTGGATTCAGGAGATCACAAATAAATGGATGAATAGAGACGGAGGACAAGCAGAATGATCGAACGTTATTCAAGACCTGAAATGTCCGCGATTTGGACGGATGAAAACAGATTTCAAGCGTGGCTAGAGGTGGAGATTCTTGCCTGTGAAGCATGGGCGGAACTTGGCGTCATCCCGAAAGAAGACGTAAAGCTCATGCGCGAGAACGCGTCATTTGACATTAACCGCATTTTAGAAATCGAACAGGACACGCGCCATGACGTTGTCGCTTTTACACGCGCCGTTTCCGAATCACTGGGCGAGGAAAGAAAATGGGTGCACTACGGCTTAACGTCAACTGACGTTGTTGATACTGCTCTTTCTTACTTATTAAAACAGGCAAACGATATTCTGCTCAAGGACCTTGAGAGATTTGTTGACATTATAAAAGAAAAAGCGAAAGAACATAAATACACAGTCATGATGGGGCGCACACACGGCGTACATGCTGAGCCTACAACATTCGGCTTAAAACTTGCGCTTTGGCATGAAGAAATGAAACGTAATCTTGAGCGTTTCAAACAAGCGAAAGAAGGCATCGAGGTTGGGAAGATTTCCGGCGCTGTCGGCACATATGCGAACATTGATCCATTTGTTGAGCAATATGTCTGTGAGAAACTCGGATTGAAAGCAGCACCGATTTCGACTCAAACCCTTCAGCGTGACCGCCATGCTGACTATATGGCGACACTTGCTTTGATCGCGACAAGCATCGAGAAATTCGCAGTGGAAATTCGCGGACTGCAAAAGAGTGAAACACGCGAAGTTGAGGAATTTTTCGCGAAAGGGCAAAAGGGTTCATCTGCAATGCCGCACAAACGCAATCCGATCGGCTCTGAAAACATGACAGGCATGGCGCGCGTCATTCGCGGCTACATGATGACGGCTTACGAAAATGTTCCATTATGGCATGAGCGCGATATTTCTCATTCTTCAGCAGAACGGATTATTCTTCCGGATGCGACAATCGCGCTGAACTACATGCTGAACCGCTTCTCTAACATCGTGAAGAACTTAACGGTCTTCCCGGAAAACATGAAACGCAACATGGACCGCACACTCGGCCTTATCTACTCTCAGCGCGTGCTGCTTGCTTTGATTGACACAGGCCTGACTCGTGAAGAAGCCTATGATACAGTGCAGCCGAAGGCAATGGAAGCGTGGGAAAAACAAGTGCCGTTCCGTGAGCTTGTGGAAGCGGAAGAGAAAATCACTTCCCGTCTTTCTCCGGAAAAAATTGCTGACTGCTTTGATTACAACTACCATCTGAAAAATGTTGATCTGATCTTTGAACGTTTAGGTTTAGCATAGAAGAAGCTGTTAGGCGGCTTCTTCTATGCCGCTGCAGTTTGAAAATTCCCAACATTCGGGTTAGGAGGCCTTCCGTGAATATTGTGAAAAAAGAACTTTTATACGAAGGAAAAGCAAAAAAGATCTACAAAACCGATGACGAAAACACGCTGTATGTCGTGTATAAAGACTCCGCCACTGCCTTTAACGGCGAGAAAAAAGCAGAAATCAGCGGGAAAGGGCGCTTAAATAACGAGATTTCAAGCTTAATTTTCAAACACCTTCATGCTAAAGGCATTAACAATCACTTTATTGAGCGCATTTCGGAAACAGAGCAGCTCATTAAAAAGGTAACGATTGTGCCGCTTGAAGTCGTCGTCAGAAATGTTGTGGCAGGAAGCATGTCCAAACGTCTCGGCATTCCAGAAGGCACAGAGCTTGAACAGCCGATTATCGAGTTTTACTACAAGGATGACGCGCTGGGTGATCCGCTCATCACAGAAGATCATATTTGGCTCTTAAAAGCGGCGACTCCTGAACAGGTAGAAACCATTAAGTCCATTACAAAAACAGTAAACGAAGAGCTTCAAACCATTTTTGACGATTGTCATGTCAGATTAATAGATTTCAAGCTTGAATTCGGTCTAGATGCAGACGGGCAAGTGCTTTTGGCGGATGAAATTTCACCTGACACATGCCGCTTGTGGGATAAAGACACGAACGAAAAGCTGGACAAAGATTTATTCAGACGCAATCTGGGAAGCTTAACCGACGCATACGAAGAGATTTTCAAAAGACTGGGAGGCATTCATCATGTATAAAGTAAAAGTTTATGTCAGCTTAAAAGAAAGTGTACTAGATCCACAAGGGAGCGCTGTCCAGCATGCCTTGCACAGTATGACTTACAACGAGGTTCAAGATGTGCGCATCGGGAAATACATGGAGCTTACCATTGAAAAATCAGACCGTGATCTTGACGCGCTCGTAAAAGAAATGTGCGAAAAACTTCTTGCGAATACAGTGATTGAAGATTACAGATACGAGGTTGAGGAGGTAGTCGCACAGTGAAATTTGCGGTGATTGTGTTACCCGGCTCCAACTGTGATATCGATATGTATCATGCTGTAAAGGATGAGCTCGGCCATGAAGTGGAATACGTCTGGCATGAGGAAACAAGCCTTGACGGCTTCGACGGCGTGTTAATCCCGGGAGGATTTTCTTACGGCGATTACTTGAGATGCGGCGCTATCGCCCGATTTGCGAATATTATGCCAGCTGTCAAACAGGCGGCGGCTGAAGGAAAACCTGTTCTTGGCGTCTGCAACGGATTCCAGATTTTACAGGAGCTTGGCCTTCTGCCAGGCGCAATGAGACGCAACAAAGATTTGAAGTTCATTTGCCGTCCGGTTGAATTAATTGTGCAGAACGACAAAACATTATTCACATCTTCCTATGAAAAGGGACAATCGATTACCATCCCGGTTGCCCATGGTGAAGGAAATTTCTACTGTGATGATGAAACGCTTGCTTCATTGAAAGAAAACAATCAAATTGCTTTCACATACGGCTCCAATATTAACGGAAGTGTCAGTGACATTGCCGGTGTCGTGAATGAGAAAGGCAACGTATTAGGCATGATGCCTCACCCTGAGCGCGCGGTCGATGAACTGCTTGGAAGCGCCGACGGTCTTAAATTGTTTCAGTCTATCGTGAAAAATTGGAGGGAAACTCATGTCACTACTGCTTGAACCAAGTAAAGAACAAATAAAAGAAGAGAAACTGTATCAGCAAATGGGTGTCAGTGATGATGAGTTTGCATTGATTGAATCCATTCTTGGAAGATTGCCGAACTACACAGAAATCGGGATTTTTTCTGTCATGTGGTCAGAGCATTGCAGCTACAAAAACTCAAAGCCGATTCTGCGTAAATTCCCGACAAGCGGAGAGCGCGTGCTGCAAGGTCCGGGGGAAGGCGCCGGAATCGTTGATATCGGTGATAACCAAGCGGTTGTGTTCAAAATTGAATCACATAACCACCCATCAGCTCTCGAACCTTACCAAGGCGCTGCGACTGGCGTAGGCGGCATTATCCGTGACGTATTCTCAATGGGTGCCCGTCCAATCGCTGTATTGAACTCTCTTCGATTTGGTGAACTGACTTCACCGCGCGTGAAGTACTTGTTTGAAGAAGTAGTAGCGGGAATCGCCGGATACGGCAACTGTATCGGGATCCCGACAGTCGGCGGAGAAGTGCAGTTTGACAGCAGCTATGAAGGAAATCCGCTCGTCAACGCAATGTGCGTCGGATTAATTAATCATGAAGACATCAAAAAAGGCCAGGCGAAGGGTGTCGGCAACACAGTGATGTACGTAGGAGCGAAAACAGGGCGTGACGGAATCCACGGCGCTACGTTTGCTTCTGAAGAAATGTCTGATTCGTCTGAAGAAAAACGCTCTGCTGTTCAAGTGGGCGACCCGTTTATGGAGAAGCTTTTGCTTGAAGCATGTCTGGAAGTCATCCAATGTGATGCGTTAGTCGGCATTCAGGATATGGGAGCTGCCGGTTTAACAAGCTCAAGTGCCGAAATGGCAAGTAAAGCCGGTTCTGGTATTGAGATGAATCTTGACCTGATTCCTCAGCGTGAAACAGGCATGACCGCTTATGAAATGATGCTTTCTGAATCACAGGAACGGATGCTTTTGGTTATCGAACGCGGACGTGAGCAGGAAATCATCGATATTTTTGACAAGTACGATCTTGAAGCGGTTTCTGTCGGACGTGTGACAGATGATAAAATGCTTCGCTTGACACATAAAGGAGAGGTAGTGTGCGAGCTGCCTGTTGATGCCTTGGCAGAAGAAGCACCGGTTTACCACAAGCCTTCTCAAGAGCCTGCTTACTACCGCGAGTTTTTAGAGACAGACGTTCCGGCTCCTCAAATTGATGATGCCAATGAAACGCTGAAGGCCCTCCTCGAGCAGCCGACGATCGCAAGTAAAGAATGGGTTTACGATCAGTATGACTACATGGTGCGGACGAATACAGTTGTCGCTCCTGGGTCTGACGCAGGTGTTCTCAGAATCCGCGGAACGAAAAAGGCGCTGGCGATGACGACAGATTGTAACGCCCGTTATCTCTACCTTGATCCTGAAGTCGGCGGAAAAATCGCTGTCGCTGAAGCAGCACGCAACATCATTTGCTCAGGTGCAGAACCGCTTGCCGTCACAGATAACCTTAACTTCGGAAACCCGGAGAAACCGGAAATCTTCTGGCAGATCGAAAAAGCGGCTGACGGCATCAGTGAGGCGTGCAATGTTCTCAGCACACCGGTTATCGGCGGAAACGTATCGCTTTATAACGAATCAAACGGCACAGCGATCTACCCGACACCTGTTATCGGCATGGTCGGCTTAATTGAAGATACAGCACACATTACAACACAGCATTTCAAACAAGCGGGAGATCTCGTTTACGTGATCGGTGAAACAAAACCTGAGTTTGCTGGTAGTGAGCTGCAAAAAATGACAGAAGGCAGCATTTACGGCAAAGCGCCGCAAATCGATCTTGATGTAGAGCTGTCACGCCAAAGAGCACTGCTTGACGCGATTAAAAAAGGCTTCGTTCAATCTGCGCATGATGTGTCTGAAGGCGGCTTAGGCGTAGCGATTGCAGAAAGTGTCATGACGACGGAAAACCTTGGCGCAAACGTGACTGTTGAAGGAGAGGCAGCGTTATTATTCTCTGAATCTCAATCTCGCTTTGTTGTTTCTGTGAAAAAAGAACATCAAGCAGCGTTTGAAGCAGCGGTGAAAGAGGCGGTTCATATCGGTGAGGTAACAGCTGACGGACTTCTGGCGATTCAAAACCAAGACGGACAACAATTGATTCATGCGCAAACGAAAGAGCTTGAGCGCGCATGGAAAGGAGCTATCCCATGCTTGCTGAAATCAAAGGCTTAAATGAAGAATGCGGCGTTTTTGGGATTTGGGGACATGAAGAAGCCCCGCAAATCACATATTACGGCCTCCACAGCCTCCAGCACAGAGGACAGGAGGGCGCGGGAATTGTCGCAACTGACGGTGAAAAACTGACGGCGCACAAAGGCCAAGGCCTGATCACTGAAGTGTTTCAAAATGGCGAGCTCAGCAAAGTAAAGGGGAAAGGCGCAATCGGGCACGTTCGGTACGCGACGGCTGGAGGCGGCGGATATGAAAATGTTCAGCCGCTCCTCTTCCGGTCCCAAAACAACGGCAGCCTGGCGCTTGCCCATAACGGAAATCTTGTCAATGCCACTCAGCTGAAGCAGCAGCTTGAAAATCAAGGGAGCATTTTTCAGACCTCTTCGGACACAGAGGTTTTGGCTCACCTGATCAAAAGAAGCGGCCACTTCACGCTGAAGGATCAAATTAAAAACTCGCTTTCCATGCTGAAAGGCGCCTACGCGTTTCTGATCATGACCGAAACCGAAATGATTGTCGCGCTTGACCCGAACGGGCTTAGACCGCTTTCAATCGGAATGATGGGCGACGCTTATGTTGTCGCATCAGAAACATGCGCATTTGATGTGGTCGGCGCAACGTATCTTCGTGAGGTAGAACCGGGCGAAATGCTGATCATCAATGATGAAGGCATGAAATCAGAGCGTTTTTCCATGAATATCAACCGTTCCATTTGCAGCATGGAGTACATTTATTTCTCAAGGCCTGACAGCAACATTGACGGCATTAACGTGCACAGTGCGCGTAAAAACCTCGGAAAAATGCTGGCTCAGGAATCCGCAGTTGAAGCTGACGTCGTAACAGGGGTTCCGGATTCCAGTATTTCTGCGGCAATCGGCTATGCAGAAGCAACAGGCATCCCGTACGAGCTTGGCTTAATCAAAAACCGCTATGTAGGCAGAACGTTTATTCAGCCGTCTCAGGCTCTGCGTGAGCAAGGCGTTAGAATGAAGCTATCTGCGGTGCGCGGGGTTGTGGAAGGCAAACGCGTCGTCATGGTGGATGACTCTATCGTGCGAGGAACAACAAGCCGCCGGATTGTCACGATGCTCAGAGAAGCGGGTGCGACAGAGGTGCATGTCAAAATCAGTTCACCGCCAATCGCTCATCCGTGCTTTTACGGCATTGATACGTCCACACATGAAGAACTGATCGCGTCTTCCCATTCTGTTGAAGAAATCCGTCAGGAAATCGGAGCCGACACCCTCTCATTTTTGAGTGTGGAAGGGCTGCTGAAAGGCATTGGCAGAACATACGATGACTCTAATTGCGGACAGTGTCTCGCTTGCTTTACAGGGAAATATCCGACTGAAATTTACCAGGATACAGTGCTTCCTCATGTAAAAGAAGCGGTATTAACCAAATAAAACTTGAAAATGACATAAAGGCAGCGCAGTTCGGCTGCCTTTCTCATTCTGCCCTCGTTCGGGGAGATATTTTGAAAAGCGCCTTAAAGGAGTGAATAGGATGTCTGAAGCATATAAAAACGCAGGAGTTGACATCGAAGCCGGATATGAAGCTGTAAAACGAATGAAAAAACATGTGGAGCGTACAAAACGGCTTGGCGTTATGGGCAGCCTTGGCGGTTTTGGCGGCATGTTTGACCTGTCTGAGCTTTCTTATCAAAAACCTGTTTTAATTTCGGGAACGGACGGTGTCGGCACAAAATTAAAGCTCGCTTTTTCCATGGATAAGCATGACACGATTGGCGTGGACGCTGTTGCAATGTGTGTCAATGATGTGCTGGCACAAGGTGCAGAACCGCTGTTTTTCCTCGATTATTTAGCGGTCGGCAAAGCGGACCCTGTGAAAATTGAGCAGATCGTACAAGGTGTGGCAGACGGCTGTGAGCAGTCGGGTTCGGCCCTAGTTGGCGGCGAAACGGCTGAAATGCCGGGGCTATATACAGCTGATGAATACGATATTGCCGGTTTCTCAGTCGGAGTGGCGGAAAAGGACGAAATCGTGACTGGTGAAAACATCGGGGAGGGCCATCTTTTGATCGGCCTCAGCTCCAGCGGCCTTCACAGCAACGGATTTTCCCTTGTCAGAAAAGTGCTTTTGGATGATGCGGAGCTGGATCTTGATAAAACATACGAACCGTTTGACCGCCCCCTTGGCGAGGAGTTGCTTGAACCGACAAGAATTTATGTGAAGCCTGTGCTTGCGGCGGTGAAAAGCGGAAAAGTCGACGGCATGGCGCACGTGACAGGCGGAGGATTCATCGAAAATATCCCGCGCATGCTTCCAGAAGGTTTAAGTGCGGAAATCGATAACGGCTCATGGCCGATCCCGCCAATTTTCTCTTTCCTGCAAGAGTATGGCAAGCTGAAGGAAGAAGACATGTTCAACGTCTTTAATATGGGGATCGGCTTTGTTTTGGCAGTCAAAGAAGAGCATCTGACAGATGTGATCGGAACGCTTGAAAGCCAAGGCGAAAAAGCCTATTTGATCGGGCGTGTGAAACAAGGAGAAGGCGTCACATTCGGCGGTGCGGCACTTTCATGAAAAAGTTTGCGGTATTTGCATCCGGAAACGGTTCAAACTTCGAAGCCATCGTCACGCGTTTGAAAGAGGAGAACTGGGATGCGTCCGTATCGCTCCTCGTTTGCGACAAACCGGAGGCGAAAGTCATCGAACGGGCGGAAATGTTCCATATTCCATCCTTTGCATTTGAGCCGAAGTCTTATGAAAACAAGGCCGCATTTGAACGGGCCATTATTGAACAGCTTCGCCTTCATGACGTTGAATTGATTGTTCTTGCCGGCTATATGAGGCTGATCGGTGACACGCTGCTTCAGGCATACGGAGGAAAAATCATCAACATTCACCCGTCGCTTCTTCCCGCGTTTCCTGGGATTGACGCAGTCGGGCAGGCATACCGCGCGGGTGTGAAGGTTGCCGGGATCACCGTGCATTATGTCGATGAAGGAATGGATACAGGACCGATCATCGCTCAAAAGGCAATCGAAATTGACGAACATGATACATTGGAAACAATCGAACAGCGGATTCACAAGCTTGAGCATAAATGGTATCCGAGTGTGATTAAACAGCTATTAGGATTAAATAACAGAGGTGAAAAGGCATGACCATTAAACGTGCATTAATCAGTGTTTCAGATAAAACAAATCTCGTTCCTTTTGTAAAAGAATTGACAGAGCTTGGCGTTGAAGTCATTTCAACAGGCGGAACGAAAAAGCTTCTTCAAGAAAACGGTGTGAATGTCATCGGAATTTCAGAAGTGACAGGCTTTCCTGAAATTATGGACGGACGGCTAAAAACACTTCATCCGAATATTCATGGCGGTCTTCTGGCAGTTCGCGGCAATGAAGAGCATATGGCGCAGATCAATGAACACGGGATTCAGCCGATTGACCTCGTTGTCGTCAACCTTTATCCATTTAAAGAAACGATTTCTAAAGAAGATGTCACATATGAAGATGCGATTGAAAATATCGACATCGGCGGCCCGGGCATGCTGCGTGCAGCATCAAAAAACCATCAGGATGTGACGGTTATCGTTGATCCGGCGGATTACAGCCCAGTGCTGAATCAAATCAAAGAAGAAGGCGGCGTATCACTTCAGAAAAAACGCGAGCTGGCGGCAAAAGTATTCCGTCATACTGCGGCATATGATGCACTGATCGCTGACTATCTGACAGATGTTGTCGGTGAAAAAGAACCGGAACAATTCACTGTAACATTTGAGAAAAAACAATCGCTTCGCTACGGAGAGAACCCGCATCAGGAAGCAACATTCTACCAAAGCGCGCTTCCTGTTAAAGGATCTATTGCGCAAGCAGAACAGCTCCACGGAAAAGAGCTTTCTTACAACAACATTAAAGACGCGGATGCAGCAGTTCAAATCGTTCGTGAATTCACTGAACCGGCTGCGGTTGCCGTAAAGCATATGAATCCTTGCGGCGTAGGAACAGGAAAAACGATCGCAGAAGCGTTTGACAGAGCGTTTGAAGCAGATAAAACATCTATCTTCGGCGGCATTATCGCGCTGAACCGTGAAGTGGACAAAGCAACTGCAGAGGCGCTTCACAACATTTTCTTAGAAATCATCATTGCGCCTTCATTCAGCCAAGAAGCGCTTGACATCCTGACTGCGAAGAAAAACCTTCGTCTGCTGACGCTTGATGTGACAGCTGCCGTTCAAAAAGAAAAACAACTGACATCTGTTCAAGGCGGGCTGCTGATTCAAGATTTAGATATGCACGGCTTTGATGATGCAGAGATCAGCATCCCGACAAAAAGAGAGCCGAACGAGCAAGAGTGGGAAGACTTGAAGCTTGCTTGGAAAGTCGTGAAGCATGTGAAATCCAATGCGATCGTTCTCGCGAATGACAACATGACAGTCGGCGTGGGAGCAGGTCAAATGAACCGCGTCGGATCAGCGAAAATTGCCATTGAACAAGCAGGAGAAAAAGCGAAAGGCAGTGCGCTCGGTTCGGATGCATATTTCCCAATGCCGGATACTGTCGAAGAAGCGGCAAAAGCAGGCGTTACGGCTATCATTCAGCCAGGCGGATCGATCCGTGATGAGGATTCCATCAAAAAAGCGGATGAGTACGGCATTGCCATGGTATTCACCGGCATTAGACACTTCAAACATTAAGGGGATGAAAACGACGTGAATGTATTCATTATCGGTAAAGGCGGAAGAGAGCATACGCTGGCATGGAAGGTGGCGCAAAGCAGCCTCGTTGATACGGTATTTGCCGCTCCGGGAAATGACGGCATGGCAGCTTCCGCACAACTTGTAAACATTGAGGAGAGCGACCACGCCGGGCTTGTCTCGTTTGCAAAAGAAAATCAGGTCGGCCTGACCATTGTCGGCCCTGAGGTTCCTTTAATTGAAGGTCTGGTTGATGAATTCGAAAAAGCCAGTTTGCGTGTATTCGGCCCGTCAAAAGCCGCTGCGATCATCGAAGGAAGCAAACAGTTCGCTAAGGATTTAATGAAGAAATACGATATTCCGACCGCAGAATACGAGACGTTTACATCCTTTGAAGAGGCAAAGGCATATGTGCAGGAAAAAGGCGCTCCGATTGTCATAAAAGCGGATGGACTTGCGGCTGGAAAAGGCGTAACCGTTGCAATGACAGAGGAAGAAGCGATTGCATGTCTGCATGATTTTCTTGAGGATGAAAAGTTCGGTGATGCGAGCGCCTCTGTTGTCATTGAAGAATTTCTTTCCGGCGAAGAGTTTTCTCTTATGGCATTCGTCAAAGGAGAAAAGGTGTATCCAATGGTGATTGCCCAGGATCACAAACGAGCGTTTGACGGAGACAAAGGCCCGAATACGGGCGGAATGGGCGCTTACTCTCCAGTTCCGCAAATTTCGGAAGAAACCGTCCGCCATGCCGTAGAAACAATCGTCAAGCCCGCTGCAAAAGCAATGGTACAAGAAGGCCGTTCCTTCACTGGCGTTTTGTACGCGGGATTGATGCTCACTGAAACCGGCTCGAAGGTCATCGAATTTAATGCCCGCTTTGGCGATCCGGAAACACAGGTCGTACTTCCGCGCATGGAATCTGATCTGGTACAAGTGCTTCTTGATCTTTTAGAAAATAAGGAAGTTGACTTGAAATGGAAGGATACTGCGGCAGTGAGTGTTGTGCTTGCTTCAGAAGGGTACCCGGAAAGCTACGCAAAAGGCACGCCGATCGGCAGCCTTGCAGCGGAAACTGAGCAGGTTGTGGTCTTCCATGCCGGAACGAAAGCAGAAGGTGGAGAGTTCGTCACAAACGGCGGCCGCGTCGCCAATGTGACTGCTTTTGATGACACGTTTGAAGCGGCGAGAGACCGAGTGTACAAAGCCGTTGATGAGATCATCAAGCCGGGACTCTTTTTCAGAAAAGACATTGGGGCACGCGCTTTAAAAGCTGCCCAAAAATAAAATGTAGAAAACCCGCAGATTAAGCTGCGGGTTTTTTTATACAAAAGCGGGGTGGTGAGCGGAAGAAGAAAGCACAACCAGCGTAGTCGGTTTTCCGTGGGCCATCGAAGCGTCAATAAAATCTTCAAGCGTATGTACCGATTCTGTCACTACTTTTGTCACATAGCTGTACATCCCTGTAATACGGTGGTTCTCTGCCACATCCGGGTGCGCTGCAGCAAAGGCGGCATAGTGTTTGCAGCTTTTCGGCTCCATCAGGATAAAAGCCGTTACGTGCTTGTTTAGTTTTTCGTAACAGATATTCGCGCTGTAGCCGGTAATCACTCCTCTGTCTTCCAGCTTCCTGACACGTTCCGCCGCGCTTGGCGAGCTGAGTCCGACAAGCTTTCCCAGCTCAACCATCGTTAGTCTGCCATTTTGCTGCAAATGCGAGAGAATTTGAAGGTCTGTATCGTCCATTTGTCTGGCTCCTTTACATGTTTAAGCAAATTCGTGAAAATTCCTTTTATCATAAGGTGATGCTGTTGATTTAACTTAATTGTAGCATATGGATGCCGTCTTATTTTTCCTATAATAAAGCCATCAACGGAAGAGGAGGCATCATGTTGCCAGAATTGCAGCGTTCTATCACTTGGATTCAAGGGACGGCATTAACGATTGGGGCCGTTTTAGGCTGCGGGATATTAATCCTGCCGTCTGTCACTGCTGACGCAGCCGGTCCCGCTTCTTTATTTGTTTGGGTGTTCATGTCTTTCTTATCTTTTCTTCTCGTCGGCACACTGGCCCGGCTTGTAAAAATAGCGCCCAGCGCGGGAGGAATCACGGCTTATGTGCAGCTGGCTTTTCAGAAAAAAGCCGGAGCGATTTTGGGCTGGATCATGTTAGGGTCCGTTCCGATCGGCGTTCCTGTCATCGCTTTGACTGGCGCGCATTACGCCAGTTACGTCACAGAGGCTTCGGATTGGCAGATTACTTTAATTGCAGGTTTCATGCTGGCTGTCTCCATTTTGCTTCATATAAGAGGCATTCAACTATCTGCAAACATCAGTACACTCGTCATTTGTGTCATCGTATTTCTGCTTGTCGCTTCTATTGCCGTGTCATTGCCTCACGTCAGGATAGCAGAATTTAAGCCGTTACTTCCGCATGGCTGGTCTGCCGCAGGGGCTGTTTCTGTTATGATTTTTTTCTCTTTTGTAGGCTGGGAAATGATTACCCCATTGGCTGAGGAATTTCATCGCCCTGAGAAAGATGTCCCGCTCAGCTTGTTCTTGGCAGCGGCTTGTGTAGCAGGGCTGTATATCATGCTGTCTTTTGTGACGATAGGGACTCATTCCTATGGAGAGAATGGAGAAATCGCATCGCTTGCGATGCTTATCTCAAAAGGAGCCGGGGAAAGCGGAGTATATGTAACGGTATGTTTAGCACTGTTTATTACATTCGCCACCATTCACGCCAATATTGCGGGTTTTTCCAGAATGGTATACGCATTAGCGAGAGAGGGGCACATCCCCGTATATTTCGGGAAACTCAGTGAGACAAAACATACGCCTATCCGTGTATTGACAGTGCTGGCCGCAGTGTTTGGCTTAGTGCTTGCGGCGCATGGCTTGTTTCAAATCGATTTGACGGCTCTGTTAAAAGGGCCGAGTGCGGCATTCATTGCCTCTTACATATGTACAATGGCAGCAGCACTAAAACTGCTGAAATGGAGAGATTCAGGCTGGTGGATGGCGCTCGGGGCGTTTGTGGCGTGCGCAGTGATTTACACGTTCAGCGGCTGGGCACTCCTTTATCCGGTAGCCTTGGCAGCCGCAGGGTATCTCTATATGAAGACAACGGGATGTCATGAGAAAAAGCTTGATCATGTTTTGTGATCAAGCTTTACCGTTTATCTGTCTTGATGCTCTTGTTCGTTATTTCCAAAAGCGCCGTTTTGAAACATGTAGGTCACAGGGCAGAAGCGCAAGATTCCCGAACCTGCTTTCAAGGCCCCCATAAAGATGTAAAAGAGGTGCATTCTGCACCAAGGCTTTTTCGTAAACTTTGCGCTGGCGGCTGACATAATCGTCAGTCCGCAGGCGATTCTGAAGACGGCATTGATGAGACTGATGTTTGGCTTCATGGAAATCCGCTCCTTTTTACTTGAAAAAGTTTTTTAAATTGAACCTTCAAAAATTTGTAACGTTTTTATCGTGCGTGATGAGTAAGGATGTGATAACATGAGTCTAATACATGTAAAGGAGAGTATGTGAATGTCCGAACGCACCTTTAACTGGAAAAACAAAGACATCAGGGCACAGGTTGATGTTGTAGACTCAAAGCTGCTTCCAACGCTCCTTTTACGGAATGCTCTCGTCTTAAATCCATATGTAAAACAATGGCTGAAAAAAAACATTTGGATTTATCAGGACCGTATTGTTTATGTAGGTCATGAACTTCCGAATAGAGCCGAAGAAATTCATACGATTGATTGTGAAGGAAAATACATTGTGCCAGGGTATATCGAACCGCACGCACATCCTTTTCAAATATATAATCCCCAAACGCTGGCGGAATATGTGTCTCAATACGGAACAACGACATTTGTGAATGATAACTTATTTTTGCTTTTACAAAGTGGAAAAAAGAAAGCGCTTACGATTTTAAATGAACTTAAAAAGCAGCCGGTCCAGTATTTTTGGTGGTCGCGCTATGACCTCCAGACCGAGGTTCTGAACGAGGATCACGTTCTTCCGTTTGACGTCAGAAAACAGTGGATTGAACATCCGGATGTCATCCAAGGCGGAGAAATGACCGGGTGGCCTCGTCTGGTAGATGGTGATGATTTAATGCTTCACTGCATGCAAGCTACAAAGAAACAGCGGAAACGCATTGAAGGGCATTTTCCCGGCGCTTCAGATAAAACGCTTACAAAAATGAAGCTGTTCGGAGCGGATTGTGATCATGAAGCGATGACAGGTGATGA
Organism: Bacillus sp. SN1; assembly: GCF_002796895.1. Taxonomy (NCBI): domain Bacteria; kingdom Bacillati; phylum Bacillota; class Bacilli; order Caryophanales; family Bacillaceae; genus Bacillus; species Bacillus sp. SN1. Next base: position 60,716 of record NZ_PHIE01000005.1, read on the forward strand.
AGTGATGAGAAGGCTGGAACTGGGCTACTATGTTTCCCTTCGGAACTCTTCCATTCGCCCTGATGTAAGAAACATATTGCAGGAGCTGCATGAGAAGGGCTTCCGCTATTATGACCACTTCTTTTATACGACAGACGGCGCGACGCCGAATTTCTATAAAGGCGGCATGACAAACGAGCTGATCCGCATCGCGTTAGAAGAAGGAGTTCCGGCAATCGATGCCTACAATATGGCATCATTTAATATCGCGAAGTATTACCAAATGGATGACTATTTAGGAGTTGTCGGACCGGGAAGACTGGCATCGCTGAACATACTTGAAGATCCGTTAAATCCGAATCCTGTGACCGTTCTGTCAAAAGGGATTATCCTTCGTGAAGACGGCAGTGATATGAAGGCGTTTACAAAGACGGACTGGAACAAAGGCGGTCTTGTCCCGCTTGAGCTTTCATATGATATGACGATGGATGATTTGCAGTTTTCGATGCCGATGGGCGTGAAAATGCGGAATGCGGTCATTATGGAGCCGTATATGATTGAGATCGACAATTCGATGGAGCAGCTCTCGTTTGACCATGATGAAAGTTATTTGACGATGCTTGACAAACATGGGAAATGGCGCGTCAATACGATGATAAAAGGGTTTGCTTCAAGCGTGCAGGGATTTGTGAGCTCCTTTACGACGACGGGGGATATTGTCGCGATTGGAAAAAATAAAGCGGATATGCTGCTCGCTTTCGCTCGCATGAAAGAAATCGGCGGAGGAATTGTTCTTGCGGAAAACGGGAACATTCTGCATGAAATTCCGCTTGCGCTGTGCGGCTGCGCCTCTTCGGAAACGTATGAAGATGTACTTGAGAAGGAACAAAAGCTGAGAGATCTTTTGACAGAAAGAGGCTACGAGTATTGTGATCCCGTCTATACGCTGCTCTTTTTGCAAAGTACGCACCTTCCGTATATACGCATTACGCCGAGAGGAATCTTCGACGTCATGAAAAAAACTGTACTCTTTCCATCGATAATGCGTTAAAATATAAAAGAGCGGGGAGCCGACATATGAAAAAATGGATGACAGTTTGCGTGCTGTGTTTCGTGTTTTTTCTGCTTGTATCCTGCCAGCAGAAGGATGCTGTCCCTGATTCTGCAAAGAAGCCGAAAGCTCCTTTGACGGGACTGGCGACTGAACAGAAGGTGACTGAACGCCGGCCTGTTGCTGTTGTGGTGAACAATCACCCGAAGGCGAGGCCGCAGTCAGGACTGTCTAAAGCCGACATTGTCATAGAGGCGCTTGCCGAAGGGCAAATTACAAGATTTCTGGCCATTTTTCAAAGCCAGATGCCTGAAACTGTCGGCCCTGTGCGGAGCGCGCGAGAATATTTCGTCACTATCAGCAATGGCTTTGACAGCATATTTGTCCATCACGGCTGGAGTCCCGGCGCCAAAGAGCAGCTGGAATCCGGAGCTGCCGACTATATTAACGGATTGGATTTTGACGGAAGCTTATTTTGGAGAGCCGATTTCAGCAAACCGCCCCACAATTCCTATACGTCTTATGATTACATAAAAAAGGCGGCGGAAAAAAAGGGATATGAGCTGAACCGGAAAACAGATCCGCTGCTGTTTCAAACATCAGAAGCAAAACCTGTAAATGAATCTTACAATGTTCGGGTAGATTATGGAACAAAGAACGTTACAAATCTTGTCGAATACAACTATGATAAAAAAGCTGAAGCTTATAAAAGAAGCTCTGATGGTGTCATAACGACAGACCGGGAAACCGGAAAGCCGGTTGCAATGCAAAATATTTTCATTGTTGAAGCCAGCCATCATACTATTGATCAAGATGGAAGGCGGGACATCGATCTGGAATCAGGGGGGAAAGGTCTGTTGTTTCAGCACGGAAACGTCATTGAAACAGACTGGAAACAAGTAAACGGAAGAATTGTGCCGGTGAAAGACGGCAAATGGCTGCCGTTTGTGCCAGGAAAGACTTGGATTAATATCGTGCCTGATCTCGATGCGGCTTCCATTAGTAAAGGAGAAGGTGTGTAACGATGCAAATCGATAAATTACGCGGCAAAGAGCTGGACCAGTTATTCAACTCGATCTTATCGCTGAAAGACCTGGAGGAATGTTACCGGTTCTTCGATGATCTTTGCACAATTAACGAAATTCAATCGCTGGCTCAGCGCCTTGAAGTGGCGCGCATGCTTCGCGAAGGAAACACGTACCATAAGATTGAAACAGAAACAGGCGCTTCCACGGCTACGATTTCCCGTGTGAAACGCTGCTTAAATTACGGTAATGACGCTTATGAAATGGCGCTTGACCGTGTGAAGGAGACGGAAACAGAGTCTTCTTCGAAATAACAAAGAACCGCCCTGCCGTTCGGCAAGGGCGGTTTCTTTATGAAACAAATTGGTGAATCAGTTTGTCGATGTCGACGATGCTGCCATCCTCTTTTCGATAGACAACATGCTCCTTGGAAAAGTGGATCGGTGAATTAATGCCGGCTGCGGCAGCGAGGTTAAACAGCCCCTCGCGCAGCGAAATGACGTAGTTGCAGACACGATGCTGCTTTTCCTCGACGCTCAGTGCTTTTTGCAGTTTTGGATCTGTTGTCGCCACACCTGCCGGGCATGTGTTGGTGTGGCATACGAGAGCACGGATACAGCCAACCGAAAACATCATGCCGCGTGCAATGTTAACAAAGTCAGCGCCGAGGGCTAAGGCAACCGCGATTTTGTCAGGAGTCAGGAGCTTTCCGGAAGCAAAGATTTTCAGTTGGCCGCGCAAGCCGTATTGTCTAAGCAGCGTATCAACAAGAGGCAGGGCTGTCATAATCGGAAGGCCGACTGTGTCAGCGAGCTCATAAAAGGAAGCGCCGGTACCGCCTTCGCTCCCGTCGATCGTGATAAAATCCGGATGCTTTCCGCTTTTCTTCATATAAGAAAAAAGCTTGTGTAATTCGTCAGGATGGCCTGCGACAAGTTTGATTCCGACTGGCTTTTGCCCGACATTTCTAAGCTTTTCAATAAAGTTGAGCATGTCAGGAGTGCTTGAAAATTCATGAAAGCGGTTCGGACTGTCAATCGACTTCCCGGGTTCAACATTCCGGATGTCTGCCACTTCTTCTGATACCTTAGCGCCATCCACATGGCCGCCGCGGGTTTTGGCTCCTTGCGCCAGCTTTAGCTCAAACGCTTTAATTTGGTCAAGCCTGCTTTTTCTTTTAAACTCCTCCCATGAAAATTCCCCATTTCTTTTGCGTACGCCAAAAAGCCCCGGCCCAATTTGGCAAATGATATCGGCGCCGCCTTTTAAATGATACTCAGATAATCCTCCTTCACCGGTATTCATCCAAGTGCCGCCTGCCTGATGAAGCCCTTTTGAGAGAGCCGTAATCGCCCGTTCTCCAAGGGAACCGTAGCTCATGGCAGACTGGCCGACTAATCCCTTTACATAAAAAGGCTGCTCGCATGTATGCTCGCCGATCACTTGCACATCATCAGGGTGGAGAAAATACGGATCGGCCTTGATGTGCTCGGCGTGTTCCTTGCGTTTGAACAGATTGTCAGCATCGAGTTGATAGATTTGGGTTTCAATTTTAGGCGTTTGGTTTACACGCAATTCTTCTTTTTGTTTCGGAAACAGAGCGTTACGGATAAAATAGCCCGGTTTGTCAAAATCTCTTACAGATCCAAAGCCCATCATTCTGCTTTTGTATTTGCCTGAGATGACGGTTTGTTCATATTCCTTTCTGGAAAAGGGCTGCTCCTCATTGTCATTGCTGTATAAATACTGCCTGAGCTCCGGCCCGATTTTTTCAAGGATATATCGAAACCTTCCGATCACAGGATAGTTGCGGAGGATCGAATGCTCCTGCTGTTTTTCATCCTTTATGTAGATCCAGACAAACAAAATGATGGGGATGGCAATGATCCCGATGATAAATGCGATGAGTGCAATGATGATGGTTTCCATCTGTCAGCCTCCCTTTTTTATGTAATCATTTCCACAGTTGAACGCTTTCCAAACAATAACAGTTTGGACGGAAGAAATTACAGAAATTCTTTTGGGGGACTTACAGCGCAGGTGCTTCCGCATGTCATACGAATGCTCATGAGCGCTCTCTTTTTTATGAAAAAAGAATCAAAACACCTTTTTCAGTGAATAACGAGATTAACGGCTTTTTCCGTTTTTCCGCGCTATGTGAATTTGTTATAATGTTTAAATGGTAACAAACGAATGGAGGAACGTATGACGTGTACGATGTAACGGAGTGGAAGCATGTCTTTAAACTCGATCCAAATAAAGATTTGCCTGATGAACAGCTGGAGATTCTTTGTGAATCAGGAACGGATGCGGTCATAATCGGAGGAAGCGATGGTGTGACAGAGGACAATGTCCTGCGGATGATGTCTAAGGTGAGACGGTTTTTAGTGCCGTGTGTCCTTGAGGTGTCAGCGATTGAAGCGATCGTTCCCGGCTTTGACTTATATTTTATTCCGAGTGTATTAAATAGTAAAAATGCGGACTGGATTGTCGGAATGCACCAGAGAGCCATGAAGGAATTCGGAGAACTGATGTCTATGGAAGAAATCGTGGCGGAAGGCTACTGCATTGCAAATCCGGATTGCAAAGCCGCGGCATTGACTGAAGCGCAAGCCGATCTGAGTATTGACGATATTGTCGCCTATGCGCGTGTGTCTGAGCTGCTGCATCTTCCGATTTTTTATTTAGAATACAGCGGCGTGCTTGGAGACATAGAAGCCGTGAAGAAAACGAAGGCTGTATTGGAAACGTCCACCTTGTTTTACGGCGGCGGCATCAAGGATGCGGAAACGGCAAAGCAATATGCAGAGCATGCCGACGTGATCGTTGTAGGCAATGCGGTGTATGAGGATTTTGACCGGGCTTTGAAAACAGTAGCGGCTGTCAAAGGCGAGTAGTAAATTGTACGGATTTGGTTTATGATAGAACATATGTTTTGTATAGGCGGGTGAACAAATTTTGAATTACATTAGCAATCAATTATTAAGCGGACTAAACCCTGTTCAGCAGGAAGCTGTCAAAACAACGGACGGGCCTCTCTTGCTGATGGCGGGAGCGGGAAGCGGAAAGACGCGTGTCCTGACACACAGAATCGCTTATTTAATGGCGGAAAAGCATGTGGCGCCGTGGAATATTCTGGCGATCACATTTACAAATAAAGCGGCACGCGAAATGAAGGAACGTGTGGAGAGCATTCTCGGACCGGGTGCGGACGATATCTGGATTTCAACATTCCACAGCATGTGCGTGCGGATCTTGCGCAGAGATATCGACCGGATTGGGATCAACCGCAATTTCTCCATCCTTGATACGGCTGACCAGCTTTCAGTGATCAAGGGAATTTTGAAGGAGCGCAATCTTGATCCGAAGAAGTTTGACCCAAGAAGCATCCTCGGCACGATCAGCAGTGCGAAAAACGAATTGACCGAACCGGAGGAATTCTCTAAAGTTGCCGGTGGCTACTACGATCAGGTGGTCAGCGATGTGTATGTTGATTATCAGAAGAAGCTTTTAAAAAACCAGTCGCTCGATTTCGACGATTTAATTATGACAACGATTAAACTGTTTGACCGTGTGCCGGAAGTGCTTGAATTTTATCAGCGCAAATTCCAGTACATCCACGTCGATGAGTATCAGGATACGAACAGAGCCCAATACATGCTCGTGAAGCAGCTTGCGGAGCGCTTCCAGAACCTTTGTGTTGTCGGAGACTCTGACCAGTCGATCTACAGATGGCGCGGCGCGGACATCGCCAACATTCTTTCCTTTGAAAAAGATTATCCGAACGCAAGCGTGATTTTGCTCGAACAGAACTACCGTTCAACAAAACGGATTTTGCGCGCGGCTAACGAGGTCATCAAAAACAACTCAAACCGCAAACCGAAAAATTTGTGGACGGAAAACGATGAAGGCATCAAAATTTCTTATTACCGTGGAGATAATGAGTTCGGCGAAGGACAGTTTGTAGCCGGTAAAATTCATCAGCTTCACAGCACAGGCAAGCGGAAGCTGTCGGATATCGCCATTTTGTACCGGACAAATGCGCAGTCGCGTGTGATTGAGGAAACGCTTCTCAAAGCAGGCTTGAACTATAACATTGTCGGCGGCACAAAGTTCTATGACAGAAAAGAAATTAAAGACATTCTCGCGTACCTGCGCCTCGTATCCAATCCGGATGACGATATCAGTTTCACGCGCATTGTCAATGTGCCGAAGCGCGGAGTCGGCGCGACATCACTTGAAAAGATCGCTTCGTATGCGGCGATGAACGGCTTGTCATTTTTCCAAGCGATTCAGCAGGTCGATTTTATCGGTGTCAGCGCCAAGGCAGCCAACGCGCTCGACAGTTTCAGACAGATGATTGAGAACCTGACCAATATGCAGGATTATTTATCCATTACAGAGCTGACAGAAGAAATTCTTGATAAAACGGAATACAGAGAAATGCTGAAGGCCGAGAAATCAATCGAAGCCCAAAGCCGTTTAGAAAACATCGACGAGTTCCTGTCTGTTACGAAAAACTTTGAACAGAAAAGTGAAGACAAGACACTCGTTGCGTTTTTGACAGATTTGGCGCTGATCGCAGACATCGATCAGCTTGATCAGAAAGAAGAGGAGTCCGGCGGCAAGGATGCAATCACCCTGATGACACTGCACGCCGCAAAAGGACTGGAGTTCCCGGTTGTTTTCTTGATGGGGCTTGAAGAAGGCGTCTTCCCGCACAGCCGTTCTCTCATGGAGGAAGCGGAAATGGAAGAAGAACGCCGTCTTGCTTACGTTGGGATTACAAGGGCGGAGCAGGAGCTTTATCTGACCAATGCTAAAATGCGCACCTTGTTTGGCCGAACAAATATGAACCCGGAATCTCGCTTTATTGCTGAAATACCGGATGATTTATTGGAAAACCTAAATGAGAAAAAAGAAGCGAGAGCGCCGTCTGCAAGAAAAATGCAGCCGAGACGCGGTCCTGTTTCACGTCCGGTATCCTACGCCAGCAAAACAGGCGGCGACACCTTAAACTGGGCAGTCGGAGATAAGGCGGGCCATAAAAAATGGGGAACAGGAACTGTCGTCAGTGTGAAAGGCGAAGGAGAAGGAACGGAGCTCGATATTGCCTTCCCGAGCCCTGTCGGCGTGAAACGCCTGTTAGCAGCATTCGCTCCTATTGAAAAGCAGTAATTGAAGAGGAAAGGAAGAAGCAGATGGACAAAGAAACAGCGAAGCAGCGGGCAGACGAACTGCGCCGCACCATCAACAAGTATAGCTATGAATATTACACCTTAGATGAACCGAGCGTCCCTGATGCCGAATACGACAAATTGATGCAGGAGCTGATTGCGATCGAGGAGGAGCACCCAGACCTCAGAACGCCTGACTCTCCTACGCAGCGTGTGGGCGGAGCCGTGCTTGAAGCGTTTCAAAAAGTCACTCACGGCACGCCGATGCTCAGTTTAGGCAACGCCTTTAACGCCGACGATCTCCGTGATTTCGATCGCCGGGTGCGCCAGGCCGTCGGTGACGATGTGGCGTATAATGTGGAGCTGAAAATAGACGGTCTTGCTGTTTCTCTCCGTTATGAAGACGGCTATTTTGTCAGAGGGGCCACAAGGGGTGACGGAACGACGGGAGAGGATATTACGGAGAACCTGAAGACGATCCGCAATATTCCGCTCAAAATGAAACGTGATCTGTCAATCGAAGTGCGCGGCGAGGCGTATATGCCAAAGCGTTCGTTTGAAACGCTCAATGAGGAACGGATCAAAAACGAAGAAGAACCGTTCGCCAATCCGCGAAATGCCGCCGCGGGATCACTCAGACAGCTCGATCCGAAAATTGCAGCGAAACGAAATCTTGATATCTTCGTCTACAGTATAGCGGAGCTTGACGAGATGGGTGTGGAGACGCAAAGTCAGGGCCTTGATTTTCTCGACGAAATCGGATTTAAAACGAACCAGGAACGAAAGAAATGCGGCAGCATAGAAGAAGTTATTGCGCTGATCGATGAGTTTCAGGCTAAGCGCGCTGACCTTCCGTATGAAATTGACGGCATCGTGATTAAGGTAGATTCCCTTGATCAGCAGGAAGAGCTTGGTTTTACGGCGAAAAGCCCGCGCTGGGCCATCGCGTATAAATTTCCTGCTGAAGAGGTCGTGACAAAGCTTCTCGATATCGAATTAAATGTCGGCAGAACGGGTGTGATTACGCCGACTGCGATTCTTGAGCCGGTAAAAGTTGCCGGCACAACGGTCTCAAGAGCATCCCTTCATAACGAAGATTTAATTAAAGAGAAGGACATTCGGATATTGGATAAGGTCGTCGTCAAAAAAGCGGGCGATATCATTCCGGAAGTCGTAAATGTCCTCATTGAACAGCGCACAGGAGAAGAAAAGGAATTCAGCATGCCGACGGAATGTCCTGAATGCGGAAGCGAACTCGTCCGTATCGAAGGAGAAGTGGCACTTCGCTGCATTAACCCGGAATGCCCGGCGCAAATCCGAGAAGGGCTGATCCATTTCGTTTCCCGCAATGCCATGAACATTGACGGGCTTGGCGAACGAGTGATCACACAGCTGTTTGGGGAGAACCTCGTCCGCAATGTCGCGGATTTGTATAAGCTGACGAAGGAACAGGTCATTCAGCTCGAACGCATGGGCGAAAAGTCCACAGAAAACCTGATCAGCTCCATCCAAAAATCAAAAGAAAATTCGTTAGAGCGCTTGCTATTCGGACTCGGCATCCGCTTTATCGGTTCAAAGGCTGCAAAGACGCTCGCCATGCATTTTGAAAGCCTGGAGAACCTGAAAAACGCCTCAAAAGAGGAACTTCTCGCGGTAGATGAAATCGGTGAAAAAATGGCTGACGCGGTCATCACCTATTTTCATAAAGAAGAAATGCTTGAACTCTTGAATGAACTTCAGGAGCTGGGCGTAAACACACTCTACAAAGGCCCGAAAAAAGTAAAAGCAGAGGACAGCGATTCTTACTTTGCCGGTAAAACAATTGTCCTGACAGGAAAGCTGGAACAACTGTCAAGAAACGATGCCAAAGCGCAAATCGAAGCGCTCGGCGGCAAGCTGACTGGCAGCGTCAGCAAAAACACAGACTTGGTCATCGCCGGAGAAGCGGCGGGAAGCAAGCTGACAAAAGCGCAAGAGCTGAACATTGAAGTATGGAATGAAGAACAGTTAATGGGAGAGCTAAAGAAATAAGAGGAGTGTTTTCTATTGAAAAAGACGTTGGTAATGGCGGCAACGGCGGCAGTATTAATGCTGTCTGCCTGCTCGTCAGGTTTTGGGGGGGAGAAGGAGGAAGAGATCACACAAAAGACGGCGAAATCGTCAGAAAAAGCGATTGTCCCGAAATATAATATCTCTGACTCCTATTACAAAATGGTGCTGCCGTTTAAGGCGGGAAAAGCGCGCGGCTTGACGACGGAACAGCTGAATACAAGACTGGACATTGATGAGTTTGAAACAGGGCTGATGCGTCTTGCCCAAGATTCTTTCTCTACTGACGATTATCTGTTCCAAGAAGGGCAATATTTAGATGAAGATACAGTATTAAGCTGGCTGGCACGGAAAAAAACAGGCTCTGATCTGAAAAAAGCCCAAAAAGAAGATAAAAACTTCAAAAATGAAGGCTTGAACCCAGCGCTTCCGAGCTCCGGTTCAACAGAAGAAAAGAACGAAAGCAGCCCGGTTTATTTAGCGTCCATGCTGGAGCACGATTATTTAGTCAGAAAAGACAAGAATTCCATCCAGCTTGGCGGCGTGATGATCGGACTGGCGTTAAACTCCGTGTATTACTATCGTGAAAAAACAGGCGACCCTCAAAAAGAAGTGGAGATTAAAGAAAGCACGCTTCGCGAGCAGGGTGAAAAAATCGCACAAGAGGTCATTAACCGCCTCCGTAAAAAAGATAATCTGAAGAATGTGCCGATTACCGTCGCGCTCTACAAGCAGGCGTCAAAAACTTCGATTGTGCCGGGGAACTTCATTGCCAAAACAGAAGTCAAAGCAGGCTCCACGGATATCTCAAACTGGGATGACATAAACGAAAAATATGTATTCTATCCGGCGGATACAACCACAGCAGAAAAATACCCGGATGACACCGAGGTCTTTAAACGGTTCAAAAACTCAATTGAAGAATATTTCCCGAACTACACAGGCGTTGTAGGGACTGCCCTGTATGAAAAAGATGAAATGACGAAAATGAAGATTGATATTCCAATGCAATTCTACGGAAAAAGTGAAGTCGTTGCGTTTACCCAGTTCTTAACGGGTGAAGTGATGGATTACTACTCCAAGAGCTCAGTTGATGTCGAAGTCAATATCACATCCTCAGACGGACAGGAAGCGGTTATTATCCGCAATGCGGGAGATAAAGAGCCGACTGTTCACATTTATGACTAATATTGGATGACCCCTTGTGCCGCTGCGGCGCAGGGGTTTTTTGCGTTTTTTTGAAGGTTAAGTAGCATTGGAGAGGGTATTTATTTATGTTATGATGTTCTAAAAATAGAAAAGGGTTGAAATTATGAAAAATAAATCCTTTTATTTCATATGGGCGGGCCAGTCAATTGCGAATTTAGGAGATTCTTTATACGTGCTGGTACTGACCCTGTTTACGTATCAAGTCACAGATTCGGCCTTTTTGGCTTCGCTGGTAGCCATGATGCAGTTCGTGGGTCAGTCATTAAGCGCAGTATTTATACCGGTTTTTATTCATAAATACAGATTAAAGCACATTTTGATTTTTTTACAGTTAACGCAAACCATTCTGTTATCTTTGTTGCTTCTCATATTTATGATAGATTTTAAATCTATTTTTATTTTTTTCTTTATCGTATTTTTAATGTCGCTGTTAGATGGAGGAACTATTCCGGTCAGAAATTCAATGATTCCCCGTTTTGTTCCAAAATCCATGTTGTTGAAAGCAAACAGCCTGGTGCTGACCTCTGATCAAATCGTGCTCCTGCTCGGATGGCTGCTCGGCGGTATTTTGATCAAATGGCTCGGGCCGCAATTGCTTCTATTGTTGACTTTTGCGCTTTATGGCACCTCTACAGTATCTTTATTTTTTGTCAAGGATGCGGGAAAAGGAGATGCCGAAAAGGAAGAAAACGAGTCCTTTATGGATAAAATTTCCTCAGGGTGGAAAGCAATTTATCAAATGCCTGTTATCAGAATGCTGACTGTTCTTGAGCTTTTATCCATGTTCGGCAGAAGTATTTGGACAGGAGCCATTATCCTTGTTTATGTCGATGAAGTGCTGCATCAAAACGAAACATGGTGGGGGTTTATTAACGCAAGCTATTTCGCCGGCACCATTACAGGCGGTTTAATCGTTTGGAAACTTTCAAAAATAATGAATGGAAAACTGTTCTCGATGATTTTATGGACATCACTTGCCATCGGTGCTTGCACACTATGCCTTGCGCTTAACAAGTATGCGTTGGCATCGCTGCTTTTTGTCTTTATTTTAGGACCTTCATTTCAGCTCCGGGGAATTGCGATCAGAACTTATGTACAGGAGAGCATAAACGAAACTTTGCTTCCGAAAATACTATCGGCTCAGCATACAATAAGTACATTTGTATACGGCGCATCGATCTTAATTATGAGCAGCCTTACTGATTGGCTGGGTGTTCAATATGTATTTTTCTTGAATTTTATCATTTTTACCGTTTCAGCGCTTTTATCTTTAAAACTAAAAAATGAACAAATATAGACAATGTTTTATAAATATTTACAAATTATTTGTTGTGTGTTTAAATTGGTGATGTAAAATACTACTTGTAAAGAGGTGGATATGTTGAATGGTAACTTGAATTTATTTCCTCTTTCTCATCATCAAAAAAGGATATTAAATATCGAAAATTTATACCCAGAAACAGCTATTAATCATATTGGCGGCCTTATCCAAATCAATGGAAAACTTCATCTTGAGACGTTAAAAAAAGCCATTCAGCATTGTATCAGACAGACAGAGTCCCTCAGAATACGGCTCATGAAGCAGGAAGGATCAGTTCTTCAATACATAGACGAAAAAGCGCAGGCCCGTGTGCCATCAGTCGATTTTACTTCAGCAGACCATCCATATGAAAGAATGCTAGATTGGGCCGAACGGGAATTTAAAATACCTTTCTCTTTATATGATGGCGCGCTTGTTCAATTTTATGTTTTCCAAACAGATGAAGCAACCTGCGGGTATTTAATCAAATGCCATCATATTGTTGCTGACGGCTGGTCTATGAAAATCATCATTGATAAGATTAAGGATCTGTACATGCTTCTGGCAAATGGAGAACTGCCTGAAGAAGCCGCTGACGACTATTCGATTCTCATAGAAAAAGAGAAAAAATACCTTTCTTCGCCGCGATATCAAAAAGATGCCGCATTTTGGAAAGAGGAATTTTCTCATTTGCCGGACAGCTTCTTGTCAAAAAGTTCAGCGAACATTGCGGGAAAACGCAAACGATTTAAACTTGACCAAGAACATTCTGCTGCCGTTTATGAATTTATTCAAAAGCAAGGCTCTTCGTTAAACGCATTGTTTACCGCATCGCTGTTTTGGTATTTAAGCAAAGCAACGGGAGAGAATGATTTCATTATCGGCACGCCGGTACTAAACAGGTCTGGAAAGAAGGAAAAAAGCACGGCGGGGATGACTGTCAGTACGATGCCGTTCAGAAAGAAAACAGACCTGGACCAGCGTTTTTCAGACTTTTTACAAGAAGTCAATTCAGACTACCTGAAATACTTTCTCCACCAACGGTACCCCTATGACGAACTGATAAAGGAATTACAGCTGGCAAAACAGGGATACGACCAGCTCTTCCAAATGTATATCAATTCATACAACACCGATCTTGCTTCTGATATAGATGGATGCCATGTCGAATATGATGAATTATATAACGGATCACAGCCTTATTCCCTTCAAATTGCGGTTAAAGAATGGGACGAAGGCGGAGCAATCGAATTGCAGTTCGACTACAAGGTTGCGGATTACAGTGAAGCGGAAATTCAGCAATTGAAAGACCGTTTACTCCGCCTGATTTTATTGCTTATCGAGGATCCAGACATTCAATTCAGACATTTGTCTATATTAACTGAACAAGAAAAAAGGGACGAGATATTTAAGTGGAATCAGACGCAGGCCGACTATCCGAAAGAGCAGACAATCAATCAATTAATTCAAGCAACAGCCTTGCAGCATCCGTTTCGCACAGCGATAGAGGATGGCGAGAGACATGTTTCTTATCAAGAACTGGATGAACGCTCGAACCAAATTGCTCGCTGCCTTATACATAAAGGAATAAGCCGCGGTGATTTTGTTGCCGTGAGCATGAAACACTCACCGGAGTTGATTGCTGTTTTACTGGGCATTTTAAAAGCAGGCGGCGCTTATGTGCCGATCGACCCCGAGTATCCCGCGGAACGAATCAAGTATATTTTAGAAAATAGTGAAGCGGCGTTTTTTATTACAGACCCTCTTTTTAAAATAGACTGCCGTTTGCCAAGGCACGTAAAACAAATCAGTATTGACTGCACCATGTTTAATGATTTAGATACGGGACAGTTAGACATCAGGAACGATCCTTCCGACATCGCATATATGATTTACACTTCTGGATCAACAGGGCAGCCGAAAGGCGTGATGATCGAACATCAAAGCCTTGTGAACTACATTACATCAGCCTCTCAGAATTATACTTCTTCCCAAGAGGACAGCTTTGCGCTGTACTCATCCATAGCTTTTGATTTAACCGTTACATCCATTTACACCCCATTAGTGACAGGAAATAAGATTGTCATTTACAGACAAGAAGATATCCCGGAATTTATACTTCATCAAATCGTAAAAGAAATGAAAACAGCTGTCATCAAGCTGACACCAGCACATTTAGCGTTGCTGAAAGATGCAAACTTAAAAGATTCCTCTATAAAAAGAATGATCGTTGGCGGAGAGCAGCTGTCTGTTTCTTTAGCACGCCAAATAACAGAAGCATCAGATCACCGCATCGAGATCTTTAATGAATACGGGCCGACAGAAGCGACTGTTGGGTGTATGATCCACAAATATGACCGAGAACAGGATCAGCAAGCTTCGGTTCCAATTGGGGTTCCGCTGCAGAATACAGAGCTTTATTTATTAGATGAACAGCTGCAGCCGGTATTGCCGGGAACTCAAGGTGAACTGTATATATCAGGCGATAATGTCGCCAGAGGATATTGGAAGCGTCCGGATTTGCAAACCGAGCGTTTTCTGGATAACCCTTTCATGAAGGGCAGAAAAATGTATAAGACAGGCGATCTGGCGAAAAGAATGAATAATGGATTGCTTGAATATGCAGGGCGTAAAGACCATCAAATCAAATTGAAAGGCTACCGTATAGAACTGGGAGAAATTGAATTAGCCCTGCTTTCTCTCGAGGAAATAGAAGAAGCGGTTGTCATTGATTTTGATGATTCACAGGGCAGAAAGCAATTGGCGGCATATGTAGTGAGCTCTGCACCTACGCCAGTGCTGGAGCTTAGGAAAAAGCTTTCTGGCAAACTGCCCGTTTTTATGGTTCCGGCCTACTTTATCAAGATGGATCATATTCCGCTTACGCAAAATGGAAAAACAGACAAAGAAGCGCTTCCTGACCCTTTACTGTATCAAGAACAGACAGATTACGGATTGTTAAATGAAGAGCAGAAGGAAATAGAGGCGGTTCTTTTGGAAACCGCGAAGGAGATACTCGGCCAGACTGATATTTGCCCAGAGGATCATTTTTATCAGCTTGGCGGAGATTCTATCAAAGCCATTCAATTCGTTTCGAAAATGAAAGAAAAAGGTCTTTTTATCAAGACTCAGGATATTATGACTTATCCCGTATTTAGAGAACTTGTCAGTGCTGTGACTAGCAAACAATCGCCTGCAATTTCTCAACAACAAGCAGAAGGCAGAGTGATGGGCACGCCGATTACCCAATGGTTCTGGTCTTTGGATTTAAAGTGTGCTCATTTCTGGCATCAATCGGTTATGCTAACTGCTGAAAAAGAGGTTCACCTTAAAGATGTAAAGGCGGTTCTGTCTCTTTTGATCAATCATCACGACAGCTTGCGAATGAATGTAGAAAAAGAAACGAATACCTTAGTCTATCACAATACAAATATCGAACCTTATATCGAATACCATGATCTGTCTAATCTTTCCGAGGAAGAGCAAACCAAACAAATAGAGGTGATCGGGCAGGAAATGAGAGAAAGCACGGACTTATACAATGGAGTGCTTTTTAAAACCGGTGTGATCAAAGCAAACGAAAAAACGCATTTGTTATTTACAGCCCATCACCTGATCGCGGACGGTGTATCATGGCAAATCCTGATTGATGATTTTCTTGCTCTTTTACATTCAATAGATAAGAAGGAAGAGAAGAGAATCCCTTTAAAGACACATTCTTATCAGGAATTTTCAAATTCAATCCATGAATATGCTTATTCGCGTGAGGCGGAAGAAGAATGCAGCTATTGGAATGAAAAAGTGAAAAAGATTGAGCCGCTCTATGGGCTTTGTCCGGAAAATTCCAAGGTTGAAAATAGTATAAAACTGAAACGGTCTTTGAGCAGCCAGATGACTCAAAAACTGCTCAGTGAAGCAAATGAGGCGTATCAAACCCAAACAAATGATTTGCTTATCACTGCGTTAATCCGGGCTTGCCATCATTGCACAGGCAAAGAGGTTATTTCCTTGGAATTGGAAGGTCACGGAAGAGAGCCATTAAAGGAAGACTTAGATTTTTCAAGAACGTTTGGGTGGTTTACAGCAATGTATCCCGCCGTGTTTCAGGCAGAGGCTGATCTGCCGGCGCAAATCCGTTCAGTGAAAGAAAACCTGCGGAATATCCCCAATAAGGGTATTGGCTACGGCGCTCTCACCTATTTGAGTAAACGAATGCCGGATCACAGGAAGCCTGAGCTGCGCTTTAATTATCTGGGAGAAGTTGACCGTTTTTTAGCAGACAAATCAGAATACCGCATGACTTATTTAAATTCAGGCGCCGAGTCATCACCTGAAAATGATCTGACAGTCAGTCTTGATTTGACTGCGGGAATCTATGACGGACAGCTAACGTTGGATTTAATTTGCAGCGATCTTTATCAGACAGAGGATATGGAACAGCTTTTAGATGAATTTTTTGTACAGCTGAAGGAGCTGACTGAACATTGCTGTAAACAAGAGTCTGTTGAATATACGCCATCAGATTTCGAAACCGCCTCATTATCTATTGAAGAATTGGATTCCTTGTTCAAATGATGAGAAACGTATGGCTGGTTTTATGTCTTTGTATCTTGTCAATTCAAATCTGGGGTGGCGGACAGGCAAGCGCTCAGACGCCAGTTGATAAGCGCATTGACGCTCTGATCGAAAAGCAGATGAAGGAAAGCGGAATACCGGGGATCTCATTGACAGTGGTAAAAGGAAATGATGTGGTATACGAAAAGGGGTTTGGTTATGCCGGCGAAAGGCATAGCCGCCCTGTAACCGCCTCGACATTGTTTGAGATGGGCTCAACCTCTAAAGCGTTTACTGCACTGGGTGTGCTTAAGCTTGTACGTTCGGGGGCAATCAGTCTAAATGACCCTGTCAGCCGGTATATCAGCGGATTTTATGCAGTTTACAACGGAAAGAAAACAGATATCACCATTCAACAGCTGCTGCATCATACAAGCGGAATTCCTTTTTTATCGATAGCGGATATCAAAGTTGATTCAAAGGAAGATGCTTTGGAGAAAACGGCGAAGGGATTAAAGGGAGTTGAACTTAGTCATAAGCCGGGAAGCACATTTGAATATGCCACAATCAATTATGATGTGCTGGGATATATCATTGAACAGGCATCAGGCCAGCCGTACGAGCAATATATGGCTGAGCACGTTTTTAAGCAGTTAGATATGTCAAACACGTATGCTGGGCGGCACGCTGGACATGCCGGCGGTGTATCATCAGGTTTTAAAATTGGATTTTTAAAAGCCAGAGCCTATAAAGCGCCTGAGTATAGGGGGAACACGCCTGCCGGATATATTATCACGAACGCAGAGGATGTATCCAAATGGCTTCGATTTCAGCTGAATCAAAGTGACGGTGATATAAGCCGCTTGATTGAGCAGAGTCACCTGCCCGATAAAAGCGTAAAAACCGACGAGCCGGGCGTGTATTATGGTGCGGGATGGTCAATTTTTGAAAAAAAGGGCAGAGTCAAAGAAGTGTTCCATGCCGGCTCCAACCCTAACTTTTCTTCGTTTATTATCGTCAGCCCTGACGATAATGCGGCTGTAGGGGTTTTGGCCAATATGAACAGCGCGTACCCTGAGAAAATCGCTCGTTCTGTGTTACAAGTAATTGCCGATCCAAATCAAAAACAGGACGGTTCTGTCACTGATCCGTTCCAGGTCATTGATAAAGCTGCGGCTGCCATGCTGGTTTTATTCAGTTTATTGCTTATTGTTCTGCTGTGGAGAATTTATATTTTTCTAAAAGGCGTAAAATCGAAAAATGTTCCCGCTCAGCAGCGAACAAGAATAAAGGCGCTGCTTTGGGGGATTTTGCTCGCAGCCGGAATAGTGGCGCCTAAGCTCATTTCAGTCTTCGCCTTTAATGGCTTGCCTTGGAGCATGATATTTATTTGGGGGCCCGGTTCTCTCCTTTATTTGGCGGCGGTTTATTATATGCTGCTCCTTGCCTCCTGTATATTCGGTTTAACCGCTTGTTTTTTCAATCACCGTGCCGCAAGAAGGAGTGAGACGCATGAAATGTGAAACATCCATCCCTGATATTCAGCCGTTTAACGACCTATTTTATCGCAGCTGTTTTTTTAACTGTTATTTTTCAGTGGTTCGCTCGTTTAAGCAAGAAATCTATCCTTATCTTTTAAATGACATATATTCGTATCAATTGGATGAAGACGGTTATCCAATGATTAATCGGACTGAAGTTTATGATCCTGAGTATGTCATGAATCAGCAGGGAATAAGCGCGGATAAGCAATCGGTGAGCAGCAGTCTCATAGATGATGTGAAACGGGATGTTCTTAAAAATAAACCCGTCATCATTTGGTTGGATACATATGCGCAGCCTTATAGACAGGAATATATGTCTAAGCATAGCCGGAACAGCATACTGATTTATGGCTTTCATGACGTAGATCAGACTGTTCTTGCCATTGAAAACCGTTATCCCGATAACTTGTCATATGAAGCCAGACATATTTCATATCAGCATTTGGCCAAAGCCTATCAAGGCTTTCACAGTTATTTTCAGCCTCCTGCCGCTTTTCATTCTTATGCCTCCTTTTCTTATGATCCGGGCAGGGATCGCTCAGGGCAAAGCATTTTCAAGGATGCGGCTGCTTTCTTTGTTCATAACATCACCGAGCATGTAGATCGGATGTTATCCGGTTTGGCGCCCTTCAGCCGGTTTACTGAGCAATTTCATAGCATAAGAGACAGCGAAAAGCTCCTTCATTCATTTAATGGGATTTTAAATGTAAAAAAAACAGAGCAATACCGCCTCGCATTTCTTCCGGCGTTTGAACAGCTTGCCGCTGTGACGTCTGACATTATTGATGAGTGGGAAGCAGCGCGGCATCTTGCGGCTAAGCTTTATTTTTCGGGAGGATCTTCTTCTGGTTATGAAGACCGGATCAAAGATTCACTGAAAAAAGTGCTGGAACTTGAAGCAGCCCATATTGAATGCCTGAAGGATATTGGTAAAGAGGAGAGGGTCAAATGATCAAATTATTCTGTCTGCCGTATGCCGGGGGTTCGAGCACCATCTTCAGCGGGTGGAAAAGATTTCTTGATGCATCAGTTGAACTGGTGGCCTTAGAGCTTCCGGGACATGGAACGAGAATGTCTGAGCCATTGCTGAATCATGCAGGATCCGTGACGGAAGATCTTTTTGAGCAAGCAAAATCCCATTTGGATGATTCGGATTATGCCATTTTTGGACACAGCATGGGATCGCTGCTTGCATACGAATTGCAAAAGAAATTAACCATGGAAAATAAACAGCCGATCCATATGTTCTTTTCCGGGCGTTTCCCGCCTCATATCCCGGAAAAGAAAGTGCTTCATCAGCTTTCAAATTCCGCTTTAAAACAAGCGATTATTGAGATGGGGGGTGTACCGGAAGAATTCAGCAAAAATGAGCAGGTGCTTGACTTTTTCCTTCCTATTTTAAGAGCTGACTTTGAGTTGCTGGAAACATACAGGAATACAGCTGTTGCTCCTTTATCCTGCGATATTTCGGTTTTTTACGGAAAACGTGATCTGCCGTCAGTGCTGTTTGATTTATCTGATTGGAATCAGTACACCGATCAGACATGCAGATTTTACGAATTTGAAGGAGATCATTTTTTCATTAATCAGAAGGTAGAAGAAGTGACAGCTAAAATCAATCATATTTTGAATCAGACAGGAGTGGTATGAAATGGATTTCAGAACTGCCGGTGTTATCGGAGGAGGCGTCATGGGGGCCGATATGGCTCTTGATTTATCTGCGAATGGGTATCAAGTGATTTTGCTGGATATCAGTGATGAAAAACTGAAAGCCGCAGAGGAAAATATTAAAAAGACATTCAGGCTTGTTCAACTGATGCGGAAAGAAAAGTTCAGCATGTCACTTGAAGATGTGCTTGATAACATTCAATTCACGACTGAGCCGCACAATGTGGAGCCGGCTGATATCATCATTGAAAACGTAACAGAAGATTGGGAGATAAAAAGACAAGTGTATTTACAACTAAAGGATATCTGCCGCGAGGATACCATCTACCTTGTAAATACAAGCTGTATCTCAATTACGAAGGTCGGTTCACTGATGCATCGTCCTGAAAAGGTAATTGGAGCGCATTTCATGAATCCTGTTCCTCTGAAAGAACTTGTAGAGGTGATTCGGGGCGATGCCACCACTGATGAGACTGTCAATGCAACCGTGGAGTTTTTGAAATCTTTCGACAAAAACCCTGTCGTTGTTCATGATTTGCCTGGCTTTGTGTCAAATCGTGTGTTAATGCTGACCATTAATGAAAGCATTTGGACGGTTCAAGATCAAGTGGCGACACCAGCCAATGTGGATAAAATCTTCCGCGGCGGGTTTGGGCATAAAATGGGTCCGCTCGCGACTGCGGATTTAATTGGTCTTGATACGATCCTTAACTCCTTGCTGGTTCTATATGAAAGCTACAAAGATTCAAAATTCAGGCCATGTCCGCTGCTCGTGAAAATGGTAGACGCAGGAAAGCTAGGGAGAAAGTCAGGACAAGGATTCTTTCAATACAGTTAAAGGAGGAGCAGACCATTGAAAAAGGGAGTTAAGTGTGTTGTCTGGGATTTAGATCATACGCTATGGGATGGTATTCTGCTTGAATCTGATGATGTAAAGCTGAAGGACAATATCAAAGAAATTTTGACTGAGCTTGATGAACGCGGCATATTGCTGTCTGTCGCAAGCAGAAATGACGAAGCTGCTGTTATGGAAAAATTAAAGGAATTTGGAATTGACCATTTCTTTTTATATCCGGAAATCAGCTGGAATGCCAAATCGGTTTCTTTGGAAAAAATCAGCAAAAACCTCAATATCCATAAGGATACGCTTCTCTTTATTGACGACCAAGCGTTTGAAAGGGAAGAAGTGAAAAATGCCCATCCGGAGATTTCGTGCTGGGATGCCGTTCGGTATAAGGATCTAATCGTCGATCCTTTGCTGAAGCCTGCATTTGTAACGGAGGATGCCAAAAGACGCCGGCAGATGTATCTGGAGGATGACCGCAGAAAAGAGGACGAAGAGCAGTTTGAAGGACCGTCCGAACAATTTCTTGCCACTCTGAATATGAAGTTTACGATCAGCCATGCGCAAGAAAGCGACTTGCAGCGGGCAGAAGAGCTTACGGTGCGTACAAACCAGCTGAATGCAAGCGGAAAAACATACGATTATCAGGAATTAAATTATTTCCGAAAGTCAGATTCTCATATGCTGCTAGTCTGCGAGCTTGAGGACAAGTACGGATCCTATGGAAAGATCGGACTCTCTTTAATAGAAGAAAAGGGAGATGAATGGCATATTAATCTTCTTTTAATGTCATGCCGGGTTATGTCCCGCGGTGTCGGTACGATTTTACTGACAGCTATTTTAAATGAAGCGAAACAAAAAGGGAAAAAACTGTTTGCTGATTTTAAACAAACAGATCGGAACAGAGTCATGTATATCACATATAAATTTGCCAATTTCAAAGAACATACGAAGGGCCCGGACGGCTTCATTTTATTTGAAAATGACCTGAGCCGGATTCAGCCGTATCCTGCGTATGTCGAGGTCAAAACGGAATTCAGCCAATCACCTGTTGCGGGAAGCAGCAATTAATCTAAATAGCGGGGAGAGCAAATAGATGAATCTTCATGAACAAATTAGAGAATATATTGAACAAAATTTGGTGGTCTTTGACGATGAAATCGAATTAACCAATGATGATCACATTTTTGAAATGGGATTTGTGAATTCTTTATTTGCGATGAAGCTTGTAACATTTCTTGAGCAAAACTTTGGGTTTCAGCTTGATAACGAAGATTTAGATATTGCTAACTTCAGCACAGTAAACCGAATCGTCAGCCTAATTGAAAAGAAACAGAACGGAGCGCTTGCTAATGAAAACAGCTGAGATGAAAGCCGACATCATTCAAGATTTCCGGGGTTACTGTGACGGAAAAATCAGACCTTTTGCAGGCGAGTTTGATGAGAAGGAATGCATCCCGGCAGAATTAATAAAAGAGTTAGGGAGCAAATCTTATTTTGCTGCGGGTATTCCGGAGGTCTATCACGGATTGGGATTGAACCCTGTCGAGTACGGTTTGTTTACTGAACAAGCAGGTAAAGCGTGCTGTAATATTCGAACCCTTTTGACTGTGAATTCGTTAGTCGGTGAATCTCTGCTGCGGTACGGTACTGAGCGCCAAAAAGAAGAATGGCTTGTCCCCATCGGAAAAGGAGAGAAAATCGGAGCGTTTGCATTGTCTGAACCAAACATTGGTTCAGACGCAAACCACATTGAAACATCGTATACAAAAAACGGAAGCTGCTATGTCATCAACGGCAGAAAAAAATGGATTTCCTTTGGCGCCATTGCTGACTTTTTTCTGGTTATAGCCCGTGATGGAGAAGTGGTTACAGCCTTTATTGTAGACAGCCGCCAGAGCGGCGTAACGGTAAAAAAAATGGAAGGCATGATGGCCAATAGAGCTTCTTATCTTGCCGAAATAGAGTTTGACAGCGTTGAGGTTTCTGATGACCAGATATTAGGGCCAATCGGGGGCGGTTTTAATTACATCGTTAACTTGGCTTTGGATCATGGCAGATACAGTGTAGCATGGGCCGGATTGGCGATTGCACAGGAAGCCGTCGATTCTTTAGTAACATACTCACGGAAGAGAAGCCAATTTGGAGAGAAGCTCTACAAACATCAAATGATTAAAGGAATGATCGGTGATGCCGTAACACAGCTGCATGCAGCCCGCGCCTTATGTATGAAAGCCGGCGAAATGCGGATGAAACAAGATCCAGAGGCCGTGACGGAAACGTCTATCGCGAAATATTTCACTTCAAAGGTTGCTGTTGAGATTACCAATTCAAATGTGCAGATCCATGGAGGAAGCGGCTTCAGCAGAGATCATTCAGCTGCCCGCCTGTACAGAGAAGCCAAAGTATTGGAGATCATTGAAGGAACATCTCAAATTCAGCAGCAAGTTATAGCGAATTATGGATTGAGACGATATTTTGTCAAACATATATAGGCAGAGGATGGAGAGGATTCTGTGAGTGAGCAAATGAATAAAATAGATAAAAATAACATAGCCAACATTCTCGGACTGACAACCATTCAGGAAGGTCTTCTTTTTCATCATTTAATGGAGCCGGAAGGTAATGCTTATTTTGAACAAATGCTGATAAAACTAGAGAGCGAACCAGCCCGTGATCTTTTTGAAAAAGCATGGCAGCAAACGGTTCAGCAAAATGAAATGCTGCGGACGGTGTTTAGGTGGAAGGAAACAGCTAAGCCCATTCAAGTTATATTAAAGCATCACAAAATAGATATCCGTTATCAGAGCATCTCGTTCGAGAAAGGCATTTCCCAGGAAAAGCTAAAGGAGGAGCTTGCGGCGCGTGATCGGAAAGAGCCGTTTCAGCTTCAAGAAGTACCTTTTCGTGTCACGCTTTATCAAATAGAAGAAAACGGAATCTGGATGATGATCAGCTTTCATCATATCCTGATGGACGGCTGGAGCATGGGGATTGTCCTCAAAGAGTGGATGGAGTCATATCAAGCGTTATCCATGGGTCAAACACCTGTTATTTCTCAAAAACCGTCATATCAAGCATTTGTGAAATGGCAGCAGGAACAGCAGCGTAAAACAAAAGACAGCCAGGCGTCATTTTGGAAAGGGTTATTGAAAGACTGGGAACCTGTACAATTGCTGCCGAATACAGAAAGACCAGGGAAGCGAAATGCTATTTTTTCTAAACATGAAATACAGCTTCCGGTTTCAGCAGGGAAAGCTCTTCGCTCACTCGCTTCTGAACGGCAAGTTACGCTTGCTTCAATTCTATATAGTGTCTGGGGTCTGCTGCTAAAGAAATATTCTGATCAAGAAGAAGTGGTGTTCGGGACAACCGTGTCAGGAAGAAGCGCCGATGTACCGGGAATAGAACAAATGACGGGGCTGTTTATTAATACCATTCCGCTTCGTCTTCGCTTTGCGCCTCAATCCACGCCTTTAGATGTGATTCAGCTTGCACATGAGCAGATTGCCAAAAGAAGTGAATATGAACATACACCGCTGTCTGATTTAAAAACATATGCGGGGCTGACGGCTGAGCAGTCATTATTTGACACGATTGTCGTGATTGAAAATTATCCGCTTGATCAGATGCTTAAGTCAAACAGTCTTCCTCTTTCAATCGAACAATATGACATGTTTGAACAAACTGAGTTTGATTTGACATTGAGTGTACAAGCTTTTGATGAACATATCCATTTTTCATTTATATATAATCCCGGTGTCATGTCTGCTCTTCAAGTGAAGCAGCTGGGGGATCATTTTCTCAACCTGTTATCGGAAGTGATTGAGTATCCGGCAGACAGATCTGTGCATCGCTTGAATATGCTTTCACAAGATGAGGTGTATTATCAGCTTGAAGAGTTTTGCAATTATAAAGGTCTGACCGGCAACGAACATCAAACTGTTATTGATTTGTTTGAACGGCAGACAGAAAAGACGCCGGACGCTCTTGCTGTGGAGTTTCGCTCGGAATCCCTGACCTATGATCAATTAAATAAAAAAGTGAATCAGCTCGCCCGTTTTTTAGAAAGTCAGGGAGTCAAACCCGCACAAAGAGTCGGTATTTTAACAGAACATTCAATTGAAATGGTGATCGCTTGTCTCGCTGTATTAAAAGCGGGCGGCGCTTATGTTCCGGTTGATCCCGATTATCCTCCGGAAAGAATTGAATATCTTCTTCAAGACAGTGGGGTAAACCTGCTGCTGACAGAGGATATTGAGGGGCTGGTTTACTCGTACGATGGTGTGAAAATAGATATTACCGATCAGAGCCTTTATCAAGGAAACGACAGCAATCTGGTGAAACATTACGGTCCGCAGGATATTGCGTATTGTATATATACCTCTGGAACAACAGGCAGGCCAAAAGGGGTGCTTGTTAAGCATCTTGGTCTTGAAAATTATATTTCCTGGGCCGCCGAGCAATATGTAAGAGGTGATAATAGAGATTTTGCCCTTTATACGTCTTTATCTTTTGATTTAACAGTAACTTCTATCTTTACCCCGCTTATAACCGGAAACGCAATTATTGTGTATCGGGATACAAACAAGCAGCTTCTTGTGGAACAAATTCTGAAAGATAATCGAGCCCACGTTATGAAGTTAACGCCGTCCCATCTGCATTTCATTTCCGGGATGCCGTTTCAGGACAGTGTGATGAAGTGCCTGATACTGGGGGGAGAGCAATTAGAAACCTCCTTGGCGGCGAAAATTGAAGAGAACTTCGATGGAAAAATTGAAATTTTTAATGAATATGGCCCGACGGAAACGGTAGTCGGCTGCATGATTCACCGCTACTCATCTGAAAGGGATAAAGATCTGTATGTGCCGATCGGCCGGCCTGCAGCACATACTGATATATACATTCTTGATTCACATATGAACCTGCTGCCCCAGGGAGCAGCGGGAGAACTATATATTGCCGGAAAAGGAGTGGCAGAAGGCTACTTAGGCCGGAAGGAACTGACGGCAGAGCGCTTTGTGGCTCATCCTTTTAAACCCGGAGAAAAAATGTATAAAACAGGGGACGCAGCCCGCTTTTTACCGGATGGAACCATTCAGTTTTTAGGCAGAAACGATGACCAAATCAAACTTAGGGGCTATCGGATTGAGAGCGGGGAGATTGAACACTGGCTCTGCCGGTACGGACGTATAAAAGGGGCGGCGGCTGTCGTGAAGAAGGACGCGTCCCAGACACCGTGCCTGGCTGCTTATCTTTTCACTGATGAGACGATTGATGAAAAGCAGCTGCGTGAATACTTGCGCCGTCATTTGCCGGAATATATGATTCCATCCCGATTTATTGTGATGGATGAGATGCCGCTGACGGCCAATGGAAAACTGGATAAAAAAGCACTGCCGGAGCTTGCTGCAGAGACAAAACGAAAGGCACTTGCGGCAGCACCAGCTTCTGAAACAGAAAAGATGGTGCTGGAGATTTGGAAACGTGTACTTGGTCAAGACAGCATCGATGTTCAGGATAAATTTTTTGAAATCGGCGGCACTTCCCTGCATTTGATCCAAGTCAATCAGCAGCTTTCTAAGGAAACGGGAAAAAGTATTCCGATGGTTGAGATGTTCCGCCGTCCAACAGTTCAGATGCTTGCTGAATTCTTATCAGGTCATGATGAAGAGCAATCAAAAAAGAAAACACCATTCATATCAAAGCGGAAGGATCCTTCAGATGACAGCATCGCCATCATCGGGATGGCCGGGCGTTTCCCCGGAGCTAAAAACATAGATGAATTTTGGCATAACCTGCAAAATGGCAAGGAATCCATCTCTTTTTTCACTGATGAAGAACTGTTTGCGGAAGGCATTGATGAACAAACATTTACGAGAACTGATTATGTAAGGGCGAAAGGAATCATCGACGGCCCCGATTTATTTGACGCCTCCTTCTTCGGCTATTCACCGGGACAGGCAGAGGTCATGGATCCGCAAATCCGTCTTCTTCATGAGTATGTATGGAAAACGCTGGAGGATGCAGGGTGTGTTTCAGCTGAATATGAAGGAAAAATCGGTTTGTTTACAGGAACAACCTCAAATTTTCAATGGCTCCAGCATTTCGCTGACTCATTAGACGGCAGGATGTCAGAGCTGTTTGAAATCGGCTCTTTAAATGATACCTATACGATCAGCACACGGGTTGCTCATAAACTTAATTTAAAAGGTCCAGCCATTACCCTGCAGACAGCTTGTTCAACCTCCTTAGTCGCGCTGCATTTGGCTTGCAAATCAGTGCTGAATGGAGAATCTGATATGGCTCTCGCAGGCGGTGTGTCCATTCTCCACCCGGTTAAGTCAGGCTACATCTATCAAGAGAATATGGTGAAATCGCCAGACGGCCATTGCCGAGCCTTTGATAAAGACGCGAAAGGCACTGTAGGAGGCGATGGTGTCGGATTTGTCGCAGTGAAATCGTTGAGCCGCGCTTTGGCTGACGGCGATAGGATCTATGCGGTTGTAAAAGGATCTGCGGTCAACAATGATGGTGACCAAAAGGTAGGCTTCAATGCGCCGAGTGTGGAAGGCCAGACAGAGGTTATAAGAGATGCGATTGCCGACGCGGGGATTGAACCGGAAACCATCAGCTATGTGGAAACCCATGGGACAGGCACAGCTCTCGGAGATCCAATTGAAATTGAAGCCTTAACTAAAGCGTTTCAAACAAATAAGACCGCGTTTTGCCGGATTGGTTCCGTAAAAACGAATATCGGACACCTTGATGCTGCTGCCGGAGCGGCGGGTCTTATTAAAACAGTTCTCTCTCTGCAGCATCAACAACTTGTGCCTAGTCTTCATTTTAAAGAAGCGAATCCGAATATTGATTTTCAAAACAGTCCTTTCCTAGTGAATGACAAGCTCCGAGTGTGGAAGAGAACAAATAACCCAAGACGAGCAGGCGTGAGCTCATTCGGTATGGGCGGCACCAATGCCCATGTGATTCTGGAGGAAGCGCCTGTCAGTGAACGTGAAAAACATTCGCGTTCGTATCAGCTGTTTCCTCTTTCAGCAAAAACGATGAATGCTTTAGAAAAAACGAAAGACCTTTTGCTCGAACACATGGAAAGGAACTCTGAGCTTAATGCAGCAGACGCCGCTTATACGCTGCAGGCCGGAAGACAGCACTTTGATTATAGGCAAATGTTTGTGGCAAAGGACAGACAGGATGTCATCCGCCTGCTTTCCGAGAAGAAGGACAGAGGACTCAGCCGAATGTCGCGGATTCAGGAAAAAAAGGAGAAAAAATTGATCTTCATGTTCTCGGGCCAAGGCAGTCAATATGTGAACATGGGCAGGGATCTGTACACGGAGGAGCCGTTTTTCAAAGAGACGATGGATCACTGTTTTCAAGAATTCTATGAAGCGACCGGTGAGAGGCTTGAGAATATTCTATACCCTGACCAGCAGGATGAAGACGCTGCCGCGATAAAGCTTCAAGAGACGAAATATGCCCAGCCGGCTATTTTTATGCTGGAATATGCGCTGTCACTTTTGCTGATGAAGTGGGGGCTGCGGCCATGGGCTATGATCGGCTACAGTTTCGGTGAATTAACGGCTGCCGCGGTATCGGGAGTGTTTACGCTAAGCGATGCCATCAAGCTAATCAGCTTACGTGGACAAGCGATGCACGAAGCGCCGTCAGGCATCATGCTAAGCGTGCCAATGCCAGAGGAAGAACTGAAAGCGATTCTCCCTGATTGCATTTCATTGGCTGTTGTTAATGACGCTTCTTGCATTGTGTCGGGGCTTGAGTCTGACATTTCCGCATTTGAAGAACAGTTAAAAGCCAAAAAAGTGCTTTGTATGAGAGTAAAAGGTTCAATTGCTGCTCACTCGCACGTCATGGCTTCCGCTGCTGAACGATTTGGAAATACGGCTAAGCGCATTTCTTATCAAAAACCGGGTGTTCCTTTCTTCTCGAATTTAACGGGAGACTGGATAGCGGATGAAGAAGCTGCGGACTATGACTATTGGAAGCGGCACATGACTGAAACTGTTCGCTTTGCCGAGGGTATTGGCGTGTTAACGAAGCAGGAAGATGCTATTTTTATCGAAATCGGCCCGGGACAAGATTTAAGTGTGCTGGTGAAGAGATCGATTAACGATGAGCTGCGCCAGCATGTTTGCAATGTGCTGAAACACAGCAGACAGAGTATGTCAGATGTCCAATTTTTACTCAGCAGAATTGGCACGCTCTGGATGTATGGCGCGGACATTGATTGGCGCGGGCTGCACGAGGGCAGACACCCTGAAAAAATTACTATGCCTCAATATCCTTTTGAAAAGGAATCCTTCTGGCACAAACGGAAACATACTGCCAGCGGAAAAGGCAAAAAACATTCTGGAGGAAAGCTCCCGCTTCAGGAGTGGTTTTATCTGCCGCAATGGGAAAAAGAAATCCTGCCGATTTCCCGCGAGATTGAAGCGACGGAACAACGTTTGCTTGTCTTCATGGAGGATGGAGATTTTTCCTATAAGCTTATTCAGGGGCTGCAATCCACCTGTGCTTCTTGTGTCATCGTTAAAAAAGGGCATAACTTTCAGCAGGTTGAAAAAGGAGTGTACACACTCCGCCCAGACTCTGCGGAAGATTACTGCCGTCTTTTTGAAGTGTTGGAGAAGGAAAAGATTCAGTACAGCCGGATTTTGCACCTCTGGGGGCTGGCAGAGAAGAATGAAACCGCTGCTGCCGAGTGGATTGAGCAGATGCAAAACGAATCCTATTACTCTTTGCTTTACTTAGGGCAAGCATTGAAAAAGAAAGAAACAAAGCAGGACATTTCGATCTTTGTGTTATCGTCCCTTACGTATCAGCTTGGCGGAGAAGACATGCTGTATCCAGAGAAAGCCGTACATCTGGGGCCGAGTATGGTCATATCTCAGGAAACACCGTTCCTTCGCTATCGAGTGATTGATATAGACAGACAGAAAGAAGATTCCTGGAAAGAAGACAAGCTGCTGGGACTCATCAGATCAGAGCTGATGACCGAATCCGGCAATCTCTTAACGGTTTATAGAAGTAATAAAAGGTACACCAGGAACTTTATTCACAAAGCCGTGCCTGCAGAATCATCGCAGGGGCACCTTCGTCCCGGAGGCGTATATATTCTGATTGGCGGGTTGGGCTTCATCGGTTTACATGCTGCAAAAACCATTGCTGAGAAAACAAAAGGAAAACTTATTCTGACAAGCCGTTCTGGCCTACCGCCGCGGAGTGAATGGGAGTCCTTAATCAGCACGCATGCTGAGGATGATCCAACCGTTAAAAAAATAAAATCAATATATGAGATAGAAAAAACAGGCGCAGAAGTCACTGCTGTTGCTGCGGATGCAAGCTGTGAAGCGGATATGTCTGAACTGGTTCATATGGCTGAACGTAAGTACGGCTCCATTCATGGTGTAATTTATGCAGCTGGAATAACAGGCGAACAATCATTCAGGATGATGGAACAAACGGATAAAAGTTTTTCGAATGCTCACTTTCAAGCAAAAATGACGGGCGTTGCGGTATTAGAAAAAGTGTTGGCCGATCGACCGCTTGATTTCTGCTTTTTGATTTCATCCTTGTCTCCGATATTGGGAGGACTTGGATTTACCGCCTATACTGCGGTTAACCAGTTTGTTGATGCCTTTGTATATAAACATAATGCGCAGCATCCTGTTCAGTGGACAGCCCTAAATTTAGACGGCTGGGAATTTGAAGACGGCAAAAAACCGGATATTCCAGTCGGAGGGGATTTAGAAAATACCCTGATTCGTGCGCATGAGGGCAGAGAGGTTTTTGAGAAAATTTTCACATTTGATCATATGGATCAGATTGTAGTGTCTGCCACGGATCTGCAGGAGAGGATACGAAAATATGTGAATCGTCTGCAGCAGCCTAACGGTGAAGAGCAAGAGGACGTTTCGCTGTACGGGCGGCCAGAACTTACCGCTGAATATGTTGAACCAGTAACTGATATGGAGAAAGAACTCCTTGTTCATTGGCAGTCATTTTTTAAGATTGATCAAATCGGTATAGACGATGATTTCTTTGAGATGGGCGGGGATTCGTTAAAGGCGATTACTTTCATTTCCATTATTCATCAAGCATTCAATGTGGAAATTGCGCTGCCGGATTTCTTTAACATTCCGACGATCAGGCAGATGGCCGAATTTATCAGCCAAGCCGACAAGAAGTTGTACAGAAAGATAGAAAAAGCTGAAAAACGGGATTATTATCCGTTATCCTCAGCGCAAAAACGGCTTTATCTTGTTCAGCAGTTAGATCAAACAAGCACTGGCTACAATGAGTTCACTGCCGGCCGGATTGCAGGAAAACTTGATATGCAAAGGCTTGAGAATGTGTTCCGGCAATTGATTAATCGTCATGAGAGTTTAAGAACATCCTTTAAAGCAATAGACGGTGTTCCTATGCAGTGCATAGCTGAGCATGCGGAATTTCATGCAGACTTTTTTGACCTATCAAATGTGGCAGGCCAGGAAGGGCAAAACCAAAAAGAACAAGAAGTCATCAGCAGCTTTTTAAAGCCGTTCCAGCTTGATCAGGCTCCCCTGATGAGAGCTGGTGTTATTAAGAACTCTGAAAACGAGTATATTCTGATGCTCGATATGCACCATATTATTTCTGACGGTTTATCTCAGGATATCTTGGTCAGCGAATTTATGGATCTGTATGACGGCAAAGAGCTTGCACCGCTTGAACTGCAATATAAAGATTTCTCAGAATGGCAGAATCAGATGCTTCAGTCTGAGGATCTGAATGAGGTGAAAACATATTGGCTGAAACGGCTTGACGGCTTCCGGGAGCTTCAGCTGCCGGCTGATTACCAGAGACCTGATGTCAAAAGCTTTGCCGGCGCCCATTATCGTTTTTATATAAGCAAAAAAGAGCTTGAGGCGTTTAAATCCATTATGGCCGATGAAGATGCCACGCTGTTTATGGGACTTTTATCAATCTATCAAATCCTGCTGCACAAGCTCACTGGACAGTCCGACATTGTAGTCGGCGTTCCGGTCGCAGGAAGAAGGCAGGAGGAACTGCAGCGGATCATCGGTATATTCGTTAATATGCTTCCGCTCCGGTTTTATCCGAAAAAAGAGATGACGTTCACTCAATTTCTGCACCATGTCAAGCAGCTGGTGATTGATGACTTTGATCATCAAGATTATCAGTATGAACATATGGTTCAAGATTTGAAGTTAGATAGGACGTTAAATAGGAATCATATTTTTGATACCGTTTTTGCTCTGCAGAATCTAAGCCAGCCTGCTTTAGAGGTAGACGGGATCACACTAACCGATTATGAATATGAAACAGCGGTTTCCCGGTTTGATTTGCTTTGGATCGCTTCAGAAGACGAAAACGGTTTATCTTCTGTCATTGAATACAGCACTGAGCTGTTTACAAGAGAAACCATTGAAAGCGTTGCGAAAGGGATTAAAAAGGTGCTGTCAGCCGTGATTGATTGTAAGCAAACCGCTCTCAAGGATATTGACCTGACTTCAGGCATCAATGATTTAGAAAAGGTATCGTTGCTGGAACTAGACGATCTGAAAATCTAGCAGAAATAGGTGAATAACAATGAACCAAACCGATGTCTTTCAATTGAAAACCGCAGCTCTTGAAAAAGTGAAGGAGCGGCAATATTGGACTTCTCTATTATCTCAAATCCCGTCGGACTGCCGGTTTCCTTATGATTCACAGCTTCTTGATCAAAACGATGAAGAAGCTTCATTCACTTTTTCATTCCCGGCTCAGCTGGAAAAGGCCATCTTAAAGGCATCCGGAGCTTCAGATTTGCGTATGTTTATCATTTTTATGACTGCGGCAGTCACATTGCTGCACAGGTACAGCGGAAGAACGGATATCATGGCGTCGGCCCCTGTGTTGAGACAGCGGGAAACACAGCCGGTGATCAATGATCTTCTTCCGCTGCTGGTGAAAATCAATCCTTCTATGAATTTCAGAGACTGTCTAGAGCATGTGAAACAAGCTTTTCAAGAAGTGTATGCCCATCAAAATTATCCTGTGAAAATACTATTGGACGAGCTTCATCCTTTGCATAAAAAAGGGGAGCCCCGCTTCGGCATTTCCCTTGCTATGAATGATCTTCAGCAGCCGTCCTCTTTGAAAGCGCTGGACACGAATATACTTATTTCCATTCAGCGTGATGGAGGGACATTGACTGGAAAGTTGAGCTGGAATTTGAAGCATTACACATTCGATACTGCTAAACGGATAGCCGGCCATTTTTGTATGCTTGCGGACCGGGCTTTGTCGGCGCCTGAGACTCTGGTCACTGAGCTGCAGTTACTTTCTCGTGAGGAGAGAGAGAGAATCATCACGACATTTAATCACACAAATCAGCCCTATCCGAAAGAAAAATCGATTGTCGATCTCTTCAAAGAACAGGCAGCTCTCAAACCTAATCAGCCTGCAATTGTGTATGAAGATGTCAGCTTCACATACGGTGAGGCTGATGAATTGTCAGACCGGGTTGCTGCTTTTTTGATAAAAGAAGGTGTTCGTCATGAGGAGCCTGTGGGGCTGATGGTTCATCGCTCAGCAGAAATGGTTATTGGCATATTAGGCATATTGAAAGCAGGATGTCCTTATTTGCCGATAGATGTAAATATGCCGTCCGAACGGATGGATTATATGCTGAAAAACAGCGGTTCGCGGTTTGTGATCACGAACGAGGATTATGACATTTCTGCTGAGGATCAAAAAAGCTTTTTTATAGAGGAAATGATGAAATTTGAAGGGGCGGCGGAGCATGGGCGTCTGCCGTCTCCTGAAAATCTCGCTTATGTGCTGTATACATCAGGGACAACAGGAAAACCGAAAGGCGTGATGGTGGAGCATCGTCAAGTCATCAATTTAGTATATGGCATAGACAGCCTTCATTTTCAGCCGTTTTCACAAGAGCATTTCCGCATCGGCATGCTTGCTTCACATATTTTTGACGCATCCGTGCAAACGATATTTCCGGCAGTGCTTCTTGGACACACCTTATATATTGCACCCGATCATGCAAGGATGGATGGAAAGCAGCTGTGGTCTTTTTATGAGGAGAACCGCATTCATATTTCAGATGCGACACCTTCTCATTTGCGCCTAATGCTCAAAGCCGCTGAGAAAGAGCCGCATCACGTTGACGAATTGAAGTTAATAATGGCTGGCGGCGAAATTCTGCCGCCCCAATTGGTTCAGCAATATTTACAAACATTTCGTGATGATAAGCCGGTGATGACAAATAATTACGGTCCGACGGAATGTACTGTACAGTCAGCGGCTTTTACCATACCTGAGCATTGGAATGAACCCGTCGTACCGATCGGCAGGCCGATGCCGAATGAACAGATTTATATTTTAGATCATTGCGGACAGCCTGTGCCCATTGGCGTATACGGAGAACTGTGCATTGCCGGAGATGGGGTGGCAAGAGGATATATCTGTCAGCCAGAGCTGACGGCAGAAAAATTTACAGAACCGCAGCATATTCCTGCCGGCAAGCTTTATCATACCGGCGACTTGGCGAGATGGCGTTCTGACGGCTTAATCGAATTTTTTGGCAGGTATGATGATCAAGTAAAAATAAGAGGATTCAGAGTAGAGCTTGATGAGATTAGAAAAGCCTTGCTTGATTACCGGGAGTCGGGACAAATCATTCATGACGCGGTGATTATTCCAGTTCAAAAGGAACCAGATGATCAGTTTCTTGTGGCGTATCTCATTTCCAATCAAAAACTGAAAACTAGAAAAATGAGAGGGTTTTTAGGAGAAAAGCTGCCGGGTTATATGATTCCGAGACGATTCATCCGCGTGGACTCATTTCCAATGAACCTGTCAGGGAAGCTTGATCTCAAGGCGCTCCCAGATCCTATGGAAGAGCCTGAATCTGACGAGCAGGTCATAAAACCGCACAATGAAACTGAGAAAAAGCTGGTTTCCATTTTTGCTGGCATTTTGAATATACCTGAATCTGATATCAGCATGGAAGATAACTTTTTTGATATCGGCGGAAACTCATTTCACATCGTAGAATTATCGAACAAATTGAAAGAGCAGTTTGGACAAGAGCTGTCTGTTGTTCAGCTGTTTCAATATACCTCCGTATCGGCAATAGCTGCCCAGCTCAGCCGGCAAACGGAGTCTGAGGGTTCTCAGGCAAATGCTGAGAGTGGGGAAGAGGCAGCGGAGGATTTAGAAAATGTCGCACAACTGTTAGGCGGGATTTCTGATGAGTAAAACAACAGGCTTAGAAATAGCGGTTATCGGAATGGCTTGCCGTTTCCCCGGTGCCAATAATATTGAAGAGTTTTGGGAGAATATCAAAACGGGCACGGAATCCATTACATTTTTCTCAAAAGAAGAGCTTATGGAAGCCGGTTTGCCTGAAGAACAGCTCGATCATAAGAATTATGTCAGGGCCAAAGGAAAAGTAGACCGGCATGACCACTTTGACGCAGCGTTTTTCGGCTACTCACAGCGCGAAGCCGAGGTAATGGATCCGCAAGTGCGGATGTTTCATGAAGTCGCGTGGGAATCCCTTGAAAACGCTGGCTATAATCCCGAAACCTATTCACAGCCTATCGGCTTATTCGGCGCTGCGTCTGCGAATTTGTACTGGCAGGCAAGTTCAATGCTGCTGAGAAGCAGCAGTTCTTCTGAGCAGTTTGCTGCTGTTCAGTTGACGGACAAGGATTTTATGAATACACAAATTTCATACAAATTGAATTTGAAAGGGCCGAGTATTGCAGTGGATACAGCCTGTTCATCTTCTTTGACCGCTGTGCATCTCGCATCCAGAGCTTTGCTTACCGGCGACTGCAAAATGGCGCTGGCCGGAGGAGTAACGGTGACTTGTCCCCATAAAAAGGGCTATATGTATCAAGAAGGGATGATTATGTCGCCGGACGGCCGCTGCCGCGCATTTGACGCGGAAGCAAAAGGGACAGTCGGGGGTGAAGGCTGCGGTGTTGTAGTGCTGAAAACCTTAAAGCAGGCGCTGAAGGATCAAGATCATATTTACGCTGTCATTAAAGGATCAGCATATAACAATGACGGCAGCCGTAAAGTCGGTTACACAGCGCCAAGTATCGAAGGGCAGGCAGATGTCATTAGAAAAGCACTGAACATCAGCCGTGTAGAGTCCGAAAGTATTTCTTATGTCGAAGCGCATGGCACGGGTACCTCGTTAGGAGATCCAGTTGAAATAGAGGCGCTTAAACAAGCGTTTCAAACAGAAAAGAAGCAATTCTGCGCGATCGGCTCTGTTAAAACAAATATCGGTCATTTGGATTCCGCCGCGGGAATTGCGGGGTTTATTAAAACGGCGCTGAGTCTCAAAGCGAGAACCCTGCCGCCAAGCCTTCATTACAAAAAGCCCAATCCTAAAATTGATTTTGAAAACAGTCCTTTTTATGTCAGCACATCAGCAAAACAATGGACAGCATCTGACCGGGTGTTTCGAGCGGGCGTCAGTTCCTTTGGGATCGGCGGCACGAATGTTCATGTTGTTATGGAGGAGCCTCCGATGAAGGAAAGACGTCATCAAGAGGATCATGAAGACTGCCTTATGCTTATTTCTGCCCGATCTGAAAAAGCTGCAATGAAGGCCGCGGATCAGGTCAAGCAATTTATAAAAGAGAATGAAGAGGTACCGCTCCAAGACGTTTCATATACACTGCAAGAGGGCCGCAGGCATTTTCAGTATCGTCAGGCATTTACGGCTGGTCCTTTAGGGATAACAAGCGATATGGCAAATTCTTCAATAGCGCTGGAGAAGCCGGCAGTTGTCTTTATGTTTTCCGGGCAAGGCTCTCAATACGTCAATATGGGGAAACAACTGTATGAAATGGAGCCCGTATTCCAGGAGGAGCTGGAGCGCTGTTTTACCATTCTGCAAGCTGAGGAAGGACTCAATATTAGAAGCATCATGTTTCCGACTAATGAAGCAGAAAGCAAAGAAGCCGAACAGCTTATCCATGAAACCTCATATACGCAGCCTATTTTATTTTCTTTTGAATATGCGCTGGCGTCCTTCTTGAGCAAAAAAGGTTTAAAACCGCAATACATGATTGGCCACAGCATAGGGGAATTAACGGCAGCCTGTCTGTCAGGCATTTGTTCATTGGAAGACGCGCTTCATATGGTTGCGATGAGAGGCCGATTGATGCAGGAAATGCCGGAGGGAGAAATGTTGAGCGTCAGACTGTCTAGCAGAGAGACAGAAATGGAATTGACAGAGGGGGTTGAGCTGTCGGCTTCAAACAGCTCTGATTTAGCGGTTGTATCAGGTCTTATGGAGCCAATCAATGCTTTTGCCGCGCGCCTTCAGTCGAAAGGAGTGGCAATTCAGCACTTAAAAACGTCCCATGCGTTTCATTCAAGCATGATGAAGCCGGCAGCATCTCGTTTTGCTGATATTTTGCATAATATTGAATTCCAAGCACCCGGCCTTCCGTTTATTTCAAATGTGACAGGCGATTGGATACAAGCAGAGCAGGCCGCAGATCCGAAATACTGGGCTTCGCAAATCATGGAAAAGGTTGATTTTCATTCAGGGCTGAACACACTTTTACAAATGGGCAATGTTGTATTTGTTGAGATCGGGCCAGGAAACACGTTGACGCAGTTTGTGAGAAAACATGAGGGTTTTATGACGGAGCAACATGCTGCGGTAAACATGATCAGGCATCCAAAGGAAGTATCATCTGATCGTGTCTATCTGTTAAACCGCATCGGCAGGCTTTGGACGCATGGTGTAAACATGAACTGGGAGCACTTTCGCCAGGGGGGCTCATACGAAAGGGTCCCGCTTCCGACTTATCCTTTTGAGCATCAAGTATTTCCCGATCCGCAAACATCTCAGGGCGGCATGGAAGAAAAGATCAAAAACGAATTGAAATTAAACGTTGCTTCAAGTGAAAAACAGCTTCCTTTTGATAAGTGGTTTTCCGTACCGTTCTGGGAACGAATGGAACCAGTCAATGAGACATTCACTCATCAAGGAAAGAGGATACTTGTCTTTGAAGAAAACAGTGATGTCAGCCAATATCTCCTAAAACAGCAGGCGGAAGCCGTGTCTGTCCAGCCGGGTGATTACTTTGCGGAAACAGACAGAAACACGTTTACGGTAAACCATCGTGATACGGCCCACTTTCGGAAGCTGCTGGATGAACTGAATGCAAGGGGGTTTATCCCTGATGAAATCATCTGGATGTGGCTGCAAGACTGTGATTGTCATGATGGAGATATTGCAGAGCACACAATAGCCGGTTATCTTCCTCTCCTTGATCTTGTCCGTTTACTTGGAACAGAGAGCAACAAAAGATTCAGCATGACCGTAGTAACCAATCAAGCTCACGATGTGACGGGAATGGAGGATCTTCAGCCTCATCAGGCTGCGCTGACCGGAGTCTGTTTGACCATTCCGCAAGAGTATAAGCAGATCAGCTGTAAAGCTGTTGATCTTTGTCCGGACCCGCGACTCGGTCAATCAAGCTGGCCTGAAATGATTTCTTATGAACTTAAAAAAGAGGATGATCAGCCTATTGTGGCTTATCGCGGAAACAGCAGATGGATTCGGCAGGCGAAGCAGCCGGGCAAGCAAGATGAGATTGATATGGCCGGCAATCTCAGGCATAAAGGAGTTTATATCATTACAGGCGGCCTTGGGGGGATTGGATTATCTCTTGCATCTCATTTAGCTGAAACAGTTCAAGCAAAGCTTGTGCTGCTAAGCCGGACGGGACTGCCCGATAAACTAAGAGCAAATGACGATACAGCCAAAAAACTCAAGGCTGTGGAAGAGCTCGAGAAGGCTGGAGCAGAGGTGCTGGTATTACAGGCGGATATTTCAGACGAGGCAGAGCTTCAAAAAGCCTTGCAAACGGTGGAATCTCGTTTCGGACAAGCCGTTCATGGCGTTATTCATGCAGCAGGCATTCCTGATGGCAAAGTGATTCACGCAAGGACACCAGACGATGAGAGGCATATGGCGAAAGCCAAAATAACAGGAACCGCTCTGTTAAGAAAAGCGCTTAGAAACAAACAGCCGGACTTCTTCTTCATTTGTTCCTCTCTTGTTTCATTTTTAGGAGCGGGGGGCCAAGTCGGCTACGCTGCATCAAACGCATTCTTGGACAGTTATGCTCACGCATGCCGAAAAGAAGGTGAAAACATGGTGACGGTTAACTGGGACCGTTGGGAACAAGTAGGGATGGCATATGAATCAGAAACGGCAGCCATTCTTTCGAAGATAGCGGACAAAGAGGAGCAACACCAAGGAATCCTGCCGGCCCAAGGTGCGAAAGCGTTTATGAGAGCTTTGCAGCTGCGCTACCCGCAAGTCCTGATTTCGCTGCAGGATGTAAACAAACGAATGAAAGACAGCTATGTGAAAGAGGACAGACAAACCGCAGCGCATGTGCTGACAAAAGACCGCTTGGACACACTTGAAGAAAGGTTAATGAATATTTTCAAAGATTATTTTCATTCTGAGACAGATGTAAATATGAATTTCTTTGAATTAGGAGCCTCTTCACTTGATCTGCTTCAGGTGAGCGGGAGAATCAAAAACGAGCTTGGCGTGGATATCCCGGTTGTGATGATGTATGCCCACCCGACGGTTGCAGCATTAACCCAAGCCGTCAAAGCACAGCAAAGCGGTGATGACTTGCACATAAAAGGAATAGAGCCAGATCGCCAAAAAGCCATAAATGAAGGGAAAAACCGGCGAAAACAGCGAATGAGACGAAAATAGATGGGAGGCTGATTTCCATGGCTGACGAGAAACAATGGACAGAAACAGGACTGGAAATAGCGGTAGTCGGTATGGCGGGCAAGTTTCCAGGCGCGGCAAATATTGATGAGTATTGGAGCAACATTTCAAAAGGAATAGAATCGGTCACTCAATTTACCGATGAAGAACTAAAAGAAGCCGGGGTAGATGAGACGCTGCTTCGTCAAGAGGCATATGTAAAAGCAAAACCGATCATTGATGAGGTTTCTGACTTCGACGCAGAGTTTTTCGGCTATTCACCGAGAGAAGCTGCCTTGATGGATCCGCAAATCAGACTCATGCATGAATGTACCTGGGAAGCGCTGGAGCATGCGGGCTGTGACGCTGAACGGTTTAACGGGCTGATCGGGCTGTATGCTGGTGCTTCCAGCAATTTGTCCTGGATGGGCCGTCATATGTCTTCTCTTCATAAGAATGAAGACGCTTTTCAAATCATGCATTTAAATGATTCGTCGTTTGCGTCACGAATCGCTTATAAACTTAATTTGAAAGGGCCGAGTGTATCAGTTCAAACCGCTTGCTCGACTTCTCTTGTCGCGATACATATGGCGTGCCAGGGCTTGATTGGAGGAGAATGTGACCTTGCATTAGCCGGAGGTGTTACCCTGAGCCTGCCGCATATATCTGGGTACCTTTATCAGGAAGGAATGATCTATTCAGCAGATGGTCATTGCCGTCCGTTTGACGAAAAGGCGAACGGAACCATTTTTGGTGAAGGAGCCGGAGTGGTGGCGTTAAAGCGATTGAAAGACGCACAAGCTGAGGGTGATGTGATTTATGCGGTCATCAAGGGCTCTGCAATTAATAATGATGGAAACAACAAGGCAGGGTATACGGCTCCAAGTGCTGAAGGCCAGGCGAATGTTATTGCCACAGCTATGGAGATGGCGGAAACGGAACCGGAAACTATTGGTTATGTTGAGGCCCACGGGACAGGAACGCCTGTCGGAGATCCGATTGAAATTGAGGCGCTGACCCGCGCTTTCAATACAGATAAAAAAGGATATTGCCGAATTGGTTCTGTCAAAGCGAATATCGGGCATCTGGACGCCGCCTCCGGGGTAGCGGGATTTATAAAAACCGTTATGATGCTCCATCATAAAATGCTGCCGCCCGCTTTTCACTATCAAAAATCGAACCCGCGCATCAAGTTTGAGAACACGCCGTTTTTTGTCAATACAGAGCTGACTGAATGGGAATCTCTGCAAGGGCCGAGAAGAGCCGGCGTGAGCGCCTTTGGAATCGGCGGCGCTAATGCTCACGTTGTCCTTGAAGAGCCCCCATCTCATACTGACGAAATGCCAGCCGGCGGTCCTGAGCTCGTTGTTCTTTCTGCGAGAACAAGACAGGAGCTTACCCGTTCAATGGATCAATTGGCTGATTTTCTTCGCCGGAACCCAGAAGCGCCGCTGCCAGCCATAGCCCGTACGCTACAGCTTGGCAGAAAGCAATTCCAGTACAGAATCTCCTTTGTTGCTTCACATCAAAAGGATCTGCTTGATCAGCTTTCTGAACATCGGCATAAAAAACAAATCACCGAATCGGCGGTTGTTCCAAGCAGCACCATGTTTGTATTTGCGGGAGACGTTCAAGAGGGCTTTGGCCGATATGCGCAGCTGTACCGCACGGAAAATCTGTTCAAAAAAGAAGTCGATGCTTGCCTCGAAAAGGTGCAAAATGCTTTTCAGCAGGATGTACTCAGCTTCTTTAAAGCATGTATTTCTGCTCCAGAAACGTACCGGGAAGAGGAAAATCTGGGATTGGTCCATGCGTTGTCGTTCATCATGGAATACGCCGCAGTCCGTTTCTTACAGTACATCGGCATAACACCAGACCGCTTTATCGGGCGGGGATTCGGGGAGTTTACGGCGGCCTGCGCGGCAGGGATGTTTTCCTTTGAAGAAGGGGCCGCAGCCGCATATAAACGCGGAGAGTTAATCAGTATGTCGCCGGCAGGAAAAACGCTCGGTGTCAGCCTGTCAGAATCGGATATCGTTCAATACTTAGAAAAATCATTATCCCTTGCGCTGATTGATGAGCGGTATTGTGCCGTCTCCGGTTTGCCAGAGGATGTGTATCAGCTGAAGGCGCGGCTTGAACAAAAAGGGATTGCTGCTGAGTTATTTGATGGGGATATCGCGTATCAATCGGATCTGCTGGTCGACGCTGCGGAAGAATTCATGCACTTCCTTGGCACGCTGGACATGAAGTCACCAGACATTCCAGTTGTTTCATCTGTCACTGGAAAAGTGATAACAGATGGCGAAGCAGCGGATGCCAGTTATTGGGCCGGCCAAATCTGCAAGCCGATACGGTTTTTTGAACACATCTCATCTTGTTTGCGGGAGGAACCTGCTGTTTGCATAGACCTGCGTTTGACTCAGGGGGCATCAGTGTTTACAGAGCGCCAATCAATTGGCATGACAGGTGATCTCGGCACACAAGGACACACAGACGTTTTAAAGTTACATATATACGGAGCGTTGTGGAGTCTCGGGTCTGAGGTTGATTTCAGCGTCCTGCATGAACCTCAGCATAATAAAAGGTTAGCTCTGCCGACTTACCCTTTTACAAAGCAGCATTTCCCGTTGCCAGCCGGCTTAGCACTGGCTGAACTTGAAGAAGATGAGCCTCACCAGCCGGCAGAACCGTTTCGTGCAATGCCGTTATCTGCTATTGAAAAGACAATCAGAGAAATTGTCATAAAGCATTTTGGATTCAATGTGCTTGACGATAATGCGCCGTTTTTTGAGCTGGGGGCTACGTCGCTTGATATCTCTCAATTAGCGGCAAAATTAACAGACCAGTTGAATTGGAGGGTGGAACCAGTTCTGCTTTATCAATTTGCCGCAGTTCGCAGCCTGGCGAAGCATCTTCATCAACAGGTTCAAACGAAGGCCGGGCAGCCAGAAATGACGCAGCACCAAAAGGTGTCGCAACGCCGTCCGAACGGTCAGGGATCTGATATCGCGATTATCGGTATGGCAGGGCGTTTTCCGGGAGCCGGCAATTTGGATGAGTTTTGGAATAATCTCGTAAACGGCAAAGAAACGATCAGCTTCTTTACGGATGAAGAATTAAAAGCGTCAGGCATTGATGACCAGCTCTTGCAGCACCCCGATTATGTAAAAGCGAAGGGGATCATCGAGGGCTCTGATATGTTTGATGCGGATTTTTTCCAATATTCCTCAAGAGAAGCAGAATTGATGGATCCGCAATTCAGGCTTTTACATGAATGTGCCTGGGAGGCCTTAGAAGATGCGGGCTGCGACCCTGAGCGGGCAACAGGGAAAATCGGCGTCTACACTGGGACAAGTCCGAACCTCGAATGGATTACACGTTTCGCAGGGAAACTGGATGGGACTGAACAGTTCAGTTCCATGCTGTTAAATGACAGAGAATTTTTCAGTACCCAGCTGGCTTATAAATTAAACCTGCATGGGCCGAGCATTACAATGCAAACAGCCTGCTCCACTTCTTTAGTCAATATTGGAGCGGCATGTCAAGCGCTGCAAAACAGAGCATGTGACGCGGCGCTTGCGGGAGGCGTAACTGTCAGCACCCCTTTGCGGTCAGGCTATGTTTATCAGGATGGCATGATTCAATCACCTGATGGGCATTGCCGTCCTTTTGATGAGGATGCAGGCGGCACAGTTTTTGGCGATGGCGCGGGAATTGTCGTTTTAAAAAGATATGAGGACGCCGTTAAAGAAGGGCATACCATTTATGCGGTCATAAAAGGGGTCGGAATGAATAATGACGGAAGCCGAAAAGTCGGTTTTACCGCCCCGAGCGTTGAAGGCCAGGCCGAAGTGTTAAAGAATGCATACGAGAATGCAGGGATTGACCCGAACACAGTAGGGTATATCGAAGCTCACGGAACCGGTACAAAAATGGGTGATCCAATCGAAATGGAAGCGCTGAGCCAGGTTTTTAAAAGTGGCAGGCCAATGTCAATTCCAATCGGGTCAGTGAAAAGCAATGTTGGACATTTAAACAGCGCTGCCGGGATTGCCGGACTCTTTAAGGCCGTT
This sequence comes from Bacillus sp. SN1, assembly GCF_002796895.1. Lineage (NCBI taxonomy): Bacteria > Bacillati > Bacillota > Bacilli > Caryophanales > Bacillaceae > Bacillus > Bacillus sp. SN1. The sequence continues at coordinate 104,009 of NZ_PHIE01000005.1, forward strand.
TTATCGCTAAAACATAAAACAATTTTGCCAAGCTTGAACTATACGACACCTAATCCGCATATTCATTTTGACCAGACGCCATTTTATGTTAATACCGAGGCGACATTCTGGAAGGAATCCGCTGATCCAAGGCGGGCGGGTGTCAGCTCTTTCGGAATTGGCGGCACAAATGCGCACATTGTACTGGAAGAGGAGCCGGAGTCAGGCAGAGAAGCTTCCGAGAGCCAGCGGCATTTGCTAGTTCTGTCAGCAAAAACAGACACAGCCTTAGAGCGGATGACAAATCGATTGAAGGAATTTCTTCGAACGCATCCAAACGTTCCGTTAGAGGATGTGGCATACACCTTGCAAGTCGGCAGAAAACAATTTTCATACCGAAAAGCGGTCGTGCTCTCAAAATCAACGGAATGGGAAAGCGGTGCAGAGCTCACAGCCTATCAAAGACACAGCGGGCGCCCGACTGCCTTTATGTTCTCCGGGCAAGGCTCTCAGTATATTGATATGATGAAAGATTTATATGAAGCTGAACCTGTATTTCAGAAAGAAGCGGACCGCTGTTTTGCCTTCGCACAGAAGTCACATCAAATTGATTTGAAGGCGATCGTCTTCCCAGATTCAAATGATGGGGCGAAGCTGACGGAGACCGCTATTGTGCAGCCGCTGCTGTTCATCTTTGAATACGCGCTCGCAAAGCTGCTGCAAAGTGCAGGCATCTCACCGGATTATATGATTGGACACAGCATTGGTGAATACACTGCTGCATGCCTGTCAGGCGTGTTCTCATTAGACACGGCTTTAACGCTCGTAATGGAACGGGGAAGGCTGATGCAGCAGCTGGAATCTGGAGCAATGATGAGTGTTCAGCTATCAGAGGAAGAGCTGCAGCCGCTGCTTACGAACAGTCTGTCACTTGCGGCTGTCAATGCTCATGACTTATGCGTAGTATCCGGAAAAAGCGAAGACATTGAGACGTTTGCGGTTCTTCTTGAAGAAAAGAGCGTTGCCGGCCGCCACCTGCATACTTCTCACGCTTTTCATTCTTATATGATGGAACCCATTCTTGAGGAATTTGCCGCGATTGTAAAGCAACAGGATATGAACACCCCTCGGATTCCTTTTGTTTCGAATGTAACGGGAACATGGATAACACCGGAACAAGCAGCAGACCCGGCTTATTGGTCTCAGCACTTGAGAGGCACAGTCCGCTTCCATGAAGGATTAGAACAGATTTTGAGTGACGATAACGTTCTGTTAATAGAAGTCGGACCGGGCAGCACGTTAAGCACATTTGCCAGAAGGCATAAGAAGAGATCTAGCCAGCATGACATCGTCAATCTTGTCAGACATGTTCAAGAACCAGTGCATGATCATTCCTATTTCTTGAAGAAATTAGGTCAGCTTTGGGTCTGCGGATGTGAAATTGACTGGAGGCAGTATGGCGGTGATAAGCCTAAGCGTCTGATATCGCTTCCGCCTTATCCTTTTGAGAAAAAACGCTATTGGATAGAAGCGGCTGACAATGCGGCTGCTTTCACCGCAGTTGATGAATGGAATAAAAAGAAACCGATGGATCAATGGTTCTATCTGCCGTCATGGGAAAGAAAGATTAAGTCCGCTGACAGCCGAAAGAAAGAGCAGCCAGCTGAAGGCGGAAAAACCCTGGTTTTCCATGAAGGAACAGCCTTTGGAGATCGGCTGGTGCAAGCGATACGCCGCAAAGGACATGAGACCGTAATTGTCACGAGAGACCGACAATTCAAAAAAATAAACAGCGGATTGTATGTCATCAATCCAGCTGATGGGACACATTATGAGCGTTTATTTTCTTCACTTGCTTCAGACGGGCTACTTCCAAACTGTATGATGCATCTGTGGAGCGTTTCGGAGCAAGGGGAATCCTTCAAAACTTTCAGCACGTACAGTGAAAACGGCTATTATAGTTTGATTTTTACTGCACAGGCGGCATCTAATCAAAAACAAATGAACGAATGTAATATGTTTGTGCTGACAAGCGGGATTCATGAGGTGACTGGAGAAGAACAAATCAATGCTGAAAAATCGACGATTTTGGGGCCGTTGAAAGTCATCCCGCAGGAATATAACCATTTGAAGTGCTGGAACATCGACATTCCTCCTTTACCGGATACATTGACATGGAAAGAAGAGGAGTTGATTGACCAAATCCTGACGGAAACTGATGCAGCGGGCGAGGATCAAATGATCGCATACCGAAACCGCCGCCGATGGGTGCAGATGTATCAGCCTGTTCAGTTAAATAAAGCGTCCGGCTTGCCGAATATGATCCGCCCGAAAGGTGTTTATCTTATTACGGGAGGGCTTGGCGGAATCGGATTTGTGTTATCAAAGCTGCTTGCACAAGAAGGAAACGTCCGTCTGATTCTGACAGGAAGAAGTGAACTTCCGCAGCGCAGCCAGTGGGAAAGCTGGTGCGAGAAACATGAGGAAGATGATCCGATTACCGCGAAAATCCTGAAAATAAAAGAATTGGAACGGTTAGGCGCAAAGGTGACAGCTCTACAGGCAGATGCGGGAAGCCTGTCGGATATGCAGGCTGTTATGAGAAAGGTTCATACTGAGTTTGGCCAGCTGAACGGCGTCTTTCACGCTGCCGGGCTTCCGGGAAGTTCGTCTTTCAGGGCGATTACAGATATACCTGCAACGATTGAAGGCGGAGAAGACCAGTTCCAGTCTAAAGTCAGAGGATTGAAAGTGCTTGAATCTCTATTAGAAAACGAAAATATAGATTTTTGTTTCTTATTTTCATCGATTAGTGCTTTGCTTGGAGGTCTCGGTTTCTCAGCTTACTCTGCAGCGAATATTTATATGGATGCTTTTGCGGCGAGGGTAAATCAGCGCAGCAAGACTCCTTGGGTTTGTGTGAACTGGGATGCATGGAACTTCTGGGGCCAGCTTGAATCTACTATCGGAGAATCTATTGCTGAACTTGCCATTTTGCCTGAAGAAGGAGCAGCTCTTTTTCAATATGTGCTGTCAGATATCAACAATCGCCATTTATTAGTTTCAACAGGTGATTTGGGACACAGAATGAAGCAATGGATATCCATGAATGCCGATAGCATAGCGAAAGAGGAGAAGAAGACGGGCGCCTTACACACCCGACCTGAATTGAATAATCCGTATGTCGCCCCCCGCAACAAAACAGAACAGGTCATATGCGGCATTTGGCAAGATTTCATGGGTCTGGAGCAAGTCGGCATACATGATAACTTTTTTGATTTGGGAGCCAGCTCTTTAGACATTGTACAAGTGACAAACCGTTTAAATAAAGAATTGGGAACCAACGAGGCTGTGGTGACTTTATTCACATACCCGTCTGTAGCTGCTTTAGCGCAATTTATCAGTCCTGATCAAGAGGAAAGTGAAGAGGATAAAGAAGAAATGGCAGCTGTATCCAAGGGACGGAGAAAAACACGGATACGCAATCAGCGAGATAAAAGATTGAGAGGCGGCGAATAGAATGAGTAATTCTCATTATGCGAATCATGGAGCTGAAATTGCGGTAATCGGTATGGCAGGCCGATTTCCGGGAGCAAAAAACGTGCAGGAGTTTTGGAGCAATTTAAAAAATGCGAAAGAGACGATTTCTTTTTTCACTGATGATGAGCTGAGAGAAGAGGGTGTTAATGAAGAGCTGCTGAATGATCCGCGATTTGTCAAAGCAAAAGGAATTGTGGAGGATGTAGATCTGTTTGATGCCGGCTTCTTTGATTATACGCCGAAGGAAGCTGCCATGATGGATCCGCAGTTCCGTATCTTTCATGAATGTGTGTGGACGGCCTTGGAAGACGCCGGCTACGATCCTTTCACTTATAAAGGGCAGATCGGCCTTTATACCGGAGCGGGCCTCAATGCAGAATGGGTGCTGAGGGCTCTTCAGGGAGCAAAGCATGGAGAAGACTCAAAGACGCTGGAAACAGCCGTTTTGAATATGAGAGATTACATGGCAACACTTATTTCTTATAAGCTTAACCTGAAAGGGCCGAGCATGATGGTGCAGACTGCTTGCTCAACCTCGATGGTCTCTATTCATCTTGCTGCTCAGGCTTTGTTAAATGGGGACTGCCATATGGCGGTTGCAGGCGGAGTCTCTATCCGCCTCCCGCAAAAATCCGGGTATCTCTACCAAGAAGGTATGATCCATTCTCCAGACGGGCATTGCCGCGTCTTTGATGATGAGGCGGCAGGCACAGTATTTGGAGACGGGGCAGGAGCGGTCATTTTAAAAACGCTTGAAGATGCTGAAGCAGACGGAGATCATATTTATGCAGTGATAAAAGGTACTGCGATCAATAATGACGGCAGCAGAAAGGTTGGATATACAGCGCCGAGCACCAAAGGCCAGGTAACAGCGATCAAAACAGCCCTGCACATGGCCGAGGTGGAGCCTGAAACCATTACCTATGTCGAGGCTCATGGCACAGGGACGACACTCGGTGATCCGATAGAAATTGAAGCATTAAAACAAGCTTACCAAACGGACCGTCGCGGCTACTGCAAAATTGGTTCTGTCAAATCCAACATCGGTCATTTAAACGATGCGTCTGGTGTAGCTGGATTTATGAAAGCAGTTCTAAGCTTAAAGCACAAAGTGATTCCGCCGACTCTGAATTTCGAAAAGCCAAACGCCAAAATCGATTTTGAGCAATCACCATTTGTCGTCAATACGAAACTCACCCCTTGGGAAGAAAATGAGTTCCCGCGCAGAGCGGGCGTTAGCTCATTTGGCATTGGGGGAACAAATGCCCATGTCATTTTAGAGGAAGCGCCGGCACAGCAAAAGGCAGCGGAAAGACATGACGCGGAACTCTTATTGCTGTCAGCCAAAACACCGGCCGCTTTAAACAGCATGACAGACCGGCTGTCAAACTATTTCGTGAAAAATCCGCAGGCCAATTTGGCAGACGCGGCATATACCCTCAAAGTAGGGCGTCATTCGTTTCCTTATAAAAAAGCGATTGTGGCAGCGGATGTGCCTGAGCTTCTTGAGGCTATTCATGAAAATGACTATGAGTCTGTTAAAACCGGCAGCTCTCAATCTGCAAGCCGGCCCGTTGTCTTTCTTTTTCCGGGACAGGGGGCGCAGTATGTTGATATGGCTAAAGGGCTTTACGATACTGTACCGATTTTTAAGGAAGAGCTCGATGCCTGTTTTGACATATTAAAAAATCATATGGACACAGATCCGCGCACGGTGCTTTTCTCTGACAATAATCAGCATGATGCAAAACTGATTAACCAAACTGAATATACGCAGCCTCTGCTGTTCTGTATCGAATATGCACTTGCAAAAATGCTGATCCACTGGGGAATTAAGCCGAAAGCAATGGCGGGACACAGCATCGGTGAGTATACGGCTGCAGCCATTTCCGGTGTGCTCTCATTGGAAGATGCTCTTGACATCGTCAGCTATCGAGGGGCAGCACTCCAAAATCTGCCGTCCGGTTCTATGCTTAGCGTTTCCTTAAGCGAAGCAGACATCAAACCGTATACAGACGGAACCATTTCAATCGCTGCTGTGAATGCATCGGATTCATGTGTTGTATCAGGAGAATCAAGTGCGATTGATGTATTGGAAAGGAAGCTGAACGCGGAAGGACACAGCTGCAGAAAGCTTCATACATCACATGCCTTTCATTCGTATATGATGGAACCGGTTTTAGAAAGCATGAAACAAAAGCTCTCAGCCTATCAATTTAAAAAACAAAAGATCCCGTTTGTCTCAAATGTAACAGGAGACTGGATCACTGATGAGGAAGCTGGAGATCCGTCATATTGGGCTGATCACTTGCGGGGAACCGTCAGATTTATGAACTGCGCAAAACGCTTAAAAGAAGAGCTGGATCCAATTTTTATAGAGGTTGGCCCTGGAAATGCGCTGCGTTCGTTTGTCAGCAAATTGTATCAGGCAGAGGACAAGCAGCACATTGCAATCCAGCTGATGAGGCATCCAAAGGAGGCAGCTTCTGATTACCGTTACTTGCTGAGCAGACTGGGTGAGATGTGGCTGCACGGGGTGCCGGTCGATTGGACAGCTTTTTATGATCAGGAGCAATGCCAGCTTATTCCGCTTCCAACGTATCCTTTCGAAAGAGAAAGATATTGGATTGGCCGGACAAATGAACAGTCGGGAACACCGGTGGCAGAAAATTTTCAGCTTTTGGTGCCTGAGCAAGCAAATGACGGGCAGACAGCGGATACAGAATCAGATGTTCAATTTAATGAGACAGAGGCAGTCTTGGCTGCTATGTGGAAGGACATTCTCGGAGTCAAACGTGTCACATTAGATACCCATTTCTTTGAAACAGGCGGGCATTCATTGAACGCCACTGGTCTGATTTCCCGCATTCACAAGGAATTTGGAGCGGAGCTTACGCTAAGCGACGTGTTCCAGCACCCGACAATCCGTGCGCTTGCCGCACTTATTGAGCGCTCTGACCGAAATCAATATACATCCATTCAGCCTTCAGAGAAAAAAGACGTATACAGGCTTTCAGCGGCACAGCGGAGAACGTATTTGATTCATCAGAGAATCGGGCAAGTCACCACATATAACATGCCGATGGCTCTTTTGTGCTTCGGAAAAATTGATGCCGCCCGCTTTGAGGACACATTCAAAAAGCTGATCGAAAGGCATGAAACACTGCGTACAACGTTTGAAATTAAGGATGGAGAACCTGTGCAGAGAATCCATCAGAACTTTGATTTTTCGATTGAACAAACCGAAGCGAAAATGGATGAGCTTGATGACGAAATCAGTTCATTTATACGGCCATTTGATCTTAAGGTCTCTCCATTAATTCGGGTGAAATTCGTCAAAATTGAGGAAGAAAAACATGCGTTGCTTGTTGATATGCATAATATTGTGGCGGACGGCGCCTCGATGAATATTTTTATAAAAGAATTTACCCAATTATATAGAGGGGAACAGCTCCCGGAAAAAATCATTCAGTATAAAGATTATGCGGAGTGGCAGCAGACATTTTTTAATAGTGACATGTTTAAACGCCAAAAAGAGTATTGGCTGAAGCAGCTTGAGGGCGAAGTGCCCGTGCTGAATATGCCTCTTGATTATGAACGAAAAGAACAAAGCTTTTTAGGCAGGGCAATTAAGTTTACAATCCCGCCTCGCGTTTTAGAAAAGCTTGAGAAAATCGGAGAGGCGCAGCAGCTGACCAACAATGTCATGCTGTTTCAGCTCTATGCCATGCTTTTGTCCAGCTATACAAAACAGCAGGAGCTGATGATTGGGTCATTGGTGGCAGGCCGGCGACATGCGGATATTGAGAATACGATCGGCATGTTTACAAACTTTTTGCCGATCAAAATTCATTTGAATCCTGAAGAGTCGTTTGCCGGAAACCTTCAACACACAAAACAAACGCTGCTTGAAGCTTATGACCATCAGGATTATCCATACGATCAAATGGCAGAAGCGTTGCAGCCGGTGATCAAGCCGAACCGCAACCCTTTCTTTGATACCATGCTGATCTATCACAATGAGTATGACCCGAATATAAAAATAGAGGCTGGCGGATTAACATTTGAAACATTCGAATTCGCAAAGGGCATTTCAAAGCTTGATATGAAAATGGACGTCGTGAAGGAAGTGACGGGAGAGCTTAAATGTGTGCTTCAATACAACCGGTCGCTATTCACTCATGAATCCATGCAGGCATTTGTTTCTCATTTTATCTCTCTTGCTGAAAAAGCTGCAGAAGAGCCTGAAAAACGCATAAAGGACATTCCGGTGCTGAGCCAAAAAGAGCAGGAAGAGGCCGAGCGGAAAAGGGAGAGAGAGTCAAACCGAGTCATCTCGTGTCCATTAACCATCTGTTCCAATTTTACGGCTGATCCGATTGTGCCTTACCTAAAATGGTGGGGCGAACAGTTTGATATCAATCTAGATATAAAGCTGTCTCCTTACGGTCAGGTGTTTCAAGAATTGCTTAATGAAGAAAGCTTGCTGTCACGGCAAAAAAATGGTGCCAATCTGCTGTTGATTCGCCTTGAGGATATGGCAGGGGATTCAGGTCTTTCTTTGGAAGAAAGAATGGCTCACGTTCAATATAATTCAGATGAACTGCTCGCCATCATGAAACAAAAGAAAAAGGAAGTGCCTTATTTCATTGGATTGCTTCCGCTGGAAAATGTGAAAGAGCAGGAGCTCCGGGACATCCTTGTGCAATCCCAGCAGAATTGGATCGCGCAGCTTGCTGGAGAAACGGATGTACATTTGATTGATCTCCGCCAGCTGCATCAAACATACCAGCTTGATGCCATATTTGACCCGCAAAGTGAAAGAGCGGCAAGAATACCGTTTACTGAAGAATTTTATGCGGCGATGGGAACACGGGTGGCACGTGAGTTTGCGGCATGGCTCAAACCGCCATTTAAAGCGGCCGCCATCGATTGTGACGGCACTTTATGGAGCGGTACCGTGTCTGAAGCTGGTGTGGAAGGGGTCATTATTACTCCTGCCCACCGAGCGCTGCAGCAATTTTTAAAGAGAAAACAAGAAGAGGGTCTGCTCCTTGTGCTTTCAAGCAGAAATAATGAAGAAGACGTCTGGAATGTGTTTGAACGTCATCCAGATATGATTTTGAAGAAAGAGGACTTTGTCCTGTCCCGCATTAATTGGAATGAGAAAGCCAGAAACATGAAAGAAATGGCCGATGAGCTGAACATTTCAGTGGATCGGTTCATATTCTTAGATGATGATCCGGCTCAATGCTTGGAAATGAACGAACGCCTGCCAGAGGTTCTGACCTTGCTTCTGCCGTCTGATCCAGATTCTATTCCGATGTTCCTAGAACATGTCTGGGCATTTGATAGGTTCAGAGTGACAGAAGCTGATCAAAAGCGCACGGAACGATATTTGGCCGCGCAAGAAAGAAAAATAGATTTGAATACGTCCCGTTCGCTTGAAGAATTTCTTTCCGGCTTACACCTGCGTATCGCCTTGACTGAGATGACAGAAGAGCATTTGCCGCGAGTTGCTCAAATGAGTGCGAGAATCAATCAGTTCAATATGAATCCGTCAGTCTATCGTGAAGAGCAGCTTGCCCAGCGGCTCAATACGGACGGCCATATCGGCTGGATCGTTGAAGCAGCGGACAGATTCAGTGATGAAGGCATCGTCGGTGCAATCATGGGAATCCGAACAGAAGATTCATTAAAGCTAGATACTTTTCTGCTCAGCTGCCGCGCACTAGGCAAAGGAATTGAACATAAAGTGCTGTCAGGCCTTGCTTCATATGCACGGGATAAACAGCTTGCGACGTTGTCCTTGGAGTATAAGAACTCAGAAAAGAACCGGGCTTTTTCTGAGTTTTTGGCTGAGCATCGCTTTAAGGAAGAGGCTGGCCCGTTAAAAACGGTTTATCACATAACCGTCAATGAGGTAGAGGATCAAAGCGGACATATCGAATGGGCATCCTCTTTACAGCCCGCGCCTCGCAAAAAGGCGAAAGTGCTTGCTGATGACGTATTGCAATCCGCTTTAATGGAAAACACAAACGCTCATTGGGAAGTGCTGCATGCTGAAAAATCCTTGCATTCTCCATATTTAATGGCCTTAGATACCAATCAGCCGGAGCATTTGCGGGCTCTGTTAGTGAAGGAACATGTAGGAGCTGAAACAGAAGATAGCGGGCCGGAGACAGAACAGCAAAAAATCCTCTTAGACATTTGGAAGGAAATTCTCCACCTGGATTATGTAGGAATTGACAACGATTTCTTTGATTTAGGAGGAAATTCGCTGCTCGCTGTCAAAATGGAAGTAGAGATGGAAAAGAAAGGCTGGTATGTTGATGATTTGAATCTTGCGAAAAAACACACGATAAGGGAATTGTCTAAATATATGAAGAGGGAGAATCAGCATGCATAAAGATATTAAAGCAATATTTGATGAAGAAAAGGTTTTGGCAGAAGCTGCCGTTATATATGGATTTACTAGAGATCAAGTGCAGTTTTTAGCGGATGCGGAAAACTATGTGTATGAGTTTGCAAAAGACAATGAATCTTATATTTTAAAGATTACACACACGATTCGCCGGTCGCCGGATTATATTATGGGAGAGATGGAATGGCTCCATCATCTTGCTGAAGGCGGGCTTTCAGTCGCCAAACCGATCCCGTCGTTAAACGGGAAGGATATTGAGGAAGTGCCGGACGGAAACGGCGGAGCATTTTTATTGAGAGTGTATGAAAAGGCGCCGGGTCATAAAGTAGACGAATCTGAGTGGAACGAAACCCTATTTTTCGAGCTTGGCAGATATACAGGGAAAATGCACAGCCTGACAAAAAGCTATAAACTGAGCAATCCAAGATTTAAAAGACAAGAGTGGGATGAAGAAGAGCAGTTGAAGCTCAGAAAATATGTCCCTGAAGATCAGACAAAGGTTTTTCAGCAGGCAGACGATTTAATGAATGAGTTGCAGCAACTGCCAAAAAACCGTGACAGCTACGGCCTTGTTCACGCAGATCTTCACCATGGTAATTTTAACTGGGATCATGGGAAGATCACTACATTTGATTTTGATGATATCGGGTACAACTGGTTTGTGAATGATATCAGCATTCTCCTCTACAATGTACTATGGTATCCGGTTGTCCCATATGAAAATAAAGCAGCCTTTACAGAAGAATTTATGACGCATTTTATGAAAGGGTACAGGGAGGAAAATGAAATTGCCGCCGAATGGCTCAAGAAAATCCCGGATTTCCTCCGCCTGCGCCATATGCTGATTTATGGATTGCTCCACCAAATGTTTGACCTTGATTCAATAGGAGAAGAAGAAAAAGAAATGCTGAAGGGATTCAGAAACGATATCGAAAATCAAACGCCGATAACCGAATTTGACTTTTCGAAGTTAGCTTAAGAAATTTGCGCCGATCCTTTCTGGGGCGGCGCTCCTTAATAAAAAAACTCCGGCGGTGAGCCGGAGTTTTTTATTTTTGTTCTAAAATGGCAAAAATGTTTTTTGCCTGCTGCGTATTGTCGATAAGCCCCTTCCATTTTTCTTTTCCCGGACCGTAAGCATAAACCGGTACGTCTTCCCCGGTGTGGGCTAACGTCGTCCAGCCTGAAAAAGACCGTTTATCAAAAATCAATTGAATGCTTTTTTGGACAGCAGCTGTATTCGATTGTGAGGCTGCGTTTTTAACCTGATTGATCTCATTTTCCGTCAGCTTCATATCAATATAAGTGCTGAGCACTTGTTCGGCATCTTGGCCTTCAGCGATCTTCTCTGCCATATAGCCCGGCGTTTTTTTAGCGGCGATGATTGGGGAAGGATCCCATTTATAGCCAGTCTCTCGCGTCATTCCCTCTGCGCCGTAAGAGAACCCGCCTGTAGAGTGGTCAGCTGTAATAATAACCAGCGTTTCTTTATCTTTTTTCGCAAAATCCAGAGCAGCTTGAACACCTTTCTCGAAATCTTCCATTTCACTCAAAGCGCCCACCACGTCATTTTCATGGGCTGCATTGTCAATATTGCTTCCTTCGAGAAGCATAAAAAAACCGTTTTCGTTCTTCTGTAACTGAGTGAGTGCCGCTTCTGTCATGTCTTTTAGAGAAGGCGTACTGCTCTCTCTGTCAATCGCTTTATCTAATTCTACTTCTCCAAACAGTCCGAGCAGCTTATCGTGCTGATTTTTTTTCAGGTCTTGCTTTGTGGTCACATAATGATAGCCGTCTTTTTGGAATTCTTCAGCAAGATTTCGGTCATTGCGAATGAAATACTTCGCTCCGCCTCCCAGTAAAACATCAACCTTATGAGATCCATTAATCCGTTCATCATAGTATTGGTCAGCAATTTCAGTGTAGTTTTTCCGTGAGACGTTATGTACGCCGAAAGCAGCGGGAGTGGCGTCGGTTAAGTCCGAAGTCACGACGAAGCCGACGGACTTCTTATTCTCCTTGGCAGCTTCTGTTACGCTTTTGAGCTGCTGATGATTGTTGTCTACAGCAATGGCGTCGTTATATGTTTTCGTTCCGGTTGCCATGGCGGTTGCAGCAGCCGAAGAGTCAGTAATATTGTCTCTGGGATCGTTAGGATGTGTCATCTGCATGCCTGTTAAATAAGAGTCCCATGCTGTTTGGGCGGGAGTGTTCAGCTTTGCGCTTTTTAATGTCCTATAGCTGTTAATCATTGGCATACCCATTCCGTCTCCGATGATTAAGATAATATTTTTAGGATTCTTGCTGCTGCTCTTGGATGATTGAGATTGAGGAGGGGATATGAATTCTGTTATGGCAAAAATACTTAAGAAAGCAGTCAAAATGAGGGCGACAGTTACTGTAAACCGGGCTTTGGTAATGAGGAACATCTCCTTTTATTATATTTATTTACTAATATGTATTTTATTTGAAAGTAATAGAGACTTCAATGTTTTTTTCGATGACAGCGAAAAGCCAATGGGCTTCATGTCCCATTGGCTTTTATAATGTATCACACTTTACGCCGACTACGCCTTCAATGTCTTTAATGTCATAGTAGACATCGGTCGTGTATCTGTTTTTATGGACGCGGACCTTTACTTCCATGATCGGAAATTCCTTTTCGCCCAGGTCGTCGATCCGGACGGAGTGTGTTTTGATATCTCTTCTTTTCATTTCTTTTAAAATCTCTGTCATTTTGTCCTTATCAGAAAGCGACATTCTGATGCGAATGTCTTTTTCCTGCAGGCGGTCGGGACCGATTTTTCTGACCACCCATGGCAGAAATTCTACGCTGATCAGGATGAACAGAAGACTGGCAAACGCTTCTTTATAAAATCCGGCTCCCGTTGCCAGCCCGAGCCCCGCAGCCCCCCAGATCATAGCCGATGTCGTTAGGCCGGAAATGACATCGTTGCTTTTTCGCAAGATGACACCGGCTCCGATAAACCCGACGCCGGAGATGATTTGTGCCGGCAGACGCAGCGGGTCCATCATGATGCGGTAGTATTTAGGGAAATGATATGCCGCATTAATACTGACGATCGTCAGCATGCATGAGCTGACGGCGATAACGATACAGGTTTTTAATCCGAGCGGCTTATTTTTTAATTCGCGCTCAAGCCCGATGACCATGCCAATCAACGTGGCAATGCCCAATTTTAATAAAATATCAGGATCAATGTACCAGCTCAACAGCAACTTCCCCCTTATCTAAGGTGTTTTTAAATAAATATGATTTTCTCACAGTATTTATAGCAAAACAAGGGCACAAAAGCCACCAAGCTGCGCTTGATGGCTTTTTGATTACTTTTTGCGTTTTAACAGCTTTTCCATAACACCAAATAATCGGTAAGAGGCTTTTGCAGGACGCTTTGTAATCATGCTGAAAATGATGCCGGCAATCATACTGAGGATGAACCCAGGGATGATTTCGTACACGCCGGTTGATTTTGCCAGGCCGGTTGTAATCCAGATCAACACGGTCGCAGCCCCGACAATCATCGCAGCAAGCGCGCCCCATTCGTTCATCCGCTTCCAATACAGGCTGAGCAGAATCGCAGGCCCGAAAGCTGAACCGAAGCCGGCCCAAGCATATCCGACTAAATCAAGAATGGTGCTGCTCGGATTCAATGATAAGAGAACCGCTATAACGGCAATCACTAATACGGACAGACGCCCGATCATGACCAATTCTTTATCGGAAGCCTTTCGTCTGAAATACGTCCGGTATAAATCCTCTGTCACAGCACTTGCTGTTACCAAGAGCTGTGAGGAGATGGAACTCATGATCGCAGCTAAAATAGCTGACAATAGGAATCCTGTAATTAAAGGGTGAAACAAGATTTTAGAGAAGATAATGAATATCATCTCCGGATCTTTTACAGCAACTCCGAATTTATGGGCATAAGCAACACCGATCAAACCTGTCAGCACGGAACCGAGAACTGAAATGATCATCCAGCTCATGCCGATTCTGCGCGCAGGCTTTAAATCTTTAATGTTTTTAATGGCCATAAATCGGACGATAATATGAGGCTGGCCGTAGTAGCCCAAGCCCCAGGCTAAATAGGAAATAATGCTAATGACGCTCGCGCCTTTAAAGATATCCAATAAGTGTGGGTTAACAGCGCTGATTTCATGGAAAGTCGGAGTAACGCCGCCCACATGGGTAAAAGCAACGATCGGCACAAGCACTAGTGCTGCAAACATGATCGCACCCTGCACGAAGTCAGTCAGACTGACAGCAAGGAAACCGCCAAACAGTGTATATAACACGACTACTGCGGTAGTCAGAAACAAGCCTAATTTGTAATCCGCGCCAAAAGCAGATTCAAACAGCCGTCCGCCAGATACCATACCCGAAGAGGTATATAATGTGAAAAAGATCATGATAACCAAAGCAGATACGATTTTCAGCAGTGATGAAGAATGCTGGAATCGTTTATCAAAGAAATCAGGAATCGTAATGGCGTCATCTGCCGCTTCCGTATAAGCTCGCAGTCTTGGAGCCAGCAGCAAGTAGTTTGAGTACGCCCCGATTGTAAGCCCTAAAGCAAGCCATAAGGTTGACAGCCCTGTCGCAAACATCGCGCCGGGAACCCCCATCAGCATCCATCCGCTCATATCCGCCGCGCCGGCAGACAAAGCAGTGACAAATGGTCCGAGACCTCTTCCGCCAAGCATGTAATCGTTGATGTCAGTGGTTTTCTTAAATGCATACCAGCCGATTAACAGCATGGCAATAAAGTAAATTCCTAACGATATAATAATTTCAATACTCACGTTTTACCCTCTCTTCATTTCTAATAATGTTGCATCACCTCTCAAATTGATGGTGCCAGTTAAGCAGCTTGGCGCTAGTGCATACCGAAAGAAATTCTTTTACGGGTGCACTTGGTAACTTAACCTAACAAAGTATTCCCGGCCATTCAAGCGATGAAACATGGATCATCAGTGGGAAATACCGCTGCTAACCTAGAAGGGAATAAAGATTAAAACGCTTTCAAAAAATAATTAAAGTAAAAATTTTCAGAAAAATATTTCGTTTCTCCTTCGCCTCTTTTTAGTATAAAATATATAGGGTATTGTCTCGAAAACACAGGCCTGTCCTAAGGCGTTTTGTTGCTTTAAAGGGCTTGTTTTTGATATGATCAGTATTATATGGCTTAACGGAGAAATATGTGGAGGTGGATCATATGTCACGAATTTCAATAGAAGAAGTAAAGCACGTTGCGCACCTTGCAAGACTTGCGATTACTGAAGAAGAAGCAAAAATGTTCACTGAACAGCTCGACAGCATCATTTCATTTGCCGAGGAGCTTAATGAGGTCAACACAGACAATGTGGAACCTACAACTCACGTGCTGAAAATGAAAAATGTCATGAGAGAAGATGAAGCGGGTAAAGGTCTTCCGGTTGAGGATGTCATGAAAAATGCGCCTGACCATAAAGACGGCTATATTCGTGTGCCATCAATTCTGGACTAAAGGAGGGACACAAGAATGTCATTATTTGATCATAAAATCACAGAATTAAAACAGCTCATACATAAAAAAGAGATTAAGATTTCTGATCTGGTTGACGAATCTTATAAACGCATCCAAGCGGTTGATGATAAGGTACAAGCCTTTTTGGCATTAGATGAAGAAAGAGCGCGCGCGTACGCGAAGGAGCTTGATGAGGCGGTTGACGGCCGTTCTGAGCATGGTCTTCTCTTCGGTATGCCGATCGGCGTAAAAGATAATATCGTAACAAAAGGGCTGCGCACAACATGCTCCAGCAAAATTCTCGAAAACTTCGATCCGATTTACGACGCTACTGTCGTTCAGCGCCTTCAAGACGCTGAAGCGGTCACAATCGGAAAATTGAACATGGACGAATTCGCCATGGGATCATCTACTGAAAACTCAGCTTACAAGCTGACGAAAAACCCTTGGAATCTGGATACAGTTCCCGGCGGTTCAAGCGGCGGATCAGCGGCTGCAGTTGCTGCGGGAGAAGTTCCGTTCTCTCTTGGATCTGACACAGGCGGTTCCATCCGTCAGCCGGCATCTTTCTGCGGCGTTGTCGGATTAAAGCCTACATACGGACGTGTATCCCGTTACGGGCTGGTCGCATTTGCGTCTTCATTAGACCAAATCGGGCCGATTACCCGTACGGTTGAGGACAACGCATTCTTGCTTCAAGCGATTTCCGGTGTAGACAAAATGGACGCTACAAGCGCAAATGTGGACGTGCCTGATTTTCTTTCTTCATTAACTGGCGACATCAAAGGACTGAAAATCGCAGTTCCGAAAGAATACCTTGGTGGAGGTGTCGGCAAAGAAGCGAGAGAATCTGTTCTTGCCGCGCTGAAAGTTCTTGAAGGCCTCGGCGCTACATGGGAAGAAGTGTCTCTTCCGCACAGCAAATATGCGCTTGCGACATATTACCTGCTGTCATCTTCTGAAGCGTCAGCCAACCTTGCACGCTTTGACGGCATCCGCTACGGCTACCGCACAGACAACGCGGAAAACCTGATCGACCTTTACAAGCAAACGCGCGCTGAAGGTTTCGGAAATGAAGTCAAACGCCGCATCATGCTCGGAACGTTCGCATTAAGCTCAGGCTACTACGATGCGTACTACAAAAAAGCGCAAAAAGTGCGTACTTTGATTAAGAAAGACTTCGAAGACGTATTTGAGAAATATGACGTCATTGTCGGACCGACGACACCGACACCTGCGTTTAAAATCGGTGAAAACACGAAAGATCCGCTCACAATGTACGCAAACGATATCTTAACGATTCCGGTCAACCTTGCCGGCGTACCGGGAATCAGCGTGCCATGCGGATTAGCAGACGGACTTCCGCTCGGCCTGCAAATCATCGGAAAACACTTTGACGAAAGCACTGTATACCGTGTTGCTCATGCATTTGAACAAGCGACAGACCATCATAAAGCAAAACCTGAATTGTAAGGGGTGAAAAGAATTGAACTTTGAAACGGTAATCGGACTTGAAGTCCACGTCGAGTTAAAAACAAAATCGAAAATTTTCTCAAGCTCTCCGACGCCATTCGGCGCGGAGGCGAATACGCAGACAAGCGTCATTGACCTCGGGTACCCGGGTGTCCTGCCTGTTCTGAACAAAGAAGCTGTTGAATTCGCAATGAAAGCCGCTATGGCGCTCAACTGTGAGATCGCAACAGATACGAAGTTTGACCGCAAAAACTATTTCTATCCGGACAACCCGAAAGCGTATCAGATTTCTCAATTTGATAAACCAATCGGCGAAAACGGCTGGATCGAAATCGAAGTTGGCGGAAAAACAAAACGCATTGGCATCACACGCCTTCACCTAGAAGAAGATGCCGGAAAACTGACGCATACAGGCGACGGCTATTCTCTTGTTGACTTCAACCGCCAAGGAACGCCGCTTGTTGAGATCGTGTCAGAGCCGGATATCCGCACGCCGGAAGAAGCGTACGCGTATCTGGAAAAGCTGAAGTCCATCATCCAATATACAGGCGTTTCTGACTGTAAAATGGAAGAAGGCTCACTTCGCTGTGACGCCAATATCTCTCTTCGCCCGATCGGCCAAGAGGAATTCGGCACAAAAACAGAATTGAAAAACTTGAACTCCTTTGCGTTTGTTCAAAAAGGCCTTGAGCATGAAGAAAAACGCCAGGAGCAGGTTCTTCTCTCCGGCGGCGTTATCCAGCAGGAAACACGCCGTTATGATGAAGCAACGAAGAAAACCATTCTCATGCGTGTCAAAGAGGGATCTGACGACTACCGTTACTTCCCGGAGCCAGACCTTGTCGAGCTTTACATTGACGATGAATGGAAGGAACGCGTAAAAGCAAGCATTCCTGAGCTTCCAGATGAGCGCCGCAAGCGTTATATCGATGAGCTTGGCTTGCCTGCATATGACGCGATGGTTCTGACGCTGACAAAAGAAATGGCTGATTTCTTTGAAGAAACCGTTCAAAAAGGCGCTGAAGCCAAACAAGCGTCTAACTGGCTAATGGGTGAAGTGTCAGCTTATCTGAACGCCGAGCAAAAAGAGCTTGCTGACGTTGCGCTGACACCTGAAGGCCTTGCCGGCATGATCAAATTGATTGAAAAAGGAACTATTTCTTCTAAGATCGCGAAGAAAGTGTTTAAGGAATTGATTGAAAAAGGCGGCGACGCTGAGAAGATTGTGAAAGAAAAAGGCCTCGTGCAGATTTCTGACGAAGGCGTGCTTCTGAAGCTTGTCACAGAGGCGCTTGACAACAATCCTCAATCAATCGAAGACTTTAAAAACGGGAAAGACCGTGCGATCGGCTTCCTTGTCGGACAGATTATGAAAGCGTCCAAAGGACAAGCCAACCCGCCGATGGTCAACAAAATCCTGCTTGAAGAAATTAAAAAACGCTAATAAAAAAGCAGCCCGCAGGGGCTGCTTTTTTGATGGTCAAATCGAGATGAAGACAGAGATCAGAGCCCGAAGCTTTTCAACTTCTTTGTCATTGGTCCCGGTCAAATTGGACAGCATGCCTTTAATAATCGGCTTGCGCGGTTTATCCTGAGACAGTTCTTCCTCGATGACATCCAGCGACACGACGATATCCTCAGGCAGCGTGCTGTTTTCTTTCGCTTTCTGAATGTCCTCAAGCAGCTGATCTTTCCCCGCAGGCATCGGGCTGAAAATGTCTTTTGGCACAATGGGATTGAGGGCTGAACGGTTCAGCCCCTGGACGAGGTCATCCAATCTCTCGATGATAAAGGCTGAAATTTCTTCTGCATCGATATTGAGCTCTCCGTTAAATACCATCACATTCATATAGGAATGCACAATGCCCCTTGCCATGATGGAGAGGTCTGCGACGTACCGCTCGATTCCTTCGCCATAGGACGCCAGCAAGGCGTTCCGGTACAGTTTATCCGTCTCCATGGTTACTTTGTAAAAGTATTGCTTGATTTCTTGATTCTCCGGAATGATATTTTCGGTAAGCAAAAGAACGATAAAATCTTTATGATCGCGGAAATCTTCAAATTGAGCGCCAATTTGCTTTTTCAGCACTTCCTTAGGCGGTTCTCCGGCGAGATCTTCTTCTATATTCTTCATTTTTTTCATAGACATGCCAATGTAATATTCACAGGCAGATAACAGCAGCGCTTCTTTTGATTTGAAGTGCAAATAAAAAGCGCCCTTCGAGATACCGCATTCACTGGCGATTTCCTGGATCGTCGTAGCAGCGAATCCTTTTTTCGCAAATAAATGAATGCTGGTTTTTATGATTCTCTCTTTTTTTTCATTCATGACGTGCTTCCCCTTAATCCTTGAAAAATTTAGTAAAATTTTCTGGTATATGAGTTGACGTTGTTGCAATATAACGTTTAGTATTATATAGAATGACCAGTCAGTCAATAAAAAATGTAATGGAGGATATGATGAATCACGTTATTAATTTCGTTCTGAAAAACAAATTCGCCGTATGGCTGATGACGATTATTGTAACAGCAGCCGGCTTGTATGCGGGTATGAATATGAAGCAAGAATCCATTCCTGACGTGAACATGCCTTACCTGACGATCAGCACGACATATCCGGGCGCGACCCCAAGCCAAGTGGCTGATGAGGTGACCAAACCGGTTGAACAAGCGGTGCAGAATTTGGACGGAGTCAGCGTTGTGACGTCAACGTCCTACGAAAACGCATCGTCGGTCATGATTGAATATGACTATGAGAAAGATATGGACAAAGCGAAAACAGAAGCGGCTGAAGCCTTAGAAAACGTCAGCTTGCCTGATGACGCGAAGGATCCGGAAATTTCACGCTACAGCTTGAACTCTTTCCCGATTCTGACGCTGAGCGTGTCCAGTGATAAAGACAACCTGCAAGAACTGACAAAACAAGTGGAAGACAGCCTCGTTTCTAAGCTTGAAGGCATAGAAGGCGTTGCTTCAGTCCAAGTATCAGGCCAGCAGGTGGAAGAGGTTGAATTCTCTTTCAAAGAAGACAAACTGAAAGAATACGGCCTAGATGAAGATACAGTCAAACAAGTGATTCAAGGTTCAGATGTGACAACTCCGCTTGGATTGTACACATTCGGAAATGAAGAAAAATCTGTCGTCGTCAGCGGCGATATCGAAACAATTAAAGATTTAAAGAATATGAGAATCCCGACGGCATCAGCTTCAAGTGCAGGCAGCAGCGCAGCATCACAAGCGGCGGCGCAGAGTGCACAAGCAGCTCAAAACGCGCAAGCGGCAGCACAGTCGCAGCAAAGCGCAAGCACAGATGTGCCGACGGTTAAGCTTTCTGACATTGCCACAATGAAAGATGTGAAAAAAGCTGAGTCTGTTTCACGCACAAATGGCAAAGACAGCATCGGCATCAACATCGTCAAAGCAAACGATGCGAATACTGTAGAGGTTGCTGACGATGTCAAAGATGAGCTGAAGCAGTTCAAAGAAGACCATAAAGGCTTCGACTATAGTGCAACACTCGACATGGCAGAGCCGATCACACAGTCAGTTGACACGATGTTAAGCAAAGCCATTTTCGGCGCTATTTTTGCGATTGTGATTATTCTCTTATTCTTAAGAGATATCAAATCAACATTAATTTCGGTTGTTTCTATTCCATTATCACTGCTCATCGCACTTCTTGTGCTGCAACAGCTTGATATCACACTGAATATCATGACGCTCGGCGCAATGACTGTTGCGATTGGACGGGTTGTCGATGACTCTATCGTTGTTATCGAAAACATTTACCGCCGCATGAGACTCAAGGATGAGCCGCTCCGTGGAAAAGCCTTGGTTCGTGAAGCGACGAAGGAAATGTTTAAACCGATCATGTCATCAACGATTGTGACAATAGCGGTATTCCTGCCGCTCGCACTTGTAGGCGGACAAATCGGTGAGTTGTTTATTCCGTTTGCCTTAACGATTGTTTTTGCGCTTGCCGCATCCCTGGTGATTTCGATCACGCTTGTGCCGATGCTGGCGCACAGCCTGTTCAAAAAATCATTAACGGGCGCGCCAATCAAAGCGAAAGAACACAAACCTGGCAGACTTGCAAACATCTATAAAAAAGTATTGAACTGGGCGCTGAGCCACAAATGGATCACGTCTATCGTCGCCATTCTGATGCTGCTTGGAAGCTTGTTCCTCGTACCGCTAATCGGTGCCAGCTACCTGCCGTCCGAGGAAGAAAAAACGATGCAGCTCACATACAGCCCAGAACCGGGTGAAACGAAAAAAGAAGCCGAAGATGAAGCTGAAAAAGCGGAAAAAATCCTGCTTGACCGCAAGCATGTCGATACGGTTCAGTATTCATTAGGCTCTGGCAGCCCGCTTGCCGGGGGAGATTCCAACGGTGCGTTATTCTATATCAAATATGAAAGCGACACGCCTGATTTTGATAAAGAAAAAGACAACGTGCTGAAGGAAATCCAAAAGCAATCTGACCGCGGAGAATGGAAGTCACAGGACTTCAGCTCTTCAGGCAATAACAATGAATTAACATACTATGTGTATGGCGATTCAGAAAACGACATTAAAGACACGGTCAAAGACATTGAAAAAATCATGAAAGATGAAAAGGATCTGAAAAACGTAAACTCAGGCCTTTCCAGCAAATACGATGAGTACACATTTGTCGCTGACCAAGAAAAATTAAGCAAACTCGGTTTAACTGCGTCTCAAATTTCTCAGGCCTTAATGACACAAACATCACAAGAACCGCTCACAACCGTGAAAAAAGACGGCAAAGAGCTTGATGTGAACATTAAGACGGAAAAAGACGAGTATAAGAGTGTGAAAGATTTAGAGAACAAAAAGATTACTTCTGCGACTGGCCAGGAAGTCAAAATTGGCGATGTCGCCAAAGTGAAAGAAGGATCAACATCTGATACCGTGTCAAAACGTGACGGCAAAGTCTATGCAGATGTCACGGGTGAGGTTACATCTGACAACGTCACTGCCGTATCAGCTGATGTCCAGAAGAAAATTGATAAACTTGACATGCCTGATAACGTAACGATTGATACAGGCGGGGTATCAGCAGATATCGCTGATTCCTTTACGAAGCTCGGTTTAGCGATGCTGGCAGCAATAGCGATCGTTTACCTCGTGCTTGTGATTACATTTGGCGGAGCACTAGCGCCATTTGCGATTCTGTTCTCATTGCCGTTCACAGTCATCGGTGCCCTGGTCGGACTTTATGTATCAGGTGAAACGATCAGTCTGAACGCAATGATCGGTATGCTCATGCTGATTGGTATCGTTGTCACGAATGCCATTGTCTTAATTGACCGCGTCATCCATAAGGAAGCGGAAGGCCTGTCTACGAGAGAAGCGCTCCTAGAAGCCGGCTCTACACGACTCCGTCCGATCCTGATGACAGCCATCGCGACAATCGGCGCCCTGATTCCATTGGCGCTCGGCTTCGAAGGCGGAAGCCAGGTCATTTCAAAAGGACTCGGCGTAACGGTTATCGGCGGCTTAATCAGTTCGACGCTTCTGACGCTCTTAATCGTGCCAATCGTATATGAAGTATTGGCGAAGTTCCGCAAGAAAAAACCGGGAACGGAAGAAGAGTAAAAAAACAAAAAGCCTCAGCTCTGCTGAGGCTTTTGTGCGTTTTCACCTGTAAGATTATGTACATTTTGTTGCGATTTTTTTAACTCATAGTATAATTAAAGGTTGTTAGTGTAAAAATGGATCGGATACTCTTAAGTAGGATGATGAGATAATGAAACGTGCACGCATAATATACAATCCGACTTCGGGACGGGAGATCTTTAAAAAGCATCTTGCCCAGGTCCTGCAAAAATTTGAACAAGCCGGCTATGAAACCTCCACCCATGCCACGACATGTGCAGGAGACGCAACGCACGCCGCCAAGGAAGCGGCATTGCGTGAGTTTGACTTAATCGTTGCAGCGGGCGGAGACGGAACGATTAACGAGGTCGTCAACGGGCTTGCGCCTTTAGACAACCGTCCGACACTCGGTGTGATTCCTGTCGGCACAACGAATGATTTTGCGAGAGCGCTCAATATTCCGCGTGAGGATATTTTAAAAGCGGCAGATACGGTCATTAACGGTGTTGCCCGCCCGATTGACATCGGACAGGTCAACGGCCAGTATTTTATCAATATCGCCGGCGGAGGCCGCCTGACGGAGCTGACGTACGACGTGCCAAGCAAACTTAAAACGATGCTCGGCCAGCTTGCCTATTATTTAAAGGGAATGGAAATGCTGCCCTCACTTCGTCCGACAGAAGTCGAGATTGAATATGACGGCAAGCTGTTTCAAGGCGAAATCATGCTGTTTTTGGTCACGCTGACAAACTCCGTCGGCGGGTTCGAAAAGCTAGCGCCGGATTCCAGTTTGAATGACGGCATGTTTGATTTGATGATACTAAAGAAAGCAAATCTTGCTGAATTTATCAGGGTCGCAACGATGGCGCTCCGCGGCGAACACATCAATGACCAGCACATTATTTATACAAAAGCAAACCGCGTGAAAGTCAATGTATCAGAAAAGATGCAGCTGAACCTGGACGGCGAGTACGGCGGCATGCTGCCGGGCGAATTCGTGAATCTGTATCGACACATTCACGTCGTCATGCCGAAGGAGAAAGCGGAACAGCTGGATGACTAAAACTTGGCTTGAATAGGCCAAGTTTTTCTTTCGCTTAAAACAAGAGGTGAACATACATGAAAATGAAACCCCCAGTAGAAAAAAACGAATACTACGACGTGACATTTGAGGATTTGACACATGAAGGAGCGGGCGTCGCAAAGGTGCAGGGCTTCCCGATCTTCGTGCCGAACGCCCTGCCGGAGGAAAAAGCCCAGATCAAAGTGACCCGCGTCAAAAAAGGCTTCGCTTTCGGCCGCCTGATCGAGCTGAAGGAAGAAAGCCCGCACAGAACCGACGCCCCTTGCCCGATTTACAAACAATGCGGCGGCTGCCAGCTTCAGCACATGACCTACGAAGGCCAGCTCTTGTTTAAACAGAAACAAGTCAAAGACGTGTTAGAACGGATCGGCAAGCTGGACCTGTCCAACGTCACCGTGCACCCGACACTTGGCATGCAAGACCCTTGGAACTACAGAAATAAAGCACAGGTGCCGGTAGGAGAACGGGAAGGCGGACTCGTCGCGGGATTCTATCAGCAAAGAAGCCATGACATCATCGACATGAGCGCCTGCCTGATCCAGCAATCCAAAAACGACGAAGCCGTCCAAGCTGTCAAAGACATTTGCGCCAAATACGGTGTCAAAGCCTACAACGAAGAACGCCACAAAGGCTGGCTCCGCCACATTATGGTCAGATACGGCGTGGTTACAGGCGAAATGATGATCGTCTTCATCACAAGAACAAACGACTTCCCGCACAAAGCGAAGATCATCGAAGACATCACAGCGCAATTCCCGCACGTCAAATCCATCGTGCAAAACATCAACCCAAACAAAACAAACGTCATTTTCGGAAACGAAACAAACGTCATCTGGGGCGAAGAATACATCTACGACCTCATCGGAGACGTCAAATTCGCCATCTCCGCCAGATCGTTCTACCAAGTCAACCCAGAGCAAACAAAAGTGCTCTACGACAAAGCGCTTGAGTACGCGGAGCTGAAAGGGGAAGAAACCGTCATCGACGCCTACTGCGGCATCGGAACGATTTCTCTATTCTTGGCGAAGCAAGCGAAAAAAGTGTACGGCGTAGAGATTGTGCCAGAAGCAATTGAAGACGCCAAACGAAATGCCGAACTAAACGGCATCACAAACGCAGAGTTCGCGGTCGGGGAAGCCGAGACCGTGATTCCAAAATGGTATGAAGAAGGCATTACAGCTGATACGCTAGTCGTCGACCCGCCAAGAAAAGGCTGCGACGAAGCGTTGCTACAGACAATTGTGGAGATGAAACCGAAGCGGGTAGTGTATGTGTCCTGTAATCCTGGTACGCTTGCAAGAGACCTGCGGGTGCTTGAGGATGGCGGGTACGTGACGCGCGAAGTGCAGCCTGTGGATATGTTTCCGCATACGAATCATGTGGAGTGCTGTGCATTGCTCGTAAAAAAATAGAAGATATATAAGGGTCCGAGAATCAGTAATTGATTCACGGACTCCCATCTTCTATTATTTCAATTCTTTCTATGACTGACAAATCAGATCTTGGATTTTGAATTGAGGGTAATATTCCTCGCACAATTTCTTGAATTCATTATACAGCTCTGTGTTCATTTTGAGACTCTTGTTTTCATACTTAGCTTCCTTACTGTAAATCCTCATCAAGCATCAACATTCTATTGGATTGGTACATTTGGAGTATTTAAAGCGTCAAAGTGTTCCTTGATAAAGGCTAGTTCAGCTGATTCATTCTTCTGTTCCACTTTTAACCGTTTGTCTTCTGATCTTATGAATGGGTAATACTGTCTTGTCCGACTGGTCATAAGAATAATCACCCACTCTCATTTCTTTCGTGAAAGTGCTGAATAGAATACCTACCATATCTGCTACTTTCTTCAAATCATATTTTGTAATAGACGGTTCACTTCTTCTACACTTTTTGATGGTTTCTTTATAAAGAATGTGTCTTTATCTATAGGCACAACCCCTTTCTTTTTGTGAAGATATAGTATTATAGAAGTTAGAGCCTTTGATTACCCCTTAAAATTCCAAAAATAACATGAGGGATTTGGCTGTTTACTTAACCGATTTGGAGGTGATTTAATATATTGGAAATGTATCGTTTTGAATAGGTAGAATATAGATGGTAAGTTATATTTGGCAAGTAATTGTCCCTTGTAAAACCGAACCTATTAGTAACTGCGTCATATGTAGTTTAACGTTAGTAATGAAATCTACTAAAGAATTTTGGTAAGTGGTTCGTTATTCTGTAATATAGACCAAATAGATGGCGGCGAAGAAATTTTTTGTAAGCGCATGAATTTCTAGGGGATTATATATAAAGTAGATTTCAGGTAGTTCGAAGTCTAATGAAGGAGAAGGTAATAAATGATGAACCCACTAGACTCATCACTTTTTCTAAATAGTTATAGTATTCCATACAATGGATTTGAAAATAATAATTTGGTTTTATCGATGTTATATTCCAAAGATACTATCATTTTGCATTACTTGGTTCTTAAACAAAAAAACAAAGAAAAATTTATGATATGCGGTTTTGATTTCATTAGCGGGTCAATTATTCCTGTAGAGATTAGGAATATAGGTAGCGTTCTTAGAAATCTTAGGGATTTCTTAAATAGTGAATATAACACTATGAATATAGTTATTGAGTCTATTGACGAAATTGTAGAACATTTTGAGAATAAGAAAATAAAAAAAAAAATTGATACATACAAATCGTTATCAATTCTGACATCAACACAGCGAAATATAATTAGTGGGAGTTGTGAGGTATACAGTAACGGTAAATTAATTAGACCTCATAAAACTTTACTTATATCGAGTAGAAGCGGTTTACTTTTCGGAAAATTTGAATTTGAAAGTAATCAAGATAAAGTCCAAGGTTTGAAAAATATACACCTTTCTGAGGATTGGGTTATCAGGTATTGGATAAAAGATAATTCTATAGAATCTGCAGGGACAATTTATGAAGTGAAAAAAGGAACAGATGGAATCACGATTTTTCTAAGTTCATTTATTCATGAATTAAGTAAAAAGAAGTTGCATTTCCTTTCTTTTCAAGGTTCAGATCCACATTCACCAGTACAGGCGATATTGAGAAGTTCCGGAATGTTAAAGGAACAAATTAATATAGAGGGTTTTGGAGTGAAATTCGTTCCTTACCTTGTGTTGCTTCCAATAGAAAATCTAATGTTAAATAATCCTGAATTTGGTTTTGGAGATGTAACCTTTTTAACTAAAAACCAAGCCTTTGATATGTATAAGGGATTTGGGGAGAAATATAATCACAATTTACTAGGTCAGTTTGATACTTTTGCTCAAACAATTGTCGAATCAGATAACGCATATGATGCCTATTTGTTAGGTAGACAAAAAGTTCAAGATGCAATTGATATGATAATTTTACTGTCCAAAAATGAGAGAGTATTTAATTTTTACAACTTAGGTAATGAGTTAAATCAATGGAACAGATTAAGATTATATCAAAATCCTAAATGCTCTTCACTCTATTATGTAGAAAATATAGTGGGCTTAGAAAGTATTTTGGGTGATTCTAATAACACCTGGGAAAATAATTCTTTAGGTGTCGATTCCCAATTTGAAAACATTTTTAGAGAATTGGATTGGTATGAAGAAAAACTGTATAAAAAACAGACCGGGCAGCAATCAACTTTAGACAAGCAGCTATTTAATGCGTTAAAGTGGTTGAATAGAAGTTGGAAAGCAGAAGATATAGAAGATAAGGTTATTTATACAAACATAGCTATGGAATTTTTGGTTGATAAAATAGAAACTGACCCTTTTTTGCCTGATGCAATTATTAGAGAGTTCAAAAAATTGTTGAAGCAACTATTAAAAGAACAAAGTGACACATTTACAGAAGAATATTCAAATAAAATAAAAGATAAGAGTTTAGGAAAACTGAAAGATCCTCCTTTGAAAATCAAAGTTCGAACCTTGATTCGGCAACTATCTATTCCAATAACTGATGAAGATTTTAGTAAGTTATGGAAGGTTAGAGACTATCGTAATGACCTGGTGCATGGAAAGGATGAATTAAAAATAAACACAGAAAACGTTTTGATTGCAAATATACTTTTAGGAGAGTTTATTGTTTATAGATTAAGAAGTATGGAAGAAGGTGATTGATATAAACACTTTATTAGCCGCCTATCATTTTGGAAATAAAATATCAAAATCCCCTTTTGGAAGGACACTCTTTCTAAGATTTAATGACATAAAGAGTAAATTATCACCGGAAGCATGGTCACTCTATCACGATGCGATTAAGACATGTTCATTTCAACACTATTATAGTTTTGGACTTGCCTATAAAAAAATTGAAGCTGTATGTTCAAAAAAAGGGGGATATCTTCAAAAAAGTTTTACTGAATTACAAGATTGTAGCGAGGTGCATTTATTAATTGAGGAGGGAGATCAACTCGGAAGAGATTTGGAAAATTCACTTTTTCAAATGTTTGCAAGGCTACCTTCAAAGAATATTTCTGGAACCTTTAATTCTTTTGATTTATATAGAGCTTGGATGAATGTTTTTTACCATTTGCAAAGCACCAAATTATTAAGTTACCTACATCAACATAAATCAAATATAGAAAATAAACAAGGTAATGTTCAAAAATTTATGGGGTCAAAAGAGGTTTATCCCTTCTCAAGACAGAACAGAATACTTATTCGAAAATTAGATATAAAGGGTACACATAAGGATATCATGTATTCTTTGGAATTTTTTGATGGTCTTAGAAATTCCATTCTTCAAGTTATTTTTGAAACCCATTTTAATCGCTCTTTTACGCTAAATAAAAATGAGATAGTTGAATACAAAGAAAAGGAACGAAATAAAGTTCGTGTTTTTTCGACAAAGGTATTTGGCACGGATGTTTTTAAATATAAAGGAAATTTTGTATTGCTATATGAAAACAATAAACTACAAGAAATCGGTTTGATAAAGAGAAGAGTAGGAAGAAACCTGGAAATGGGTGATAAATCTATTTCAACAATTGAGGGCCTATTATATCCAAAAAACGATTATAATCTTTTTGTACCAGAGCTCACAAATTAATTTAAGAACCTTTCTGGAACAGTAAGAAAGTATGGGGTGTTAATACTACATCATCCCTTAACTTTTTCTTGATTGATAAAATCCTCTTCACGTTTTAATCGTTTTTACTATATATAAATTGTTACGATAATCCCCATGGAAATATAGGTGAATTCCCACTGCTCAATAATGTTTTGTATATACTATTCAGCACTCTACGCATAAGGAGTGTGTGGCGGTTCTTGAAATTAGAAAAGGCAACTAACCTCTTTGTTGGTGTTGCCTTATTTAAATAGGAAAAGGCTTAAGTTTCCATGTTTTTCTTAGCAGTTTTATATTTAAATCACTAATTTCGGATATATGCCATTCAAGTGAGGTCATCCTTCTGTGGATTTCGATCAGAAGTCTATCAACATCTTGAACATGTTTAGGATCAATATATTTACTCTTCTTTTAAGCTTGTCCATGTCGGTCAATAACAGAGACAAGTCATTTAGATTGTCTTGTTGTTCTTCGAATTCAACAGAAAGTATATTTGTTTGACCGTAGCTATTTATTTTTTCTAAGAGGTTTACAATTTCTCTTAATTGGTTATACATTACTTCCACCTATCTTGTTTTTTAAGGCTTTTGTTTGGTCTGCATATAGAGTTTGAACACAGCATTTTATCACCTTGTCACCTATTTCTTCAAAAAAAGAGACGCAGCCTAAGCTGCGTCTTGTCCTTACCCAAGCGTTCCGTTTTCTGCAATCGTTATTTCCTTGTCAAAGATGGCTTTGTCTGCTAGGGAGTTCGTTGAATCGTTTGCAGCTTTGCTTGTCATGTTTCTGGATGCCACATTTACTTCATTTCCTAAGGAAGAACTGATAAAGCTTACACCGATCAAAGCAATTACAGCGCACAAAGTCAGTTTAAATTTCATACAAACAATCCCCTCTCTGAATTTGTTTGCGGGCATGAACCATCTTTTTGAAACAGATAACAGAATCATCCATCTGCCCAATTTCAGTATAAAACTTTGCGGCTAATAATGCCAACTCTTCCATATAAGGATATCCTTGGGATGTCTCTAATTTGTTGAAAACATTTAATAAAATGGACGCTTCGCCTTTTTTGATAAACAGCGCCTGTAATCCTTCAAACATAATTTTAAATAGGCCATCGTCGAATTTACATGCGAAGCGTACGCCTTTTCTGAAACAATCCATTGCCTGTTCTTGTTTATGTTGAAGAAAATAAATTAAGGCTAAATCGTGGTAAGCTTGTGTCAAGTTGTTGAAATTTGATTTTTTAAATTGGAGTATCGATTTCTCCATGTATTTTGCTGCTTTCGTCAATTCACCCATTTTAAGATAACAATTTCCAATATTGAATAAAGCTTGGCCGTAAATCCGCTTGTTTTTGCTTTCAAGCAGCCGTGCACCTTTTAGTGCCTGTTCGAGGTGGGGGAGCGCCTTTTCATGACTTTCTAAATCGTCGTAGTTTCCTGCGATTACAAAATGGCATTGTATGCGGCGGACTGAGTAAAGGTCGTGCGTTTTATAGATGTTATACGCCTGAGAAGAATAGTGCATGGATACGTGGGTTTGTTTCATATGATAAAACACTTCAGCCATTTTAAAATAAAATTCCGCCCGCTCAATTTCATCTGAAATATAGGGAATTGTGTTTTCCGCTTTTTGATAGAATGTAATGGCACTTAAGAAATTGCCCTCTTTGAATTCATACATCCCTTGAAAAAAGTAATAGTAGTATTCAACGAGTTTCTCCATCTTCCTGTTGCTGCCTTCAATTCTATTTGAATATTCTGATAACTCCATTTGGTTTCCTTCAGATGGAATCACATAGTCAATCATAAGCTGATGACGAAATGTAATGAGCTGATAGTAAATCAAGAGGTCTTGGTCTTCTTCCATGATGTCAATGTCCCGTTCGATCTCAGCTTTCAGCATTTCAGCATCTGTCACATTAAACTTTTGAATATGCCGGTTCCACTCATTAATTTTCATCCCAACGTGCGGAGACGAAATTGTGCCCAAACTGCTCACCCTTCCTCTTCTCACTAATTATGTAAATTTTATCAATACTGAAATTTAATAGAAAGGGGTTGAGAGACCGCAAAATAAATTTTCGGTGCAGTCCGCAAAAGGGAGTTTGGGTGTTTTGCGTTATATTTGGTTTTGTGTGGGTTAGTGCAATCTCAATTTTTGAATTTTAGATTGCGGTGATTATGACTTACCAGTTTCATCATACTTTTTTAACAGCTTTTCAGTTTTATGTATTTCTCTGAGCATTGGATTCATGTAGTCACTAGCTGATTCTAGGTATGCTCTTGTCAGAGTGTCTAGTTTATTTCTAACTTTAGAGAGGTCTTCTTCGAATTGTTCATCCAATGATTGAAGGATAAATTCATTTGCCTCTTCGTATCCTTTTAATATGTTTTTTACCATTGGAGTTGGATTCTTTTGATTGTTTGTTTTTATTGCTGTGATTGTTAAATTAATTTGTTTTATTAATTCTCTTCTTACTGTCAAAATGTTGTTCCTTAGAAGATTAATGGTTGTATCTACAATCCTTTGAGACTTTAACCAATTATATAGATCTCATAGGTTTCTATACTTTCTTTTTGAGGCACTTTGTCCCATTCAATTCTAGCCCAACTGGTTATCGGGAATTTGTTGTTTGGTGTCTCAAAGTCTTGTTCGGTTAGCTCATCTGATAAAATTACTTTAGGATCTTTAAGAGCTTTGATGCATTCTTCAAATAAGTCCAAAATCTCCACCTCGTTATTTGTTATGATGTTTAAGTAATGATATGAAGGTGTTTTCACAGTTCGTCAAATTAATTTTGAAGTGCAATAAAAAAATTATCATAAATATGATGATTCGTGGGGATGATTGGTTTTCTTCTTTTTTCTGTACTAAAGAAAAGTCTATACTCATCTAAAATTTCAGCGTATAGGCCAGCCTTATTCCATTCAGAAGTAGTCAAATTATTAAATCGTTCGGCTGACTTTTTATATAATAGGCCTTTTTCGGTTTCCATAAAAGCCAAGCCAATCTGAAATAAAAATAGCCCAGCAGTAAAGAGCTGAGCCAATTTTGATTTATAGACTGAAGTAGTTTATAACAAAATCTTTGTCTTTCTTATCTTCAGGCAAGATACCTAAATTCTTATATTCCCATACCACTTGCCGTTGTGTTCCGTTTAAGTCTGAGGCGATGACATCGGTGTAATCATAGTCTATTGAGAATTTACCGGTATTCTCTAGTTTAAGCGTTAAATTGGTCCAAGTATCTTGGTTGTTTGCTTTAAATTCTTCTCTTAACTCCTCGAATAATTCTTGAAGTTCAATTAATAAACTCACATATATTTTTTTACTAACATCGAATTGTTTCGGTATATCATGAGAATAGATATATTCTTCACTTTGCGGTGTATTGAAGAAAAAGTAAACTTCTGATGAATCATCTAATATTTCCGCATAAAGAACGATTTTTGTCCATTCAGATGGAATCATTTCATTAAGTTGTTCTGCTATTTGTTGATATAACTGTCCCATATTAGAAATTAATTTAAATTTTTCCTTCGTTAGTCTTGATATAATCCTCTAAAAAGTCTCTTACCGTTTTCCTTTTTGGCATTAAACCTAGATTTTTATACACCCAAACAGCCTTTCTTTGAGATCCATTTAGCTCTGAAGCAATTACATCTTCATAATTATAATCTATAGAAAACTGGCCTGTCCTATCTAGTTTCAAAGTCAAGTTCGTCCAAGTTTCTGGATTATTTTCCTTGTATTCTTCTCGTAATTCTTCGAATGATTCTTGAAGTTCGATTAATAAATCATCATAAATATCTTCGCTTACATTAAAATATTCTGGAATGTTATGTGAGTATAAGAATTCATTCTCGCCCGGTATATTAAAATAAAAATACACTTCCGAAGAGTCGGCTAATATTTCAGCGTAAAGATATACGTTTTCCCATTCAGAGGGAATGATTTCATTTATCTGATTTGCTATTCTTTGATATAAGTCACCCATTTTTGGTGTTTCCATGATCTCAACCTCCGGATTGATTCTTTAATGTTACTTTTTCGAAATCAGCATCTCCAATTCTGTACTTAACGATGAATTTGTCTGGTCTTAGTGAATCACCTTTATATATGGCTTTTATATTAACGTTAACTTTTTGCGGTGGTTCTTCTTTAAGAGCCTTTGCCCATTCTTGCTCCATTTCATACCACCGGCCGCCGCTCCTATTAATCTGAGAATTCATCGGCACGATATTGTCAAACTGGCCTGAGCCTTTGAATTGGGTGGCAATTAAATGGCCTCCGTCATCGTCAGGCTTTCGGTCTTGGGGCTTTCCAGCATTCGACTGTGCATATTGGTTTCGTTTTGCTTCTCCTAGCTGCAAGTCTGCTTTGACACTTGTAATTCTACCATAGTTGTCAGTCGTGTACGTGTAGCCTTCTTTTGTTTTATAAACGACATTTGGCTTCAGCACTTTCTTTCTGCTCCATCTTGCGTAATGTTCGCCGTATTTGACGGTTACCGGCGGTACAACTGGCGCTGGAGTTCGTCTTCCGCTTGATGACGTTCCGTATGGTTTCGGAAGGATGACCTTGGCGAATTTTTGCAGTCCCTCTTTAAGTGTGACACCGTTGACTGCGTTGTAAGGAACGCCTGCCGGCACTAAATCGTGACGGGGATGATAGGGGAGAATATCCGCAAGTGTGAGATCTCCGATTTGATTTAATTTGGTTTTGACGTGTTTTTTTGATACTTCTATGCCTGTGTTTATTTTTTGTTTGATGTGATCAACGGTTTGTTTTGAGACCGTGATGGCTTTTTGAGCTTTTACTGATTTGCTTGCTGCTGTTTTGACTTTGGTCGTCACTTTAGCAGCTGTGCCTGTTTTAGAGACGGCGCCAACACCTTTTGTGCCGACAACTGATGTGACAACAGTGCCCACTGCATATGAGACCCATCTTGCTCTTGAGTAGGTGTCACCATTCACCATGTCTTTTTCGTATGATTCTTCGATTGCCGCTGAAATGGCTTCATACGTTTTGATCGGGTGAGCCACCGCTCCTGTAATCGCTTCAACGGTTCCGCCCGGATCTGTGACCATATCCCACAGGCCTACGACCGCGTCTTTCCCGGAATCATAAAGGCCGACGGCAACCCCTTTGAAGCCTGCTTCAAGCTCACGCGTGTTTTCAATTTGGGTGAAGTATCTCTGTTGTTCTGCTGTCAGATTTTCATAGCCGATCGTTTTTGCCATTGAGTAAAATTCATCGGCATCCGCATAATCGTAGTTTTTCAGTCTTTCTTTCAGTTTTTCAATCTCACGTTCCTTCGCTTCCTCTTTCTTAATCTTTAAGTAAGCATCCGTCCGCTTTTCAATGTCGCCTTTTTTCTTATGTATGTCACTCTCACGGTACGCCTTGGCGTTGTAGTGGATGGGTGTGGCGTTTTTGCCTTTGCCTGTTGCTTCTTGGAGCTTTTGGAAGTCGGACTTGATGAATTGTTCGTTTGGTTCTGACAGGGCGTATTCTGTCTTCAGGTCTTCGTCCAAGGCGTCCAATTTTTCCAGTGTTTTTTTGCGTTTGTCGTTGGCATCGGCCAGCTCGTCTTTGAAGGTTTCTGTTGAAAACAGGTCGAGCGGGAGGATGGCGTTGATATCGTGCAGGATGTCTTTCATCGCTTTTTTCTGTTCGGACATGATGGACTTCGATTTTTTATGGGCATTTGCCAGTTCGTGCTCCAGGAAGGACTCTTCGATGTATGAGTCTGAGAGGCCTTTGTCCTCGGCGGCTCCGGCGATGCTGTTGAAAAATGCGATTTTCATGTCAATATAGTCGATCCATTGGTCGGTGACGCCGACGTGGTCGTGGTAGAAGGCTTTGATATTGCTGGCGCCTTTTCCTGAGAATTCACTGTCACTGAGATCAGCGACGCTTTTTAACGCTTTTCTCAAATTTACCATTTGCGTTCTTAGTTCTTTGTACTCTTTTGCACGGTCTGTCGCTTCAGAAAGCAGTGTTTTCGCTTCAAATACTTTCATGACCATTTCCCTTCTTTTGTTCGCTCAATATCAAAATTTTACCACGGTGCGGGATAAGGGTGGGGGTGAGAACGTGTTTTGGTGGAAAAATGAGTCATTTGGCATGTGTCTTTATTCGTGGAGGGATTGGCGGAAACATGGTCGAAATGTATTGTCACTACACGTTTTTTGGAAGTTTGTATTCTATATTGTTTTTTAAGGAGCATTTTGATGAAGAAAAAACGGTTTACATTTGGTTTATTAGGGTTAATGGTATGCATCATATTGTTTGTTCTGTATGTTCAGTTACGCAATAAAGATAGTATTCCTGTCCAATCTTCCGCCATCCACCCTGAAGAAGACCGCATCTTTTTTATTTACTCCAATCCTTTCATAAAAGAAAGCACACTGCTTTCAACCTCAACAGGCGAAAAATTTAACAGGCGTACATTCAAGGTGGCGGATGTGCCTTATATTCAAACGAAATCTTACGCATCAACAGACCTTGTCTTATTGGCGGAACACGAACCTTTTTACTACACCCTGGAGAAGGATGCGATCAAAGAGCACCCGCTTTTAGATCCATTTGCGTTTTGGTATGAGGGGAAGGATGTCTCGGTTAAGGCCTATAATGTTGATACGACGGGGAATGAGATCCACATAAACGACAGAAATACGAAAAAGGAATATAGCCTTACCTTGCCTTCGCTTGTCACGATGGGGGCCAGTGATGAGAACTTTATTTATATCATTCAAAGCATGGCTATTTACGTGATTGATAGAAAAACAGAGGAAATGATTGAGACCCTGAGTTTAGCCTCATACGCTGATCAATTCGCAGAATCGGAGGAATTTATTGTCGCGAGCTCGGAGCATGAATTGACTGTGATTGAAAAAGGAACATGGAAGACGACATATATTCCGTATCCTGATGAGCTTGAATACGCTGATACCGTGTACTATGACAAAGAAAGCGGCAGTTTTTACGTTACGTACGAAGACAAAGAGGGTGAAGCGAACTTGCTGGAATATGGGAAGGATTTTTCTTTTCACACATACGGCTTGAAATTCCCTTATATGGAGGCAAAGTTTAAGGGGAATCAACTGTATATTGTTGCCCAGGAAGAGCATAAAAAGGGCATTGGCGGATATGTGGGTGTGTTTGATATTCGTTCTAAGAAGAAGCTTTATCAGTTTGATTTGCCTGAGGAACAGGTGAAGGTTCAGGATTTTGTTGTAATTGATTAAAGCTATAGATTCTGAAAGCTCATCATTGCTCTTAGCGTCTTTTTCTTTTTTGTTCAAGAATTGATCTTTGCTGATAACGGTGTCGAAATTCTGTGAAACTTTTATTCAAAGTACTCGTATATGAAGCAAAAGGAGGACGATGAAGCGATGGGTGGTTCATATTTGAGTGATTTGTGTTCAATGTATCAAAAAGATAAGTTCTTTACCGGGTTTGTTCCTGAGGAGCTTTTGACATATGCGTGTGAGCTATTCCCGTTATCGGAGAAAGAAACGGTGACGGCCTTATTGAATTGTTCCATGGGAAATAAAGCGAAAAGCTTTGTTATGTTTACGAGTAAGGGACTGTACTGGAAGAGATTTGGAGAACAAGAGGGATGTGTGACCTGGGAAGCATTCACTGATATCCAATCGATTAAATCGACGGATGATTATGAGATTTGGTTTGAGGGAGAAGAGGTTTTTGATGTCGGCTTCAGTTCATATCCTGCGGATCTGTTGGCAGAGCTGTTGAGGATGATTCAGCAATTTCTCAGTGAAAATGGCTCGGATTTGCTTACAGAAGCCTGGAGAGATCATGTATCTGTTTCTGCCAGTGAATTGAAGGAAATCAGTACTTTGTTTCAGAACAGCCATGACAAGATGTTCGGTTTGACCAATGGGCTACTTGTCGGTAACGAGATTTCTGAAAAGAGAGAGGTGCGATTGAGAAAACGGCTGCACATTCCTAAGGATCAGGAGATGATCTCCTTCTGGAGTACTTTTCCCGTGAAGCAAACAGATGGCATCACATTAACAGACAAAGGGATTTATTTTTCAGATCCTTTTCTCAGGTTATTTTATCCTTGGCATGTGTTTAAGGAAACGCCCGTGACGTTAAAAGATCAGGAGTTAATTGTGGGGAAAGAGAATGTCATTCAATTGCTGGAAAACCTGATGCCTGCTGAAGACGTGTTTGCTTTTATAGAACAAGTAAAACGAAGAATCAGCGCTGTTACGATCTAGTGAATACGTATATGAAATAAGCATGGACCCTTGCATAAAGGGTCTTTTTTTTGCGGGGAAAAACAAATTGACAGGATGAAAAAACAATTTCTTCCTCCTATATTGTTTTCAAAATATGGGATTGATAGAATATGACATATCTCACAGAGAAGGAGGGAAGCCGTTGAGTCAAGCCATACCGTCTTCGCGTGTCGGTGTTAAGATTAATGAATGGTACAAGATGATTCGTCAATTCAGTGTTCCGGATGCTGAGGTTCTGAAAGCGGAGGTGGAGCAGGACATTCAGCAGATGGAAGAGGATCAGGATTTGCTGATCTATTATTCTCTGATGTGTTTTCGGCACCAGCTGATGCTGGATTATTTGGAGCCGGGACAAACATACGGGAATCGCCCTACAGTGACAGAGCTTTTGGAAACGATTGAAACTCCTCAGAAAAAACTCACAGGCCTTTTGAAATACTACTCTTTGTTTTTCCGCGGCATGTATGAATTTGATCAAAAAGAATATGTGGAAGCAATCGGGTTTTATCGCGAGGCGGAGAAAGAATTGCCGTTTGTGTCAGATGAAATCGAGAAAGCGGAATTCCATTTTAAAGTGGCAGAAGCGTATTACCATATGAAGCAAACCCATGTGTCGATGCATCATATTCTTCAAGCCTTAGACATTTATCAAAACCATCCCCTATACAGCATTAGAACCATACAAAGCTTGTTTGTGATCGCCGGCAACTATGATGATTTCAAACAATATGGTAAAGCGCTGCCGCATTTAGAAGCGGCGCTGGAATTGGCCATGGACATTCAAAACGACCGGTTTATCGCCATTTCTTTGTTGAACATCGCGAACAGCTATGACAGATCAGGAGACGATCAGATGGCTATAGAACACTTCCAAAAAGCAGCGAAGGTAAGCAGAGAAACGGTCCCTGATTTGCTTCCGAACGTCTTGTTTGGATTAAGCTGGACATTATGTAAAACAGGCCAAACACAGAAGGCGTTTCAGTTCATAGAGGAAGGATTAGGCCATATTAGAACATATCCAAATGCGGGTTCTCACAAATTTTATAAAGAATTGTATATGTTCTTGCAGGCCGTCTACAAAGAGAGTGTTGATGAGACCAGA
This sequence comes from Bacillus sp. SN1, assembly GCF_002796895.1. Lineage (NCBI taxonomy): Bacteria > Bacillati > Bacillota > Bacilli > Caryophanales > Bacillaceae > Bacillus > Bacillus sp. SN1. Next base: position 142,124 of record NZ_PHIE01000005.1, read on the forward strand.
ATCCTTGAGATGTTAGCCTATTTTGAAAAAAAGAATCTGCACGCTTACATTGAAGCATGTGCCCGCAGCGCTGCCGCTGTTTTTGAAAGCCGCTGTCATTTTGAGCACGCTGCTGCGTTTTATCGGAAAGTGCTGAAAGCGCAAGAAGATATTCAAAAAGGAGAGTGTTTATATGCTTATTAAGAAAAAAGTGTTGATGTGTCTGGCTGTTACTCTAGTTTTCGGAAGCATTTCGTTTCCTTTCTTGACAAAGTCCGGCGGCTTTAAGGAATCAACAGATCGAAACACGACGTATATCGATCATTCCCCTTACAAGCTCATGGATCAGAAGAAGAAAGCCCTTAGCTAGGGCTTTTTCTTGCTTTACGGAAGACGTTCGATTCTCCACACCGCGGCATTCCTTCTATTTCTAACGCAAGACACTCGAAACAACCAAACCATTTGAGGTATAATGGATAAAGTGAATAACAATATACAGATTGATATATATGAAAGAGAGTGGAGCATCATGGGCCGTAAGTGGAACAATATTAAAGAGAAGAAGGCGTCTAAAGACGCGAATACAAGTCGGATTTATGCGAAGTTTGGCCGTGAGATTTACGTGGCGGCGAAGCAGGGCGAGCCTGATCCGGAATCCAACCAGGCGCTGAAGGTTGTGCTTGAGCGCGCGAAGACTTACAGCGTGCCGAAAAATATTATTGAACGTGCGATCGAGAAGGCGAAGGGCGGAGCGGAAGAGAATTTCGATGAGCTTCGTTATGAGGGCTTCGGGCCGAACGGATCAATGATTATCGTTGATGCGCTGACGAATAATGTAAATCGTACGGCGCCGGAAGTGCGTGCGGCGTTCGGGAAAAACGGCGGAAACATGGGTGTGAGTGGATCTGTTGCTTACATGTTTGATGCGACGGCTGTTATCGGTGTAGATGGCAAAACAGCTGACGAAGCGCTTGAAATCCTGATGGAGGCGGATGTCGATGTCCGTGACATTTTAGAAGAGGATGACAGCGTGATCGTATATGCTGAGCCGGATCAATTCCATGCGGTGCAGGAGGCGTTTAAAAACGCGGGCGTTGAGGAATTTACAGTAGCGGAGCTGACCATGCTTGCGCAAAGTGAAGTGACGCTTCCGGATGATGCGAAGGAACAGTTTGAAAAGTTGATTGATGCATTAGAGGATTTGGAAGATGTTCAGCAGGTGTATCATAACGTTGATTTAGGTGAATAAGAAGTGAGCAGACTGTCATGGTCTGCTTTTTTCTTTTTAGCTGGTTTAGGCGGCCGCCCATACGATCTATAAGATCTTCTCATACTCTGGACTGTAACCTATGCGAAGGCGAGAGTGGATGAATATGACTGATATTAGACATATGTATGGCGGACCCGGTTTTGGTTATCCGGGCTGTGGTATTGGCCATCAGGGATATGGTATGCAAGATGCAGGCTACCCAGGATACGGCGGCATGCATGGAGGGGCCAGCGGATATCCGGGCTATGGCGCACACAGGGGCTACGGCGGTTATCCAAGCGGCGGCTATGCTGGCTATCCGGGAACTGTAAGTGATCCGAGCTACGGCATGCACCATGAGAACGATGGGCATCACCACTATTATCACCATCATCATGATGGAAAAGATAATCATCGCCACCATCATCATGACGGTAATTACGGCCACCATCACCACCACCATATGGGCCACTGGGGACAAGACGGCTATAAATAAAGATGATGGAAAAAGAGGCACTCTTGCAGTTCAAGAGTGTTTTTTATCTTTTTCTTGACTGTTCAGTCTGGAAACTGGTAACATTTGTTTCAGGAGGTGATAGCATTTTGGGGAGGAATAAAGAATTTGATACGGCGCTTGTTCTTCACAGGGCGATAGAGGTTTTCGGAGAGTACGGCTACGAAGGCACCTCTCTTCAGGAGCTGCTCTCTCATTTAGGCATTGCGCGCCAAAGTTTGTATGATACGTATGGCACGAAGCGTGATTTGTTTCTGTCAGCTGTGAAAACGTATCTTGAGGGGAAAAATGCTGCCGTTATGGAAAGGCTTGAGGCGCCTGGATCTGTAAAGGAAGCCATTCGTGAAATTTTTCAAGAAGGCGTCAATGTTCTTAAAGATCCGGAACGGGCGAAGGCGTGTTTCATCATTAACAGTGCGATTGAACAGATCCCGCATGATCCTGAGCTTGCCCGGTATTTTGAGGGACAGTCGAAGCAGCTTGAGGATGCTTTTTATCAGGCGCTGTTAAGAGCGAAGGATCAAGGAGAATTGACTGGCGAAGACAATGATATAGCGGCGCTTGCCCGGTATTTGAATCAGAGCAGGCTGTCTCTGACGTTTGTCGCCAAAGTGACGGCTGATATGGACCGGCTTCAGGACCATGTTGACGTAAGTTTATCGGTGCTTGATTAACATGTGGTAAAGGATTCTTTGCCCATGTATGCACTTTTTGGACTGAATGGTCTAAAATAAAAATGAGGTGATGATGAATGTTAATGAGTGAATTTGAAAAGGCATGTGACACATTGAGAAAGTTTATGGCCTATATGCTTGAGAAGGACATGAAGAGCTGGACGGAGCTTTGGGATGAGAATGCCGTATTTGAGTTTCCTTATGCGCCAGAGGGGTCACCAAAAAGAATAGAAGGAAAGGCGGCCATTTACAATTATATTAAAGATTATCCTGATCAGATTCATCTTTCTTCGTTTACGGCTCCGACAGTGTACCGCTCAGCAGATACGAATACGATCATCGCGGAGTTTCAATGTGACGGCCATGTGATTGAGACTGGGCTGCCTTATCGCCAAAGCTATATCAGTGTCATCGAAACGAGGGACGGCCGCATTGTGCGCTATAAGGATTATTGGAATCCGCTCGTCGTAAAAGAGGCGTTTGGAGGATCATTTTTGCAAACAGAGGAGAGTGGAAAATAATGAAACAGCAGCCGATCTTAATCACGGGCGGGACCGGCACAACCGGGAGCCGAATCGCCAGCCGTTTAATAGAGCTCGGGTACAGAGTGCGTATTGCAAGCCGGAAAAAGGGCACGCTTTCTGATGCTGAGTATGTGTATTTTGACTGGGAGGACGCCTCCAGTTTTACACCTGCTTTGGAACAGGTGAAACAGATCTATCTTGTTGCCCCGGTCGGTGTATTTGACCCGGCTCCTTATGTGCTCCCGTTCCTAAAGGAGGCAAAGCGGCTCGGTGCGGAGCGAGTGGTAATGCTCAGTGCGTCGGTTGTCCCTGAGAATGGCCCTGTGTTTGGTGCGCTTCATCGGGCAGTGCGCGATTTCCCTGAATGGACGGTGCTGCGGCCTTCATACTTTATGCAAAACTTCATCAATGTCCAGCAACGAATGCCTATTCAAACTGAGGGGCACATCATCACGGCTTCGGGTGAGGGAAAGCTAGGGTTCATCGACGCTGATGACATCGCAGAGACGGCCGTGCGTGCTTTGATAGATGATGTTCCTCATCAAACACATCATATTCTGACAGGACCCGAGGCGCTGAGCTATGCCGAAGCGGCGGAGATCATCGGAGCTGCGGCGGGACGCCGGGTGGAGCACGTCGGCATTTCTCGTTCCGAGCTGCAGAATAGGATGGAGGCAGCAGGTTTGCCGGCGGATTATGCCCGTTTTATGGCGGGTCTGGATGAAGCGATTCGCCATGGTGCGGAACATCGGGTAACGGATACAGTGAAGCGTGTGACGGGAAAAGAACCCCGTTCGCTGACTGAGTTTGCGGCTGCTCATGCTGCATACTGGAAACGCTGATCTTATTTTGGACTGATCAGTCTGAAAAGACCTTCGGCTTTGCCGAAGGTCTTCTTATTAGAGATTGAAAAAGCTAAGTCGTGTTTCAGTCATAATCATGCCTCCTGCCTCATACCTATTAAGGTCATTGTTTTTGAGAAAGGAGGAGCCGGAATGAAGGATATGCAGCCGTTTACGCCTATCAAAACATACACGCCCTTTCACAGCCGTTTTGATCCCTGTCCGCCCATAGGGAAGAAATATTACAGAACGCCGCCTAATCTTTATATGACCTTTCAGCCTGAGCATATGGAGCAGTTCTCGCCAATGGAGGCTTTAAGGAAAGGCACCCTTTGGAAGGATCTCTATGATTTTTATGAAAACCCTTATCGAGGGGGAGACGTACATGGCAAAAAAGATTGATGCCGAATATTACCGTCAGCTTGAGCAAATCCAGGCTGCTGATTTTGTGCTCGTTGAGCTGAGCCTTTATTTAAATACACATCCTCATGATGAAGACGCGCTGAAGCAATTCAATCAATACTCCGGTTATTCAAGGCACTTAAAAAGACAGTTCGAATCCTCTTACGGACCGCTTCTGCAGTTCGGAAACAGCCCCGCGGGCGAGGATTGGGATTGGGGAAAAGGGCCTTGGCCGTGGCAAGTATAAGGAGGAATGCCTGAATGTGGGTGTATGAAAAGAAGCTGCAATACCCTGTCAAGGTCAGCACGTGCAATCCGACGCTGGCGAAATATTTGATTGAGCAGTATGGCGGAGCGGACGGCGAGCTGGCCGCGGCTCTCCGGTATTTGAACCAGCGGTATACGATTCCTGATAAGGTCATCGGCCTTTTAACGGATATCGGCACGGAGGAATTTGCCCATTTGGAAATGATTGCGACCATGGTTTATAAGCTGACGAAAGATGCCACGCCGGAGCAGCTGCGTGAAGCCGGGCTCGGCGATCACTACGCCAATCATGATGGCGCGCTTTTTTACCACAATGCGGCGGGCGTGCCGTTTACAGCGAGCTATATCCAGGCGAAGGGCGACCCGATTGCCGATTTATACGAAGACATTGCGGCAGAAGAAAAAGCGCGGGCGACGTATCAATGGCTGATCGATATATCGGATGATCCTGATTTGAACGATTCCCTGCGTTTTTTGCGTGAACGTGAAATCGTGCATTCTATGCGCTTCAGAGAAGCGGTTGAGATTTTAAAAGAAGAACGGGATAAAAAGAAGTTTTTCTAATAGGCAGATGGGCCTCTCTTTCATGCACCCCTTTTACATACAGAGAAAATGTCTGTTTTTGCTGTTGGGTCTGCATTATAATCAAGGTGTGTGCAAGCTTACTTTTTGATTGGGAGGCCTTTATGTCATCTTTTAAGATTAAGAGTAAAACGATTGCAGATGGATTTTACGCGTGTCCGGCCGTGTATGAGGATGCGGAATCGATTACTGGATTGCTCGTTCGAACTGCTGAATGGCTTCGGGATCGGGGCTCTAACCAATGGAGCGGACTGTTGGAAGGGCAAGATACACATGATATCACGGGTTCCATTGAAAATGGACATGTGTTTGTGTTTAAAAAAGACGAAGAGCTTGCCGCTGTCGTGATGCTGCTGCCGGAACCGAGCGAGTGGGATAGGACGCTTTGGGGAGATGATGGGCACGAGGAGTCCATTTATTTGCATCGCCTCGCAGTAAGCCGACGATTTGCAGGGCAGGGGCTTGGCGCGCGTGTTCTTCATTGGGCTGAAACAGGTGTTAACTTTCCGGGAAAAACACGGATCCGGCTTGACTGCGTTGCTGATAACGATGCCTTGCACTCCTTTTATCGGCGTATGGGATATGAATTTATGGGTGCTGATCCATCCGGATATCATTTATTTGAGAAAGAGATTACGGCAGAATAAGCGTCCTTTGCAGGAGGCTTTTTTTGTCGTTTTCTAAAAGGGAGGGCAGGCGATGCTGTGGCCAATTTTATTTGTGACAGGGATTGTGACGGCTTGTCTGTTCACTGGCGTCTCGTTTTTTGTACGGATGAAGCTTCCTGACAAAGGTTGCCGGAATGGATGTTGGCCGGGCTGGTTGTCCTTGGCGTGTTTGCGATCTGGTACAGCCTCGTTTTTGTACGCGGCTGGGAGGGGGCTGCGCTCGGAGTGCTTGGATTTCATGTCATTTGCGGGGCCGTTGCCGGATATTTGATCGAAAAGGTCATCCGGCATATACAGGAAAAAATAAGGGCGGCTGCTGCTCTCATGATGTCGAATTTTTCACAGGGCGGCAGGAATTTTCTTTCGGAAGGAGAAATACATATTACTTTAAAATGAAAGCGTTTTCTATAGCGGGAAGGTGATATTGATGATACACAGTGTGACGAATGGGCTGAATCGTTTTTGTACGTGGGTGATGAGATTAGCCTATTTGAATGTGCTTTGGATTTTGTTTTCTCTTGCAGGTTTGGTTGTGTTTGGATTGATGCCCGCTACTGCCGCGATGTTTTCAGTGGCGAGAGAATGGGCGAAGGGGAACACGGATGCCCCGGTCTTTTCAGTCTTTTTTCGGGCGTTTAAAAAGGAGTGGCGGGCAGCGCAAATCCTCGGGCTTATTGTTGTGACAGCCGGCCTGTTTCTGTTTGCGGATATGCGGATTGCGGCTCAAATGAATCAGCCTGTGCTTGTCAATGTGTTCCTGAGCATCAGCCTGATTTTCGCGTTTGTTGTGCTGTATGTGTTCCCGGTGTTTTCTCATTTTGATGTGAAAATCAGAGAGGTGCTGAGCATCAGCTTTTTGATTGCCTTCAGCCGTCCGGCGGTGACGCTCCTCATGGCGGCGGGAGCTGTCGGTGTGTTGTTTCTTGTGGTGTTTCATGTCACATTTTTGCTGTTTTTTAGCGGGAGTTTACTTAGCCTGATTTTAACAAAGCTATCCTTTAAAGCGTTTCGGTCAATGGATCAGCGGCAGGAGAAAGAAAAGGCGGCATGAAAAAAAGAGTTGCTGGCTGGTACAGGCGGATGAAGATTAAGGATAAGCTATTTGTGTTCCTTTCACTGATTATGGCCGTGTCCTTTCTGTTTGTATACAGCGGGGTGCAATACGCCTTTCATGTGTATGATGAGCAGATTTACCGCAAATCCTCGGAGGTGCTGCGGATGTCTTCTGAAAGAATCGAAGACGAGCTGAAGAAGATAGAGGATGTGTCATATGAAATCATTACGGACGAACAGATTCAGCGCATCCTGAGCATGCAAAATCGTGATGATACGTACGATCAGTATCAAATGAAGCAGGAGCTGTGGGATCAGCTGGCGGAATATGCCAGCGATGAAAAGTACATCGATTCCATTCATTTGATCGATGCCCGCGGCTCAGAGTATTCAGCCGGAAGCAGTTCTTCAGATTTTTTGGAGCAGCAGCAGGAAGAGGTGTTTAAACGAGCCAAAGCGAAAAATGGCAGAAATCTTTGGATGACGCTCGGCGGTTCAGATCCTGTCCTGATTTCAGCGCGGCAAATCAGATCTTATCACCAGCTGAGTTTGAATGGCTTGGGTATGGTGCTGATCCAAGTCAATGTGAAACAGATGATTCGTGATTTGCCGAAGGATTGGGGCGATTCGGTTGGAGACATGATGATCGCCGACCAAAGCGGGAATTTGGTGTATTCGGCACATGGTTCGGTGCTTGCGCCTGGGGCGGCAAAAGAGACGCTAAAGCATCCCGGTTATGACTTGATAAAAAAGAATGGCAAACGTTACTTTATTTCTTTTCTTCAATCATCCTATCAAAATTGGAGCTACTATAATGTCATCCCCTTTGATCAGATGTTCGCAAAAATTTCCTTTATGAAAACGGTGATCGGCACTTGTTTTCTTCTGTTTTTCTGTGTGGTTTTGCTTTTCGGACGGAAAATCGCCAACAGCATTACGGAGCCGATCGAGCAGCTTGTGTCCGCGATGAAAACGGTGCAGCACGGCGGCATTGAGGCGGGTGTATCTCTATCTCTGCCGGAACATACACAGGATGAGGCCGGCATGCTGAACCGCCATTTTACGGTCATGATGAAACGGATTAATGAGCTTATGGAAGAAAATGTGGAGAAGCAGCTCATCATTAAAGAAACCGAATTGAAAGCACTGCAAGCCCAGATTAACCCCCATTTTTTATATAACACGCTCGAGTCCATCAATTGGCTGGCAAAGGCGAATCAGCAAAAGCAAATCTCAAAAATGGTGGAATCGCTCGGTTTTCTTCTGCGTAACAGCATACATATGAAGAAAGATACAGTGACCATTCAGGAGGAGGCGGACATCGTTCTTCACTATATGACCATTCAGCGGTTTCGATTTGAAGAGCGCCTGAACTTCACTTTGGATATCGACGATGAGGTGAAGCATTGCCTCATTCCAAAACTGACGCTCCAGCCGCTGGCGGAAAATGCGATTCAATACGCGCTTGAGCCCATCACAAGGCCGTGCGCCATCCGCCTTCAGGCAAAAAAGACGAAGAATTGTGTCTGTATTACGGTCGAAGATAACGGCCCCGGCATGGATGAGCGGATTCTCGAAACATCGGGCGGAAGAGGAATCGGACTCTGGAATATCCGTGAACGCATCCGGCTGACATTCGGAGAGCCGTATGATTTGCACATTCAAAGTGAGCAAGAAAAGGGAACGAGGATTGTGATCACAATACCGTGCCAAAATGAGGTGGCGTGATGTATAAGATATTGCTAGCTGATGATGAGAGGATTATTCTTGACGGAATGGCAGGAATCATTGAGTGGGAGGCGCTTGGCGCTTCGTTAATCGGCAAAGCGCTGAACGGGATTGAAGCGTATGAAAAGATCTTACATAAGCAGCCGCATATCGTCATCACAGATATCAAAATGCCCGGCATGGACGGGCTTGAGCTGATCAAAAAGGTGTCAGCCGTGAGTCCGTCGGTTCAATTTATCGTCCTGTCCGGGTTTGGAGAGTTTGAGTATGCGAAGGAAGCCATGAAATACGGGGTGAAGCATTATTTGCTGAAGCCCTGCAATGAACAGCAAATTATCAGCTCGCTGGAGGAAATCATTGCTGAGCTGAAGCAGCATGAGGTGCGGAAAAAGAAAACTGCCCATCTGAAACATGAGCTCGATCATATCCGTTCCTTTGCTGCCGATCAATACTTGGAGGGTTTGATCGCCGGCGTAGCCCAGCTGTCTCCGCCGCCTTCACTTGCCGAAAAAAAGGTCCGCCTCCTGATTTTAAAAGAGGAACAATCTGTTGATGCCATGGCCAGAGAGGCATTCGGTTCGGCGCTGACAGCGGTTTGCAGCAGCGGAGAATGGACCGTGCTCGCCGTGGATGTGAACGCCGCTGACAAGGCGGCGGACGTTTTCGCGAACCGCCAGATCGCCATCAGCCAGGCGGGAGAACTTCGGAACGCGGGGCAGCTGTTTCGTGACACAGCCGAAGCGTCTGGTGACCTGCACGGGAGCGCAGTGATATCGAAAATGATCAGGCTTGTTGCCGACGAGCTTGGAAATCCGAATCTCTCCTTGAAGTGGGCGGCGAAGGATATGCTGTTTATGAATCCTGATTATCTCGGGAAATTATTTAAGCAGGAAACAGGCGAGAAATTTTCCCAATACGTAACACGAGTGCGTCTTGAGCATGCGATGAAACAGATGAAAATAAGGCGGGACGTGAGTGTATCAGAGATCGCGGAAGAAATCGGGTTTGGCGATAATCCGAAGTATTTCAGTCTCGTCTTTAAAAAATATACCGGTCTGACACCGTCAGAATTCAGAAGAAAACAGGGAGGCGCTTCCGCAGGATAGCCATCTCTGTTTTTTTTACTTTCGTCACTGTTTTTTGAGTGTTTCGCCCCATATGAACGCTTTAAAATGAAATGTAAGCACTTACATAAAAGGAGGGGATTGGTTTGAAGAAGGCTTGTTTCGTGCTGTTATCGCTTGTCTGCGTCTTTTTTTTCAGCGGATGTTCTTCGGGCGAAGAGGCATCGGGGAAAAAAGAAGACATTACGCTCAGAATCGCATGGTGGGGCGGGCAGCCAAGGCATGATTATACAACGAAGGTGATTGAACTATATGAGAAAAAGAATCCGCACGTCCATATTGATGCGGAATTTGCGAACTGGGATGACTACTGGAAAAAGCTTGCGCCGATGTCTGCTGCCGGCCAGCTTCCCGATGTCATTCAAATGGATACTGCTTATTTGGCACAATACGGAAAGAAGAACCAGCTGGAAGATTTAACGCCGTATACAAAGGATGGAACGATTGATGTCAGTTCAATCGAGGAGAATATGCTGTCGGGCGGAAAAATTGACAATAAGCTCTACGGATTTACGCTAGGCGTCAACGTGCTGTCTGTCATTGCGAATGATGATTTGCTGAAGAAAGCCGGTGTGTCCATCAATCAGGAAAACTGGAAGTGGGAGGATTACGAGAAGCTGGCGTATGATCTTCAGGAAAAAGCCGGCGTCTACGGCTCTAACGGAATGCATCCGCCTGATATTTTCTTCCCTTATTATTTGCGCACGAAGGGTGAGCGTTTTTATAAAGAAGACGGCACAGGCCTCGCGTATCAGGATGATCAGCTGTTCGTCGATTATTTTGAACGGCAGCTGAGGCTGGTGAAAGCAAAAACATCCCCAACACCTGATGAAAGCGCACAGATTAAAGGGATGGAGGACGACTTTATCGTCAAAGGCAAATCAGCGATTACGTGGAACTACTCCAATCAATATTTGGGATTTGCCCGGCTGACAGACTCGCCGCTGTCTCTTTATCTGCCGCCGGAGCAAATGAAGGAAAAGGCGCTGACGCTGAAGCCGAGTATGCTGTTTTCGATTCCGAAAAGCTCTGAGCATAAAAAAGAGGCCGCAAAGTTTATCGACTTCTTCGTCAACAATAAAGAGGCAAACATGCTGATCAAAGGCGAGCGGGGTGTACCGGTATCCGACAAGGTAGCGGATGCGATTAAACCGAAGCTGAATGAGAAAGAAGCCAACATCGTGGAATATGTAGAAACAGCATCAAAAAACATCAGTAAAGCCGATCCGCCGGAGCCTGTGGGAAGCGCGGAGGTCATCAAGCTGCTGAAGGATACGTCTGATCAGATTCTGTATCAGAAGGTATCGCCGGAAAAAGCCGCCAAAACGTTCCGGAAACAGGCCAATGAGATATTAGAGAGAAATAATTGACGGGAAATGGGGCTGACGCAATGAAAAAAAGCCGGAGCATGAGAAAAGACAATCTGGCGGGATATGCTTTTATTTCTCCGTTCATTATCGGGTTCCTTTGTTTTACGGTGATTCCGATGGGGGCGTCCCTGTTTCTGTCCTTCACAAGCTATGACTTGTTTACGGCGCCGAAGTGGATCGGGCTCGACAACTACAAGGATATGTTTACGGGTGACGAAAAGTATTGGCAGTCGCTGAAGGTGACGTTTACGTATGTGCTTGCCGGGGTTCCGCTCCGCCTCGGCTTCGCGCTTTTTATCGCTGTCATTTTAAACAATGCATCAAAAGGAACGGCCATGTACAGAACGCTTTTTTATCTGCCTTCCATCATCGGCGGGAGCGTGGCCGTGGCGATTATGTGGCGCAATATTTTTGGCAATGACGGGGTCATTAATGCACTGCTGTTTTTCGTCGGGATTGATCAAAAAATTCTTTGGTATCAGGACCCGACAAGTGCGCTGTGGACATTGATTCTGCTGTCTGTCTGGCAGTTCGGGTCATCAATGCTGATTTTTCTGGCCGGGCTGAAAAACATTCCGTCTTCGTATTTGGAAGCAGCCAGCGTGGACGGGGCCAATCGGGTGCAGCGTTTCTTTAAGATCACGCTTCCGATTCTTACGCCGATTATTTTCTTCAATCTGGTGATGCAGACGATTTCTGCTTTTATGACGTTTACACCTGCCTATATCATCTCAAAGGGCGAGGGCGGGCCGCTTGACGGGACGCTTTTATATTCGCTCTATTTGTTCCAGCGGGCGTTTAACTATTTTCAAATGGGCTACGCATCGGCGATGGCGTGGGTCATGCTTATCATTGTCGGGCTGATTACGCTGATTTTGTTTAAAACATCGTCATATTGGGTTCATTACGAGTCAAAGGAGGAATGACGGATGGAGCCGGTCAACCAGCCTGTCAGAGAAGCCCCGGTTTTTGAGAGAAAAAAAGCCGGGCGTGTCAGGCCCAAACGCATACTGTTCCATGTTTTTACGGCATCGCTGGCGGTGTTATTGCTGTACCCGGTCATTTGGCTGTTTGTCAGCTCGTTTAAAGAAAGCGCCAGTATTTTTACAACCTCTCATTCTCTCATTCCCGATCCTTTTATTCTCAGTAACTATGTTGAAGGCTGGAAGGGGATTGCGGGGCAGCCGTTTCTGACCTTTATTAAAAACTCGGCGATTATTGTCGGGATGTCAACAATCGGTGCCGTCTTGTCATCGGCTGTCATTGCGTATGGATTTGCCCGTATTCCGTTTAAGGGAAAAAAATTTTGGTTCGCATGCATGATGGGGACGTTAATGCTGCCGCATGAAGTGCTGATGATTCCGCAGTATATTTTGTTTGCGAAATTAGACTGGCTGAATTCTTTTAAACCGATTGTCGTTCCGCAATTTTTCGGGCATGCGTTTTTTATCTTTCTGATGATCCAGTTTATCCGGACGATTCCCGAGGAGCTGGATGAAGCCGCGCGAATCGACGGATGCGGGCGCTTTGCCTGCTTTTGGCGGATCATTCTGCCGCTGATTGCCCCGGCGCTTGCCACGTCAGCGATTTTCTCCTTCTATTGGAAGTGGGAGGAGCTGATTCAGCCGCTCCTGTATTTGAATAAGCCGGAGCTTTATCCTGTTTCACTTGCGCTGAAGCTTTTCCTCGATACAGAATCGGCTTCGAACTGGGGCGCGATGTTTGCGATGTCGGCTGTCTCGCTATTGCCTGTGATTCTCGTATTCTTTTTGTTTCAGAAATATATCGTTCAGGGGATCAGTACGACCGGATTAAAATAAAAAGGAGTGTTGCAGATGGCACAGCTTATTTTTGATGAAGAAAAGGTGACGTCCGTCATTGACCGGATCGTGAAACGGACATTTCAGATGGATTTTGCATGGGATTGGCCGGGCGGCGTCGCGTTTTACGGCGTGGCGGAAGCTTATGAAGCAACGGAAAACGAGGAATATATCAATCTGTTAAAAACGTGGGTGGATGAACAGCTGGAGGATGGGCTGCCGCCGCTTTCGATCAACGGGGTATCTATTGGACATACGCTTTTATTTCTCCATAAAGTGACGGGTGATCACGTGTATTTGGAAACGGCCGGCGAGATGGCGGAATATGTGCTGCATAAAGCGCCGCGCTTCAGCGAGGGCATCCTTCAGCATACGGTGAATTCGGCTGAATATGTGTTTCCTGAGCAGGCATGGGCGGATACGCTGATGATGGCGGGGCTGTTTATGCTGAGAATCGGGCGGGTGATGGAGCGCGAGGATTATTTTGAAGACGGTCTGCGCCAGTTTCACGGACATGAAGACGTGCTTCAAGACCCCGTTACGAATTTGTACTACCACGCCTGGGACAACAAAGCGCAAAATCATCTGTCAGGGATTTATTGGGGCAGGGCGAATGGCTGGGCAGCACTCACGATGGCGAAGGCGCTCCCGCTCATTGAGGTGACGCATCCCTCCTTTATGATCATCGACGGATCGCTCAGAGACCAGCTGAGCGCACTCGTCCGGCTTCAGGATGAATCAGGGTTGTGGCATACCATTTTGGATGATCCGGATTCGTATCTCGAGGTGTCGGCATCGGCGGGCATTGCCTCTGCTCTGCTGTCGAGCGGAAAGCTCTATACAAAATACGTGCAGAAATCGCTTTCCGCCATTTTGGATGCGGTGGAAGAGGACGGCCGGGTCAGCAAGGTATCGGCCGGAACAGCCGTCATGAAAAATGCCGAAGGATACAAACAGGTGCCTTACAAACGAATACAAGGATGGGGACAGGGACTTGCGCTGACGTTTCTTGCTGATGTTTTGAGAACGAAAAAACGCGTGTATCAGTAAAGACGGCGGCGGGGGGAAAGGGATGAAAAAAAAGCCTCAACAGAAGGAAGGGGTTTCACGCTGGAAGGGAACGTATTTCAAAAGAAACTTTGTCTTCATTTTGCTGATTGCCTGTATTCCCGGATTGCTGACTGGCGGCGCTATCTACTTTCTTTCGATCGACAAGGTAGAGAAAGAGCTGCAGAAATCGCATGAAACACAGGTGGCGCGTGAAGTCAGCCGGATGGATGAGAAGCTTGGAGTGCTCGAGCTGACTCTCACCCAGATGGCATACGATTCTTCGCTGATGAACGGATTGGCCGAGAGGGATTTGGAGAAAGACTTTACGTTCTCCTATCAATTAACGAAAAAGCTGTTTCTTTTACGGGACCAGCAGCCGCTGATTGAGCAGGCTTCCATCTTTCTGAACAGCCCCCGGCCTCTTGTGCTGAGCCCCGAATACAGCGCTTTGACAGAACAGGAGGCACTTCGCAAGTATCGCCCGCTGCTTGCCTCAGACAACAGTATTTATTGGAACCGGTCGGGAAATCAGGCGATGCTGATCCAGCTCATTCCGGGCGCGGCGGAGAAACCGTTCGGCGCGATCATGCTGGCGGTTGATCCGAAAGAAATGGAGTCGATCCTGCAAAGCTTGTCCCCTTATCCTGATGGCAGTGCGCTGCTTCTGGATCAAAATCAGGAGGTGCTTTTTCACGAGGGAGAAATAGATTTTGAAAAGACTTTACTTCAAGAGGTAAAAAAACAGCCGAAAGAGAAAGGCCATTTTCAGATGGAATGGGACGGCACGGTGTATTCCGTCTCCTTTGGGGATATGAACCGAATGCATCAGAAGTGGACCTTTGTGTCAGCGGCGCCTCTTTCAGCCATTACAGCGCCGATGGTGTTTTTATCAAAAGTGATCATCGTGATGCTTGTCATTTGCGTTATCTTAGCGGTGTGCATGACGTGGTATGCATCAAAAAAAATCTATCGTCCCATTCAGCAGTTGCTTGGCTTGTTTACCGGCGGAGAGAAGAAAACATGGCAGGCGTCCGGGCAGGATGAATTCAAGTGGATTGAAAAGAGATGGCATGATCTATCCCTTGAAAGCCGGAAGCTGCAAGAGCAGCTCCTGCGGCAGACACCCCACATGAAAAAGAGTTTTTTGCAGCACCTCTTGCAGGGCGATTTTTACTATGACAACGAGGAAAGCCTCAGATCGCGGATGGAGGAGGCTGGATGGAGCATCGGAGAAAACGTGTTTCATGTGCTTGATCTTCAGGTGACAGGGCTCCGCTGTGAAAAAAGCATCTTCCGTGAAGGTGATGAACAGCTCGCTGTATTTACCCTGACCAATCTGGCTGAGGAGCTTGCGGCAAAACGCTGTTTTCATCCCTCCATACTTGATATCGGCCGGCTTTCCGTCACCGTGCTTGTGATGAAAACAAACAGCTCTGATCTGAAGGCGTATGTAACGGAGCTGGCATGCCAATTTGGTGATGTCACCGGATTAAGCCTGACCGGAACGATGAGCAGGAAGGCGGAGCGTGTCACGGAGATCCCTGCTTTATTTCACGATGTGAAAAGCGGCAAATCCCGCAGGCAGTTTGCCAACCGGCATCAGGTGATTGATTTGCAGGCAGACTTCCCTCAGGATGAGCAATCCGCCCCTTATTATCCTTTTGAACTGGAAAAACAAATTGTTCAGGCTATCCGGCTGGAAAGAAAACAGGAGGCCGAGGAACTGATTCGTGTATGCATGGAGGAACTGGCGGAAAAGGCGGCTATAGACAGGCATGTGCACTCCGCCCTGATTCAGCTGTTTTCCCGCATTCAGGAGGATATTTTGCATTCCGGGCTCAATCCGAGTGAACTGCTTCAGCATCGAGATCTGCTTCTTGACATTTCAGAACTGCGCGAACCCGGTGAAGCGGCGGCCTGGCTGATGGATGCTGTCGTAACGCCTTACCTTTCCAAGCTTGAGGGCAGAAAAAACAGACAGCAAAAGCAGCTGTCGGAACGTGTCATAGCCATGATTCACGAACAGTATATGGCGGATATTTCACTGGAAAGCTGTGCCGATGCGCTCGGCATGAATTCATATACGTTAAGCAAGGCATTTAAGCAAGTAACCGGCATTAATTTTATTGATTATGTAACCCAAATCAGAATTGAAAAGGCGAAAGAACTGCTGGTGAATACGAATAAAAAAATTCATGATGTGTCAGAAGCAGTCGGCTACCGCCACAATTACTTCAATCGGATTTTTAAAAAGCAGGTCGGCATGCCGCCGGGTGTCTTCAGGCAAATGTATCAGGAAACGCCTTGAAAGGAGAGAACATGTGATGGAGAAACCGATTCAAGTGTTTTTAGCGGGGGATTCCACCGTGAGTGACTGCCCGCCTCATGAAGCGCCGATGGCGGGGTGGGGGCAGGTATTCGGGCAATTGTTTTCTGAAGATGTGAAGGTGCACAATCACGCCAAAGGAGGAGCGAGCACCAATTCTTTTGTGGAGGAAGGAAGGCTTCAGGCGATTGCCGAGCGCATCACGCAAGGCGATTATTTGTTTATTCAATTCGGCCACAATGACCAGAAACCGCGCGGGACGAAGCCGTACTTCACGTTTCAGCAATTTCTCACCCTGTTTGCAGATACGGCACGCGAAAAGGGAGCGCATCCTGTGTTTATCACATCAGTGCAGCGCCGACGCTTCGATGAAAACGGGCGGATTGAGCATACGCTCGGCGAGTACCCTGATGCGATGAAAGCACTGGCGAAGGAGCTTGATGTGCCCGTGATTGATCTGCTGGCAAAAACAAAGGAGCTCTATGAAGCATACGGACCGGAGGAGTCGAAGCGATTGTTCGTTTGGTTTCAGCCGAATGAACATCCGAATTATCCGGACGGCATTGAGGACAATACGCATTTTTCGGAAGAAGGGGCAATGGAGGTTGCGAAGCTTGTGGCAGAAGGTATTGAAGAGCTCGGCCTTCCGCTGAAGGACCACCTTGTGAGCCGGGAGGGAAAAGAATATGTATAAGGAAGGCGCGTGCCTGTACCGCAATCCGCTCCGGTCAGCAAGCGATGTGAAGGACTGGCGGATGGAGGGAGGCGGACAGATCTCATTTGACGATCACCGCTTGCACCTGTCGCATGTTCAAGACGAAGCACATTTTGTCTTTTGGTGCCCCGAAACCTTTCCAGACGGCGTCATTGTGACGTGGGACTTCTCTCCGATTGAGCAGCCGGGACTGTGTATGCTGTTTTTTTCCGCTGCGGGGATTGGAGGCGAGGATTTGTTTGATCCGAGTCTCAAGAAAAGAACGGGAAAATACCCCGAATATCATTCGGGGGACATCAACGCGCTCCATCTCTCGTATTTCCGCAGAAAATACGCGGAGGAAAGAGCGTTCCGCACTTGCAATTTAAGAAAAAGCCGCGGTTTCCACCTCGCCGCGATGGGAGCCGATCCGCTGCCTTCTCCAGACGACGCTGATTCTCCGTATCATATGAAGCTCATCAAAGACAAAGGTTATGTGCACTTTTCAATCAATGATCTGCCCATTCTTGAGTGGATGGACGACGGCAGTACGTATGGGCCTGTGTTAACGAAAGGGAAAATCGGATTCCGTCAGATGGCGCCCATGAATGCGGCTTATCGAGATTTTGCTGTGCATCAAGCGGTGAGAAGATGAAGACGACGGTAACGGATGCGCTCTATGCGGGCTGCGAAGCGGTGGTGAAAATTGCGTGGCTCAACGGGCTGTGGCTGTTGTTTACGCTTTTGGGCGGCGTTCTTTTCGGATGGGCGCCGAGCACTGCCGCGATGTGTGCCGTCATACGGAAATGGCTGATGGGGCAAAAGGATATCCCGGTGTTTCCGTTATTCCTCGCTACCTACAAAAAAGAGTTTCTCAAGGTCAATGCGATCGGATTGGCGTTTGTTGCTCTTTTGCTTATATTGTCAGCGAATTATCATTATTTTTCACTCAGTACGGATTGGCTGTCCTTTACCGTGACGAGCTGCACGCTGCTTGCGGGTCTTTTGTATATCATCGCATTGATGTATGTGTTTCCCCTTTATGTGCACTACCAGCTCCCGCTTCGCAAATATATTCCTCAAGCGCTGCTGTTTGGCGCCATGCGGCCGCTGACGACCGGCTGTATGCTGATCGGGTGCGGATTTGTCCTTTATTTGCTGTATACGCTCCCGGGCCTGATTCCATTTTACGGCCCATGTTTATTTGGGCTTGTGTCGATGTTTTTTGCTTTCAGAGGGTTTCAAAAGACAGAGGCCCAGCACCGCCAAGCCGGGTAACAAAAAAATGACAATCACGCAAAAAAGTACAGTGTCCGAAAAAGGCAGATGCAAAAAAGTGAAATTGAAGACAGCTCCCGCAACGCATAAAATCCAATTTAAGTAAGCGCTTACAGATAAATGAGAAGGAGCTGTCTGATGATTACACGAAGGAAACACATATGTACCGCTGTTACGTTGCTGGTCTTGTTGGTGATGGGGGCCTCTGTATGTCCTGTGAAAGCTGAAGGGGCGGCGTGGCAGATGGAAGCGCTGAACCGGGGGCTTGTGGCGGTCAAGACGGACGGCGGCATTTTTGTCAGCTGGCGGTTTCTTGGCACTGAAAACGCATCGGTTTCGTTCAATGTGTACAGAGACGGGCAAAAGCTGAATGCTGCGCCTGTCAAAACCACGAACTATGTGGATAAAAACGGATCGGCGGGCTCTGCGTATACGGTTCGGGCTATCGTAAACGGAACCGAACAGGCGGCTTCTGAAAAAGCCTCCGTATGGGCGCAGCCGTATCATTCTGTCCGGCTGGATAAACCGGCTAGCGGTACGACGCCAAAGGGTGAAGCTTACACCTACAGCGCCAATGACGCAAGTGTTGGCGATGTGGATGGAGACGGGCAATACGAGCTGATCCTGAAATGGGACCCGTCTAATTCAAAGGACAATTCACAGGATGGCTATACGGGTGACGTGCTGATTGACGCGTATAAACTGGACGGAACGAAATTATGGCGGATCAATCTCGGCAAAAACATCAGAGCGGGAGCGCACTACACCCAGTTTATGGTGTATGACCTTGATGGTGACGGAAAAGCGGAAGTGGCGATGAAAACGGCAGACGGGACAAAAGACGGCACGGGCAAAGTGATTGGAAATGCCAATGCTGATTACAGAAATGAACAGGGGCGTGTGCTTTCAGGCCCTGAATATCTCACTGTGTTTCAAGGTGCAACCGGGAAAGAGCTTGTCACCGCAAACTTTGAACCGGCGCGCGGCAATGTGTCGGATTGGGGAGACAGCTACGGCAACCGTGTTGATCGTTTTCTCGCCGGCATTGCCTACCTCGACGGACAGCGGCCGAGCTTGATCATGACTAGAGGGTATTATGCCAAAACCATGCTTGTCGCCTATAACTTCAGAGACGGAAAGCTGTCAAAGCTTTGGACGCTTGATTCTTCGAAGTCGGGAAATGAAGTGTTTGCCGGACAGGGGAATCACAACCTGAGCATCGCGGATGTTGACGGAGACGGTAAAGATGAGATCATTTTTGGCTCAATGGCTGTTGATCATGATGGCAAAGGCATGTACTCGACTGGCTTAGGCCACGGGGATGCCCTCCATACCGGGGATCTTGATCCGAGCCGGCCTGGTCTTGAGGTGTTTCAGGTTCATGAGGACAAAAACGCAAAATACGGCTTATCCTTCCGTGATGCGGCAACCGGAAAAATCCTTTGGGGCGTTTATGCCGGCAAGGATGTAGGCCGGGGGATGGCTGCTGATATTGACCCGCGTTACCCGGGACAGGAAGTATGGGCAAACGGTTCTCTTTACTCAGCGAAAGGAGTCAAAATCGGAAGCAGCGTTCCATCCTCGACCAACTTCGGCATCTGGTGGGACGGCGACCTGCTGCGGGAACAGCTGGACAGCAACCGAATCGATAAGTGGGATTATCAAAACGGCGTATCGAAAAATGTGCTGACTGCATCAGGCGCGGCCGCCAACAACGGTACAAAAGCAACACCAACGCTTCAGGCTGATTTGCTTGGTGACTGGCGCGAGGAAGTCGTGTGGAGAACGGAGGACAGCAGTGCGCTCCGCATTTACACCACGACCATTCCGACTGAGCACAGACTGTACACGCTGATGCACGATCCTGTGTACCGGCTTGGCATCGCCTGGCAAAATGTCGCGTATAATCAGCCGCCGCACACAAGCTTCTTTTTAGGGGACGGCATGGCGGAACAGCCAAGACCGAATATGTATACGCCTTAACAGAAAGGGGGAAGGAACGGGCTGTGCGCAGCCCGTTCCCATCAAATGAAACCAAAAAAGAGGCAGATGGAATACTTGACCAGAGGTCTAATTGCGGTCAAGACAGAGCAGGGCGTGTTTGTCAGCTGGCGTTTTCTCGGAACGGATCATGAGACGACGGCTTTTCACCTTTATCGGGACGGAAAGCGGATCACCCGCGAGCCGATCGCGGACAGCACCAATTTTCTTGATCAAAACGGGACGGCGGACTCTGTTTATCAGGTGGCGGCCGTCAATAAAGGACGGGAAGAAAAGCTTTCCAAAGAAGCTTCCGTCTGGCGGGAAAATGTCCTAGAGGTTCCGCTTAACAAACCGGAAGGCGGTGTGACGCCGGATGGAAAGCCGTACACCTACAGCGCCAATGATGCCAGTGTCGGGGATGTGGACGGGGATGGAGAATATGAAATCATCCTGAAGTGGGACCCGTCCAATTCGAAAGACAACGCCCATGACGGATATACCGGGGAGGTTCTTATAGATGCCTATAAACTGGACGGCACCTTTTTGTGGCGCATTAACCTCGGCAGAAACATCAGAGCGGGCGCGCATTATACCCAGTTTATGGTCTATGACCTGGACGGTGACGGAAAAGCAGAAATCGCCATGAAAACAGCCGACGGCACAACAGACGGGAAAGGACACATCCTCGGCGATGAGCATGCCGATTTTAGAAATGAACAGGGCAGAATCCTGTCCGGTCCGGAATATTTGACGGTGTTTAAAGGAGAAACCGGTGAAGCGCTCACGACCGTGGAATATGAACCGCCCCGCGGCAAGCTGGATGACTGGGGAGACCGCTACGGAAACCGCATGGACCGTTTTCTCGCCGGAATCGCTTATTTGGATGGGGAACGGCCGAGCCTCGTGATGGCGCGCGGCTACTATACGAAAGCGGTGCTCGTGGCATACGATTTCAGAAACGGGAGGCTTAAAAAGCGCTGGCTATTTGACTCCAATCAGCCGGGTAATGAAGCGTACGGAGGGCAGGGCAACCACAGCTTGAGCGTGGCGGACGTTGACGGAGACGGGAAGGATGAAATCATTTACGGCGCCATGGCGGTCGATCATGACGGTACCGGCCTGTACACAACGGGGCTCGGGCACGGAGATGCGATGCATGTAGGGGATCTGGATCCGTCCAGAAAAGGGCTTGAAGTGTTTCAGGTGCATGAGGATGCCACGAAGCCGTACGGACTGTCACTGCGAGATGCCGGAACCGGCGAGATATTATGGGGCGTCCATGCCGGGACAGATGTCGGCAGAGGTATGGCTGCTCATATCGATCCAAACTACAAAGGGTCGCTTGTCTGGGGAATTGATCCGCCGGGCAATGACGGAATGTCATACGGCCTTTTTACGAGCAAAGGAGAAAAAATCAGCGACAAAGCGCCTGCCTCAGCCAATTTCGCCATCTGGTGGGACGGCGACTTGGTCAGGGAGCTGCTCGATCATGACTGGAACGGAACAATCGGCAGGCCAAAGATTGAAAAATGGGATGCTGAAAAGCGCTGTCTGAAGACGATTTTTCAGCCGGACGGCGTGCTGTCCAACAACGGCACGAAAGGAAACCCTGTTCTTCAGGCCAATCTGTTCGGAGACTGGCGGGAAGAAGTGATATGGAGAACGGAAGACAGCAGCGCGCTTCGCATCTATACAACGACACATCTCACCCGCTACCGCTTTTACACGCTCATGCACGACCCGGTTTACAGGCTTGGCATTGCCTGGCAGAACACCGCCTACAACCAGCCGCCGCACACAGGTTTTTATCTTGGAACGGGAATGAAAAAACCGCCGAAGCCCGCTCTGTACATAGCGAGCAGCAAAGCGGAGGCGGCGCTATAGGAGGAACGTATGGTGGTATACAAAGCAAAAGCTGACTGCTTTGAAAGGATGGTTTATCAAAGGGCAGGACGAACAATGTTCAGGCGTTGCACTCACCGGTTTTTCAAGGGAAGGGCTACCATGATCGAAGCCATATGAAATGAAAAAAACGAGGGGGAATGAGTAATGGCAAATCATATTTATCTTGCCGGAGATTCGACTGTTCAAACGTATGGAGACAGCACAAATCAAGGGGGCTGGGGACAGTTTCTCGGCTCACATCTGCCGGAGAATATTCAAGTGATTAACAGGGCGATCGGGGGAAGAAGCTCGAAAACATTTGTGGAAGAGGGCAGGCTTCAGGCGATCCTTGATGTGATCGAGCCGGATGAGTGGCTGTTTGTGCAGATGGGTCATAATGACGCGTCGAAAAATAAGCCGGAGCGCTACACCGAGCCTTATACCACCTATAAACAATATTTAAAGCAGTATATCGCAGGTGCGCGGGAAAAAGGCGCCCATCCGCTTCTCATTACCCCCGTAGCCCGCTTTCATTACGAAAACGGCGTGTTTCTGAACGACTTTCCTGATTATTGTATTGCCATGAAGCAAACGGCTGAAGAAGAGAATGTCCAGCTCATTGATCTGATGGAGAAAAGCCTCGCTTTCTTTACCGAAAAGGGCGAGGAAAAAGTGTACACCTATTTTATGATTTCTGAAGGGATTAACGATTACACGCACTTTACAAAAAAAGGCGCAAATGAAATGGCGAAACTTGTGGCGAAAGGCATAAAGGAGCTCGGCCTGCCATTGACAGAATCGATCATCAAAGAAGGGTGAAAAATGTGAGGGGAAAACTATATCACGGCGCTTGCTATTATCCGGAATTATGGGATGAAGAGACGATTCAGCAGGATATTGACATGATGCGTGAAGCTGGCATCAATGTTGTGCGGATCGGCGAATTTGCCTGGTCCGTCATGGAGCCGGAGGAAGGAAAAATTGACGTTGGTTTTTTCAAAAAGATCATCACCCGGCTGTATGAAAACGGCATCGAAACGATCATGTGCACGCCGACGCCTACACCGCCAATTTGGCTGTCGCACGGCAGTCCGGAGCGCATGCATGTAAACGAAAAAAGAGAGATCATGGGGCATGGCTCCCGTCAGCATGCTTGTACGAACAACCCGTATTTCCGAAAAAAAGCCGCCATCATCACCACAAGCATCGCCAAGGAGCTTGGCCAGCTCCCGGGACTGATCGGCTGGCAGCTCGACAATGAGTTTAAATGCCATGTTGCTGAATGCATGTGTGAGACGTGCTTGCGCCTATGGCATGACTGGCTCAAAAATCGCTACGGCGTGATTGAGCGGTTAAACGAAGCATGGGGAACCGATGTGTGGAGCGAAACCTACCAGACATTTGAGCAGGTGCCGCAGCCGGGGCCAGCCCCGTTTCTGCATCACGCCTCACTAAGCACCATGTATCAGCTGTTTTCGATGGAGATGATCGCTTTATTTGCCGATGAACAGGCCAAAATCATCCGCTGCTATTCGGATGCGCAGATCACGCATAACGGCTCTGTCATGTTCAGTGTGGACAATGAGCGGATGTTTCGGAATCTTGATTTTGCCTCTTATGATACGTACGCTTCTCAGGAAAACGCCGCTGCCTTCTTATTGAACTGTGATTTATGGAGAAATTTGAAACAAGGGCGCCCGTTTTGGATATTGGAAACGAGTCCGTCATATGCTGCCTCGCTCGAAAGCTCCGCTTTCCCGCACGCCGACGGGTATTTGCAGGCTGAAGCCGTATCCTCCTACGCCTTAGGAAGCGAGGGCTTTTGCTATTGGCTGTGGCGCCAGCAGCGTTCAGGCAGTGAGATTTCACACGGTTCTGTTCTGAGTGCCTGGGGCGAGCCCACCGTCGGCTACCGAAATGTGCTGGCGGTCGAGCGGGCAAGAAAGGAAATCGAACCGGTCATTCTATCGACTGAACCCGTTCAAGCTGAGGCGGCGATGACTTACTCCGACAGAGCAAAAGCATTTATCAAAACTGAGCCTCACCGGGGACTCCAGCACCGTTCGCTAGTGACGCACTTTTATGAGCGCATTCTTAACACGGGGATTCACCGTGACCTCATTCCGGAAGGCGTTCCGCTGGACGGCTACCGCTTGCTGTTTACGCCATTTGTGCCGTATCTGTCTGCTGAATTTATCAACAAAGCTTCGGCATTCGCTGAAGCGGGCGGCATCTGGATCGCCGGGCCGCTGACTGGTGGGCGCACAAGCGAACATACGATTCATACCGATTGCGGGCTTGGAGAACTTGAGAAAACAGCCGGGATCAAAACGCTGTTTACCTTTCCAATGAACGAGGACGTGAATACAGGAAAAGCGTTTGGCATCACGGCGCCGCTCGGGCTGTGGAGCGCGGTGTTTGATACAAAGAACGGAAACACCCTCGGCACGGTTGAATCAGGACCGGGAGCAGGCCATGCTTTTCTGACAGAACAGAAGCACGGCAAAGGGAAAATCGTCATGCTCGGCTCGCTTCCATCCGGGGAAGAAGGGGATGCAATGCTGGAAGCGCTCGTCAGGCATTACGCGGCTGAAGCAGCCATTTCTGTCCGGTCGGATGTTACACCCGGCACGATCGTTGCCCCGCGCAAAGGCGATAACGGCCTTGTGTGGATCATCATCAATATGGATGGAAAAGGCGGAAGCGTGACACTGACGGAAACGGGAACGGATCTGTTGACAAACTGTTCGGCGAAAGCGGGGAGGCTGGCGGTCGGACCGCATGAATACCGTGTGATTCAGTTTGACAAATCGTAGCTGATTCTTTGCATCGAATCAGCTTTTTTCTATGGAGGGAGAGGACCGATGAAAAAGATCAAATGGTTATCAGAACAGCCAAAGATGACAAGCGGTGTAACGTGGGGCGTGCCATGGAAAAAAGGAGAATTGAAAAAAGGAGATCGACTGGCGCTTGTAAATGAAAATGCGGTAAGCCGATATGTGCAAAGCGAACCGTCGGCCTATTGGCCGGACGGGAGCATCAAGTGGACGAAGCACGCGGCGGTGTTCAGCGGACAGGCAAACCAAAGCTTTACAGTGCAAAAAGGAGAGGCCCCGCAGCCAACAGAATCGCTCAGCATCAATAAGTCAGAGCATCACATCCAAGTCGATACAGGAACGCTCATTTGTACCATCCATAAAACAGGCTCCGACTTCATTCAATCATTGCAGATCAACGGAAAGCCGATCGCCGCAGGCGGGAGGCTCGTTGCCATAAGAGAAACGAGAAAAGAGACGGCGGCGGAAACGGCTCTTTTTCATGAAACGTCTGTCAGTCTCATCAAACGTGCGGCGATTGAGAAGAGCGGCCCTATCAAAGCGGTGGTCAAGATAGAGGGCGTGCATATTCTCCAAAAAACAAATGAGGAGTGGCTGCCGTTTGTCATCCGATTGACGTTTTATGCCGGACTGTCTGAAATCGGCATCGTACACACGCAGCTGATTGACAGGAATGGGAAACAAGATTTCATTAAGGGGCTCGGCATAGTGTTTGACCTTTTTCTGGAAGGGGAGCCGTACAACCGCCATTTCCGTTTTGCGGGAGACAAAGGGATGTACAAAGAACCAGCCCAGCTATTTGGCACACGTAAATTCAATGAACGGTATCCGCTTTATCAAAAACAAATCAATGGCGAAATACTGTCTCCAAGTGAAGAGCACAAGGAATGGTTTGCTCACGGCACACAGAATGCGATTTGGAACGATGTCAAGCTTGTTCAGGATTCCAGCGATCATTACAGCCTGTCAAAACGGAACGGAAAAGATTATGCGTGGGTCGGCATGCTGCATGGCAGCCGGGGGAAGGGGCTCTGCTATGCGGGCGGCGAAAATGGCGGCATAGCACTCGGTCTGCGGTATTTTTTTGAGAAATATCCGTCAGCGCTGGAAATTACAGGTCTTGCCGGCAGCCATCCCAAAATGACTGTCTGGCTTTGGCCCCCGGATGGAGAAGCAATGGATTTGCGGCATTATACAGGAAACACCCATGTGGTCAGCGCGTATGAGGGCTTTGATGAAATGCGCTCTGACCCGACCGGTATTGCCAATACAAATGAAATCAGCCTGTCGTGCTTTTCTCGCACACCGTCTGACGATGTCCTCAATACGCTCGCTGACAAATGGAAGGCGCCTCCGCTGCTTGTATGCGAGCCAGACGTTTTTTACGAATCAAAGGCGCTGGGGGTTTGGAGTGTCATTGACACATCCCATCCGCTCAAAAAAGAACTGGAAGAACAGCTTGACGCCGCCTTTCTATTTTACAAAAAGGAAGTAGAGCAGCGCAGATGGTACGGGTTTTGGCATTATGGCGACGTCATGCATACGTATGACCCGATCCGGCATATGTGGCGGTATGATCTCGGCGGATACGCATGGCAAAATAATGAGCTCGTTCCAACCTTATGGCTGTGGCAGGCGTTTTTCCGCTCAGGCAGAGAGGATATCTTCCGCGTGGCAGAAGCCATGACCCGCCACACAAGCGAAACGGACAGCTTTCACCTCGGGGAATACGCAGGGCTTGGCTCACGGCATAATGTTGTGCACTGGGGATGCGGCTGCAAGGAAGCGAGGATCAGCATGGCCGGGCTTTATAAATTTTATTATTATCTGACGGGAGATGAGCGGACGGGAGATCTTTTGACAGAAGTGAAGGACGCCGATTACGCCCTCGTCAAAACCGATCCGATGCGTGCTTTTTACGAAAAAGGCAAGCACCCGACCCATGTGAGAACGGGACCGGACTGGGCGGCGTTTTGCTCGAACTGGCTGACGGAATGGGAGCGTACCGGAAATCCAGATTATCTCAAGAAAATCCAAACGGGTATCAGCTGCCTGAAGCGGCTGCCGCTCCGCTTATTATCCGGCCCGACATTTGAATATGATCCGGCGACCTCGATGCTTCATCACATGGGAGACGGCATAGCTGGCGGATATCATATGATCATTGCCTTCGGCGCGCCACAAGTGTGGATGGAACTGGCTGAGCTTCTTGATGACCGGGAATGGGAGGAAATGCTGAGTGAATTCGGCGAATTTTACACACTTAGTGATGAAGAAAAACGGAAAAAAAGCGGAGGCGCGCTTCATGACAGGCATTTTCACTGGCCGATGTTTGCCGCTGCCATGACTGCCTACGCCGCAAGAAACAAACAAGATTCTCATCTCGCTGCCAAAGCGTGGAATCTTTTGCTTGATGATAAGCTGAGCCATACGCCGCTTCCGATCAAACCGGAGCGCATCGAAACATGGACGGAGCTGGAGGAGCTCCCGTGGGTGACAACGAACACCGTCTCTCAATGGTGTTTAAACGTCATAGCAGCGCTGGAACTGATCGGGGATTCCCTTCCGGCAAAAAAAGATACAGCCGGCAAAAAAGGATAACTGCCGGAATTTCATAGGAGAAATGGTGCAAAAAATGAAGATTGCAAGAATTTATGTAAGCGCTTTATATTTGGAGGGGCAAAGGGGAAATGCAAAATGAAAAAAAGGGGGACCTACGCATCATGAAAAATAGAATGCGAAAAAAATGGCTGGCCTTGCCGCTCGCTGCCATGATGATCGCCGGATGCAGCAATTCGGAAACATCCAGTTCAGCAGGCGGTTCGAAAGACACGATCAAAATTATGGCGCCGCTCTTATCGCCGGAAAGCCCGAGTGAAAAGAGCCCTTCATTAAAAGCGCTCGAAAAATACACAGGCAAAGATATTAAGGTCACATGGGTGCCTGATTCATCCTACAACGACAAATTCAACATCGTCATGGCTTCTGGAGAGATGCCTCATGCCATTGTGATTAAAGATAAATCAGCGGGCTTTATCAAGTCCGTCAAAGCGGGGGCATTTTGGGAGCTGTCTCCTTATTTAAAAGACTACAAGAATGTAAGCCAGGCAGATGAAAAGATTTTGAAGAACAGCTCGGTGAACGGCGAGGTGTACGGAATCTACAGAACGAGGGACCTGATCAGAGCGTGTATGATCATCAGAACCGACTGGCTTAAAAACGTCGGTCTGGATATGCCGGAAACACTTGATGATTTCTATGAAGTGCTGAAAGCCTTTAAGGAAAAAGATCCTGACGGAAACGGCAAGGATGATACGTACGGCATGGTCGTGCCGAAATGGATGGGGCTCGGCAACGGAAGCCCGTGGGATGTTCTGCAAATCTGGTTCGGCGCTCCGAACCGCTACGGCGTTGAAAACGGAAAGCTGATTCCTGATTTTACAACGAAGGAATACATGGAGGCGCTCATGTTTTTTAAAAAGCTTTATGATGAAGGCTTAATCAATAAGGACTTTGCGGTCATGGATTCAGCGAAGTGGAACGATCCGGTTGTGAAAGGAAAAGCGGGTGTCATCGTTGATACAGGCTCCAGAGCGTCTCAAATCCAAAGCGCGATGGAGGAGGCGGATGAGTCGAACAAGGATAACATTGATATCGTCGGCTCGCTTGAGGGACCGAATGGCAAGCGCACCTTCCCGACATCCGGTTATTCAGGCATGATCGCGATACCAAAATCAAGCGTCAAAACCGAAAAAGAGCTGAAAGAGGTGCTGTCCTTCTTCGATAAGATGAATGATAAGGAAGCGCAGATTCTCACGAACAACGGCGTGGAGGGCCGCAATTACGAGCTCAAGGACGGCGTATTCACCTCACTTGAAAAAAACAACAAATCTCTCCTCTATGAGCATGAAGGCTTGGCGCAGTTCAGCATGTCGATTCCGAAAAGCGAATATTACATTGAAGACCAGAAAACAAAGCTCTTTCAGCATCGCAAGGACATTATAACTGAAGGAGAAAAAATAGCCGTCTTTAACCCGGCTGAGTCGCTTGTATCTGATGTCTATACCCAAAAAGGAGCCCAGCTTGACAACATCATTCTCGACGCGAGAACACAATTTATCATTGGAGAAATTGATGAAAAAGGGTTCGAGGATGCGGTGGAGCTTTGGAAAAACAGCGGCGGCAATGAACTTATGAAGGACTTGAACAAATTGTATCAATCATCAAAATAAACCGATGCGCCTGCCGTTCGGCGGGCGCCCCGGTATCACGAAAGGAGAACAGATATGGAAACAGTGCCAAAGAAGGGAGATGCACCTGTTCTCACTGCCGGAAAAGGCATCAGCTGGATGGCTGCGCTCAAACGGGACAAATGGCTTTATCTTCTTCTTATTCCCGGTCTGCTTTATTTTTTGATATTCAAATACTTGCCGATGTGGGGCGTGCTGATTGCATTTAAGGATTATTCTCCATATCTCGGCTTCTGGAAAAGCGAATGGATCGGCTTTGATTATTTCAAAGACTTTTTTATGAATCCGGATTTTTTTCGGCTGCTGCGCAACACGCTCATGCTGGCGAGCCTGGATCTTTTGTTTGCTTTTCCTGCACCGCTCATTTTGGCCTTGCTTTTGAATGAGCTGAGAAAGGCCGTGTATAAAAGATGCATCCAAACCTTTATTTACGTGCCCCATTTTGTGTCATGGACAATTGTGGTCAGCATCACCTTTGTTTTCTTTACTGTGGATACCGGTGTGATCAACAAAATGGTCATGAGCCTGACAGGTGAGCAGATTTCCTTCTTATCAGACGCGGACTGGTTCCGGCCGATGATCGTGATGCAAAGCATCTGGAAGGAGACAGGCTGGGGAACGATTTTATTTTTGGCCGCGCTGGCGACGGTTGATCAGGAGCAGTATGAAGCCGCCATTATGGACGGAGCGGGCCGGTTCAGAAGAATGTGGCATATTACGCTGCCGGCAATCAGAAGCACCATTATCGTTTTGTTGATTTTAAGAATCGGCAGCTTTTTGAATCTCGGCTTTGAACAGGTGTATTTGATGACAAACTCGCTCAACCGTAGCGTGGCCGACATTTTTGACACGTACGTGTACATGATGGGGATTACCCAAGGTGCGTACAGCTACAGTACGGCGGTCGGTTTGTTTAAATCGGTTGTCGGGATTATCTTGATTTTCGGCGCCAATTACATTGCGAAAAAGTTTGATCAGGAAGGATTGTTTTAGAGGAGGGAGAGGTATGGCTGAAGTTCACACGATGCACAACACAAAAGCCGGACGGGTGTTTGATGTCTGCAACATTCTGTTTCTCGGCGGTGTCGGCGCGATTACCATTTTGCCGTTTTTGTATATTATCGCGGGTTCCTTTGCGACAGAAGCGGAGCTCGCCCAGCGCAGCTTCTTTATTTTCCCGAAAACCTTTACACTCGATGCTTATAAGTATGTGTTTTCGACACCGACGTTCATCCGAAGCATGGGCGTATCCATCTTCATCACCGTGGTCGGGACGGCTGTGCAGCTGTTTTTCACCTTCACGATGGCGTATCCGCTGGCGAAGCGGCATGTGAAGGGGCGGAATCTGCTGTTGAACCTGGTGATTTTCTCCATGCTGTTTTCCGGCGGCATGATCCCGACGTACCTTGTCGTGAAATCACTTGGCCTATTGGATACGTATTGGGCATTGATTCTGCCGATGGCGATCAATCCGTTCAATCTTATTATTATCAAAAACTTCTTTCAGCAGCTGCCGCGCGAGCTGGAGGAATCGGCAAAAATTGACGGCTGTTCCGAAATCGGTGTTTTCTGGCGGATCGCCTTGCCGCTGTCAAAGCCGGTCATTGCGACCTTTGCGCTGTTTTATGCGGTCGGGATTTGGAATGATTTCTTCCACGCCCTCTTATATATCAATGACAGTGCAAAATGGCCGCTGCAAATGGTGCTTCGCCAAGTCACAATCTTATCGGATTTAACGGCGACCAATGGCGATACAATGCAAAATACCGTTCCGCCTGAGCAGGGAATTAAACTCGCCGTCATTGTCATTGCGACGCTTCCGATTTTGGCTGTCTATCCATTTTTACAAAAACACTTTGCGAAAGGAATGCTGATCGGTTCGGTAAAAGGCTGAGAAAGGGAGTGTTTCATATCAGTACGTTGGATCAAATTAAAATCGCCTATATCGGCGGGGGGTCCCAAGGCTGGGCAAGAAGCCTGATGAGTGATCTGTCGATTGATGAACGGATGTCAGGCACGGTGGCGCTCTATGATCTTGATTTTGAAGCGGCTCAAAAAAATGAAGTGATCGGCAATTACAGCGGAGACGGAAGATGGAGGTACGAAGCAGTTTCTACTTTGAAAAGGGCGTTATCAGGCGCGGATATCGTCATTATTTCTATTTTGCCGGGTTCACTGGATGACATGGAAATCGATGTCCACTTGCCTGAGCGCTGCGGCATTTATCAATCTGTGGGTGATACTGTCGGGCCGGGCGGGATCATCAGAGGTTTAAGAGCGGCCCCGATGTTTGCGGAAATTGCCCGGGCAATAAGAGACTACGCACCGGAATCATGGGTCATTAATTATACAAACCCGATGTCTGTCTGTACAAGAGTGCTGTATAAAGTCTTTCCCGGCATCAAAGCCATTGGCTGCTGCCACGAGGTATTCGGCACGCAAAAGCTGCTGGCGGAAATGGTCACGGAAAGGCTTGGAATAGAGGTGTTGCGGCGTGAAGATATCCGCGTCAATGTACTGGGTATTAACCATTTTACATGGATCACGGAAGCCTCTTACCGCCATATTGACCTGCTGCCTATATTCCATGAATTCAGCGCGCATTATGGAGAATCAGGGTATGAGCTGCAGGGGGAAAGCTGGAGGGATAGCGTCTTTCGTTCGGCACACCGTGTCGCGTTTGATTTATTTGAAACGTATGGCGCCATCCCCGCTGCAGGTGACAGGCACCTGGCAGAATTTCTTCACGGTCCTTACCTCAAACAGCCTGAGGCTTGGAAATTTCATCTCACATCTGTATCATTCAGAAAACAAGACAGAGATGAGAAACGAAAAGAAACAGAACGATTGATCGTACAAAAACGGGGAGCTGCCGGGCAAGCCTCGGGAGAAGAAGGCGTGAACATCATAGCGGCTCTTCTCGGATTGGGTGAATTCGTCACGAATGTAAATGTGCCGAATCAAGGCCAAGTTTCGAATCTTCCTTTACAAGCGATTGTCGAAACGAACGCATTGATTACCCGCAACAACGTCCACCCGATTTTCTCTGGAGCGCTGCCGAAAGGTGTAGAAATGCTGGCGGCTAGGCACGTATCCAATCAGGAGGCAGTGGCGGAAGCCGGTTTAACAAAGGATCGCGCTCTCGCATTTCAGGCGTTTCTCAATGATCCGCTTGTCACAATTGACCGCAGTGATGCAGAGCGGCTTTTTCATGACATGCTGGCAATGCACCAAATGATGTGAAAACGGCGCCGACGACGGGCTGCTTTTTTTATCGAAATGTGCAGTTCCGGTTTAGAAATAGTGCAGTTGACCATAATGGTAGTAGCTTTTAAGAAGTAGGTGCTATCAACGTGGGAGATTATCTAAATGTAGCAATAGAATTAGTTTGCGGTCTCGGTATTTTATTTGTCATTTTGAAGTTTCTTGGGAAAACCCAATTCTCTCAACTTACTCCGTTTGACTTTATTTCTGCTTTAATTTTAGGGGAACTGGTTGGAAATGCCGTCTATGATCATGAAATCAAGATTAAAGAAATTATTTTTGCTTCGCTTCTATGGGGCTTGCTTATCTTCTTAATTGAATTGATTACCCAAAAGCTAAAAGGATCCAGAAAGTTTCTGGAGGGCGAACCAAATATTGTGATCCATAAAGGAAAGCTGAAATACAAGATGCTGAAGGAAAACAAGCTCGATATTAATCAGCTGCAAAGCCTCCTGAGACAAAAAGGCTGCTTTTCGATTCAGGAAGTGGAATATGCGATTTTGGAAACAAACGGGATGATCAGTGTGCTCCCGAAAGCGGATTTTGATAAACCGACCAGAAAAGATATGAACCTTCCGCCTAAGGATGTGTCTTTGCCGGCTACATTAATACTGGATGGGGAGATTGTGTTTGACAACCTGACGGAAGCGGGCGTGGATGAACAATGGCTGAAACAATCGCTGCAAAAGCATGGAGTTGAAAGGGTTGAGGACGTCTTATATGCGGAGTGGCACGCCAACCAGCCTCTTTATCTCATCACATACGAAGAAAGCAGTTCATCATGACCGCAAAAAAGAGCTTGCAGCTGGTGCAAGCTCTTTTTGTTATTCGTGAGTCCCTTGTTTAACAGCTCTTACATGATACATGCTCACTTCAGTGCTGATCAGATAGTCAGGCTTTGGTTTGCCCTTGTTCGCTTTATGGCCGGCGATATGAGCATCGCTTTTTTCCCATTGCTTCCAGTGATCCTCAGATTCCCAGCGAATCATGACAATAACTTCCTCATCACCGCGGCGGACGTTTTTTTCAAGCACTGTCACATCAATTAAACCTTCTTGTTTTTCAATGATTCCTTCAGCGCTGAAACGTTCTATGACTTTATCTGCATGTCCTTCTTTTACCGTCATTTTTCTCAACTGAACAAACATCTGTCTCTCTCCAATCATTCTCATATATGAATGATTGTAAATGAAATTCATTCTCAATGTCAAAGAAAGCGCACGGCTGCATAGCAGCCGTATCGTTATTCTTTCAATAAAAACACATTGCCGTCTTCGTCCTTAAATTGAACGAAGGTGCCCCACTCCATTTGATTGGGCTCACCGAGAAATTCTACACCGTTTGTTTTCATTTTCTCGTATGTATCAAAGATGTCATCACATTCAAACACGATAGAAGCCTTCATTTGTTCAGAGCCTTTCATCATGGCTTTCGGGTAAATGACTAAACGAGTCTGGGCTCCTTTTGGCGAAACCTCCAGCCAGCTTGCCTCAGGCCCCATCGGGTGGTCCGCCGCAATATCAAAGCCAACCTTCTCCGCCCAAAATTGCTTCGCTTTCTGCTGGTCTTCAACATATACAGCAACAGTGCCAATTTGTTTGATCATAGGGAAACCTCCAATTTGCAAGATAGTAATACTATAACCTGTTTACGGCCGAAGTAACATAAAAAAATCAGCCGGAAAACGGCTGATTTTCGATTAATACGAGCAGCTCACAACATCTATCAAATTAGTGTCTAAGGCGAAATAAACCCAGCGTCGCCGTGAAGGATCCCAATAAAAGCCGCCGACGGATCTTCTGCCAAGAATGATCGGGAAGAACCAAAATGAGCGGCCGTTGGTTAACCAAACATAGGTAAACCGGAAGAGGCAAGGCCGAATGGTGATGGGTTCAACTAAAAAAGCAGCTCCTTGAGTACCCTGCGGCTTTTGCGGCTTCGCTGGTATTTGGGAAGGCGGGGGGCCCTGTGGCGCACCGCCGAAACCAGGTACAGCCCCGCCGCCAATGCCAGGGCCAGAACCGCCGCCGAAGCCAGGTACAGCCCCGCCGCCAATGCCAGGGCCGGAACCGCCGCCGATGCCAGGTACAGCCCCACCGCCAATACCAGGGCCGGAACCGCCGCCGAAGCCAGGCACAGCCCCGCTGCCAATGCCAGGGACGGCACCGCCCCCAATGCCAGACCATGGGTAACCATTTGGATAACGGTATTCATATTCAAAAGCAGGCCAAGGCTCATAAAAATGCCCGGCAAACATATAAGGATCAACATAATACATGTGATAACGTCCTTTCTCATTGTAAACTGTACATTTGCAGTCTATGCATGCGGACGTTTATTGGTGCATTCGCCTATGGATGAAATTGGAATGTGCTCGGGATGCAGAATCATTTCATTTTTCCCTAGTCCCATTCACAATTCCGATTTATCATTTTATAATGAAAGAGCTTCTATTATGAAAAAGGAGACAGACCGTGAATATCGATCGATTATTATATCAATATATCATAGACAACACTGCGAGCATTACCGAGAAATGGTTCAGTTTGCGATGTCAGCTGAAAGGCGAGCTATATTCCGCCGACAATTTAAGTGAAGAAATGAAAAAGCTCTTAACCGAGCAGCATACGTTTACCAATATAACAATCGCAAGCGCATTTCTGGAGGATCAAACCGAGTTCCAAGAAAATATGACTAAATGGGCGCAAACCGTCGCGAAAAACAGGGTAGAGCAAGATGTTCAGGTGCATGAGGTCGTAGAAGCCATATCAAACTCAAGAATCTCATTCTGGGATGCTGTCGTTGCGTTTATAAAAGAGAATCAGGATATCGTCACAAATGAGGATGCCGACCGGTGGAACCGCATTGTGAATCAGTCGTTCGATAAGCTGATTATTGAATTTTCCGAGCAGTACCAAAAATTTATGCTGATGAGGCTCACATCTCAGCAAGAACTGATTTCTGAGCTGGGCTGCCCGGTCATTTCCATTGCGGATGGAATTGGGATATTGCCGCTAATCGGCTCCATAGATACGAAACGGGCACAGGTCATTTTAGAAACAGTGCCGGTCCGCTGTATCGAGAGAAAAATTACAAGCCTTGTCGTTGATCTTTCGGGTGTTCCGATTGTGGATACCATGGTGGCGCAGCAACTGTACAATCTGTCTAAAACGCTTTTCTTATTAGGCGTCAAAGCTGTATTTTCAGGGATTCGCCCGGATGTGGCCCAGACATCGATTCAATTGGGGCTTGATTTCAGTGAATATGAAACATACGGCACGCTGAAGCAGGCATTAGAAAATATGGGTGTCCGCTGTATTGTTGAGGAATTGGAAGAAAACAAATAGGAAGTCTGATCAGGCATATGATTGTCCGCCATCGGGTGATCATATGCCTTTTTGATTTGAACAGAAAACACCATTGATTTATCAAAAAAAACATAATATTATAATTCTTATAAGAATACTGTGAATTAAAATATATTCAACAAGGGGGAAGGTCCTTTGGTTTTAAAATCAACCATTGATCCGGAAGTGATTGAAAAAATAATCAGCTCGCTGGAAACGCTCGACTTCGGTACCGTTCAGATTACGGTTCATGATTCTCAGGTTACCCAAATTGAGAAAATAGAAAAGCACCGTTTTTCGCTGAAAAGGAAAGAATCAAAGTGATCGCATAAGGGCGTTTGTTTTCATTAAATTCTCCTTAAAACATATACATATTTCATCCAATTTTTATATAATAGACCTTTAAGATCATTTTTTAGGAGGATTTTTGACATGCAAGCTACGGTTCACGAGAGTAAGCAATCGATCATGCAGCGCATTTTGACAGTCTTTGTTTTCACGCTGCTGATCGCGACTGTCGGTCTTTTTATTGGCCAATTTGTTCCTGTCGCTTTGATGCTCCCGCTTTCTATTCTTGAAGTGGGGATGATTATTCTGGCCTTCTGGATGCGCAGAAGAAAAGCGGTCGGGTATGCGTTTGTATATACATTCGCGTTTGTTTCCGGGATTACCCTATTTCCGATCGTCAGCCACTACGCTTCCATCGCCGGCGCCTATGTCGTGCTTGAAGCTTTTGGCTCTACATTTGTTATTTTTGCTGTTCTGGGCACAATCGGCGCAAAAATGAAGAAGGATTTATCCTTCCTGTGGTCATTTCTGCTGGTAGCGGTGCTCGCACTGGCAGTGGTTGGCATTTTCAACATTTTCAGTCCGTTAAACTCAGCGGCGATGATGGCGTATTCCGTCATCGGAACCATCGTCTTTTCCCTTTACATTTTGTATGATTTGAACCAAATCAAACACCGCCATATTACGGAGGACTTAATTCCCGTTATGGCATTATCGCTGTACCTTGACTTTATCAACTTGTTCATCAATCTGCTTCGCTTCTTTGGCATTTTGAGCAGTGATGATTAATCAGAGAGCGCCTGTCATTGGATAGGCGCTTTTCGTCATACATAAAAAGGCAGGTGATGTTGTGATGAAAAAACAAATGGGCGCTTATGTCTCCTTGATAGCAGCCATGGCGATCGTCGGCAGCTCGGTCGTCGTAGGAAAACTCATGGTCGAGCGTATTCCTGTCTTTCTATCCTCGGGACTGCGTTTTTTGCTGGCTTCTGTCGTATTGCTCACGCTGCTGTTTTGCATTGAAAAAGGGTTTCCGGCTTTGACGAAAAAAGATGTGTTCGTATTGCTGGTGCAATCATTCACAGGCGTGTTTTTGTTCAGTATTTGCCTGCTGTATGGGGTTCAATATACTACGGGAACGGAAAGCGGCATTTTGACAAGCACAACCCCGATGGTGATCGGGATTTTATCCTATTTCCTGCTGAGAGAAAAAATTGAGAAAAAGACGCTGATCGGCATTTTGCTGGCGGTTTGCGGCGTAATGGCGATTAATCATTTGGAGCGGGGAGCCAAGACGGGACGCCGCACGCCTTATTCGGGAACATGCTGATCATTGCTGCAGTCATTGGCGAAGCGTTGTTTACATTGATGGCTAAGCTGCTATCTCCGCATATTTCGGCACTGGCAATTTCGACCTTCGTATCGCTCTTCGACTTCCTGTTTTTTCTCCCGTTTGCTTTGTTTGAGGCCTCTTCATTTGATTTCAGTGTGCCGACTGTTTTGGATTGGTCGTATGTGCTGTATTATGCGCTTTTTGTCACTGTTTTGGCGTTTTACTTATGGTATAGCGGGGTGACGAAGGTGCCGGCTGGGGTGTCTGGCATTTTCACATCCGTTCTTCCGGTTTCCGCTAAATTTTATCAGGTGTGATATTGAAGGAGCCGTTTGAGCTTGTGCATTTGATCGGCATTGCATGTGTCATCAGCGGCATATTTGTTACGGTTATAAAGAAAAAACAGCCGGATACGTATCCGGCTGCAGAAGAAAAGACGCTGTAGCCTGTCCTGGTCGGACGGGTTTTTTAGTCTTTAAACACGCTTAGCTTTTCAAAAAGATCACCAAGCA
Organism: Bacillus sp. SN1; assembly: GCF_002796895.1. Taxonomy (NCBI): domain Bacteria; kingdom Bacillati; phylum Bacillota; class Bacilli; order Caryophanales; family Bacillaceae; genus Bacillus; species Bacillus sp. SN1. The sequence continues at coordinate 179,966 of NZ_PHIE01000005.1, forward strand.
TCTTCACGAACATGTCTTTTTCCTCATCGCTGTAGTTTTCCATCACCGCGGAGATTTTGCCGAAATGGCTGGGCAGAAATTGCTCCAGCCGTTCTTTGCCTTCCTTTGTCAGTTCAATGCTGATTTTTCGTTTATCCTCTGTGTGATGCCTGCGGCTGACAAACCCGTCCCTCGCCAGCCCGTCCAGCAGGCCTGTAATCGTTGCTTTCGTGACGTTGGATTGCTTGGCAAGCTCGGTCGGACTTAACGTATGGTCCTTGGCATCAAAGAGCAGCATCAGGATTTTGAATTTTCCCTCTGACAGCCCGCGGCCTGCGAAATAATGCTCCATCACATGATTCATTTTTTTTGAGATATCAAAAAGAGATAAAAACAATTCAAGAGAGCCGGCGTCAATATTGGCATACGTCTCGGCGTGCTCTGTTATATGCTGATATTTCGGTAAATGTTTTAATTCCATCATAATAAGCTCCCGTACGTTCGTTGTGACACGATTATAAAGGAGCGAAAACCATAACGCAACTTAGCTTGGAGATGATTGACAGCTTTTCACGGGACATAGTAAGGTAATATAGTTAGGCGCCTAACTATATAGAGAACTGAAAAGGTGGTTATTTATATGAAACATATTTTGATAGCGGGAGGCGGAATCGGCGGATTATCAGCGGCCATTTCCCTTAGTAAAGCAGGGTTTTCCGTCACCTTGTGTGAAGCGGCTACAGAAAACCGCAAAACGGGTGCGGGGATTCTCCAGCCGCAAAACGCACTGGCGGTCTTGAAAGAATTGGGCATATTCGAAGAGTGCTGTAAGCATGGCTTTCAAACACAATGGTTTAAAACGTTTGATGCACAGGGGGATTTGCTGTTTCAAGTCAGTGAATCCTTTTTAGACGATACACTTCCAGGACGAAATAATATTCTGCGAAAGACGCTAAATGACATTCTCATTAAGCATGCCGAGGCGGCGGGTGTACATATCAAGTGGGGGAAAAAGGTTGTCGCCTATGAAGAAACGATTGAATCGGTTACTGCCGTATGTGAAGACGGAGAGAAGATGCAGGCTGACATTCTGGCAGGCTTCGACGGCATCCACTCCGTTGTTCGCGATAAGATGCTGCAAAAGGAAACAGAAAAAGAGCACCTTGGCATGGGGGCATGGCGCTTTTATATCGAACTTCCTGATTTTACATTTGAGGACGCGACATTGATGTATAGAAGCGGAGACACACAAATTGGCGTCGTGCCATTGGCGGAACACGCCGGCTATGTCTTCGTCCTCCAGCCTTGCACGAGTGATTACTGGGATGAGGAAGATACACGGTTTGATAGAGTAAAAGAGATTCTCTCTGGCTTTCCGGGGCTCGATTTTGTCACAAAGCATATGTCAAAAGAGCATCCTGTCATATTTAACAAACTGGAACAGGTCGCCGTGCAGGAGCCATGGTACAAAGGCCGCGTCGTCATCGGAGGAGACGCCGCCCACGCCGGTGCGCCGACCTTGGCACAAGGGGCGGCAATGGCCATTGAGGATGCCATCGTCCTCGCCGAAGAACTCAAAAACCATGAAGGCCACGAAACAGCATTTCAGGCGTACTACAAAAGAAGAGCCCCAAGAGCGCTTAAAGTCCAGAACCTATCCTCAGAAATCGTCCGCCGCGGGCTAAAAGGAGAGCCGGGAGCGAAAGAGCTGATTGGGGAGTGCTATGCGGTGTTGAGGGAAGGATATTAAATAGGAAAAGTCCAGAATTGAATTCTGGACTTTTTTATTCTTGCTCTGGTTTGTGGCGTATCCGCTCAATCACCTCATGCAGCCCCTCAGGCTTATAAAACTCCACCGGCGAACTGCCCTTCTCAAACGAAATCGTCTCGGCTTCAATCAGCGCGACATAGCGCCCGTTCACTTTTGCGAGGTGAATCGAATCGCCAAAATCCGCTAGCAATCCCTTAATCTCAGTTTCTCCGACTTTCATTTTCAACTGGGCTTCGGGCGTGTGCTCAATGATTTGGGCGGAGGCTTCGATGACTTGATGGGTGTCGAGGCGCTCTTGGATTTCCCGTTTTTCGCTTGCTTCCCATATTTCGATGTCGTGCTCGAACTGCTTGAGCTCTTCGCTGTTGTCTTCGAATGTCTCGTAGACGTGCTCCTGCACCATGTTCATGACCTGGTTTTTCATGATTTCCGGCATCGATTCTCCGTACTCGACGAATTTCAGAAAGTCCTCAAAATAGCGGGCGTGCGAGGCCTGGTGGATTTTCAGCTCGCCTTCCTCGACCATCCCTTCCTCCGGCATGAACGGGTATTGGATGCTTTTCATGTTTTTTGTCGTAATCGCCATTTCGACTTTTTTAATAAGAGAAGACGCGTCTGAAATGCGGGCGACCTTCGGCTCAAAATCACATTTCATAATGAAGACAAATGATTCGTCGAAGTATTTTCTCGGCACGGCCGAAGCGACGAGGAACACACCGCCGCGGACTGCGCTCGTGTCGAGGTACGTGCGGACGAACTGCTCGCTCAGCTCGTTAAAGTCCTCTTTTGTTTCCGCCAGGCGCGCACGGTTGAACATGTTATAGTTCGGGTTGGAATCGAGCTCGTGGCCGGGCTCGACGATAAAATGGCCGATTTTCGTCGGCACCTGCTCGGACTGCGGATGGCGGTCTGCTTTCCGTTTGACGATTTTTTTCAGCTCCCCGTCGAGAAAGTCCTTCAGCTCGCTTTCTTCAAATTCACCCGTATCAAGGGTCTGGAAGTGCTTGAACTGCTTGTTTGCCTGCTCGTCCTTGCCTTCCACCTGTATGACATAAAAGGATAAAAATCGAATTTCAAAATCCATATATGAACTCACCTTATTCGCGTATTGTACAGCTTCTCAAGTATAGAAAAAACGATGTTCGTACGTCAATCAGAGGAACGGAATAATCCTGACCATGAAAGGGAAATGTAGTCAGATAGAAGGCATTTCATACGGAAAGGAATGGTTCGATGAAGGAAACAAGCCCGATTCCTCAGCCGAAGACGTTTGGGCCGCTCGGCAACCTGCCTTTAATTGATAAAGACAGACCGACATTGTCGCTGATTAAATTGGCGGAAGAGCAGGGCCCGATTTTTCAAATTCATACACCTGCGGGCACGACGATTGTGGTGTCCGGCTATGAATTGGTGAAAGAGGTTTGTGATGAAGAGCGGTTCGATAAAAGCATTGAAGGCGCCTTGGAGAAGGTTCGCGCGTTTTCCGGTGACGGATTATTTACAAGCTGGACGCATGAGCCTAACTGGAGAAAAGCGCACAATATTCTGATGCCGACGTTCAGCCAGCGGGCCATGAAGGACTACCATGAGAAAATGGTCGATATCGCTGTTCAGCTCATTCAAAAATGGGCCAGGCTCAACCCGAATGAAGCAGTCGATGTCCCAGGGGATATGACCCGGCTGACGCTCGACACAATTGGGCTGTGCGGGTTTAACTATCGCTTTAACAGCTACTACAGAGAAACGCCCCACCCGTTTATCAGCAGCATGGTGCGGGCGCTTGATGAAGCGATGCACCAGATGCAGCGGCTTGATTTTCAAGATAAGCTTATGGTCAGAACGAAGCGACAATTTCATCATGATATTCAAACGATGTTTTCGTTAGTCGACAGCATTATTGCGGAGCGGAGATCGAATGGAGACCAGGATGAAAAAGATTTGCTTGCTCGCATGCTGAATGTGGAAGATCCGGAAACAGACGATAAGCTTGACGATGAAAATATCCGTTTTCAAATCATTACGTTTTTGATTGCCGGGCATGAAACAACGAGCGGCCTGCTTTCCTTTGCGATCTACTATTTATTGAAGCATCCTGACAAACTGAAAAAGGCATATGAAGAGGTTGACCGGGTTTTGACTGATGCAGCACCGACCTATAAACAAGTGCTCGAGCTGAAATACATACGGATGATTTTAAATGAATCCTTGCGCTTATGGCCAACAGCTCCAGCTTTCAGCCTTTATCCAAAGGAAGACACAGTCATTGGCGGAAAATACCCGATTACAACGAAAGACAGAATTTCTGTGCTGATTCCTCAGCTTCATCGTGATCGAGACGCTTGGGGAGCGGACGCTGAAGAATTCCGTCCGGAACGGTTCGAACATCAGGACCAAGTGCCTCATCATGCGTACAAACCGTTCGGAAATGGACAGCGGGCCTGTATCGGCATGCAGTTTGCCCTTCATGAAGCGACACTTGTGCTGGGCATGGTTTTAAAATATTTCACGTTAATTGATCATGAGAATTATGAGCTTGATATTAAACAAACTTTAACACTCAAGCCTGGCGATTTTCGCATCAGGGTTCAAACCAGGAATCAGGAAGCCATTCATGCGGACGTCCCGGCAGTTGAAAAAGCGGCGCCTGATGAGCAAAAAGAGAAAACAGAAACAAAGGGTGCATCGGTCATCGGTCTTAACAACCGCCCGCTTCTCGTGCTTTACGGATCTGATACAGGCACTGCGGAAGGCGTCGCCCGGGAGCTTGCGGATACTGCCAGTCTTCATGGCGTAAGGACCGAGGTGGCACCTCTGAACGACCAGATTGGCAAGCTGCCGCAGGAGGGGGCTGTTGTCATAGTGACCTCTTCTTATAACGGAAAACCGCCAAGCAATGCCGGGCAGTTCGTTCAATGGATTCAAGAAATCAAGCCGGGGGAGCTTGAGGGCGTCCATTACGCGGTATTTGGCTGCGGTGACCACAACTGGGCGAGCACGTATCAATACGTGCCGAGATTCATTGATGAGCAGCTTGCGGAGAAAGGCGCGACTCGGTTTTCTAAGCGGGGAGAGGGAGATGTAAGCGGCGATTTTGAAGGGCAGCTTGACGAGTGGAAAAAAAGCATGTGGGCCGACGCCATCAAAGCATTCGGACTAGAGCTTAATGAAAACGCCGATAAGGAACGAAGCACGCTGAGCCTTCAGTTTGTCAGAGGGCTTGGAGAGTCCCCGCTGGCCAGATCGTACGAAGCGGCTCACGCATCCATTGCCGAAAATCGTGAACTCCAGTCCGCAAACAGCGACCGCAGCACCCGCCATATCGAAATCGCACTGCCGCCGGATGTTGAATATCGAGAGGGCGACCACCTTGGCGTCTTGCCGAGGAACAGCCAAACCAATGTCAGCCGGATTCTTCACCGTTTCGGTCTGAAGGGAACCGACCAAGTGACATTGTCGGCAAGCGGGCGCAGTGCGGGGCATTTGCCTTTGGGCCGGCCTGTCAGTCTGCAAGATCTTCTCAGCTACAGCGTCGAGGTGCAGGAAGCGGCCACAAGGGCGCAAATAAGGGAGCTGGCGGCATTCACAGTCTGCCCGCCACATAAACGCGAATTAGAAGATCTGACGGCAGAGGGTGTCTACCAGGAACAAATATTGAAAAAACGGATTTCTATGCTGGATCTGCTTGAAAAATATGAAGCGTGTGACATGCCATTTGAACGATTTTTAGAGCTTTTACGGCCGTTAAAACCGAGATATTACTCGATTTCAAGCTCTTCAAGGGTGAATCCGGAGCAAGCATCCATTACAGTCGGTGTTGTGCGAGGCCCTGCTTGGAGCGGCCTTGGCGAATATAGGGGCGTGGCTTCAAATTACTTAGCTGAACGCAAGACGGGGGATGATGTCGTGATGTTTGTCCGCACACCGGAATCCCGGTTTCAGCTTCCGGAAGACCCTGAGACCCCTATCATTATGGTCGGGCCGGGTACAGGAGTAGCGCCATTCCGCGGTTTTCTCCAAGCTCGCGCAGCTTTAAAGCGGGAGGGAAAAAAGCTCGGTGAAGCTCATCTCTATTTCGGATGCAGGAACGATCGGGATTTTATTTACCGCGATGAGCTTGAGCAGTTTGAAAAAGATGGAATCGTCACTGTCCACACAGCCTTTTCCAGAAAAGAAGGCATGCCGAAAACGTATGTCCAGCATCTCATGTCTGACCATGCAGAAACATTAATTTCGATTCTCGATCGCGGAGGCAGGCTCTATGTATGCGGTGATGGCAGCAAAATGGCCCCAGATGTGGAGGCAGCGCTGCAAAAAGCATATCAGTCTGTTCATGGCACCAGCGAACAAGAAGCACAAAACTGGCTGAAACATCTGCAGGATACCGGTATATATGCAAAAGATGTTTGGTCGGGGCTGTAAAGACTGGAGACATCCAGTCTTTTTTGGCCTTTCAAAAAAATGTGATGGAGCTGAACGTTAGTGCATACAATAGCCACAGTCCGCCTGAAGGGCGGGCTGTCTGCAAAACCTATTTTTCGTTTTTGCTAGTTTATGTTATTCTTATACTCGGTATCTATTTCTTTTTTCCGCGGCACACACGACTAAAGAAATCCTTTTTTTATTTTGCGAGAAAAAATGTGAAACGAAACGAAGGCTTCTTTCGTCCAGTGTTTGGTTTGAAATAGGTGTAATAAAACTGGTATGGTGCAAAGCGTAAATATTCCGGGGGGTACCGCGGTGTATTTATTGTTGTGTGATGCCTTGATTTTGTTTGGAAAGAAGGAATTGGAAGACAGGATAAAGAGCAGGTAAATATGAATGAAGAACTTAAAGTGTTTAAGAAAGTAGAGGTTGCCATGAAGAAACTTTTTTCTTACAAACTTAGCTTTTTTGTGCTGGCTGTTATACTGTTTTGGGCAAAAACGTATTTATCCTACAAGACTGAGTTTAATCTTGGGGTAAAAGGCACAACCCAGGAGATCCTCCTGGTATTTAACCCGTTCTCAAGCGCCGTCTTCTTTTTAGGACTGGCTTTGCTGGCGAAAGGGCGAAAATCAGCCATTATCATGCTGATTATCGATTTTGTGATGACATTTGTGTTATATGCAAATATTTTATTCTATCGTTTCTTTGACGATTTCTTGACGTTCCCGAACATTAAACAGTCCGGCAACGTCGGAAACATGGGAGACGGGATTTTCAGCATCATGGCCGGTCATGATATTTTCTATTTCTTAGATATCATTATTTTGATTGCGGTATTGATCTGGAGACCTGAATTAAAAGAATACAAAATGAAAAAACGTTTTGCGTCACTGGTGATTCTTTCCGGAGTCGCACTGTTTTTCATCAACCTGCACTATGCGGAAAAAGACCGTCCGCAGCTGCTGACAAGAACGTTTGACCGCAATTATATCGTGAAATATTTAGGTCTTTACAATTACACCATTTATGACGGTGTTCAGACTGCTCAAACGGAAACGCAAAGAGCCTACGCGAGCAGCGATGATTTAACAAGCGTCGAGAATTACACGACGTCTCATTATGCGAAACCGAATGCCGAGTACTTCGGCTCTGCCAAAGGCAAAAATATCATTAAGATTCACCTCGAAAGCTTCCAGTCATTCCTGATTGATTACAAGCTGAATGGTGAAGAGGTGACGCCGTTCTTAAATAAACTTGCACACGGCGGGGAAGATGTGACGTATTTTGATAACTTCTTCCACCAGACAGGCCAGGGAAAAACATCTGATGCCGAGCTGACAATGGATAACTCCATCTTCGGCCTTCCTGAAGGCTCCGCGTTTGTGACGAAAGGCGAAAACACCTATCAGTCGCTTCCTGCGATTTTAGACCAGAAGGAAGGCTACACAAGCGCCGTCCTGCATGGTGACTACAAATCGTTCTGGAACCGTGACCAGATTTACAAACATATTGGGTATGACGAGTTCTTCGACGCAAGCAGTTATGACATGTCTGAAGAAAACCTCGTGAATATGGGACTCAAGGATAAGCCGTTCTTTACAGAGTCGATTCCAAAACTTGAATCTCTTAAACAGCCGTTTTACGCGCATTTGATTACGTTGACAAACCATTATCCGTTTAACTTGGATGAAAAAGATGCGACCATTAAGAAAGCGACAACCGGTGATAAAACAGTTGATAATTACTTCCAGACAGCTCGCTACCTTGATGAGTCGCTTGAGCAATTCTTCAAGGAACTGAAGGAAGCCGGCCTTTATGACAATTCAGTCATTATGATTTACGGTGACCACAACGGTATTTCCGAAAACCATAACCGCGCGATGAAAGAGATTCTTGGAAAAGAGATCACAGATTATCAAAACGCGCAGAACCAGCGCGTGCCGCTGATGATCCGCGTTCCTGGCAAAAAAGGCGGAGTGAACCATACGTATGGCGGCGAAATTGACGTCATGCCGACGCTTCTGCACTTGCAAGGAATTGATTCTCAGAAATACATCAACTTCGGTACTGATTTATTCTCTAAAGACCACGACGATACAGTGGCGTTCAGAAACGGAGACTTCGTGACGCCGAAGTACACATCTGTCGATAATGTTATTTACGATACGAAGACTGGTGAAAAACTGAAAGCGAATGAAGAAACGAAAAATCTGAAAACAAGAGTGAACCAGCAGCTGAGTCTGTCAGACAGTGTTCTGTATAAAGACTTGCTGAGATTCCACAAACTCAGCGATTTCACAGCCGTTGATCCGTCTGATTATCATTACGGCAAGGAAAAAGAAATCAAATAAGACGAGAAAGAGCCTTGAGCGGGCACATTGCCTTCGCTCAAGGCTCTTTTTTTTTGGTTACATAACCAACTTGAAAAAATAGATTCCATTTGGTCACCAAGGCCGCCTTTCTCTCATATCATTACAGTAGATTTTGAAACCGGTATTGAAGTGGACAAATTATCGGGGAAACGCCTTGATAGATTGTAAAGATGTACCAGGTTTCGAACTCAATATTCATAGAGATGAGGGGTAGAGATGAAAGCGGTCATTCTCTGCGGCGGAAAAGGAACGAGAATGAGTGAAGTCACGCATGACATTCCTAAACCGCTCGCCATGATAGGCGGCAAACCGATTCTATGGCATATTATGAAAATCTATCAGTACTACGGAGTAAACGAGTTTATTCTGCTTTTGGGCTATAAAGGAGAAAAAATCAAAGAATACTTTCTCGACTATGAATGGAAGCACAACAGCCTGACACTCGACAGCTCTACGGGAGAGGTGCAGATGCTGGGGCAGCCTGAAACGTGGAAAATTACGTTTTTGGAAACAGGGGAAGACACGCTGACAGCCGGAAGAATCTTGCAGGCAAAAGACTATATCGGCGATGAAACGTTTCTGCTCACCTATGGGGACGGGCTGGCCAATATCAATCTTTTCCATCTCATCAGCTATCATCAGACAAAGGGTGCTGCCGCGACTGTCACCGGCATTGACAAAGTCTCGCAGTTCGGCACCTTGACGGTTGAGGAAGGCATGGCGAAAACATTTTCTGAGAAGACATCGAGTGACGGAATCATCAACGGCGGATTCTTCGTTCTCAGTCCCAAGGTTTTCGATTATTTGCCGAAGGACGGAAATATAATGTTCGAAGATGAACCGCTGAAGAACCTTGCCAAAGACGGAGAGCTTGCCGTGTACCGCCATTACGGATTTTGGACGGCCATCGATACGTATAAAAATCTCTTAGAAGTCAACAAAATGTGGGATCAAGGACAACAAGTATGGAAGGTATGGTGAACTGATTTGAGTTTCTGGAAAAATAAAAACGTATTTGTCACGGGGTGTACAGGTCTTTTAGGAAGCTACTTGGTGAAAGAGCTGATCGAACAGGGCGCAAATGTTACGGGGCTTGTCAGAGATCATGTGCCTCAATCCAACCTTTATCAGGGAGAACATATCAAGAAAATGAACATCGTACGGGGATCTCTTGAAGACTTGCCTGTGATAGAACGCGCGCTTGGCGAGTATGAAATTGACACAGTCTTTCACCTTGCTGCACAAGCGATTGTCGGCGTGGCAAACCGCAACCCGATTTCTACCTTTGAAGCGAATATACTTGGCACATGGAATATTCTCGAAGCCTGCCGGAAGCATCCGTTAATTAAGCGGGTGATTGTCGCTTCAAGTGATAAAGCTTACGGCGATCAAGAAAACCTTCCGTACGATGAGAATATGCCGCTGCAAGGCAAGCATCCGTACGACGTCTCAAAAAGCTGCGCAGATCTGATCAGCCACACGTATTTTCACACGTACGGGCTTCCAGTCTGCATCACGCGCTGCGGGAACCTGTACGGCGGCGGGGATTTGAACTTCAACCGCATTATTCCGCAGACGATTCAGCTTGTCCTGAATGGGGAAGCGCCGGAAATCCGCAGCGACGGCACGTTTATCCGCGACTACTTCTATATTGAAGATGCCGTTCAGGCTTATTTGCTTCTGGCAGAAAAAATGGAAGAAAACAATCTTGCCGGAGAGGCCTTTAACTTCAGCAATGAAATCCAGCTGACTGTACTTGAATTGGTAGAGAAAATATTGAAGAAAATGAACAGCAGCCTGAAGCCGAAGGTGCTGAATCAGGGGAGCAATGAAATCAAACATCAATATTTATCCGCGGAAAAAGCGAGAAAACTGCTGAATTGGACACCGGCCTACACCATTGATGAAGGACTTGAAAAAACGATTGAATGGTATACGGAATTCTTCAAAAAGTAATGTGAAACGAGGTGAACATGACTGTGGCCAGCGCGTATTGCACCGTTTTATCAAAAGGGAGATTATATCAGGCAGTCGCCTTATTTAAGTCGTTAGAGCAAGTGGATCAAGACAGTCCCATTTTTATACTGTGCATGGATGAAGACACGCACCGCGTCTTACAGAAGCTGAAGATGAAGCAGCTGAACCTTGTGCCGGTGGACGCGCTTGAAAATGAAACGCTTCTGAAGCTCAAGGAAACGAGAGATCAAAGCGAGTACTGCTGGACGATGAAGCCGATCTTTCTGCAAGCTGTGCTGAACAGCAACCCCGAGCTGGAGCGTGTGACGTATATTGACGGGGATTTATTTTTTTACGCCGATCCGTCGCCGATTTTTGAAAACCAGCCGGACTGCTCGGTGCTCCTTTCACGAGGGGATATTGTAATCCCTTCCTTTGAGAGAGAGCAGATTGACATGCTGCAGCGTCTTTTAGGCAGATATAACTCCGGCTTTATCAGCTTCAAGCATGATGATGCCGGCACGGATTGCTTGGAGTGGTGGAAGGAACGCTGTCTTGAGGAATGCAAAAATGCCCCGGGTGAAGGGAAATTCGGTGATCAAGGCTATTTGGATTATATGTCTGAGCTGTTTCCGAATGTATGTGACATTACGACACCCGGTGTGAACATCGGCCACTGGAACTACGGGCAGCATACGTTTTCCTGGGAGGATGGCCGGATCGTGCTGGAGGATGGCAGCCCGCTGATTTTTTACCATTTCAGCGGATACCGAATCGTCAGCATCAATGAAATCAAACAGATTCATGAAACAACCCGCACAGACCTGCCGTTTGTGCATGAGCTGTATCAAGAGACACTGCCGCATATCATTCAGCACATTAAAACGTTAGACCCTGAATTTAACGGTTTTGCTTCAAAAGATGATAACAAATAAATGATTAAATACAGGAAGTGAAAATGAAGTGAAAGCAAGCGTTATTATTCCTGCATATAATTCAAAGGAGCGTCTCTATAACAGCCTTCTGTCATTAAACCAGCAGGAGTGCGATGAAGAATTTGAAGTCATTGTAGCGGACAATGGTTCTGAGGACGGGACGCTCTCGATGCTCGAGTCGTTTCAAGCGGATTTTCCGCTGGTTTTTACACGGATTAAGGAAAACAGGGGCATTGCGTACGGCCGAAATCAGGCGCTTCGCAATGCCAGAGGAGATATCCTGATTTTCCATGACAGCGATATGCTTGCGGCAAAGGATCTTGTGGCAAAGCATATCAAAGCCCATGAGAACGAAGAGAATCTCGTCGTGTGCGGTTTGTTTTGGAAACGGATCTACAGTTTTTATTATGAACGCTTTGAAGATGAACATAAGAAACAGCTCGCAAAGCTCGTAGATGAAATGCCGAAAAAAGACAAACAGAAGCTGCTGAATGAAGCGGATATCAAAAACGGAAGCTTCCTGGACAAAAGCTTTGACCTTGATACCGACTTTATTGACGTGCTCAAGAAGATTTTAGATGAGTACGGCGATGACCTGAAAGGCTATCATATGCCATGGCGCTTTTTTATCACGAATAATTCCTCTGTTAAACGCAAGCATGTGGTTGACCTCGGCTTATTTGATGAAGGCATTGTGCGGTACGGGTTTGAGGATTATGACCTCGGGATCAGGCTTCATCAGGCCGGACTGACCTTCAGGCTGCATCGCGATATTGTCAGTGTTCATCAGGAGCACCCGAGCAATTGTAAGTCTGTAGACGATATTCGGGCAAACATTGCCTATATGTGCGATAAATACAACAACACTCGCTCTCTAGACGTTCATCTCGCTTTTAATGGGCCGTTTCCTCCTGACATGACGAACGGCATCATGACTGATATTCATAAGCTGCTGGAATCTCAGAAATACGACATGCTGCTGAATCTGTTTCTTGAGCTGCTCCATGTTGTCAAAGAGCGCAACATTGACCCGGATTGGCAAAAGAAAGCACCAAGGGTGACGGCGAAAAACTTTGATTTGCAAACTGTCCGCAAGCTCCTGCCAAAAGCGAAGAAAAAGCTTGGCGTGAACGATTTTGCCAATGCGTTGTATGCGCTTGTCAACGATTTGCTGCACGTGGATCTTAGATAATTGGATGTGGTATGATGAGTACATTTCATTTTTCAACGATAGTGTCAAGGACGCATATCTTTAAGCTCATGCCCATGATTCATTCTCTCCATGAGCATTGCGATGATTTTCATTTGTATGTGCTGTGTGTCGATCAGAAAGCGTATGAATTGCTTCAGCACGTGCCATGGGAGCATGTGACCTTTGTGCAGCTGCATGAAATGGAAGACCCAGAGCTGTTGAAAGCGAAAAGCAATCGAACGTTTCATGAATATTGCTGGACATTGAAGCCCGCCTTTTTATTCCATGTCATGAGCAAGTGGGATGATGCTGAATACTTTGCTCATATGGATACCGATCTGTTCTTCTTTTCTGATCCATCACGTATTTTTGCGGAAAACCCAACGGCTTCTCTGTATTTGACCGATCACCGCAACTCGCCGCGGTTCATGTCCTACTATGAACGGACCGGCCGCTATAACACAGGTTTTGTCGGTGCCGGGAATACGAAGGAAGCATATGAAGCGGTGTGGCAGTGGAGACAGGACTGCATTGAATTTTGTACGGTAGAAATGAATACGGAACGAAAGACGTACGGTGATCAACGATATGTGGAGAAGTGGCCGGCGCAGTACAAGGGTGTGCATGTTGTCAAATCAATCGGAGCCAATACAGCGCTTTGGAATATCGAAAACTATAAGGTCGGGCAAAAGGATGGCCGCGTGTATATAGATGAAACGCCGCTGATTTTCTATCATTTCTCCGGGTTTACACTGGTGACAGAAAATGAGTTCAATCTTTGCTGGTATTATCGGATTGAAGACGAAGCGACCATTGAAATGATTTATATGCCGTATGTGTTAAACCTGAAAAGATGGATTGACGAAATACAGTCGGCGTTCCCTGACTTTGCGGACGGCTTTATCCCGAAGCACGCAGTGCCTGATACTCATTTTATACAGCTGGATTAAAAAAACCCTGCCGCATGGCAGGGGTTTTTTAGCTATGCCACTCTCTCAGCTTCTGGTCGCTCGGCAATAAGAAGGCAAGGATGCCGAGGACAGGGAGAAAGGCAATGGCGATCATTGTCGGGGTCAATCCTGCGGCGTCAATCAGAGCGCCCAGCGCCACAGCGCCGATCGCGCCCATTCCGAAGGCAAGCCCGACGGTCAAACCGGACATTGTGCCGATTTTTCCAGGAACAAGCTCCTGTGCGTAGACAACCGTTACGGAAAAGCTCGACATCAGAACCAAGCCGATCAATGCGAGCACGCCATAGGCGAGCACCGGTCCGGAAAATGGAAGCACAATTGCCAGCGGCGCCGAGCAGAGCAGCGAACCGAGAATCACGAAGCGTTTTCCGAAACGGTCTGCAAGCGGGCCGCCAAGAAACGTGCCGACAGCGCCGAACAGCAAAAAGACAAAAATATAGCTCTGTGCCTGCTGAATGCTTACGTGATATGTATCCATCGCGTAAAACGTGTAAAAGTTGCCGATTGCACTCGTATACCAAGAACGTGCAAAAATGAGAAATATAATAATGATAAGAGCAGATACAACAGACTTGGTGATAGCCGTGTTTTCAGCCGTTTTCTTTTGTTTGCCGTGCTTCTGGGCAAGACTTCCGAGACGTGCAGCGTACCATTTCGCAATATACAGCAGAAACATAACAGCGAGCGCGGCGACAAGCGTGAACCAAACGGCGCCGAATTGCCCGAGCGGCACAAGGATCAGCGCGGTGATCAGAGGCGCCATCGCCTGGCCTGAGTTTCCACCCACCTGATAGATCGACTGGGCGAGCCCGCGTTTTGTGCCGGCTGCCATATACGCCACACGGGAGCCTTCCGGATGGAAAATGGCCGAGCCTAATCCGATGAAAAACACACAGCATAAAATCGTTACAAATGACGGGGCAAATGCAAGGCCCAAAATGCCGAGCATGCTGGCGGTCAGACCGATTGGCAGCGCATACGGCCGCGGCCGTTTATCGGTATACCAGCCGACGACAGGCTGCATGACGGATGATACCATGTTTAATGTGAAAGCGATGATGCCGAGCTGTGTAAACGTCAAGCTCATGGAGCGTTCCAAAATAGGGAACATGGCCGGAATCACGGCTTGCAGCGAATCGTTGAGCATGTGGCAGATTCCGATGATAATCAAAATCGGATACACTGTGGTGCCGGGTTTTTGAACTGTTTTTTCTTTTAGCGGGGCGGCAATAGCCAAATGAGTCTCCTCCTTACATATATAACCAAATCATATCACCATATTATTCATAAGGTGAAGAATTTATCAAGAGGAAAATAGACTCTTTAAAAGAAACGCCGTCAGCATGATTAGCAGCTGACGGTTTGTTCGATATTCAAAATGTGATACAGCTCTTCAAGCTTACGAATCTCATAAGCTGGCATGATTTCTGACTCATTCGGCTTCATGTCAGGGTTCATCCAGCAAGTATCAAGCCCGGCGAGCTGTCCGCCTTTGATATCAGCAGTCAGGGAATCGCCGATGATTAATGCGTGCTCTGCTGAAAATTGGGGAATCCGTTCAAACACGTAATCGAAATATTCCTTCATTGGCTTTTGGTAGCCTGTGTCTTCGGAAACGAAAATATCCTTGAAGAACGGAAATAATCCTGAATCACGGAGACGCTTGTATTGTGTCTTAGACACACCGTTTGTCACGATATACAAATCAAACTGATGCTGCAGATTTGAGATAAGATCAAAAGCGCCGTCAATAAGCTGATGCCCTTCTTCAAGAAAGCTGCGGTATTTTTGCTCAAGCAAGGCGCCGTCCGCCTCATAACCGTATTCCTGGAACAAAGCGGAAAAACGGGTGTTCACGACTTCATCCCGTGTAATTTTTCCTTCTTCAAAGGCTCTCCAGAGACCTTGATTGATTGTTTTATACTGCGTCTTCATTTCATCTATTAAAGGAATGTTCTGATCTTCAAACAGCAAACGCAGCGCTAATGCTTCTGCCGCTTTAAAATCAAGGATGGTATCATCTACATCAAATAATAAAGTGCGGTATTGTTTCATCGATTTGTCTCCCTTTCTCATATGTACTCAAAGTATAGCACATAAAAAAAGGAAAAAGCCGGCGGGTGAGGCACCGCCGGCTGAAAAGAGTTATTTGTTTAATGAGCTGTGTTTTCTTGAATACATGAAATAAACCAGTGTTCCGACAGCGATCCAGATCACAAATGAAAGCCATGTGACGCCGGGAAGGCTGTACATGAACCAAAGGCAGATGCCTGCGCTGATAATCGGCACAACCGGAACGAACGGCACTCTGAAGGACGCTTTGATTTCCGGATGTTTCTTTCTTAACACAATGATAGCAATTGAAATGACCGTAAACGCGGCCAGTGTTCCCATGTTCACCAGATGGGCCAGCGTTCCAAGGTTAATAAACCCGGCGATTCCCGCTGCAACGATACCTGTCAGCCATGTGTTGCGGAACGGGGTTTTAAATGACGGATGAACCTTTGCGAACAATCCAGGCAGAAGGCCGTCTCTGCTCATGGCAAATGTCAAACGGACCTGAGCGTACAGCAAAGCGAGCATAACCGTCGTAATCCCGATAATGGCACCGACAGAAATAATTCCGGCAACAGCGTCCTGGCCGACGAATTTAAGCGCAAAGGACACCGGATCCCCGACATTCAATTTCGTATAAGGCATCATGCCTGTCAGCACTAGCGATACCGTGATGTATAGAACCGTACAGACGGCAAGCGCTGAAATAATGCCGACGGGCATGTTTTTTTGCGGATTTTTCACTTCCTCTGAAGCGTTAGAAACCGCATCAAACCCGAGATACGCGAAGAATACAGTTGCCGCGCTGACAATGACGCCTTTCATCCCGAATGGCATAAAAGGAGACCAGTTTTCCGGTTTGACATAGCCGATGCCGACAATGATGAACAATAAAATGATTCCGATTTTCATCAGTACGATGACGTTGTTAAAGCGTGTGCTTTCCTTGACGCCTCTGCTGACAATCGCAGTGATGAGGAGAATGATCACTGCAGCCGGAAGATTAAATATGGCGCCCGGCGTGCTTCCCGGCGCTCCTGTCAGTGCGACCGGAATATGAAGGTTGAAGCCGGCAAGCAGTGATTGAAAGTATGAAGACCAGCCGGTGGCAACCGCCGACAGCGCAATGACATATTCAAGCATGAGGTCCCATCCGATCAAAAAGGCAAGCAGCTCTCCGAGTGTCACGTAGGAGTATGAGTATACGCTTCCCGAAATCGGAATCGAAGACGAAAACTCAGCATAGCAGAAGGCAGCGAGCGCACAGGCGAGCCCCGCTAAAATAAACGATATGATAAGGGCGGGACCTGCACCGGTCGCTGCCACTGTTCCTGTAATGACAAAAATCCCTGTACCGATGACACAACCGATACCGAGCAAGGTTAAATCAAATGCGCTTAACGTACGGGCAAGGCTTTTTGACTTGCTCTGCGCACTCAATGTTTCAAGCGGTTTTTTTCTAAATAATGAACTCATCAAAAGTTCCTCCTGAAAGATTCAAAATATTCTAATCATTATATACAGTTCTTGTTGTATTATATTGTCGAAATTTGGCGCAGTCAATAAAATATTTTTCCACTTTAAATGATAGAAGCGAAACAGCGTTGTCGTATTATAGGATAGTAATTTTTACTAATAACATATTCAATTTTATGCAGGGTGAACCGATAGAAAAAATAGATTCGCCCAATTTTGACTTGCGGTTAAAAAGGAGATGCTGACCATGTTTCAATATGAAGAGTTGAATAAACAGTTTATCGGCGGGAAATGGCAGGAAGGCAGCAGCCCGAATGTATTGGAAAACAAAAATCCTTATACTCAAAAAACATTTACAACCTTCCAAAAAGCGACTGCTGATGATGTAGATGAAGCGTATCGAGCAGCGGCGCTGGCAAAGAAAAAATGGGATGCGGTCAATCCGTTCGAGAAAAGAACCATCTTAGAAAAAGCTGTCACGTATATTGAAGAGAACGAAGAAGCCATCATTTATTTGATTATGGAAGAGCTCGGCGGAACAAGGCTCAAAGCGGCCTTTGAAATCGGGCTGGTTAAAAACATCATGAAAGAAGCGGCGACGTTCCCTGTCCGCATGGAAGGAAAAATTCTTCCGTCAACAATAGACGGCAAGGAAAACAGATTATATCGCGTGCCGGCAGGCGTTGTCGGTGTCATCAGTCCATTTAACTTTCCATTCTTTTTATCTATGAAATCAGTGGCGCCCGCACTTGGAGCCGGCAATGGCGTCGTGTTAAAGCCGCATGAGGAAACACCGATTTGCGGCGGTACGCTGATTGCGAAAATTTTTGAGAACGCGGGAATTCCAGAGGGGCTGCTGAATGTTGTTGTTACAGACATTGCAGAAATCGGAGACAGCTTCGTCGAACACCCGGTGCCGCGGATCATCTCATTTACAGGTTCTACGAAAGTCGGCAGCTACATCGGCCAGCTCGCGATGAAACATTTTAAAAAGCCGCTTCTTGAACTCGGCGGAAACAGCGCCTTTATCGTGCTTGAAGATGCGGATATCGAATATGCGGTTAATGCGGCAGTGTTCAGCCGATTTACACACCAAGGACAGATTTGTATGTCAGCGAACCGCGTACTTGTTCACTCATCAATTTATGATAAGTTCCTTGAACTGTATCAGGCAAAAGTGGAATCGCTGAAAGTCGGTGACCCGATGGACCCTGATACGATTATCGGACCTCTAATCAACAGCAGACAGACTGACGGGCTGATGAGATCTGTTGAGAAAGCAATTGAAGAAGGCGCTGTTCCAGTGAAGCTTGGCGGATTTAACGGAACGATCGTGGAACCGACGATCTTAAAAGATGTGAAACCGTTCATGAGCATTGCCAAGGAAGAGCTGTTCGGACCTGTCGTATCCTTTATGAAGTTTGATTCAGAAGACGAAGCGGTCGATATCGCAAACGAAACCCCGTTTGGCTTGAGCGGTGCCGTACATACGTCAAATCTTGAGCGCGGCGTGGCTTTTGCGAAGCGCATTGAAACAGGCATGATTCACGTCAATGACACGACAATCAACGATGAACCGAATGTGGCCTTCGGCGGTGAAAAACAATCCGGTCTCGGCCGTTTGAACGGCGAGTGGAGCCTTGAAGAATTTACGACATTGAAATGGATTTCGGTCCAGCACGAAAAACGCAGCTTCCCTTATTAATGAATAGGAGTGAATGGAATTGAGCATAAGAACGGAAAAAGAAACCGCAGACCTTCTGGACGCGTTTGTCAAAGTAGCCCCTTATTTAAACAGCCTGGTTCAGGATGATATTACAATCGGCATTTACGATACGGAAAAACTGCTTGTGAATATACCTGCCAAAACCTTTTCTCTCAACGTAAAAGCCGGCGATCCGCTGCAGGAAGGGGATATTATTACAGACGCCATCCGCACCAATCAGAAGAAGACGAGCATGGTTCCGAAAGAATTGTTCGGCTTCCCATTGATTGCACGCGCCATCCCGCTCCACGACGAGAATGGAAGAGTGATAGGGGGCGTCGGCCTCGGAACGAGTCTTGAGGAGTCGTCTAAGCTTCATGATGTGGCGGAAAGCTTATCAGCTGTTGTTGAACAAACGGCCGCAGCCATTTCCGATATTTCTGATTCAATCAACGGGTTTTCAACTCAAATGTCGGGCATTTCCTCTCAGGCGAAAAAGGTAAGCGAAAGCGCCGGTGAAATCGCCGATATTTCAGTAACCGTGAAAGGCATCTCTGATCAAAGCAACCTGCTCGGCCTGAACGCCGCGATCGAAGCGGCGAGAGCAGGGGAGTCTGGAAAAGGCTTCTCTGTCGTTGCAGATGAGATCAGAAAGCTAGCAACGCATTCGAAAGAAAATGTCGGCCAGATTGACCAGATCACGAAAAAAATCCACAGCCTGCTGAAAGGTCTGGAGGAATCAATCGAGTCGATTAATCAGCATACAGACGGACAAGCCGCTGCCGTTGAACAAATTTCCGCCACGATGCAGGAGATTTCAGGAAGCGCACAGCATCTCGCAAAAATGGCTGAAAAAGCGCTTGAGGAAGAATAAAAGACCGGGGACGAACGTCCCCGGTCTTTTTTCTATCCTGTATTTCCATGAACTTTGTCTGACGTTTTACTAGTTTTATTCCAACGGCTGATTTAAAATGTACACATGAACTTACGTGAGGATTGATAGGAACCATGAGCATACTAAAAGCGGAAAATCTATATAAAACATACGGAGATAAAACATTATTTGACCACATCTCCTTTCATATTGAAGAGAATGAGAGAATCGGATTAATCGGGCCGAACGGAACAGGAAAATCCACGCTGCTGAAAGTGATTGCCGGCTTGGAATCTATCGAAGAGGGAGACATCACGAAATCAGGCAGCGTGCACGTTGAATTTCTTCATCAAGACCCCGAGCTGCCTGCGGGGCAAACTGTGCTGGAGCATATCTATTCCGGTGAATCGGCTGTGATGAAAACCTTGCGTGAATATGAAAAAGCGCTGTATGAACTGGGGGAAGACCCTGAAAATGAACAGCGTCAGAAGCACCTGTTGGCGGCGCAGGCGAAAATGGACGCAAACAATGCGTGGGATGCGAACACCTTGGCAAAAACCGTATTGTCTAAGCTTGGCGTCAACGACGTAACAAAGCCAGTCAACGAGCTCTCAGGCGGTCAGAAAAAACGGGTGGCCATTGCCAAAAACTTAATTCAGCCGGCTGATCTGCTGATTTTAGACGAGCCGACGAACCATTTGGATAATGAAACGATTGAGTGGCTTGAAGGATATTTAAGCCAATATCCCGGCGCCGTCATGCTGGTGACGCACGACAGGTATTTCTTAAATCGTGTCACGAACCGCATTTATGAGCTCGAACGAGGCAGCCTCTACACGTACAAAGGCAACTATGAAGTGTTTTTAGAAAAACGCGCGGAACGGGAAGCGCAGGCTGAGCAAAAGGAAACGAAGCGGCAAAACCTGCTGCGCCGCGAACTGGCTTGGCTCAGACGGGGAGCGAAAGCCCGTTCCACAAAACAAAAGGCGAGAATTGACCGAGTGGAGACGCTTAAGGAACAGAAAGGCCCTCAGTCATCGGGCTCACTCGACTTTGCGATTGGCTCCCACCGTCTTGGCAAACAGGTCATTGAAGCGGAGAACGTGATGATCGCTTATGACGGCCGCATACTTGTCGACCGCTTTAATGAGCTGGTCATACCGGGTGAACGGATTGGGATCATCGGGCCAAACGGCATCGGAAAAACAACGCTGTTAAACGCCCTTGCCGGCCGTCATACTCCAGACGGCGGCCATATTGCGATCGGCCAGACCGTCAGAATCGGTTACTATACCCAAGATCATAGTGAAATGAATGGCGAGTTAAAGGTCATTGAATATATAAAAGAAACGGCGGAGGTCGTAAAAACAGCGGATGGCGATATCATTACAGCTGAACAAATGCTGGAGCGTTTCCTCTTCCCGCGTTCGATGCAGCAGACATATATCCGCAAGCTGTCAGGAGGAGAAAAACGCCGTTTATACTTGCTTCAGGTTCTCATGCAGGAGCCGAATGTTCTGTTTCTCGATGAGCCGACGAACGATTTGGATACTGAAACATTAAGCGTCCTGGAGGATTATATCGACCAGTTCCCTGGCGTCGTCATCACCGTATCCCATGACCGCTACTTCCTTGACCGTGTCGTAGACCGTTTGATTGTGTTTGAAGGAAATGGCGTCATTTCCCGCTTCCAAGGCTCCTACAGTGATTACATGGAGGAATCAAAAGCGAAAAAAACAGCTGAAAAACCGGCTGCTGAAGCAAAACAGCCCGAAGCTGAGCCGAAGAAAAAACGGAAAAAGCTTTCCTACAAAGATCAGCTTGAATGGGACGGCATCGAAGATAAAATTGCCCAGCTGGAAGAAAAGCATGAGCAGCTTGAAGCTGACATCGCCGCAGCAGGCAGCGATTTCGGAAAAATCCAAGAGCTGATGGCCGAGCAGGCGAAAACGGCGGAAGAGCTTGAGGCGGCTATGGACCGTTGGACAGAATTGTCCCTTATGATTGAAGAACTTGAAAGTTAGAAAAGCGCGGCCCGCAGCAGGCCGCACTTTTTTTCACATAATGTACAAAAACGAAACACCCTGCTTATGATAGGATGGAATTGTGTGTCAGCGGCACATGGAAAACTAATGGAGATGATGAAGTATGACATGGACTATCGTGATGTTAATCCTCATGAGTCTGGTGAAAATCGTATTAACCTGTCTTCCAACAGGCGTCATGGAATGGCTGCTCAGCAAATTTGAGGTGCACGCCAAGCTGAGTGACGAAAATGCCGTTCTCTCTCTAGATGGAAAACGTCTTGAGGGGGAAGAGAAGCAGAAAGTGATTGACCAATTTAACGAAGCTGTCTTCCTGGAGAAGTATTATATTTACCCAGGTGACGAAGAGCGTTATTTATATCCGGAAAACGGCGGTACGCCGCTGGTGATAGATACGAAAAAAGGCAAAAATGATGTGAAGCTGTTTGTGTACCGCTACGACGACCATATTGATGTCGTCAAGCAGTACAAGAAGAAAGTCATTGCGTATCAATTGCTTTCTGATAGCCTTCAAAAGCAGACTCTGTCAGTGACAGGAAGTTTGGCTTAAACAGGACAGTGAAAGACGGGGGCTTTATGCACTCGTTTTTTTTATTGATTTTCAAAACTTTACGTTTACGTTAAGGTTCAAAAGGTGTATAATGGGAACAGAAACGGCGAAGGGGGATTTACCTTGGAATGGATGAAGATTGATCAAGTAGCCAAAAGAAGCGGGCTGACAAAGCGGACCATCCGGTTTTATGAAGAAATCGGTTTGATTCTGGCGCCGAAACGGACAGACGGCGGCGTAAGGCTTTATTCAGAGGATGATATGGAGGAGCTTGAGAAAGTCATCAGCACAAAAGAAGTGCTCGGTTTTTCCCTTCAGGAGCTTCAGCATTTCATGGAAACCAGCCGCCAGCTAGAGTTAAACAAAGAGGGGTATTTGTTGTCACTGGATCCTAAGGAACGGAAAGAAAAACTGGAGGAAATTCAGGAAACACTGAATCACCAGCTGGATTTGATTGATGAGAAAATCCGCACATTCGAAAGCTTTAAAGAACGCCTGCAAGGCATGAAAGATAAAGCGGAACGTGCTATTCAATCAATTGAATGAAAAGTTTGCCAAACGCTATTTTTGTAGCGTTTCTTTTAATGGAATAAAGATGGAGGTCAGGTCAAATGGATAAGACAAAACAAGTGAATCAGAAAACGGGCTTGCTCAGTCAGCCGAAAGCTGTATGGGCTGTCGCGTTTGCCTGTGTGATTTCCTTTATGGGAATCGGGCTGGTCGATCCAATTCTTCCGGCAATTGCCGCACAATTACATGCTTCACCTAGTGAAGTATCACTCTTGTTTACAAGTTATTTGCTTGTAACCGGATTTATGATGTTTTTCTCAGGCGCCATTTCCAGCCGTATCGGCGCGAAATGGACGTTAATTCTCGGACTTATTTTTATTATTGTGTTTGCGGGGCTTGGCGGCAGTTCAAGTTCAATTGCTCAGCTAGTCGGCTACCGCGGCGGCTGGGGATTAGGTAATGCTTTGTTTATTTCAACAGCGCTTGCGGTCATCGTCGGCGTGTCAGTCGGGGGCAGCGCCCAAGCGATTATTTTGTATGAGGCTGCACTCGGTCTCGGGATTTCTGTCGGGCCGCTTGCAGGCGGAGAGCTTGGAAGCATTTCATGGCGCGCACCGTTTTTTGGGGTATCTGTCCTGATGTTTATTGCGTTAATCGCGATTTCTTTCATGCTACCGAAATTGCCGAAACCGGCGAAACGCGTCGGTGTGTTTGATGCCATGAAGGCGCTCAAATATAAAGGTCTGCTGACGATGGCGGTATCTGCATTCTTATACAACTTTGGATTTTTTATTTTGCTTGCTTATTCTCCGTTCGTTCTGGATTTAGATGAACATGGTCTTGGATATGTCTTCTTCGGCTGGGGCCTTCTGCTGGCGATTACGTCAGTCTTTACGGCGCCGCTGGTGCACAAAGCGATGGGCACAGTGCGTTCCTTGGTCGTTCTCTTTATCGCCTTTGCAGTTATTCTCATGATCATGGGGCTCTGGACAGACCATCAGACATTGATTATTACATGTATCGTTGTCGCTGGTGCTGTCCTCGGTATGGTGAATACGATCATGACAACCGCTGTGATGGGTTCTGCGCCGGTTGAACGTTCAATCGCGTCTTCAGCCTACAGCTCAGTCCGCTTCATCGGCGGTGCGCTCGCTCCGTGGATTGCGGGGATGCTGTCAGAGCACTTCACAGCAAGCACACCGTATACAGTAGGCGGGATCGTCGTTTTTGTCGGCATGCTTGTCCTTCTCATGGGACGTAAACATCTTGCCGGAATTAAGGCGGGACATTAATAACGAAAGACACTGCGCAGATGCAGTGTCTTTTTTATCATACAACCTTCTCATTACTACCATATCCATTGCAGGTCATTTTAAAAGACAGAGAGCTTTTGAGAATCGTTCAGAAAAAATGGCAGTAAAAAACCCGCCCTTCAGCAGGCGGGTTTTTTTAAAAATTAAAGCACTTTCGTCGTCCAAGACTCGCAGTTCCACGTTTCTGTCGCGATATCCATATAAAAATCTGGCTCATGAGAAATGAGCAGAATGGAACCTTTGTATTCTTTGAGGGCGCGCTTAAGCTCTTCCTTCGCATCGACATCCAAGTGGTTTGTCGGCTCATCGAGCACCAGCAGGTTTGTTTCCGAATTGATCAGCTTGCACAATCTGACTTTCGCTTTTTCGCCCCCGCTTAATACGGAGACGCGGCTTTCGATATGCTTTGTCGTCAGTCCGCATTTTGCGAGAGCGGCACGGATTTCATACTGCGTATAAGAAGGGAATTCGCTCCATACCTCTTCGATGCACGTATTGTCGTTTGTTTCCTTGACCTCTTGCTCAAAATAGCCGGTAAAGAGATGCTCGCCGCGTTCAACCGAGCCTTCAAGCGGCTGGATTTCGCCAAGCAGGCTTTTCAGCAATGTCGTTTTTCCGATCCCGTTCGCGCCGTAAAGGGCGATTTTTTGGCCGCGCTCCATGCGGAGGTTCAGCGGACGTGACAGCGGGGAATCGTAACCGATCACCAGATCCTTCGTTTCAAAAATCAGCTTGCCTGACGTTCTCGCCGGCTTGAAGTGGAATTCCGGTTTTGGCTTTTCTGCCGCCAGCTCAATCATATCCATCTTATCGAGTTTCTTTTGGCGGGACATCGCCATGTTTCTTGTGCTGACGCGGGCTTTGTTGCGGGCAACGAAATCCTTCAGCTCTGCGACTTCCTGCTGCTGCTTTTTGTACGCCGCTTCAAGCTGCTGTTTCTTCACCTCGTAGACTTCCATAAACTGATGGTAGTCGCCGACATAGCGTGTCAGCTCTTGATTTTCAACGTGATAAATCAGGTTGATGACGCTGTTTAAGAACGGAATATCATGGGAAATCAAGATGAACGCGTTCTCGTATTCCTGCAGATAACGTTTCAGCCATTCGATATGCTGTTCATCAAGATAGTTTGTCGGCTCATCGAGAAGCAGAATTTCCGGCTTTTCAAGAAGCAGCTTGGCGAGAAGAACCTTTGTGCGCTGTCCGCCGCTCAAATCAGTGACATCACGCTCTAATCCGATATCGCTCAAGCCGAGGCCGCGAGCAATTTCTTCCACTTTGGAATCAATGATATAAAAATCATTGTTCGTCAGCGCGTCTTGAATCACACCGACTTCTTCAAGCAGCTTTTCGAGCTCGTCGGGATCAGCTTCGCCCATTTTGTTGTAAATCTCGTTCATTTCTTCTTCCATCGCAAATAAATAATGGAATGCGTCTTTCAGGACGTCACGGATGGATTTTCCTTTTTCCAGCACGGTATGCTGATCCAGGTAGCCGACACGGACATTTTTTGACCATTCGACTTTTCCCTCATCAGGTTCAAGCTTTCCGGTAATAATATTCATGAAGGTTGATTTTCCTTCACCGTTTGCGCCGATCAGCCCGACGTGCTCGCCTTTTAACAGGCGGAAGGAGACGTTATTAAAAATGGCCCGGTCACCGAAGCCGTGGCTTAAATCCTTTACAGATAAAATACTCATGTTTACACCTCTATCGTTTATCAAACACGCACAATCGGCGTGTATTATTCACCCTTTTGATTATAAAGGAGGAATCGGAATGTTGAAAGGTATAGGAAAGAAAAAGAAAAATTGCGTTCCGGGCGAGGTTTTGAGATACTATGGAGTAGATTTCAGGAATTGAGGAGAACAAAAATGACGCAAACTTGGCCATTTTTACATAATGCACAATCATTTATACAAGAGAATTGGAATGCTTCCGGCTTTCAAAAGCCAACACCTGTTCAGGAGCAGGCAGCACAGCTGATCATGGATGGAAAGGATGTCATCGCGGAATCGCCGACAGGCACAGGCAAGACGCTTGCGTATGCGCTGCCGGTCTTGGAGCGAATTAAGCCAGATCAGAAGCATCCGCAGGCGGTGATTTTGGCGCCGTCGCGTGAGCTGGTGATGCAGATTTTTCAGGTGATTCAGGATTGGAAAGCGGGCTCAGAGCTGCGCGCGGCTTCCTTAATCGGCGGGGCGAATGTGAAGAAGCAGGTTGAAAAGCTGAAAAAACATCCGCATATCATTGTCGGCACGCCGGGCAGGGTATTTGAGCTGATTAAAGCGAAGAAACTCAAAATGCATGAAGTGAAAACGATCGTGCTTGATGAAACGGATCAGCTTGTCCTGCCGGAGCATCGCGAAACGATGAAGCAAATCATTAAAACGACATTAAGAGACCGGCAGCTTCTATGTTTTTCTGCCACCCTCAAAAAGGAAACAGAGGACGTGCTCCGCGAATTGGCGCATGAGCCTGAGGTGTTAAAGGTGCAGCGAAGCAAGGCGGAAGCGGGGAAAGTAAAGCATCAATATCTGATTTGCGACCAGCGCGACAAAGTGAAGCTGCTGCAAAAGCTGTCAAGGCTTCAAGGCATGCAGGCGCTTGTATTTGTGAGAGACATCGGCAACCTGAGTGTGTATGCGGAAAAGCTGGCGTATCACCATGTCAATCTTGGCGTTCTGCACAGTGAAGCGAAAAAAATGGAGCGGGCGAAAATGATTGCCGCATTTGAAGACGGAGAGTTCCCGCTCTTATTGGCGACTGATATTGCTGCACGCGGTTTGGATATCGAAAACCTACCGTACGTGATTCATGCCGATATTCCTGACGAAGACGGCTATGTACACAGATCAGGCCGAACAGGCCGAGCCGGAAAAGAAGGCAACGTGCTGAGCCTCGTTACGAAATTGGAAGAATCAAAGCTGAAAAAAATGGCGAAGAAGCTTGGCGTAGAGCTGAGTGAAGCTGTTTATACAGGCGGAAAATTGAAGACGAAATAAAAAGGAGGGCGGTATGCCCTTCTTTTTTGTTGTAAAATAATAGAAAAAGGTTCGTGCGGGGTGAGGAGATGGCTTCAATAGATAGATTTCAAAGATTGAAGGAGCCTGAGCTGAAAATCCTTGAACAATGGTTTGAAAATGAGGATACAAGGCGGAGAATGGATGGGATGCTGCCATTAGATGTGTGGTATGCACGAGTGAATAAAGATGAAGACGATACTGTCATGATGGCTTATGACGGGCAGCTTCCGGCAGGGATGGTCGTTATGGAGTTCGGAGAGAAGCTGGCGTATATTGGATTGATCGTAAATCCTTTGTACCGACTTCAAGGGTACGGAAAACGGATATTGCAAAAACTGCTGAGTGACCCTGATTTTAATGGTGTGCAGGAATGGGCTGCATGCATTGAAGAAGACAATCGAATCAGTTTGGCTTGCTTTCAAGCAGCCGGATTTACTTTGGAGGACACTGAACCTGATGAAGATGGCTTTCTCACTTTAATTCTTCGCACCTGACCTCAAACCAACACAAAAGGAGGGCAAAAAGCCCTCCTTGTTTTCATTATCATGTCAGCTCGGATCACTGACTTTGATCAGCTGTTTTCCTTTATTTTCGCCTTTAAATAAACCGAGAAACGCGTCAGGAATGTTTTCGAAGCCTTCTGTGATGGTTTCCTCGTAATGGAGCTTTCCATCCTTTAGCCATTCGGCCAGCTGTTTTGCCCCCTCAGAAAAGCGATCGGAGTAGTCGCCTACGATAAACCCTTGCATCAGCGACTTGGTTTTGATCAGCTTCGATTGGACGCGGGGCCCCATATCATCTTCTTCGCTTTCCGCGTTATAGGAAGAAATGGCGCCGCACACCGGAATGCGGGCAAATTCATTGAGCAGGTTCATGACCGCATCTGAGATCGGCCCGCCGACATTGTCAAAATACACATCGACACCATCAGGACAAGCGTCTTCTAGCGCTTTTTGGATATCTTCTGCTGTTTTGTAATTGATGGCTTCATCAAACTGCAGCTCCTGTTTTAAATACGCGATTTTCTCATCAGAGCCCGCGACGCCGACGACTCGCGCGCCTTTGATTTTGGCAATCTGCCCGACCGCTGAACCGACGGCTCCCGCTGCTCCGGAGACTACCACGGTTTCGCCTTCTTTCGGGCGCCCGATGTCCAGCAGTCCGAAATATGCCGTCAAGCCGGTCATTCCCAAAATGCCGAGATAGGCCGAAGCGGGAGCGAGGCTTGTATCAATTTTTCGCAAGGCTGACTCGCTCACAGCGGAAAATTCCTGCCAGCTGAGGTTTCCGATGACGATATCGCCTTTTTTCAGATGATCGCCGTCTGATACGACTTCAGCGATGACCCCGCCAGAGAGCGCTTCATTCAAGGCGAACGGCTCAACATATGACTTCGTATCCTGCATACGGCCGCGCATATAAGGGTCAACTGATACATAAAGCGTTTTGACAAGCACTTCCCCTTGCTTCGGCTCGGGGACCGGAATGGTTTCAAAGCGAAAATCTTCATGAATGGGAACACCTTGCGGGCGTCTTGCTAATTGAATTTGCTGCTGAGATGCTGTCATTTTCATCCTCCTATCACTTGATTGACACCACTGTAACATGGAGAGGAGGAGAAATACAAAAGGTAAGCCGGCATACAAAAAAGGAGAGGGGGTTCCTCTCCTTTTTATCACGCCCGTAATTTCGGGCACAGTCCCGTCGGCAGGCACATTGGCTTCTGGTCGATCGGGCTTCTCATGATGCAGCATTCCAGGCCGAAGACTTCACGGAAAAATGGCTGGGTAAACACATCTTCCGGTGTTCCGGCATTGTATATTTTTCCGTCCAGCACACTGATCAGATAGTCGGCATATTGAGCGGCCTGGTTTAAATCATGGAGCACCATGACAACGGTGCGGCCATGATCGCGGTTCAGCTTTTTCAGCAGCTCAAGCACTTCAATCTGGTGTGAAATGTCTAAATACGTGGTCGGTTCATCAAGCAAAAGCAAATCAGTTCCTTGAGCAAGCGCCATGGAAATCCATGCTCTTTGTCTTTGGCCGCCTGAGAGAGCATCCAGTGTCCGTTCCTTCAGCTCTATCATTCCCGTTGCTTCCAGCGCCCACTCTACCATATCGTGATCCTCTTGGGTATGCTTGGATAACAGTTTTTTGTGAGGATGTCTGCCGAAATAGCATAATTCCTCTACCGTCAATCCTTCAGGGGCCTGAGGAGATTGAGGAAGAATGGCCAGTTTTTTTGCGACTTCTTTTGACGGCTGGCGGTGGATATCTTTTCCTTCTAATAGTACCGTACCGCTTTTTGGCGCCATCAGCCTGGCGAGTGATTTGAGGATTGTTGATTTCCCGCAGCCATTGGCGCCGATGAGTGCAGTGATTTTTCCCTCTTCTATCTTTAAATCGACTCCGTCAATAATCACTGTGCTGTCATATGAAAGAGTGAGCTGGTCTGCAGCCAGTTTTCCCATGGTATCCTCTCCCTACTGTTTCCTCGCTTCGAATTTCAATAAATATAAGAAATAAGGCGCGCCGATCACGGCTGTCAATATTCCGGCCGGTATTTCAACCGGGGGCATGATGCCGCGCCCTAACGTATCTGCAATTAATAATATAATAGCACCAATCAATGCCGATGCAGGCAGTAAATATTTAGCTTTTTCTCCGGTAAGCCGTCTGGCGATATGCGGAGCAAGCAAGCCGATAAAACCGATTGAGCCGACGACGGCTACACAGCTTCCCGCCAGCCCAACCGCAGTGAAAATCAGGATGAATCTCAGCCGGTTTGCGTTTTCGCCGAGACCCTGCGCAAGCTCATCGCCGAGTGACATTAGATCCAGCTTCGGTATGAGAATGCAGACGATCGGCAAAAGAATCAAAAGCCATGGCGCTAGCAGCTTGACTTCTTCCCAGTTTCTTCCCCAGAGGCTGCCTGTCAGCCAAATGAGTGCAGCATTCACGTCGCCCGGAAACTTGACCATCATATATTGCATCCCGGCGTGGCAGACCGCGCCTAAGGCGATGCCTGATAGAGCCAATGAAGAG
The DNA here is from genome assembly GCF_002796895.1 of Bacillus sp. SN1. Lineage (NCBI taxonomy): Bacteria > Bacillati > Bacillota > Bacilli > Caryophanales > Bacillaceae > Bacillus > Bacillus sp. SN1. The sequence continues at coordinate 210,168 of NZ_PHIE01000005.1, forward strand.
GGCTGAATGCTTTTTTTGCGGGCTATCATTAATAATAGTACAGCAATAATAGCGGCTCCGGCAAATGCAGAGAACGGAAGCACGTACACCGGCGATTTAGGAAAGATCAGAATCACAGCCATGGCCGCAAGTCCGGACCCTTTTGAAATGCCAACAACGTCCGGGGAAGCGAGCGGATTGCGGATGACACCCTGCAAAATCGCTCCGGCCGCGGCAAGCCCGGCACCGGCCAAAATCGCTAGTATAATCCGGGGAAGGCGGTATTGCTGGATGATGAATTCAAAGGAATGATCCAGTCCCAGCAAATTTGTCACTACCGCATCCGGTGAAATGTATAATGCACCGAAGCCGATGCTGATGACGGACAGAACGATCAGAAGCACGGCCAATATGAGTATCGCCAGCAAGGGGCGTTTTTGTTTTCTGGTTGTTTTCTTCATTTCAGATTTCGCCCTTTCCTTGCCAAATATAAGAAAAACGGTGTTCCGATAATCGCGGTGACAATGCCGACCGGTGATTCATAAGGAAACGCAATCCATCTGGCCAGAACATCTGCGTACACCAGCAAAATGGCACCGAACAGCGCTGAAAACGGAAGCACATATTGATAATGTTCTCCGATCAGCTTGCGGACAATATGCGGAATGAGCAGTCCGACAAAGCCGATCGGCCCGGCGACGGCTACGGAAGCGCCGGAAAGAATTAAAATGATAAAGCTGATCAGAATCCGGATGCCGTTCATGTTTTGCCCAAGCCCTTTTGCTGTCTCGTCCCCAAGACCAAGGACAGAAACAGAACCGGAAAACACGAGGGCAAGCCCGATGCCGATGACAGAAAACGGAGCGATGGTCATGACGTCTTGCCAATTGCTTCCGTCAATCGCGCCTGTCATCCAGTACAGAACATCTTCTCCCGACTCATTTAAAATAATGACGGCCTGTGTCATGGAGGAGAGGAACAAATGCACCGCCATTCCCGATAGCGCCAGCTTGACTGGTGTCATTCCGCCTGATGAGGCAATCATATACACAATCGCGCCGCCTGCTGCCGCACCCGCAAAAGCGAATACAACGGAAGAATAGGGCGATGCCGGCAGAATGACGAGAGAAGCAACGACAAACAGCGATGCGCCCGCATTCACACCGAAAATTTGAGGTGAAGCCAGAGGGTTTCTAGTCATGGCCTGCATCAGCGCCCCTGCTACGGCAAGGCTGGCACCGACGAAAACGCCGATTAATGTGCGGGGAAGGCGAAGAGTAGAGATGATGAGCTGTTCCTTTGAACCGTCCCATACAAAAAGATATTTCAATGAATCTATGATGCCGATGTCTGAGGCTCCTACTGATAGATTCAGCCCAAGCCCGAATATAAAAATGATCAGTGCGATGATAAATATCATCAGTCTCGATGATAAGCGCCGTTTGGCTGAATGATACAACAGTCTCACTTCCTTACTGCGTCTGATTGCAAAAACGAAGAAGCAAGGATTTCCCCTCGCTTCTCATAGTCTTACTTATTATACACTTTTTTGAGGACGTCTTTGGCGCTTGTTTCACTAGACTTGATCCCTCTGAATCTTGTCCAAGTGTCACGGTCTGCATCATAGACTTGTCCGTTTTTCACCGCTTTGAGATTTTTCCAGAGCGGGTTCGTTTTCCACTCGTCTACAATTGTCTTGCCTTCGTTGGCTGAGATGAACAAAATATCTGGATCGATTTTGCTCAATTGCTCAAGGCTGACCTCTTGATAGGCTTCATTTGATTTCACTGCGTGCGTAAAGCCGAGCATTTTAAAGATTTCTCCGTCATAAGATGATGACGTATGAAGCTGGAATGAATCTGCTCTAGCAACCCCAAGAACGATGTTGCGGTTTTCATCTTTCGGAAGCTCCGCTTTTAGATCGTTGATCACTTTGTTGTGCTCTGCAAGCTTTTCTTTTCCTTCATCTTCTTTATTTAATGCTTTAGCAATGGTTGTAAAGCTGTCGATCGTTTCGTCATATGTCGCTTCCCGGCTTTTTAATTCAATCGTCGGGGCGATTTGTTTCAGCTGTTTATAAATGTTTTTATGGCGTTCAGCATCAGCGATGATGATATCAGGCTTTAAGGAACTGATGACCTCTAGATTCGGTTCGCTGCGTGTGCCTACCGATGTATAATCAATTGAGCTGCCGACAAGCTTTTTAATCATATCTTTTTTGTTGTCATCGGCGATGCCCACCGGCGTAATGCCGAGGTTGTAGACAGCATCCAAGAATGAAAGCTCAAGGACAACCACCCGCTTAGGTGTGCCGCTTACTGGCGTTTTTCCTTCTTCATGCTGGATCACTCTTGAATCCTTAGACTTGCTTTCGCTGCTTCCGCTGTTATTCTGGCTTGATGAACAGCCGGATACAATGAAGCAGGCGATTAATAGAACACTCATGATGGCAATCAACTTGTTAGAATAGGTGCGCATGTCATTCTTCCTTTTTTTAGATTTAGTAATGAGAATCATTATCACATGTAAACACTATAATAGCATGGCTCATCATGTCAATATTTTTTTAGTAAAGAAAGCGTCGGTTTTACTGCTTTCTCATGAAAGCATCATCAGACACAAATAAATGGTATACAGCATCGCCGTGTCTCCGAGACAAAAACGCTTGGGCATTAGCTTTAGAGTTTTTAAGCATATCAGTATTAACATAAGGAAGGAGAGCGCCGAGATACCCGGACAATTTCTTTTCTATTTCTTCTGCGAGCGCGAATTCAATGTCGCCGATATTCATGATAATCGAGAAGACAAAGTCGATATCGATATGAAAATGTTCCTCAGCAAAGACCGCAAGCTCGTGAATTCCGGGTGAACAGCCGGCGCGCTGATGGAAAATCTGTTTGACTAAATCACTCACAACCCATGCATTGTATTGCTGTTCTGGTGAAAAGTATTGCATTAGACATACCTCCTGCTCGTACGGATAAAGACAGCAATTCATGATCGTTTGCTCCGTGCAGCGGTTTCTCTTTGATTTTGATTTTTCTGAAAATATTACCTGTTCCTATCACTTTACCATGGGCGGAAAATAAATGGCTACTACCATTCTTCCTGTTTTTCGCTTCAATGTTCTGGAATCTGTTTCATCTATATGCGACCGGGTATGAAAGAAATATAGTAATCATGAAGGAGGAATGTCGAAATGAAACCAGTTGTAAAAGAGTATACAAACGACGAACAGCTCATGAAGGATGTAGAAGAATTACAGCAAATGGGTGTTGCGAAAGAGGATGTATACGTCTTAGCTCACGACGATGACAGAACGGAACGGCTGGCAGACAACACGAACGCCAACACGATCGGAGCCAAAGAAACGGGTTTTAAGAATGCGGTAGGAAACGTGTTTAATAAAAAAGGAGACGAGCTCCGCAATAAAATTCATGAAATCGGCTTTTCTGAAGATGAAGCCGCTCAATTCGAAAAACGTTTGGATGAAGGGAAAGTGCTTCTCTTTGTAACAGACAATGAAAAAGTGAAATCCTGGGCTTAATGCAGGAATAGAACCCAAAAGGCAAACTTCGGCCTTTTGGGTTTTTTGCGGTTTTTGCGGTGTATGTTTTGTAGAACGCCGCAATAAGATAGCGGAACATTTTCGGTTCTGGATGTCCCTCAATTTGCTATTATATTTTTGTGAGAAATTGGAATAAAGTCTCATGAAATAGAAAATGGGGGTTCATAGTGGATGAAAAAAGTGATGTTAGCTACGGCTCTATTCTTAGGGTTGACTCCAGCTGGCGCAAACGCGGCTGATTTGGGCCATCAGACATTAGGGTCAAATGATGGCTGGGGCGCGTACTCGACGGGCACGACAGGCGGATCAAAAGCATCGTCCTCGAACGTGTATACTGTCAGTAACAGAAACCAGCTTGTCTCGGCATTAGGCAAGGATACCAACACAACGCCAAAAATCATTTATATCAAGGGAACAATTGACATGAATGTGGATGACAATTTGAAGCCGCTTGGTTTAAATGACTATAAAGATCCAGAGTACGATTTGAACAAATATTTGAAAGCCTATGATCCAAGCACATGGGGCAAAAAAGAGCCTTCCGGAACACAAGAAGAAGCCAGAGCACGCTCTCAGAAAAACCAAAAAGCACGGGTCATGCTGGATATTCCTGCAAACACGACAATCGTCGGTTCAGGGACAAATGCCAAAATTGTGGGCGGAAACTTCCAAATCAAGAGTGATAACGTCATTATCCGCAATCTCGAATTCCAGGACGCCTATGATTATTTTCCGCAATGGGATCCAACTGACGGAAGCTCAGGAAACTGGAACTCACAATACGATAACATCACGATAAACGGAGGCACGCATATATGGATTGACCATTGTACATTTAATGACGGCTCACGTCCGGACAGCACATCGCCAAAGTATTTCGGCAGAGAATATCAGCACCATGACGGACAAACTGATGCTTCTAACGGTGCTAACTATATCACGATGTCTTACAACTATTATCACGATCATGATAAAAGCTCCATTTTCGGATCAAGCGACAGCAAAACATCTGATGATGGCAAATTGAAAATTACGCTTCACCATAACCACTACAAAAATATCGTCCAGCGTGCACCGAGAGTTCGCTTTGGACAAGTGCACGTATACAACAACTATTATGAAGGCAGCACAAGCTCCTCAGGTTATGCCTTCAGCTATGCGTGGGGAATCGGAAAGTCATCTAAAATTTATGCTCAAAACAATGTTATTGACGTACCTGGACTGTCAGCTGCTAAAACAATCAGCGTATTCAGCGGGGGAACAGCTTTATATGACTCAGGCACCTTGCTGAATGGCACGCAAATCAACGCATCGGCTGCAAACGGGCTGAGCTCTTCTGTCGGCTGGACACCGTCTCTGCACGGCACAATCGATGCTTCAGCGAATGTGAAAACGAATGTTATATCTCAAGCGGGTGCGGGTAAACTAAATTAAGAAATGAAAAAACACAAAGGGCTGCTCACCTTTGTGTTTTTTAATTAATTAAATTGTTTATTAACTTAGTTAAGGAGTAGAATGGGAAAGGGGATCGGAAAACAAGTATATAGGAGGAGACCTATTTATGGCTTCAGAAAAAGACGCAGGAAAACAGTCAGCAGTAAAGCTTGTACCATTGCTTATTACTGTCGCTGTGGGACTAATCATCTGGTTTATTCCCGCTCCGTCCGGACTTGAACCTAAAGCTTGGCATTTGTTTGCGATCTTTGTCGCGACAATTATCGGCTTTATCTCCAAGCCCTTGCCAATGGGTGCAATTGCAATTTTTGCATTGGCGGTTACTGCACTAACTGGAACACTATCAATTGAGGATACACTAAGCGGATTCGGGAATAAGACCATTTGGCTTATCGTGATCGCATTCTTTATTTCCCGGGGATTTATCAAAACCGGGCTCGGTGCGAGAATTTCGTATGTATTCGTTCAGAAATTCGGGAAAAAAACCCTTGGACTTTCTTATTCACTGCTGTTCAGTGATTTAATACTTTCACCTGCTATTCCAAGTAATACGGCGCGTGCAGGAGGCATTATATTTCCTATTATCAGATCATTATCCGAAACATTCGGATCAAGCCCGGCAAATGGAACAGAGCGAAAAATCGGCGCATTCTTATTGAAAACCGGTTTTCAGGGGAATCTGATCACATCTGCTATGTTCTTAACGGCGATGGCGGCAAACCCGCTGATTGCCAAGCTGGCCCATGATGTCGCAGGGGTGGACTTAACATGGACAAGCTGGGCAATTGCCGCGATTGTACCGGGACTTGTAAGCTTAATCATCACACCGCTTGTAATTTACAAGCTGTATCCGCCGGAAATCAAAGAAACACCAGATGCGGCGAAAATCGCAACAGAAAAACTGAAAGAAATGGGACCATTCAAAAAATCAGAGCTTTCCATGGTTATTGTCTTTCTTTTGGTGCTTGTGCTTTGGATTTTTGGCGGCAGCTTCAACATCGACGCAACCACAACCGCATTGATCGGTTTGGCCGTTCTCTTATTATCACAGGTTCTGACTTGGGATGATGTCAAAAAAGAACAGGGCGCTTGGGATACGCTCACTTGGTTTGCGGCGCTTGTCATGCTGGCCAACTTCCTGAATGAGTTAGGCATGGTGTCTTGGTTCAGCAATGCCATGAAATCATCCGTATCAGGGTTCTCTTGGATTGTGGCATTCATCATTTTAATTGTTGTGTATTATTACTCTCACTATTTCTTTGCAAGTGCGACAGCCCACATCAGTGCGATGTATTCAGCATTTTTGGCTGTGGTCGTTGCAGCGGGCGCACCGCCGCTTTTAGCAGCGCTGAGCCTCGCATTCATCAGCAACCTGTTCGGGTCAACGACTCACTACGGTTCTGGAGCGGCTCCAGTCTTCTTCGGAGCAGGCTACATTCCGCAAGGTAAATGGTGGTCCATCGGATTTATCCTGTCGATTGTTCATATTATCGTATGGCTTGGGATCGGCGGATTATGGTGGAAAGTACTAGGAATATGGTAGAAAGAAAAAGGCAGACGCGGTCTGCCTTTTTTTATTTTCACTTCATGTAACGAATCTAATTTCCTCTTTTTTACCCCTCATAAGAAATGGATTTTGAAAAATAAGAAAATTCCCTATAAAAAATGATATGATCTAGGTAGAAAGGACGGCTGGTGCTGTGGTGAAAAAGCGGGTCCATTTTTCCCTGCAAACAAAAATAATGGGGCTGATTGCGGCTCTGCTGGTTTTTGTCATTGGTGTGCTGACCGTTACGTTAGCCGTTCAGCATACACAGGAAGAACGGAGACAGGCTGAGCAGCTTGCGGTTCAGACGGCGAGAACCATTTCCTATATGCCGCCGGCTAAAGAGCTCATTGAGAGAAAAGGCGGGCATGCGGCTGAGATGCAAGAGGTCATTGAACAAATGAAAGAACAGACTGGCGCGTATGCCATTTATGTGTTGGACGAAAAAGGAGACATTCGGAGCGCCTCGGAAAAAAGCGGTCAAAAGAAGCTGGAGCGCAGCAGAGAAATGTTGTTTGGCGGCTCGCATGTTTCTGAAACAAAAGCAGATGGACGAAGAGTCATCAGAGGGAGCGCGCCGATCATTAAAGAGCAGAAGGGATACAGCCAAGTGATCGGCAGCGTGTCTGTTGATTTTCTGCAAACGGAGACCGAGCAAGGCATCAAAAAGCATTTGAGAAACTTGAGTGTGATCGCTGTGCTTGTGCTGCTGCTCGGATTTGCCGGTGCCGCCGCGCTGGCAAAAAGCATCAGGAAGGATACGCTTGGCCTTGAGCCGCATGAGATCGCGGCTCTTTATCGGGAAAGGAATGCAATGCTTTTTGCGATTAGAGAAGGAATCATTGCCACCAATCGTGAAGGCGTCGTCACAATGATGAATGTGTCGGCGGCCGAGATGCTGAAGCTTCCCGAGCCTGTGATCCATCTTTCTATTGAGGACGTCATGCCGGGAGCCGGGCTGAAGTCTGTGCTTGAACAAGGAGACATGCTGCCGAACCAGGAGGTAAGTGTCAATGATCAAGTTTTTATTATCAATACGAAAGTGATGACTCAAGGCGGGCAGGCGTATGGGATTGTCGTCAGCTTCCGGGAGAAAACAGAGCTGAAAAAGCTGATCGACACACTGACAGAGGTTCGCAAATATTCTGAGGATCTCAGGGCGCAGACCCATGAATTCTCAAATAAGCTGTACGCGATCTTAGGGCTGCTTGAGCTCGGTGAGTATGATGAAGCCATTGAGCTGATTAAAGAAGAATACGCGATACAAAATGAACAGCATGATATTTTATTCCAAAACATCCATTCGCAGCAGGTGCAGGCGATTTTGCTGGGAAAAATAAGCAAGGCATCGGAAAAAAAGGTCAAGCTGTCTATTGATGAGAACAGCTCGCTCGCGCCTCTTCCTGCACATATTGGCTTGTCCCATCTCATTACGATTATTGGCAACTTAATTGATAACGCTTTCGAAGCGGTAGCAGAGCAAAGCGTGAAGGAGGTTTTGTTTTTCATCACGGATATGGGCCATGATATTGTCATCGAAGTATCAGACACAGGGCCCGGTGTACCGCCCGATAAGACGGAAGCTGTGTTTCAAAGAGGCTATTCTTCAAAGGGGATGAAGAGAGGCTACGGTCTGGCTAATGTCAAAGACTCAGTGCATGAACTGGGCGGCTGGATCGAACTGGCGAACCAAAAAAGTGGCGGTGCGGTATTCACTGTATTTATACCGAAGGAGAAACAAAGGGGGAATCCATTTGATTCACATCGCGATTGCGGAGGATGATTTTCGGGTTGCGCAAATCCATGAGAGATTGATTGAACAGCTTGATGGATTCAAGATTATCGGAAAAGCGGCCAATGCCAAAGAGACAATGGCGCTTTTGGAGGAACAAAAGGCTGATTTGCTTCTGCTCGATATTTATATGCCGGACGAGCTTGGGACCACATTGATTCCTGAGATACGAAGCCGATTTCCTGAAGTGGACATTATGATCATCACAGCGGCAACAGAAACGCGTCATTTACAGGAAGCGCTCAGGGCAGGGATTGCCCACTATTTGATCAAACCCGTAACGGCTGACAAGTTCAGACAAGTGCTGCTTCAGTATAAAGAAAAAAGGAAGCTGCTTTTGTCTCAGCCGGAGGTCAGCCAATCCATGATTGATCATATTTTCGGGAACGGGGTGAAGACATCTTTGCTGGCAGATAATTTGCCGACAGGCATTAATTCGATAACACTGCGAAAAATTAAAGAAACGCTTCGGAATGCAGCAGAAGGATTGACAGCAGAAGAGCTTGGGGAAAAAATGGGGGCGTCACGAACGACCGCACGCCGCTATGCCGAGTACCTTGTGGCAAAGGAAGAAGCAAGAGCCGAGCTTGAATACGGGATTATCGGCAGGCCGGAGAGAAAATATTATTTGGCGGCGGACTAGATATGAAAAAGTATATGATCCTATTGATTGCTCTATTGATCTTTATGCAGGGCGACATCAGGCAGGCGGCTGCGCCGCGCCTGCCAGACGGGCCAATTGAAATTGTCGTCCCCGCTGAGCCTTCTGGCGGCTGGGATGTCACAGCGCAGGCGATCCAATCTGTTCTGAGGCAGAAGCAGATCGTGAAGGGTGAGGTTCATGTTGTCTATAAACCCGGCGGCGGGGGAGAGAAAGGCTGGAAATATGTCAATGAAAGCAGTAAACAGACCATCAGCATGACGTCCAGTTTAATCCTGAGCAATGATCTTCTCGGGCAAAGCAAATTAAAAACAGCCGATTTTACTCCGCTCGCCATTCTCTCCAAGGAATGGCAGACTGTTGCATTGCCAAAAAGATCAGCGTTAACAAACGGCAAGGATTTGCTGAAGGAGATTAAGATGCATCCCGGTAAGGTGAAAATCGGCTTTGCGCCGGGGCTTGGCAATGATGATCAGCTCTCGTTTGTCAGAGCGGCTGATATGTACGGCATTGACCCTTTTGACATTCAATTTCTGCAGTATGACAGCAGTGAGCAGCTCATTCAGGCGTTGATCAGACATGAGATAGAAGCGGCTTCAATGACACTATCTGAAGCGAAACCATATGAGCGGCACGGCGATATCACATTAGCTGCTGTAACGTCTGATAAAAGGCTTCCCGGTTTTCCTGATGTTCCGACGTGGAAGGAGCAGGGGATCCCATTTGTGTTTTCTCATTGGAGAGGGGTTTTGGGCCCGAAAAACATGTCGGAGGAAGAGATTTCTTACTGGGATCAAGCGCTAAAGAAGGTCACATCCTCGCCTGAGTGGAAGCGGAAAATAAACGAACAGGATTGGGAAAGCTTTTATTTGAACAGCAGGGAAACAAAACGGTTTCTTGACCAGCAATCTGCTTTTTATCAAAGCATTATGACAGGAAATTAAGATCCCGGCATTCCGGGATTTTTTTGTCGACAAACCCTCGCATTCATTGTCAAACCTGCGCGTCGGTGCTTACCAGTTATGAAAGGAACGGCGGCTAATCGCTCAGGCGTTCTGCATAAATGCCGCCGTCATCACATCCTGTGAAAGTCTGCTCCAATGCTCGCCTTTCCTAGACTTCAAGGGTTTTCAATCACGCTATCTTTTTATGTGCCCAGAAATGATCAAAAAGAACAAAAAGGTTTTAAAAATTTAAAAATACAAAAAAACCAAATTATTTACTTGCGAATGGTTTTCCCATACGATGGCAAAAAGGCAAGACAAAAAGGGGAGTAAGGGAGAAAAAATGTAAGCGGATTCATTTAAGGGGGAATGGGTGTGTTAGCAATCTTAGGCTTTCTCATGATGCTCGTGTTTATGGCATTGATCATGACAAAACGGCTTTCTGTACTGACAGCGTTAGTTTTGACGCCGATTGTGTTTGCGCTGATCGCCGGATTTGGATTTACTGAAGTCGGGGACATGATGATTTCGGGGATTCAGCAGGTAGCGCCGACTGCGGTCATGATTATGTTTGCGATCTTATATTTTGGGATTATGATTGATACAGGGCTGTTTGATCCGATGGTTGGCAAAATTCTAAGCATGGTCAAAGGCGACCCGTTAAAAATTGTTGTCGGGACAGCGGTTCTTACGATGCTCGTCGCCTTGGACGGAGATGGCTCGACCACGTATATGATTACGACAAGCGCAATGCTTCCGCTCTATCTGCTGCTTGGCATCCGGCCGATTATCCTGGCGGGAATCGCGGGAGTCGGCATGGGGATCATGAACACAATTCCGTGGGGTGGCGCGACGCCGCGGGCGGCGAGCGCGCTGGGGGTTGATCCGGCTGAACTTACAGGGCCGATGATTCCTGTCATCGCAAGCGGGATGCTTTGTATGGTTGCAGTTGCGTATGTGCTTGGAAAAGCGGAACGAAAGCGCCTTGGGGTGATTGAACTGAAACAGCCGGCCAATGCCAATGAACCGGCGGCTGCGGTTGAAGATGAGTGGAAGCGGCCGAAGCTATGGTGGTTCAATTTATTGTTAACGCTTTCTTTGATAGGATGTTTAGTATCGGGTAAAGTCAGTTTAACCGTACTGTTTGTCATTGCGTTCTGTATTGCACTGATTGTGAATTATCCAAACCTTGATCATCAGAGACAGCGCATCTCGGCGCATTCGAGCAACGTGCTGGCTATTGGCTCAATGATTTTTGCGGCAGGGGTTTTTACGGGGATTTTGACAGGCACCAAAATGGTTGATGAAATGGCGATTTCGCTCGTGTCTATGATTCCTGAACAAATGGGCGGATTGATCCCGGCGATTGTGGCCTTAACCAGCGGCATTTTCACATTCCTGATGCCGAATGACGCATATTTCTACGGGGTGCTGCCGATTTTATCAGAAACGGCTGTCGCGTATGGTGTGGATAAAGTGGAAATTGCCAGAGCCTCTATCATCGGCCAGCCGATCCATATGCTGAGCCCGCTTGTGCCGTCTACTCATTTGCTAGTCGGACTTGTCGGGGTTTCTATTGACGACCATCAAAAATTCGCGTTGAAATGGGCGGTTCTCGCAGTGATCGTCATGACGGCTGCCGCTCTATTGATCGGTGCGATCTCTATTTCCGTATGATAATTCAAGCGTAATGACACACACTAACGGCATACAACATACCGGAGGTGTCATCATGAGTGATCCTTATATGCCGCTGACTTCGGTCAGAAGCGGAACGGGGTTCGAAGCGGCAAAAGGGGTGCACGGCTTGACCGTGCAAATTGTGAATGTCTATTTTATTCAGCTGCCTTCTGAACCTCGCTCATTTGTTTTAATTGATGCCGGCATGCCTCAATCAGCCGACATGATTGTGAGTGAAGCCAAACAAAGATTCGGCGATGATTTTCAGCTGAAGGCGATTATCCTCACACACGGGCACTTTGATCATATCGGGGCAATCGAAGGGATCCTTGAGCATTGGGATGTTCCTGTGTATGTCCATTCTCGGGAAATGCCTTATGTAACAGGTAAAAAGGATTATCCTCCGGCTCGTCCTGACAGCAAGAGCGGGCTGGTTGCCAAGCTGTCGCCGCTGTTTCCGCGGCACTCCATCGATATTTCCTCACATGTGCAGACACTGCTGGAAGACGGCTCTGTACCGTTTCTTGACGATTGGATGTGGATTGCGACTCCGGGACACACGCCGGGCCATATTTCGTTATTCCGCGAGGACGGGCGCGTGCTTGTAGCAGGCGATGCAGTCATTACCGTGGAACAGGAGAAAATGGCTGACGTCCTGATTCAAAAACAAGAGCTTCATGGGCCTCCGGCTTATTTCACGCCTGACACAGAGATGGCTGCCGAATCCATTCAGAAGCTTGCCGGCCTGGAACCGGAAGCACTGCTGACCGGGCATGGCATACCGATGAACGGCAAAAACTTTCGCAGTGACTTAATTGAATTGGCAAATCGTTTAGCGTCTCTTTGACACCCGCACACGCGGGTGTTTTTTTATTGTTTTCCAAGAAGATACAGAAAAATCATTTGTCTTCCGGCTTAAAAACGATACAATGAAAAGCATGAATGCGATTTGAAGGGGAGAGTTTGTTGGAAGAAAAAGAAATACTCTGGAATGAAGCGAAAGGGTTTATTGCCGCATGCTATCAGGAATTGGGAAAGGAAGAGGAAGTGAAAGACCGTCTCGATAGCATTAAAAGTGAAATTGACCGGACCGGAAGCTATGTACATACGAAGGAAGAGCTTGCGCACGGGGCGAAAATGGCTTGGAGAAACAGCAACCGCTGCATCGGCAGATTGTTCTGGAATTCGCTGAATGTCATCGACAGACGTGACGTCCGGACGAAGGAAGAAGTGCGTGACGCCCTCTTTCATCATATTGAAACTGCCACCAATAACGGGAAAATCAGGCCGACCATTACGATTTTCCCTCCGGAAGAGAAGGGTGAAAAGCAAGTCGAGATCTGGAATCATCAGCTGATCCGGTACGCTGGATATGAATCAGACGGAGAAAGAATCGGCGACCCGGCTTCCCGCTCCCTGACCGCAGCCTGCGAAGAGCTCGGCTGGCGCGGAGAGCGAACAGATTTTGACCTGCTGCCGCTCATTTTTCGCATGAAAGGCGACGAACAGCCGGTCTGGTATGACCTGCCGCGTTCACTTGTGATCGAGGTTCCAATCACACATCCGGACATCGAAGCGTTTTCTGATCTGGAGCTGAAATGGTACGGGGTGCCGATTATTTCTGATATGAAGCTTGAGGTCGGGGGCATTCATTATAATGCCGCACCGTTTAACGGCTGGTATATGGGCACGGAAATCGGAGCGAGAAACCTGGCAGATGAAAAGCGGTACGACAAGCTCAAAAAAGTGGCGTCCGTTATCGGCATTTCTACTGATTACAATACGGATTTATGGAAGGATCAAGCGCTTGTTGAATTGAATAAAGCTGTGCTGCACTCGTATAAAAAGCAGGGTGTCAGCATCGTTGACCATCATACGGCTGCAAGCCAGTTTAAACGGTTTGAAGAACAGGAGGAAGAAGCGGGCAGAAAGCTGACGGGGGACTGGACGTGGCTGATTCCGCCGATTTCACCCGCTGCCACTCATATCTTCCACCGTTCCTATGACAACACAATCGTTAAGCCAAACTACTTTTATCAGGATAAGCCTTACGAGTAAACAACGGAAAAACGGTGATAGCCTTCAAGGCTGCGGGATTCAGTGACAGAGACGTCGGTAACATTTGAGAAAGGGCTGCCTTTCTTTACAGCCTCAAGAAACGATTGTAAGGCGTTTTCCGGGCCTTCTGCCAAAATCTCGACACGGCCGTCATCTCGGTTTTTGACCCAGCCGGCCAGTTTTCGCTTATCGGCTTCCATTTGAACAAAATAGCGAAAGCCCACACCTTGAACCCGGCCGTTTACAACGATTCGGTATTGAAGCATGTAAAAACCACCTTTTCTTTTTATGATAATCAATCATTTTACAACCTGTAAAGGGGATGTGTTTGTATGAAACCAGCGCATTATTCAGTTCTTTCTCTTAATCTAGGCAAGCCGCAGACGCTTGAATATGACGGAAAGAAAATCGAAACCGGCATCATGAAGCGGCCGGCTGATTCCGCTGTCATGCTGTATCGGGAGAATTTTGAAGGAGACGGACAGGCGGACCTCGTCAATCACGGCGGACCTGATAAGGCTGTCTGTGTCTACCCGGCGGAGCATTATCCGTATTGGGAAGAGTTCCTCTCAAGACCGCTGCCAAACGCCGCATTTGGTGAAAATCTGACGGTCACGGGCCTGACCGAGGAGAACGTTTGCATCGGGGATGTGTTCAAGCTTGATGAAGCTGTTGTTCAGGTCAGCCAGCCGCGCCAGCCGTGTGTAAAGCTGGCGAAAAAGTTTGGTGTAAAGGAAATGGTGCTGAAGGTTCAGCAAACCGGCTATACCGGCTTTTATTTTCGCGTGCTGGAAGAGGGCAGAGTGGCTCCCGGCGCCAAACTGGAATTGCTGTCCAGAGGAACGACAGGCATATCAGTCCAATTCGCAAACCGTATCAACTACCATGACACAAAAAATCTCGCTGCCATTGAGCGGATTTTAAGTGAAGACGCACTGTCGGAAAGCTGGAGAGCGTCATTTATGAAAAAAAGGGACAGGCTGCAGCCCGCTGAATAGAAAAAAAGCCGCGCATATCAACGTGCGCGGCTTTACCATTTTTAAGATTGTTTTTTCTTTGTTTCAAGCAGGTTGGCAAGAAAATAGGTTTTATAGCTTTGAAGCTTTCTTCCTTCATGGTGCGTGATCCCCTGCTTTTTTAATTCTGCCACATACCAGCCTTTACTGCCGTAATGCATGTCAGAAAACTCCTTTCCCTATCTCTCTCAATGGAGAGGATTTTACCAAACGATTGGCATTGTAACATCCATGAAAAGATGCTGAAAAGAGGTGCGGGAAAAACTGAGCCTTTCGCACTAGCTGTACGAATGTTCTTCTGTATGTATATGCGGAGTAAAAGCTGAATATGATTTAATGGCCGGTTAGTTTCATCATGACAACGCCAAATGTCATAATGCTGAACACAATGCCGATATATGTGAGCATCCCGTTTTTTTTCTTCACGCCGTAAACGGTCATAATGATGCCTTCAATGAAAAAAATGATGCCGAAAATAATAAACCACATGCAGATAAAGGCTCCTTTCACAGACATAATAGTAGTGTAGCATATCTGGAAGAGCCGGGCTGTGACAATATCAAGAAAGCCGGGCAGCATATGTGCCCGGCTCGTGTTTTTATTGTTTATCAACCAATTTGACCAGCAGCTGTGCCAAATGTTGTTTCTCATCTTCGTCCGCAACGCTCCAAAGCTCTTGCAGCAGCATTTCTTCACTGTTTTGCGGCTCTTCATGCTTCTTGAGGTAGTCTCCCAGGATCGCGGCGCTTTTCACAAGCTTGTCGTCATCCAATCCCAGCTTCTTGCCTCGGTTAACTTGTTTTTTCAGGTAGTCTTTAAATTCCTCGAAGTCTTGTAAAATTTCTTCTTTTGTTGTGCCATGCATTGCATTCATTTCGTTTTCAATTTGGATTTTTTCTTGATCTCTGTTCATTGCAATACCTCCTCCTGCAGAATAGTGATGTTTTACCTGCAATTGGCGGAGGTTAAACCATCCGGCAGCCCGGAATGTGTTTTACAGTTTTGTCAGGATAATCGGTTCATCTTTTGTGATGACGATGGTGTGTTCAACTTGGGCAACCATGCTTTTATCCGGTGTCTTGAATGTCCAGCCGTCTCCAGCTTCAACAGTGGTTTCCGCTTTCGTTGAAATAAACGGCTCAAGCGCGATGACTGTGCCGTTTTTGAAAAGCGCGTTATCAAACGGATCATAATAGTTCATGATGTGATTCGGCGCTTCATGCAGGCTTCTGCCGATTCCGTGGCCAGTCAGGGTTTTGATGACGGTAAAGCCTTGAGAGCGTGCCTCATGATAAACGGCTCTTCCGATTTGGTTTTGGCGCTTGCCTGCCTTTGCCTGCTGCAGCCCTTTTTGAAAAGCGTCTTCCGCGCATTGGCAAAGCTTATGAAGGCGTTCTTCTCCTTCACCGAGCACAAATGAGACGCCTGTATCGGAATAGAAACCGCCAAATTCTGCTGAAATGTCAATGTTCACAAGATCTCCCGCTTTTAATATTTTGGAGGTGCTTGGTATGCCGTGAGCCACTTCATCATTTACACTGATGCATGTCACGCCCGGAAAGTCGTATTCCTTCTCAGGAGCTGAAACAGCGCCGTGCTCATCAAGCACCGCTTTTCCGATAAGGTCAAGGTCTTTAGTGCTCATGCCGGGCTCTGCTTTCCGTTTCATTTCTTCACGCGCCAGCGCGACGATTCTTCCGACTTTTTTCAGGCCTTCTAATTCTTGATCGTTTGTTACAATCATCTGTCATTCCCGCTTTCTTTTTAAATAATATAGATTAAGCTTACCACAACTGTCTTAAAAATAGGAAACACACGGACCTGGGAAAAAAGAAATACCCCGGGAAAATTGGTATAGATCACTAGATAACTTATATGGTATATTTGAAAAAAAAGGGTATGAGGGGGATGGGTATGCTTTCATTTTTACAAAAGCTCGGGAAGTCTTTTATGCTCCCGATTGCGGTTCTGCCTGCAGTTGGAATAATCCTTGCGCTTGGCAGAGAGGATGTATTTAATATCCCGTTTGTTTATCAAGCGGGGACGGCGGTTTTTGATCATCTGCCGCTTATTTTCGCGATCGGAATTGCCATCGGCATTTCAAAGGACAGCAATGGGGCCGCGGGTTTATCAGGGGCGATATCGTATCTGATGCTTGACGCGGCGACAAAGACAATTGATAAAACAAACAACATGGCGGTATTTGGGGGAATCATTGCTGGTTTAATAGCGGGTTACACCTATAACCGCTTCAAGGATACAAAGCTGCCAGAATATCTCGGATTTTTCAGCGGCAGACGGCTTGTGCCAATTGTAACTGCTATTATCACGATCATTTTAGCCGGTATTTTCGGAGTCGTCTGGCCGCCGATTCAATCGTGCATTAATGCGTTTGGAGAATGGATGCTGGGACTCGGCGGCATCGGGGCTGGCATATTCGGCCTATTCAACAGGCTGTTAATACCGCTTGGCCTTCACCACGTGCTGAACAATATTTTCTGGTTCCAATTTGGAGAATATAACGGAGTGACAGGGGATCTGGCACGCTTTTTTGCGAAAGATCCGACAGCGGGCACATACATGACCGGCTTCTTCCCAATTATGATGTTCGGTCTTCCGGCGGCATGTCTCGCTATGGTTGTAACTGCAAAGCCGTCAAAACGGAAAGCAACGGCGGGAATGATGATCGGGTTTGCTTTGACTGCGTTTATCACAGGGATTACGGAGCCGATTGAGTTTGCATTTATGTTTTTATCTCCGCTTTTATACGCTGTTCACGCGGTCTTAACCGGGCTGTCTTTATTTATCGTCAACTGGCTCGGCATCCGCACAGGTTTCTCTTTCTCAGCCGGAGCCATCGATTATGTGCTCAGCTACGGAATCGCAGAAAAACCGCTGCTTCTGCTCCTGGTAGGTATATGCTATGCGGCAATATACTTTATCGTGTTTTATGTACTGATTAAGGCATTGAATTTAAAAACGCCGGGACGGGAAGATGATGACATTGATGAAGTGCTGGATGAAAATACAGTTCAGGATGTCAATGAAAACATCATGCTGAAAGGGCTCGGCGGAAAAGAAAACCTTCAAACCATTGACCATTGCGCCACAAGACTGCGGCTGACTGTGAAGGATACCGCTTTAGTAAATGAAGCGCTGCTCAAGAAAGCAGGCGCAAAAGGGGTCGTCAAATCAGGCGGGCAATCGGTTCAAGTGATCATTGGCCCAAATGTGGAATTTGCGGCAGAGGAATTAAGAGCTGCGGTGAAATAAAAAAAGCAGAGAGGCTAGCCTCTCTGCTTTTTCTTATTTATCTTCATCATCCGTTGACGTTTCGGAAGAATCCTCGCCATGTTTTGTGTAATCATAATCAGAAGGGTTCACCTTCGTAAAGCCTTTCGGCTCGTAGAAACGCAGCAGGTCTCCGTTTATGATTTTATCGGACATTTCAAGTTCCTTCTTGACGAGTGAGTCTTCTGACTTGTCGACTTCAGATTCATCAAGCTCTTTTCCGGTTTTTGTATCGTAATACTTGCCGGATACTTTCGTGTACTTCGGTGAAATAAAGTCTCCGTTACGGAACGGAATCACTTCACGGTGTTCTTTAGATAAAATATCAGAACCGGACATCAGATAGTCTTTCGTATCCACTCCGAGCAAATGCAGAATGGTCGGAGCCACATCAACGTCTCCGGCATATTTATGAACTTTCTCGCCTTTCACGCCGGCAGCGTGGATAAAGAGCGGCACCCGTTGAAGCTGGGCGTTGTCATAATCGGTAATTTCATCTTTGCCAAGGACTTTGGCCATCGCTTTATTGTGGTTTTCAGAGATGCCATAGTGGTCTCCGTACATCACGATAATCGATTTATCATATAACCCGTCTTTTTTCAGGTCATTGAAAAATTGTTCAATGGACTGATCAAGGTAATTGGCTGACTGGAAGTAGTTGTTGACGACAGAGTCACCAAAGTCTCCAGCCGGGAAGTCTGTATCCCCCTCATCCATTCCGAATGGGAAGTGGTTAGACAGGGTAATGAACTTCGTATAGAACGGCTGCGGCAGGCTTTCTAACAGCGGCATTGATTCTTTGAAGAACGGTTTGTCTTTCATGCCGTAGTTTTTCGTGTTTTCTTCGTTCATGTCATAGTAGGCAGAATCGAAGAACTTATCGATGCCTTCCGCTTTGTACATTTCGTTTCGGTTCCAGAACGTCTGCGTGTTTCCGTGGAACGTAGCAGATGTGTAATCCTTAGACTTCAGAATTGCCGGAACGGATTGAAGCGTGTTTTGCGCTTTGTTTACGAAAACTGAACCTTGAGCCAGCGGGTACAGAGAGTTTTCCATCATAAATTCCGCATCAGATGTTTTACCTTGTCCCGTTTGGTGGAAAAAGTTATCAAAGTAAAACGTTTCGTTGTCATGTGCCAATTTATTTAAGAACGGTGTGACTTCTTTGCCGTTAATTTTATAGTCAATGATAAATGACTGCAAAGATTCAAGAGAAACATAAATAACGTTTTTTCCTTCCGCTTTGCCGAAATATACGTTATTCGGCACGTCGTAATTGGCTTTCATGTAGTTTTCAACTTCCGTCACGTCGCTTGAATCGGCAAGCGCGCGCTGGCTGTTGGATTTGATATTCTGCACAGCGTCATAAATCGTAAAATTGTACGTTCCCAAGTATTTCACAAGATAGTTTCGGTCGAATGATCTTGTCAGCAATTCAGGACGGTCTGATTCCGCAACTGCCAGGTTGATTAGGAAAACCAGAATTGAAGACGCAAGAACGATTCGGAACGATTTTTTGCTCGACGTTTCGGCAGGCTTGTTCACTTTAATCGCCAAGATGATCAGAATGATCGTATCGATAAAGTAAAAGGCGTCAGTCGGTCTCATCAGCGAAAATGCGCTGTCGCCGAGTTGGCCGCCGTTTGTTTTAGCCTGCATAATGACCGGAATTGTAATAAAATCATTGAAAAATCTGTAGTACACAATGTTTGCGTACAGTAAAAAAGACATTAAAAAATGAATCACTATAATGGCTGTCTGCTGTAATTTTTTCTTGAACAAAAGTCCAAAGCCAAGAAAGAACAAGCTTGAGCTGAGAGGATTCACAAAAAGCAATATTTTTTGTATCGTGTTGTCTATTCCTAAGTTGAAGTTCAGGACATAACCGACATACGTTTTGATCCATAATAGGACGACCGCGATTAAGAAGAAGGCCAGTCCTCTTTCTTTAATAAATGTTTTCATTGTTACACTCCTTTTTTCCGATCACAGTTCGAGCGAAACGATAGAAAAAACGAACGTTTCAAATATAACACGAATCGGCGGATTAGAAAAGTGAAAATCGTACGATGATAAAAGTGGCGAAAAACGCCGTCGAATCAACGTTTTTTTGACATATTGCCAAATGTAAAAAGAGGTTTCTTTCTAGAAATTAAGGAATAAAATGGTATTGTGACGGTTGTATGATAAAATATAAGCTATAAATGAAAAGAGGTGGAAGGATGGATTTTTCTCATATTGTGTCTGAAGATAAAATTAAGCGCGCCATCAAAGACGGAGAATTTGAAAACCTCCCGGGAATGGGAAAGCCGCTGCCAAAAGATGACGCGGCACACTTGCCCGAATCGCTCCGCATGAGCTACCGTATGTTAAAAAATGCGGGAATGGCAGAGGACGAGGGTGCGCTCAAAAAAGAGCTTATGACCATCGACCATTTAATCGCAAAGTGCTATGACGACAAAGAACGCGAGCAACTAATGAGAAAAAAAACAGAAAAGCAGATGATGCTTGATAAGCTTGTCGACAAAAAAGGCATGTTTTCAAAGCCAGCGTCCGCTTTTTATAAGAATAAAGTATATGACCGGCTTGGACGAAACAGACCTTCTTCCAGCTGATTTTTCCTGTCTGAGGGATGGCGATTGATAACAGCCATCCTCTTTATGTTCCAGCAGTTCTCAGTCTTATAGGTTTATGTTTTTCCGTCTGTGGGGAAATGAACTCATAAACGAAAAAAGGGTGATGGGATGGAACGACTATTGGAATGGATAGAGCGAATATCTGATTGGCTGTGGGGGCCGCCGCTAATCATCTTGCTGACGGGGACGGGATTGTACTTCACCATTTTGCTGAAATGTTTTCAATTTCGCTATCCGTTATATATTTTGAAGCAGACGATCGGCAGCGTAGGAAAAAAGCCGAAGGGAGAGGGCACAGTCACACCGCTTCAGGCATTGACGTCAGCCCTTAGCTCAACAATAGGTGCGGCGAATATTGTCGGTGTGCCTGCTGCTATTATGTTTGGCGGTCCCGGAGCGGTTTTTTGGATGTGGCTTATTGCCTTATTTGCGATGGCGATTAAGTTTTCTGAAAGTGTGCTTGCTGTTCATTACAGAGAAAAAAACGAGCAGGGGGAATTTGTCGGGGGACCGATGTATTACATAACAAAAGGGCTGCGCATGAAATGGCTCGGCGTATTTTTCTCTGTTGCGCTGATCGTGGAGCTGGTCCCGAGTATCATGGTTCAGGGGAATTCGGTTTCAGTCTCACTTGCCGAAACGTTTTCTTTCAATAAAATATACGCGGGAATCGGCATTGCATTTTTGATCGGGTTAGTGGTGATAGGAGGGGTCAAGCGGATCGGAAAAGTAACAGAGTTTATCGTGCCTCTTATGGCAGGGGCATACGCGGGAGCCGGTCTTCTAATTGTTCTCATGAACCTTTCATCAGTGCCGGCATTTTTCTCTCTCATCTTTTCGAATGCGTTTACCTCTTCTTCAGCAGTTGGAGGATTTGCAGGTGCTGCACTGGCCGAAACCGTTCGCTGGGGATTCGCCCGCGGGCTGTATTCTAATGAAGCAGGAATGGGAACAGCCCCGATTGCACATGCGGCGGCAATGACTGATCACCCTGTGAGGCAAGGGTTCTGGTCTGTGATCGGCATTGTCATTGACACCTTGATCATCTGCACCACCACGGCTTTTGTCGTCCTTGCATCCGGAGTCTGGACAGGGAAGAATGCCTCAAATGACCCGGCGGCACTGACGACGGCTGCATTTCAGCACTATTTCGGTTCTGGAGGAGGGTACTTCGTCTCGATTTCCCTCGTTTTCTTTGTTGTCTCGACCATTATGGTTGTCATTTTTTACGGCGTTAAGCAAGCTGAATTTCTATTCGGGCGGCTGGCAGGACATGTGATCAAATTCGTTTATTTAGCGGCTATAATCATAGGTGCTGCTGGCGGAGCAAAAGCCATCTGGGGCTTTCTGGATCTAGCATTGGCTTTTATTCTCGTTCCGAATGTGATTGCACTGTTGTTATTGAGCAGAAAGGTAAAAGCGTTATATACCGAATTTTTTACATCTGAACAGTATTATCTGAAAGATAGAGGAAAAACAAAACAGAACTCTGTTTATCAGACAAAAGAGGCCAAAAATTCTTAGTGTTTTGCTTTAGCGGCGAACATCGCTTAGCTTTTGATGATCAAAAAGATGAATAAAAGCAGCAAAAGGGAAATCAATACATTGATGATCGGCTTGATTCTGTTAAAGTCGATCAGCTGCTTTGTATTCAGAAAGAACCAAAAGCTGGATACGACGAAAACATGTCGGTTGGTGTTACATGGCTTTCAGGTCGATTTTTGAATGTAAGAAGGAAAGTCCGTATCTTCAAGATCAATCATTTTGAATGCCCGTCGGCAAATAAAACCGCGTCTCCCTCACTGATGGATGCAGCCCCTTTGCTTAAACTCGTTTCTGCCGCAACGCTTGAAATCGATAGTGTATTTTGCAGCGCTTCATTATGTTCATCTATCTGATCCCCATCAAATCCCTCAAGCAAGGTCGGAGGGCGTGAGCCTGTATATGTTCATATTTTACAATTCCTTCGATATAAACAATAAATCCGCACAGCCCGTTTCCAAAGTTAAATTGTCTAAATACGATGTCTGAGCAGCCTTCTGTTAATAAAGTCAGATTATCGAAGTTCTCCTTCAAATCGGGAGAGATCGGTCTGTCCTGATTTCTTAAGCTCTTTGATGAGTTGAAGCGCTTTTTCGCGCGTTTATCCATGAGGCTCACCCTGCTTTTTCAATGTCTTATTCAATAAGTGGTTGTGACTTTTTAGGGGAACTTCGTTGTTTTAAATATTCCTGGCCTAGGATGAAAGCGCTATAAAAAGTTGTTGACGACATGTATATACAGGAATACAATATAATCATAAGTTGTATATACAAGTTATAAAACGAATACGGAGGGGTTGGCATGGGGGAACTGAACAAATCGGCACGGCAGATTGTCGAAGCAGTCGGCGGTGTTGAAAATATTGCAGCGGCAACTCATTGTGTGACACGTTTGCGTTTTGCATTAATAGATGAAAGCAAGGTTGACCAAGAGGTGCTTGATCAAATTGACGTTGTGAAGGGGTCGTTTTCGACAAACGGGCAGTTTCAGGTCGTGATCGGCCAGGGAACGGTCAACAAAGTATATGCTGAACTGGTCAAGGAAACGGGGATTGGCGAGTCAACAAAGGATGAAGTGAAGAAGGCTTCAGAAAAAAATATGAATCCTTTACAGCGTGCTGTGAAAACGCTTGCAGATATTTTTATTCCGATATTGCCTGCGATTGTCACGGCAGGGCTCTTGATGGGGATCAATAACATTTTAACGGCGCAAGGCATTTTCTTCAGCACAAAGTCGATTGTGCAGGTCTATCCGCAGTGGGCGGATCTCGCTAATATGATTAACCTGATTGCGGGCACGGCCTTTACGTTTCTGCCGGCGTTAATCGGCTGGTCTGCGGTCAAACGATTCGGCGGCAATCCGCTGCTTGGCATTGTGCTCGGCGTGATGCTCGTGCATCCTGATTTGCTGAACGCGTGGGGCTATGGAGCCGCGGAACAAAGCGGAAAGATCCCGGTATGGAATTTGTTTGGACTTGAAGTGCAGAAAGTCGGCTATCAGGGACAGGTGCTCCCGATTTTGCTGGCTTCCTATATGCTGGCGAAGATAGAGGTGTTCTTAACAAAACGCACACCTGAAGGCATACAGCTGCTCGTTGTTGCGCCGATTACGCTTCTCGTAACAGGCTTTGCCTCTTTTATCATAATCGGCCCGGTTACATTTGCGATCGGAAACGTGCTGACTTCAGGGCTTATCTCGGTGTTTGGCTCTTTTGCCGCACTGGGCGGTTTGTTATATGGCGGTTTCTACTCAGCGCTCGTGATTACTGGCATGCATCACACGTTTCTTGCAGTCGACCTGCAGCTCATCGGCTCAAAGCTCGGCGGCACTTTTTTATGGCCGATGCTGGCCCTTTCTAATATCGCACAAGGTTCGTCTGCGCTGGCTATGATGTTTATCGTGAAGGATGAGAAACAAAAAGGCCTCTCCCTCACTTCAGGGATTTCTGCTTATCTCGGCATTACAGAGCCTGCCATCTTCGGGGTGAATCTTCGATACAGATTCCCGTTTATTATTGCGATGATCAGCTCAGGGCTGGCCGGAATGTATATTTCTTCCCAAGGTGTACTGGCAAGCTCCGTCGGTGTCGGCGGCGTGCCGGGGATTTTCTCAATCATGAGCCAGTACTGGGGCGCGTTTGCAATCGGGATGGCCATTGTATTGATCGTGCCGTTTGCCGGAACATACGCGTATGCGAGATTCAAACATAGATAACCAATGGGGAGCGGGACGTGTTGAACGTTCCCTTTTCCCGTTTTTAATTTAAATATGGTGGTGGAGACAGATGAAAACAGAACAAACGCCATGGTGGAAAAAAGCCGTGGTCTATCAAATTTATCCGAAAAGCTTTAACGATACGACGGGAAACGGTGTCGGCGATCTGAACGGCATTATTGAAAAGCTTGATTACTTAAAAACACTTCAGGTGGATGTGCTTTGGCTGACGCCGATTTATGACTCTCCGCAGCATGATAATGGGTATGATATTCGTGATTATTACTCGATTTATCCTGAATACGGGACGATAGAGGATTTTGAGCGTCTGCTGTCTGAGGCGCATAAAAGAGGCTTGAAAGTCGTCATGGATCTTGTCGTCAATCATACGTCAACAGAGCACAAATGGTTTCAAGAGGCGATCTCGTCAAAAGACAGCCCGTACCGTGATTTTTATATATGGAAAAACCCGCAGGAAAACGGTTCTGCTCCGACGAACTGGGAATCGAAATTCGGCGGCTCGGCATGGGAGCTTGACGAAGCGTCGGGCCAATACTATTTACATTTGTTTGATGTGACGCAGGCTGATTTGAATTGGGAAAATGAAGAGGTCAGAAAGCATGTCTATGACATGATGCATTTTTGGTTTGAAAAGGGAATAGACGGCTTCAGGCTTGATGTCATTAACCTGATTTCTAAAGATCAGCGCTTTCCGAATGCGGAAGACGGAGGCGATGGCCGTTCCTTTTACACTGACGGGCCGCGGGTGCACGAATATCTGCATGAAATGAACGAAAGGGTGTTTTCGCATTATGACAGTATGACAGTCGGTGAGATGTCTTCGACGACCGTAGACCATTGCATCCGGTATACGAATCCTGCCAATAAAGAACTTGATATGACGTTCAGCTTCCATCATCTTAAGGTTGACTATCCAAATGGTGAAAAATGGGCCTTGGCGCCGTTTGACTTTTTGAAGCTGAAGGAGATCTTATCTGAGTGGCAGACGGGGATGCACGCTGGAGGAGGATGGAACGCTCTGTTCTGGTGCAATCACGATCAGCCGCGCGTCGTATCGAGATATGGAGATGACGGCGCGTACAGGATGAAATCGGCGAAAATGCTCGCTACCGCCATTCATATGATGCAGGGCACGCCTTATATTTATCAGGGTGAGGAGCTGGGAATGACGAATCCGAAGTTTACGGACATCAGCTCCTATCGGGACGTCGAATCGCTGAACATGTATCACGCCTTTAAGGAAAACGGAATGGCTGATCAAGAGATCACAGCGATTTTACAGGCGAAATCCCGCGACAATTCCAGAACGCCTGTCCAATGGGACGATACGCCGAATGGCGGTTTTACAAAGGGCACGCCATGGATACCGGTCGCCGGCAACTATCGGGAAATCAATGCCGAAGCGGCGCTGAAGGACCGGAACTCGGTGTTTTACCATTATCAAAAGCTGATTCAGATTCGCAAAACATATGACATTGTGACAGAGGGAACATATGAGTTAATCGTAAAGGATGACCCGAACATTTTTGCGTATCTCAGACACGGCAACAATGAAAAGCTGCTCGTCATCAATAATTTTTACGGGACAGAGGCAGCCTTTACACTGCCGGACTCTTTAGCGCCTGACGAGTGGAAGGCAGAGGTGCTGTTGACGAACGATGAGGTGAGGGAAGAACTGCAGAACATGACGCTCCGTCCGTATGAGTCCATTGTTTATCGTTTAACGAAACCGTGTTAAACTAAGCTGGGTGGTCCATAATGAAGGTGAACAAATTCATCGCAATCTATAAAGACATTGCACAGCAAATTGAAGGCGGCCGGTGGAAAGCGGAGGAGATTCTTCCGTCTGAACATGAGTTGACCGCACAGTATGATACATCAAGAGAAACGGTCCGAAAGGCGCTTCACATGCTTGCGCAAAACGGCTATATCCAGAAAATCAGAGGGAAAGGCTCCGTCGTCCTCAACCGTGAAAAAATGCAGTTTCCCGTCTCAGGCCTTGTCAGTTTCAAGGAACTCGCGCAAACGCTTGGCAAAGAAACGAAAACAACTGTACACAAATTCGGGCTGGAGCCCCCGTCAGAGCTGATCCAAAAACAGCTCCGGGCCCAGCCGGATGACGACATTTGGGAAGTCATCAGGTCTAGAAAGATTGACGGGGAACATGTGATTTTGGACAAGGATTACTTTTTCAGAAAGCATGTGCCTCACCTAACGAAAGAAATCTGTGAAAACTCCATTTATGAATATATAGAAGGAGAGCTCGGTCTTTCAATCAGCTATGCCCAAAAAGAAATTGTAGCCGAGCCGTGTACGGATGAGGACAGGGAGCTGCTCGATTTACGCGGGTATGACCATATGGTCGTGGTAAGAAACTACGTCTTTTTGGAGGATACGAGTCTGTTTCAATATACGGAAAGCAGACACCGTCTCGACAAATTCCGGTTTGTTGATTTTGCGCGGCGGGGAAAATGAGAAAGGCGCCTGCCTGCGGCAGTGCGCTTTTTTTTATTTGGTATCAAAATTGATACTATCCAACAAAAATGTGCGTACTTTTACTTTTTATCATAATGGCTACAATAGAGATGAGAGTAACCAAAAGGAGAGGTGTTTAACATGGCAGATCTAAAGAAACAAATTCTGGATGCATACAATTTTAGACATGCAACAAAGGAATTTGACCCGAATAAAAAAGTATCAGACAGCGATTTTGAATTTATTTTAGAAACTGGAAGACTGTCTCCGAGCTCACTTGGCCTTGAGCCTTGGAAATTTGTCGTCGTCCAAAATCCGGAATTTCGCGAGAAGCTTCGCGAATACACATGGGGCGCGCAAAAGCAGCTTCCGACAGCAAGCCACTTCGTTCTGATTCTTGCGCGTACAGCGAAGGATATTAAATATGATGCGGACTACATCAAACGTCATTTAAAAGAAGTAAAACAAATGCCTCAGGACGTGTATGAAGGCTATCTCAGCAAAACAGAAGAGTTCCAAAAAAACGATTTGCATTTGCTTGAAAGTGACAGAACATTGTTTGACTGGGCATCAAAACAAACCTATATTGCGCTTGGCAACATGATGACTGCCGCTGCGCAAATCGGCGTTGATTCTTGCCCTATCGAAGGATTCCAGTATGATCACATTCACCGCATTCTTGAAGAAGAAGGCCTTCTGGAAAACGGAAGCTTCGACATTTCTGTGATGGTGGCATTCGGCTACCGTGTGAGAGACCCTCGTCCGAAAACAAGATCTGCTGTTGAAGATGTTGTGAAGTGGGTCTAAATAAAGAAAGCTGCTCGATAATGAGCAGCTCTTTTTTTATGCTTGATTCGCTCTATTCTGTTTTCTCCTCTGATGCAAGTACATTGCCGTTCCGAGCGCGCTGATCAGAAATCCGGCCAAGAGAATCGAGTACATGGATGTGGCTGTATCCGGAAGCAAGCCGCCAGCCGGGCCGTCCGTACCGGATCCGCCCGATCCGTTTCCTCCAGAGCCGTTTGTCGGGTCTGTGCCAGGAGGTGTATCATTTCCTCCATTCCCGTCAGTCGGCTGTTTTCCGCCTGGTTTATCAGAGCCTCCGCCATTGCTGCCGTCATCACCGCCTGTCGGCTGATCGGACGGAAATTCGGGCGGTTTGTTATTCTCACCGGAATTTAAGATCGTGTATTCGCTGAAGTGGTTTGTGTACCCTGTGACAATATCATCGTCGACTGATCCGTTTTCTGTCTTTGTAAAAGTTTTCTTTTTACGATCAACATGGTAAATGGCAGGGTTATGGGCTTCTTCAATATCAAACATGCGAAGTGAAAGCTGAACGGGTTCTTTAAATGATTTCACTTCTTTTCCTTTTTGCTTCACTGTAAAGTCATATACGTCTCCGATGGACACGTCCAATTCACCGGTAGATTTGATTCCAATTGCAGTGTCTGCGGTTTTAAGGTTCGCCATTGGCATCTTCATGCTGTACCAGTAGTTGAACACCGTCAATGAAGGATCTGACTCTCTTTCTTTCAAAAGCTTGACCTGATCTTTTTTCACTTTAAGATTGATAGGCTTCTCTTGAGATCCTTCATGTGTTCCATAATAGACAAAGGGCGTGTTGGCATTTTTCGCATAAATCGCAAATTTGTCTTCATCAAGTGTCCAGCTGCCATCCTTCTGCTTTGTCGGCAGGAATACTTCTTTGATGCGTCCTTCGATTTTAGGAGAGACCTTGTTTCCTAGTTTTTTCAGCTGTTCAGTGAAAATCTCATAATCCACGTAGCCAAGGTCTTCACCATGGGATGCCTCAGTGAAGACAGAGTATCCGTCTCCTCCGGCGCCGACAAAATTATTCGTTGCCACGCGGTAGGTATCATCCGTATTCAGATCAACTTTGTCTCCGTTAGGCGATTCGAATTTCACGTCTAAAACACGGTGTCCAGGTTCGTTGTTTAATGTAAAGGTATATTCGATTCCGGACACCTGAGGGAAGGCGCCGCCTCCGTTTTCCACATTGCTTAATCCTTGTTCAAGAGCTTCTTTAATTTGTTTTCCGGTCAAATCTGCCACATAAAGCGTGTTGCCGAACGGCATCACGTTCAGCACCTCACCGAGTGTGATGTCGCCTTTGTCAATTCCGGCTCTGATGCCGCCGCCATTTGTTATCGCGATTCTGGCGCCGGCTGCTTCTTTCGCTTTTGCCAGCATGCCGTCCGCGATGAAGTTTCCGAGGTTGGTTTCCTTCGTGCGCACATGCTCACGCTGGCCGTCAAGCGCTACATCCGTGTAGCCGACTTTTTCATTTTTTACATCCTCTAATTCAGTTTTGAACTGATCGAGCTCTTTTTTGGCTTCTGCGTTTTCTTCTGTATGTTCATCAATCGGCAGCACGCTCAGATTTGATTTGTCTGTTTGCACCACGCCGTTTTCATCAAACGCGACATCAACACGTCCCAAGTATTGGCCGTATTCTTTGGCCTGAGCCACGATCGTCGGCTCTTCGTTGTCCACGACCTCCATTTTGTCAACGAGGGTGTGGGTGTGTCCGCCGATGATCAAGTCAATGCCTTTTACTTTTTTGGCTAGCTCAAGGTCTCGGTTATGCCCGATATGGGTTAAAGCGATAATTTTGTTTACTTTTTCTTCTTCCTGAATTGTTTTGACAGTGTTTTGCGCTGTTTCAAACGCATCATGAAATACGATGCTTTTGCCCGGGCTTGATGTGGTGGCTGTATCTTCCGTTGTCAGTCCGAATACAGCGACTTTCTCACCATCAACATCTAACAGAATGTAAGGGTGGATGCCAGGCTCTTTCTTTTCACCCGCCGTAAAGGTTTGCGGCTTTTTGACATATGATGTCAGCTTAGGCTCATTTGATACATCTACGTTTGCGCTGACGACCGGAAATTCAGGTGCTTCAAAGTGATAGCGGTTTGCCGGATCGACGGTTGTGCTGTTTCCGCTTAGAAAATCAGAAAGCACTGT
Source organism: Bacillus sp. SN1 (assembly GCF_002796895.1). Classification (NCBI taxonomy): domain Bacteria; kingdom Bacillati; phylum Bacillota; class Bacilli; order Caryophanales; family Bacillaceae; genus Bacillus; species Bacillus sp. SN1. The sequence goes on from NZ_PHIE01000005.1 coordinate 240,037, forward strand.
CGGACCTTTATCAAATTCATGGTTTCCGAAAGTCATGGCGTCATAGCCCATCATGTTCATGAATTTCAAATCGGCTAAACCGTTCCATTTTGTGAAATACAGGTCGCCGGAAAACACATCTCCCGCATCAAGGAGAATGTTGTGGTCTGTTTCGTTTCGTACTTCGTTGATTTTCGTCATTCGTCTCGCTGCGTCATCGAGGTGGGCGTGCGTATCATTCGTGTGCATGACAGTCAGATCCCACAGTCCGTCTTTAGGAGGCTCAGGATTTGAATCATCATCGAATTGCAGCTTGTACACACCGTAGCCATCATTGGCAGACTCGCCTACATAAGCAACATCATCTGCTTTATCGGCAAATGGTTTGGCCAAAAGCGAGGATTCGAACGTCAAATTCGTTCCGGAAACAGGTGCGATTGACCAGTTGTTGTCCGCTTTTGGATTGACTGTTTTTTGTTCAATAATGTAATCCATCAGTACCTGTCTGTTTTCAACCGCGGAGCCGTGGACAATCTTATCGCTCGTCAGGTGAGGGAAACCGCCGCCTCCGGATGCGCGATAATTATTTGTGACGACGAGAAATTCCTGGCTTGGGCTGATCGGCTTACCTTCATAGGAAAGGTTGATAATCCGTGATGAATCCGCATTGACCACTTTTCCGTTCTCATTGTATTTAGCCGGTTTTGTAACATCGACCTGATATGTGACGCCGTCAATCACGTCAAAATTATAGGAGCGGAAATTCTCGTTCAGCAAGGCTTGATCGCCGCCTTTTGACGGATCAATGTGATTGAATTGGCCTGCTGACATCTCCAGCCAGTCCTTGACCTCGCTTCCTGTCAGCTTGACGATCTGAACGGTATTATCGTAAAGATACAAGTCACCGACATTTTTAATGGCAAGATCTCCGGCCGGAATGTTCGTATAGTAATTGGCCCCGTTTCTGCCGCCTGCTTTAAACGGCGCTCCAGCGGATAAAATCGGCAGGTCCTTGTACTCGGTATCCTTCATTTCCTTTTCGGCATACCATTTTTGCGCATCGGTCACAACCTGAATGGAAGGGTCATCTTTGACCTGTGCAAAGAAGCTGTTAATATCTGCTTCTGTTTTGCCGACTGGTTTTCTGACATATTCCAGTGTGTTTTGGTGTGTTTGCTGAATGGTGTTTGTGACCGTTTCATTTCGGGATGTGACGGTGCCGGCAATGGATTCAATACTGCCTTTGGAATCTGCCACCTTCCATGAGCCGTCCGTTTTTTCGAGTTTGAGGTCAATCACGCCTAAGTATTTGCCCCAGCTGCTTGGCATGACGACAGGAATGCCGTTAATCGTTCCTTTTTCAACATCGAATTGGGCAGCACCCGCATACTCGGCGGAAGGGAAGAGTCCGTGCTGATGGCCCGAGATGATCGCGTCAATGCCTTTCGTTTTGGTGGCAAGATCAAACACGGCGTTTTCTGCGCCAGACGATTGCGCCTGCTTTTCAATGCCGGTGTGGGCGAGGGCAATAATGACATCTGCGCCTTCCGTCTTCATTTTCGGGATCGTTTCATTGGCGGATTCTACGATATCCTGCACCTGCACCTGACCCTCGAGATTCTTTTTGTCCCATGTCATAATTTGCGGTGGGACAAAGCCTATGTAGCCAACCTTCACTTTCTGCTCATTGCCGTTTTCGTCGGTGACGGTTTTTTCTTTAATGACATACGGCGTATAGCGGTTTTCACCGCTTGTTGTTTTGACGTTGGCATTTACAATCGGGAAATCGGCTCCTTTGATCGTGCCGTCCAGAAAGTCGAGCCCGTAGTTGAATTCATGATTGCCCAGTGTGCCGGCGTCGTATTTCAGCGCATTCATGACGCTGATAATCGGGTGGGTTTTCGCACCGGAGATAATGTCGTCTTTTTCATATTTCACCGCGTATTCGCCCAGCGGATTCCCTTGAATCAAGTCGCCGTTATCAACGAGAAGGGTGTTTGGGTTTTGCTGGCGGTGCTTTTGGATCAGCTGTGCCGTTCTTGCCAGGCCAAAATCCGTCGTTTCTTTGTCGCTGTAGTAATCGTAATCCATCATGTTGGCATGAATATCAGTCGTGGCTAAAATACTCAGATGTACCTGAGAGGCCGCGCTTTCTTCTGCATGAATGGGTGGTGTTGGGAGGATTAGGCTAAGTATCATAATTGGGGGCAAAAGAATACGGAGAATGTTACCGACGTGTGTTCGTCTTTTCTGTATTCTCACCAGTTCTCCACCTTTCAACGAAATTTGTGTTACAGCTCCTATTGTAAGAATATTTTGTAACTATTTGTAGGTGTTTCTTTATGATTATTGTAAAAGGGAGAAAAATGAGTATTATGTAACGGCATCAAACGACAGCTGCTGGGTATTTATGCTTAGCACTTGTCAGGTCTGCGGAATGTTTATTTTAGTGTGGCTGGGGTAGAGTGTTTTATGTAGTCATATTAAGCGGGAGGTTATGAATGATGGGGAAAAACATTGCAGTTGTTTTGACAGATTATTTTGAGGACAGCGAGTACACGGAACCTGCGAAAGCCTTTAAAGAAGCGGGACATGAACTGACTGTCATCGAAAATGAAAAAGGAAAAACAGTAAAAGGCAAGCAGGGGAACGCGGAAGTGACGGTTGACGCGTCCATTGATGACGTAAACCCTTCAGACTTTGATGCGCTTTTGATTCCCGGAGGATTTTCACCAGACCAGCTTCGCGCTGATGACCGTTTCGTCCAGTTTACAAAAGCGTTTATGACTGACAAAAAACCGGTATTCGCCATTTGCCACGGCCCGCAGCTCTTAATCAACGCGAAAGCGCTCGATGGCCGAAAAGCAACAGGCTATACGTCCATTCGTGTTGACATGGAAAATGCGGGTGCCGACGTTGTGGATCAGGAAGTGGTCGTTTGCCAACATCAATTGGTCACAAGCCGCACACCGGATGATATTCCGGCATTTAACCGCGAATCTCTCACATTGCTTGAGAAATAAGAAAAACGGACGCCCGGGGCGTCCGTTTTTTATTTAATTACGGCTTGGAGCAGCCGTCAGTTTTTTGTATCTATAATACAAAAAGGCGGCTGCAGCTGTTCCGATAACTGCTATGCCGAAGTCGAACATAAAAATATGGGCGATGCCTCCCGCTTTTGCGATAAGCCCGGTGGCAATCGGCAGCAGAATAGACGCGATGCTTGAAGCGGTCGCTACAATTCCGGTAACAGTTCCTTTTCGCTTCCAGAAAAGCTCTGTCATTAATGTAATGGTAATTTGAAACACACCCGCGGTTGAAAACCCTAAGAAAAAGGCGGTGATGTCCAGCACAACTGGCACATGAACCGTCAGCATGACTGCGAGCGTACATAAAGTAATAACAGGGTATAAGAGCGTAATCATGACTGGCTTTACCCATCTGTTCAGCAAAACGGCTAATAATAAAACGGATGTCAGAGATCCTATACTGTAATAGCTCAGCAATTGCACGGATGCTGATTCAGCTAGACCGGCAGCCTTTTGCGCGTAGCTCGGGAGCCAGATTTGAGAAACGGTAAATAAAGCCGTTGATGTAAAACCGATAATGATCAGTGCGGTGCCTTCTTTCTGAAAAACGGGTTCAGACAAGAAAGCGGGAGATTCCTGTTGGCCGCTGCTAGTTGGCATCTTCTGTCTCTTAGGAAACGAAAGCGTTGATAAATAAACGATATTCAGCGCATAGACTGCTGCCGGGAGATAAAAAGCAAATCCGTAAAACAAGCTGTGGTCTGATAAAAATGTGATCAAGAGCGGCAAAAGTGTAGCCCCGACAGACATAAAGGCTTTGACCAAGACATTCGCCGAGCCGGAAGCTGCCGGGAAGAGCTCGGTTAATGCCGGATAGGTTCCGGCGTCCATCGCTGAATTAGCGACTCCGGCTAATAAGGCGAACACAAACGCCAATTCATAGCTCGGTGATAAAGGAATACCGACTAAAAAGACGGCCATAATTCCTGCAGAAGCGACAACAAGCGGCTTTCTTCCGATTTTATCTGATAAAACGCCGGAAATGCCGTATGTCAGCAGCTTGCCGAATCCAATAGCGGCAATGACATAACTGATGCCGGTCGGGTCTGTATTCCACTGTTTCGTTAAAGAGGACATATTGGATGCGAGAATGATATTGACCATTCCGAGAAAGAAGTAGTTGATATACATTCCGGATGCTGTTTTGATAGATGTCGTTTTCATGCTTGTACTCCTTCAAATCTTTTTCGAACATTTGCTGTTTGATGTTATAAACAGGCATGTCTTGGCCCGTCCGATATTGGAAAGCAAGGGCGCCCTGTTTCATGTTTGGCAGTCTGTATTTCTTAATTCATGACGCCTATCTTAAGGAAAATTGGTTTTGAGGCAATGATAAAAAAGACTCGCCGAGTTTTCGGCCAGTCTTCATTATTTACGAAGTGAGGCTAGTTCTTGAGCAATCGCCTGCATTTCACTTGGGCTGAATGATTGTTTTTTCATCACCATGCTGTGAAGGTACGTGAGGTCTTCGATCTTTTCATCACTGAAATCCTCCGCTTTAATCACGCCGACGTTCAGCATGTTCAGTTTTTGGGAAATCTCTTCAATCATTTGAGTTAACGTTTCTGTATTTGGGCTGGACAAATGGTTCCATCCTTTCTTTGCGCGTTATTGGGTATGTTTTATTCTAACAGAATTCGATCAGAAAAAAACCCTATTCTAAGAGCTGGCTGTTGATTTCAAAAAAGTGGAGACATCAGTTGAAAAGGAAATGAACATCCTACTAAGATATTGATGAAGGTTTCTTTTTAGAGAAATATGGGCAAAGAATAGGGAGGTTGTGCAACATGATAAGCGTGTTATTTGTTTGTTTAGGAAACATTTGCCGGTCTCCGATGGCGGAAGCGATTTTTCGGGACTTGGCAGCCAAAAAAGGATTAGAGGGGAAAATCAAGACGGATTCAGCCGGTATCGGCGGCTGGCACATCGGCGATCCACCGCATGAAGGAACGCAGGAGATATTGCAGAGAGAAGGAATCAGCTTTGAGGGCATGCTGGCGCGTCAAGTCAGCGAACAGGATCTGGCCGATTTTGATTACATCATTGCGATGGACGCAGAAAATATCGGGAGCCTCAGAAGCATGGCGGGTTTTAAGAACACCTCGCATATCAAAAGGCTCTTGGACTTTGTTGAAGATTCAGACCTTGCCGACGTACCCGATCCTTACTACACAGGGAACTTTGAAGAGGTCTGCCAACTAATCAAATCGGGCTGTGAGCATCTGCTTGCATCCATTCAAAAAGAAAAACAATTGTGAGTGAAAGGAGAATTTGCATGAACAACGAACGTTTGATGCTGAAAGGTATATTTCTCGGAGCTGCGGCAGGCGCGGCGTTATCGCTGCTCCATAAGCCGACAAGACAGGCATGCGGCATGAGATGGCTGACATGCAAGCATAAACTTTCACTGTACAAAAGCAATCCGGAACTGTTGAAAAACACCGTCATCACAAAAGTGGATGAGGCTAAGAAGCTGGCACAAACGCTGTCAAAGGAAGTCGACTTTGTGAATCAGCAGGTGAAAGAACTGAAGAAAACAACGCCGCAAGTGATGGAGCTCGTACAACAAACGAAAGAGCATTTTACAAAAAAATAATCAAACATGCGAGGTGAGACGACATGAATTTTTTAAAAGAGCTTTTCAGCAGATATACCCTTCATGAAGGGCAAAGCAAATCAGCGGAGCTGGCGTATTTTTTTCTATTGTCGTTGTTCCCGTTTTTGATTTTTATGCTGACGCTCACCGCGTATCTTCCGCTTTCTACCGATGATGTTCTGGGAGTTGTCGAACAATATGCTCCCGCCAGTGCGATGTCCCTCGTTGAATCCATTACCTATCAAACCTTAAATAATCGAAATGGCGGTTTGCTGTCATTCGGGATTATCGCGGCTTTATGGTCTGCGTCTAATGGAATGAACGCCATCGTCCGATCGTTAAATCATGCGTATGATGTGGAGGAAAACCGCTCTTTTATCATTGTTCGTCTAACCTCAATTTTTCTGACAATCGCCATGGTATTTACCATTTTAGTGGCTTTGCTTCTGCCGGTATTCGGCCGGCAGATCGGGATGCTTGCTTCAGACTTTGTCGGTGCGTCGGATCTGTTTTTATCCGTTTGGGAGGCGGTTCGCTGGGGTGTCAGCCCGCTTGTGCTGCTGATCGTTTTTTCCGCATTGTATGTCATCGCACCGAACAAAAAGCTCTCCCTCCGCTTTGTCATGCCGGGTGCGGTGTTTGCGACCATCGGCTGGATCGTTGTCAGCACTTTGTTTTCATTTTACGTCAGTACGTTTGCAAATTATAGCGCCACATATGGAAGCATTGGGGGAATCATCGTTCTGATGATTTGGTTTTACTTAAGCGGCATATTAATTATCCTAGGGGGAGAAATCAACGCTCTTTTACATAAACGTAAAAAGCTTCCTGATGAAAATCCCTATTATTAGCGCACCCTATAAACGAACTTCGGTTCAAAAAGATGTCGGGGGGCTATCGTGATGACCAAACATACGAAAAAAGGCGGAAGCCACAATAAACAAAATTCGAAAAGCAAATCGAGCAATAAAACAAGCGGAAGCGCCAACGGACAAAACGGCTATCATTAGTATAAAAGCCTCCTGACGTCATGTCAGGAGGCTTTTTGATTAGGAAGATGAAGAATAAGTCTCAGCCGGTGACCAGCTTTTGGGTTTGCCCAGGACAAGGGCCAGCCATACAGCGCTAAGTGTAAGGGTAATGAAATAAAACAAGTTTGCGCTTTCAAATGTCTGCATATACCAGCCGCCGGCAATCGGGCCAAGGATGCTGCCGAGACTGAATGTAATGCCGCAAAGCAGGTTCCCCGCCGGCAGCAGGTGGGGCGGAAGAAGATCTGTCATATAGCTGATGCCAAGTGTAAAGGTTGATCCGACTGCCATTCCCGCTATAAAAAAGGAGCAGCCGATCACGAAAGGCAAAGGGAATACGCCGGCGATGAAAAAGCAGAGCGCCCCTGTCAGTAAAATGACAAGCAGCACATTCCGCCGCCCATATTTATCGCTGAGGATGCCGAGCGGAAACTGAAAAATAATGCTACCAATCGCAAAAGCGGGAAGGATCAGCGCCACTGCATCTACTGTTATTCCCAGCCGGAGCGCGTACACCGGAAAGCTTCCGTTTAGGGCCGTCTCCAAAAAGCCGTAGCCGAATGTAGGCATAAAGGCAACCCATCCAAACAGCATGGCTTGATAAAACCGCCTGAAACTATTGTCTGATTTGGTTTCGTAAGGAATGGTTTCCGGGTATGCATTTTGTAGAAAGAAAACAAAAAGCCACGCAAACAGACTGAAGCAGCCGGACACGATAAAAGGCAGCGCCGGGCTCAGCTTGACAAGCGGAACCATGAACGGGCCCGCGGCAAAGCCAAGACCGAAGGAAAGCCCGTAAATCGACAGGTTTCTTCCGCGGTTTTGTTTCGATGACATGGAGGTCACCCACGTTTGCGTAGAAAAGTGAAGCATGTGGTCGCCGATTCCGATAAACAGGCGAAGCAGGAACCAGATCCAAACCGACTGAAGCCAAACAAATCCGAACAAGCTTACAATCACAATGCTTCCGCCAATGACGATCAGCGGCTTGAATCCGAGCTTTCTGAGCGGCGCCTCCATAAACGGTGAAGCTAAAAGCACGCCGATGTACAGTCCGGTCGCGTGCAGGCCGTTGATGGCGGCCGATTCCCCATTTGTTTCAAAAATGATCGAGATGACAGGCAGCAGCATGCCTTGTGAAAACCCGGAAATGGAAACGAGCAAAACAAGAATAAAGAAATGAAATCGTGACATCGCGTTTGTTCTCCTTATGTGGAATCTATGTTGATCGTACAATGATTTCCAAAAGCAGGCAACCTGAAAAAAGCCTATATCACAGGTAAACATTTGACCTCGTGTAATCATGATGATTTTTGTGAAGAATAAAAATAAAACAAGTCATATAAAAGGAGCCAACTCACCATGAATCGTATCTTTTTTATTTTAGTAGCTGCGGGAATTCCGCTTTCTGTGATCGGCAGTTTCATGCATTGGCCTTCTGCCATTCTCTTTGCAGTGTATTGCATAACGATTATCGCACTTGCAAGCTATATGGGGAGGGCGACAGAAGCGCTGTCCATCATCGCAGGCCCGCGAATCGGCGGTCTTTTAAACGCCACCTTCGGGAATGCGGTTGAGCTGATTATTTCCCTTTTTGCATTAAAGGAAGGCCTGACCGGAATCGTGCTTGCCTCTTTAACCGGTTCAGTGCTGGGGAACCTGCTGCTGGTAGCGGGCCTATCGTTTTTTGTCGGCGGTTTAAAATATAAGCGGCAGGAATTCAATATCCATGATGCACGCCATAATTCCGGTCTTTTGATTTTTGCCATCATTGTCGCTTTCGTGATTCCTGAGGTATTCTCCGTTGGTATGGGCGACGTGAGCAAGCTCAATTTAAGCATCGGCATCAGCATCATTTTGATTCTGTTGTATGTGGCGGCTCTATACTTTAAGCTCGTCACGCACCGCGGTGTTTATCAGCCGAATCATGCTGCCCAGCATGTGGAAGAGGAGGAGCCGGAATGGTCAGGGAAGGTTGCCACGATTGTTTTGTTTGCCGCAACGATTGCTGTGGCATACATATCCGAAAACCTGGTGCACACATTCCACTCGGTGGCTGAGCAGTTCGGCTGGAGTGAGCTGTTTATCGGGGTCATTATCGTTGCGATTGTCGGTAATGCCGCGGAGCACGCATCAGCCATCATCATGGCCTATAAAAATAAAATGGACATTGCGGTTGAAATCGCAGTCGGTTCCACGCTGCAAATTGCTATGTTTGTCGCACCGGTTCTCGTCATCTGTTCCATCTTTTTCCCGGTAAGCATGCCGCTTGTGTTTACACTGCCGGAGCTCGTGGCGATGGTATCATCAGTTCTCTTGATGATCGCCATTTCGAATGACGGTGATTCCAACTGGTTTGAAGGGGCGACACTGCTTGCCGCATATATCATTATGGCGATCGGCTTTTTCCTTCTTTAACCAAAAAAATGATGGATAACAATAAAGCGGGATGAAAAGACTAAGGGAAAATGCCATAGAAAGAGTGATATGATGAAAAAGCTATTTCATTCCACACTTATTGTGTTGTTATTCTTTGGTTTTTTCGGCGTTCAGCCCATCCACGCGGAAAAGCAGTTTAAGGTTCCTAATTCTGTCGCAAGCATTTCAAAGGAAAATACGTATCCAAATGCTTCACAGGATCAGCCGATGCTTCAGCCGAGCAAGCTGGCAAAGGAACTGCTCGATCATTCTGAGGTGAAGATTGAAAATCCGCACCTCATCAAAATGCTGAATGAATCCAACATATCCGGCACACCGCTTGCGGTCGGCTACCGGGCAACAATATTTCTCGGGAAATGGGCGCTCGGCTATGAATCAAATGAAACAGTTGCGAACTGGGAATATAAAAAAATCAACACAAACCGTGCAGATAACCGCGGCGGGAAAGAAACGGCTGAAATGCATTATGCCCAGGAACAGCAATACAAAGTAAAGGGCGGCCTGACAGCTAAGGTTCCAAATGCGGAAGATGTCAAAAGCATGATGATGCTGAAAGCGATGAAAAAAACGAACCTTCCGCTTGCATTTGATACAGTCGTCGGAGCGGGTACAAAGCGGGATCAGATTTATAAAGTCGCTCCTAAAAAACTCGGTTATTTAAATGCATATGCACCGGCTGTGAATGAAAAAGGAAAAGTGACTTACGGAGAAGTGTACTTAGTGCTGAAAGGGAATAAACGAAAACTTGTCGTGAAAAATGTCACGTCACAGGGTATCGGCGCCTGGATTCCGGTTCAAGACCACGTCACGTTTGGCTTTCAGCTTTCCTCACAGCCAAGATAAACAAAAAACTGATTCCAACTCGGAATCAGTTTTTTTATTTATTGCGTTCTCTCGATTCTGACCGCTTCCTCAAGCATTTGCACATTGTTTTGGTACAGCTGGCGAACGAGAACCCGTCTTACTGCAAGGCTGGCGCTGAAATAATCATCATCTTTTACCATGCCTTTTACCGTAAATTCGATGCCGCGATTGATTTTATTCAATGCGGTGATTCCGTGGATTTGAAACGGTTCTGTCGGATTGCCGAATTCATCCCGCTTCAATGAATCCCGAAGCTCTTCATTCAGCATGTCACATGCCTCTTCCAATACGCTGTACACGCGGTCCGGATCTTCTTTAAAGCTGATGAGAAAGGATTCGGTAATCCGCATAAAATCGATATTATAGTTCTCTATCTGCCTGACCTCGCCGTTGCTGATGGTGAGAAGCTTCCCGCTCCATTCCCGGATTTGCAGAGAGCGAAGGCCGATTTCTTCCACTGTCCCGTTAAACAAATTGTTGACGGTGACATAATCGCCTTTGTGCAGCTGGCGTTCATAAATTAAGAACACACCCGCCAGCACATCCTTAATCAGCGATTGGGCGCCAAAACCGATCACGATACCGGCCACGCCTGCCCCGGCTAAAATTTTGCCGAAATCATGCACAAATAAAGAAATAACGTAAAAGATAAAACCAATCGTCGCCGTATACTGGGTGACAGAACGGACAAGGCTTTCAATTGTTTTTTCTTTTCTTTCTTCAATAAAGTCCGTCCGTTTAAAAAATAGCTGCACCAATCGGTTGATGATAAAGACACCGATCCAAAGGATAACGGCAACGAGGAGAATATCGACGATTTTATTCTGAAAAATCTCCGTAAGTGTTTCTTCCATCCGCATCTAACTCCTGGCTTGACGTTTTGTGAAATCTGTATTCTGATAATAACTGTTTTTGACGAGAACATTCGGCCCGAGGCATCGGACATTCGGGCAGTGGCAATTCAGTTCTTTCGCAAGCTTGGTCTCTCTCCATTTTTCATAGGCGGAAGGGAGGCTGTCCGTCTGAATATTGCCAAGCGGCGGTGTATCGCCGAAATCGGTCACGATAATGTTTCCGTCGAAAATGTTCACATTCAGGCGGGAACGGCCGTCAGGGTCATTTCTCACCGTGACGTTTTTCGCCGCGCGAAGCCGGCGAAGCAGCTTTTGATCCTCTTCGTCTGAACTGCAGGCATAAAACGGAAGTGTCCCGAACAGCATCCACGTATTTTCATCACGAATATCCAGCAAGCGGTGAATGGCCTGTCTCATCTCTTTCAGGCTGAGAGATTCAAGAGCGCTTGCGAAATCGCTCGGATACATCGGATGGACTTCGTGACGCTGACATTTCATATCTTCTGTGATTTGGCGGTGAATATGCTCAATATGAGGAAGTGTGCGTTTATTCAGCATCGTTTCCGCAGATACCATTACCCCGGCTTCCACAAGCGTGCGGCTGTTTTCGATCATTTTTTCAAAATAACGCGCGCGCTGTTCGAAGGTGGGTTTTCTGTCCATCATGGCAAATCCGATCTCAGCAAAATCCTCAACTGTACCCCAGTTATGAGAAATATGAAGCACATCAAGATACGGAATAATCCATTCGTATCGTTCAATATCAAGGGTCAGGTTGGAATTGATCTGCGTCCGCACACCCCGTTCATGGGCGTATTTCAATAATGGAACGACATATTCCTTTACTGATTTTAACGAAAGCATCGGCTCTCCGCCTGTAATGCTGATGGACCTGAGGCGCGGGATTTCCTCCAGCCGTTTTAACAGAAGATCTATTGGCAGAGCATTCGGGTCTTTAGGCTGCAAGGTATAGCCTACAGCGCAATGCTCGCATCTCATATTGCACAGTGTCGTCGTTGTGAATTCAACGTTTGTCAGCTGCATTTCGCCATACTGCTCAACATCCATATAGGCTTCCCAAGGGTCAAACTCGGGTGTAATCGGACGCAGCTTCGTGTTTTGTGTCATGACTATCTAACTCCTTTATAAATGGGGCATACTAACGCTGCCAACAGTTAATTTTAGACCTGAATTGACAAGTTCGCAAGTAGCGGAGCGATTGAAAAACGGCAAAAAATGAGCTACCATAATAAAAAATGAATGGAGGAACACAATGGGGAACGCAGTAAACAATAAGGACCAGCAGCTAGATTATTTGAAGAACAGACTTGATATGTTTATGAACGTCATCGATTCATTAGACCCTGAAGCAACCGACGTTGAAGATATAGACAGGCTTATCAGCATGCTTGATGACCTGGAAGCCAAATACGAACGCTTTAAAAAAGATTGGGAATAAAACCGCGCATGCCGCGGTTTTTATATTGGCATAAAGCGTCAGTATAAAACAAAGCGCCTTTCTGTAAAATAAGAAAAAATCCAGAAGGAGCGCTGGCCATGAAGTGGATGTGTTCAATATGCTGCGCCGCCGTCTTGCTTGCCGGGGGCGCGGCACAGGCGGAAGCGGTGCCGAATGAGCCGATTAACTGGGGCTTTAAACGAAGTGTCAATCATCAGCCGCCTGATGCCGGGAAGCAGCTGAACAGTTTAATTGAAAAATATGACGCGTTTTATTTAGGCAATACAAAGGAAAAAACGATTTACTTAACGTTTGATAACGGCTATGAAAATGGCTATACGCCAAAAGTGCTTGATGTCTTAAAAAAACATCGCGTAACAGGAACATTTTTTGTCACAGGGCATTTCGTAAAGGATCAGCCTGAGCTGATCAAACGAATGTCAGATGAAGGCCATATTATCGGCAACCATTCCTTTCACCATCCGGATTTGACGAAAAAAACAGCTGACCAGATTCAAGACGAACTTGATTCCGTCAACGAAGAGGTCTATAAAATTACGGGAAAGCAGGACAACCTGTATCTCCGTCCACCCCGCGGCGTGTTCAGTGAGTATGTGCTGAAAGAAACGAAACGCTTAGGCTATCAAACCGTTTTCTGGTCGGTCGCTTTTGTTGATTGGAAAATCAACAACCAAAAAGGGAAGAAATATGCCTACGATCATATGATCAAGCAGGCGCATCCAGGAGCCATTTACCTGCTTCACACCGTATCGAGGGACAATGCCGAAGCTCTGGATGATGCGATCACAGATCTAAAAAAACAAGGCTATACATTTAAAAGCATTGATGATTTGATGTTTGAGAAAGAGATGAAGCTGCCGTCTTTGTAATAAGAAAGCCCCTCCTTAAACGGAGAGGCTTTTCTCATTATTTTATACATTTAATCAGTGCGGCCCAATCCAGATCTCCGAAGCCTTGTTCGATCCCGCTTTCAAAATGGCTCTTGGCCAGCTCGGCAAGAGGGAGGTTTGCAGAGACTCGTTCTGCGGCGGCGAGTGCCAGATTGGTATCCTTGAGACCTAAGGTCATTTTGAAACCGGCCGGCTCAAATTTCTGCTCGGCCATGATGGTTCCGTAATTTTGATAGACAGGAGAGCCAAAGAGCGCGCTGGCGATTTCTAAAAATTGTTTTTGTTCTAAGCCGTACTTTTCCATCAGTAAGAATGATTCAGATAATGCCTCAAGCATAGACACGAGCAAGAAATTGATGCTGATTTTGGCTGCATTTGCAGTCTTGCTTTCATCGCCGACGTCAAATACCTGCTGACTCAGGCTGTCAAGCAGAGGCTTGGCTGTTTGCTTTGCTTCCGCCGGTCCGGCTGTTATGATGCGGAGCGCGGCTTTGGCGGCGGCATCCGGCCTGCCGAGCACAGGAGCGGCGAGGAAGGATTGTCCTTTCTCCGCATGAGCTGCTGCGAGCTTTTCTGAGAACTCAACACTGATCGTGCTCATCGAGATGTGAATGCCGTTCTCTGCTAATCCTTCAATCAATCCGTCTTCTCCAAATGTCACGGCGCTGACAGAATCGTCATCTGAAAGCATCGTTATCACAATATCAGCGGACTCTGCCGCCTGTCGCGGCGTGTCAGCTGCCTGTGCGCCTTCTGATGCAAGTTCTTTCGTCTTTTGTTTCGTTCGGTTATAAACAGTCAATTTGTAGCCTGCTTGAAGCACGTTTCGGGCAATGGGCTGTCCCATATTGCCGAGTCCGATGACAGCGATTTTCAATCTGATCACTCCCTGAATATTTTTTCCATTATAAACAAAAGAACATGATCTGCCAACATAAAAAGAACAGCTTCACGCTGTCCTCATTTAAATATATTGAACCATCCTTTATGTACAAACCATATCAGCATCCCGATCACAAGCGCGGCCATCAGGCCGAGCACGGCAAAATATCCGTATTTCCAATGCAGCTCCGGCATGTTGTCGAAGTTCATGCCGTATACCCCGGCGATAAAGGTGAGCGGAATAAAAATGGTTGACACGATCGTCAGTGTCATCATAATCGCGTTCATCCGGTTTGAATTCAGTGTCACGTAGCTGTCGCGCAAGTCGGACGTCATGTCACGGTTGGATTCCACAATCTCAGACAATTTTAACAAATGATCGTATATGTCACTGAAGTAGGCTTTCGTTTCCCGCTGCTCTTTCACATGGTCTAGGCTTAGAATCCGATAGAGCAAATCACGCATTGGAATAATTGTCCGTCTCAAGTGCAAAAGGTCTGTCCTGAGATCAAACACCTCATTCATCAGTGTTCCGTACGTTTTGTGGGGCCGGCTTTCTTCAATTTCGTTTAGCCGGTCTTCAATTTTGTACACGAGAGGAAAATACTCATCAACAAGCTGATCCATGATCATATAAGAAATGTGCCCAGGCCCTTTTTTAAATATGTCGGGTGAAGCATACAATCGCTCCCGGACTTTGGCGATACCGGGTGTTTCGTGTAAATGAAAGGTGACGACAAATCTTTCGCCTTGAAAAATATCGACTTCTTCCATCTCAAGCGTTTCGTGGTTCAGCGCATGAATCACGTAAAAGCGATAGCCGTCATAATGGTCAAGCTTCGGCCGCTGCATATGCTGGAAGCAATCCTCTATGGCAAGCGGATGAAAATGAAAAAAATCTCTCAATAACGCCGTTTCCGTATCCTCCGGGCCGTAAAAATCAACCCAGTACCATGCAATATCAGGCTGTTCCACACGTTCGATCGGTATATTTTTCAGCAGCTGATGCTCTGTTGTAATTGCGGTAATGTTGATCATAAACAACCCTCCACCTGCCATTATATCATGCGGCCTTTATGAGAAAAGTATACGGTGATCTCTGCCTATTTCCAGCGGCGTGTTATACTGAACAAAAAACGGAAAAAGGGTGGATTGCATGTGGAAGGAAAACGTATCTGTTACGCCTCCGTACCATTTTGACCGGGTGTTGGACAGACTGTCTTTAGATCCCCTCAATGCGGTAGATAAAGAAGCGCGGGAAATCCGCGTGCCGATCAGAAATCAGGCGGGGGATGTGTGTATTGTGAAGGTACAGGCGTTAGGCCACGCGGCCGAGCCTGAGTTTCTCGTCAGCGGGGAAACGGATCAGGATGAGATGATGAAGGAAATCAAGCGGATTTTTCAATGGGAACATGATTTGCAGCACGTTCTCGCTCATTTTTCGAAAACGAGTCTGTCCGCCATTTTTGAAGAGCATGCGGGCACGCCGCTTGTACTGGACTACAGCGTGTACAACTGCATCATGAAATGCATCATCCACCAGCAGCTCAATCTTTCCTTCGCTTACACGCTAACAGAACGGTTTGTCCATGCTTTTGGCGAGCAGAAGGACGGCGTGTGGTGCTATCCAAATCCGGAAACGATTGCGGAACTCGATTATCAGGATCTGCGCGATCTGCAATTCAGCATGAGAAAAGCGGAATACGCCATTGATATATCAAAGATGATCGCAGAAGGCACGCTTAACTTGTCAGAGCTGCCGCAATTATCAGATGAAAAAATCATGAAGAAACTGATCAAAATCAGAGGCATCGGTCCGTGGACCGTGCAAAACGTCCTTATGTTCGGCCTTGGACGCCCTAATTTATTCCCGCTTGCCGATATCGGTCTCCAGAATGCGATCAAACGCCATTTTCAGCTGGACGATAAGCCGGCAAAGGATGTCATGCTAGCGATGAGCAAGGAGTGGGAGCCTTATTTAAGCTATGCGTCTCTGTATTTGTGGAGGAGTATCGAATAATTCATCTGACAATGAAGGAAATCCTGCAAACGTGTTATACTAGAAAGATGTGAAAAAACATTTCACTTTCTGCCATCTGCAGAAAGCTTCATTATAGAAACGGAGAGAACAACGTGAACCAACAAAAGAAACAGGGGCCCGTCGAACTGAAAGTCGGACAAACCTTTCCGCTGACGATTAAGCGTCTCGGTATTAACGGAGAAGGTGTCGGCTACTTTAAGAAAAAAGTCGTCTTTGTGCCCGGCGCGCTTCCTGGTGAAGAGGTTGTCGTGCAGGCCACAAAGGTTCAGCCGAAGTTTTCGGAGGGGCGCATTAAGAAGATCCGCAAATCGTCGGAGCACCGCGTGGCACCGCCTTGTCCTGTATATGAACAGTGCGGCGGCTGTCAGCTTCAACACCTTGCATACAGCCAGCAGCTTCGGGAAAAACGAGACATCGTCATTCAGTCGCTTGAGCGCCATACGAAGTTTAAAATAGAGAACATGGAAATCAAAGAAACGATCGGCATGGACAACCCGTGGAATTACCGCAACAAAAGCCAATTCCAAATCGGGCGCTCGCAAAGCGGCAGCATCATCGCCGGCTTATACGGCCTTGATTCTCATGATATTGTGCCGATTAAAGACTGCGTCGTCCAGCATCCGGCAACAAATAAAACAACAGGAATCGTCCGCCGCATTTTAGAGGATTTTAATGTGTCTGTTTATAATGAACGGAAGCGAAAAGGCGACGTTCGCACCATTGTGACGCGAGTCGGCTTTGAAACAGGCGAAGTGCAGGTCGTGCTTGTGACAGCAAAAGAAACGCTTCCGCACAAGGAAGAAATCGTCAAAGCGATCCAAAAGCGCCTGCCAGAGGTCAAATCCATTATCCAAAATGTAAACGGAGCGAAAACCTCTGTGATTTTCGGTGAGAAAACAAAACCGCTCGCCGGAAAAACAGTGATCCAAGAGGTGCTTGGAGACGTATCATTTGAACTGAGCGCCCGCGCTTTCTTCCAGCTCAATCCGGAGCAAACCGTCAAGCTGTATGACGAAGTGAAAAAAGCGGCGCAGCTGACCGGAAAAGAAAAAGTCGTTGACGCGTATTGCGGCGTCGGCACCATCGGCATGTGGGTGGCGGACGGAGCGAAGGAAGTCCGCGGCATGGACGTCATCAAGGAATCAATTGATGATGCCAAGAAAAACGCCAAAAAACACGGCATGACAAATTCCACATACGTAACAGGAACAGCTGAGCATTGGCTCCCGAAATGGACGAAAGAAGGCTTCCGTCCGGACGTCGTCATCGTCGACCCGCCAAGAACTGGCTGTGACACTACATTCCTGGACACGATCAAAAAAGTCAAACCGAAACGCTTTGTCTATGTATCCTGCAATCCATCCACGCTTGCAAAGGACTTGCAGGCGCTGTCAAAGGATTATCGCGTGGAATATATTCAGCCTGTGGATATGTTTCCGCAGACGGCTCATGTGGAAGCTGTGGCGAAGCTTGTATTGAAATCGTCTAACTAAAAAGAACATTTCCCATTCATAAAATAGTTTTCCTAATAAGACCTGGATTTCGGTAAAATAAACAATTCCGATTTCCGGGTCTTTTTCGTGCGCAGCCCTTGTCCTAACTGTCTTTTCTCAATTTTATCTTCCTTCTCATTCTCGGAGATCTTTATTTTAACTGGCGAAAAGAATTGAAAAAACGTGTTGAAAAGCGGGTGAAAAACAGCCGATTTTGAACAGAAAAAGTATGAAAATGGGGGTTCGGTAGGAAAAGTCTATTTTAACTCGAACGTAGTACTCTGTCTTAAATAGGGCTGCTGTAGCAGTTACTATTGGAGCGCTACACTTGTCCCTAAAGTAGGTTCATATCCCTTTCGAAAGCCTAGTGACTTACTAGCGATCTCTATCTTCTTTATCTTTTTTGATAAGAAAGTAGGTAAACTTAAATTAATTATGTTATATCATCGCCCATGGAAGTCTTGTGTATTATCTTCAACTGGAATAAAAGACTCTTCAGTATCTACAATAATCGATTACTCCTCAATATCTTTGATTGCTGAAAATAGGCTTAAATTTGTTTCTATATTTCTGAACCTTGTTTATTGTCGATTCACTTACTTTTGAGTCGAGGTTAATTATGATAGAGTCATCATTATTTGATTCTTCAGTATGAGCGCTTATAGGCTGTAAACTGGCAAATATGAAAACCATCGAAATTCTTCATTTTTTACATACTCCATTTCCTTTATATATTTTATTAAATAGATAAGATTGTATATAATTTATCCCTCTTCCTATAAGCAAAACTTTAAATGTTTATGTTTCTAATTAGCAGTTATTTAACCGGAAAAATTTCCTTCCAGTATGATTAAAATACATGAGTAGAATGATTTAAAATCATAGATGTATTTTTCATAATTTGTAAAATTATATATTGACTTGCAGTTATCACGTGTGAAATATTGATTATAGGAATATAAGGAAAGGTATGGCGTATATCATTTCAAGAGTCATTCGATTTAAAAAGTTGAAACATTGTAATAAATGAAAGAGGTGAAAATGATGGCCAACCCCATTTTAAAATGAATAACGTATGAGCACTACAACAATTAAATAATAGTGCCGAGACGATAACAACTATTACAGTAATACCTACAATGGTTATATCCTTGCGACAATCATGCTTCATAATAATTTAGATTGACACTTGGCTAAAAAGTATTGCAGAGAAGGAAATGGATAACTAAATGGATAAAGTATATAAAAAACGACCGTTATATAAAAGAAGTTGGTTTCAAACATTTTTGGCATTTTTAGTTTCTCAGCTTTATTTTAATTTTGTAGAATTAACGGGATGGGGTCCTAAGTATAGAGAAATGAATGGATTCCCAGCAAACATAGTTGAACTAGATTTCTTTCAAACATATCTTTCATTCTATGATAATCCATGGTTTAATATTATTACTGTTTTCTTGGGAGTTTTCACTATTATACAAATAATTACAGGGGTAACAAAGGATATTCGAAATTAAAGCAATAACTTCTGATGCCTTATTTAATGATGAAAGAAAATGAACACTTTCTTAATTAATCTTATGAGTGAAGACTGCGACACTAAGTCAGCAGTCTATTTTATTGGTTCTGGATCAGGATTATCGAATTATAACTCTATACAAATATATAGTAGGTTGCCGCTTGCTGCGTTGGTTATTTTCTAAATCATGAACAAATCCCAAATGGTTCAGATTAAAGTTCTTGCATTTTTTTAGTAGGAGTTTATTTTCTCATCTCATCCTCTTTACTCCATGTGATTCATAAGTGGTAGCAGTAGCTTAAGTAGAGGTTTTTTCATTCTCTTGAGTACTCAGTTATACCACCCCCAACTCAATTTGCTTAATCAAAGTTTATCTCTTGAAATTAGTTTTTCCGCAAATATGATATTGAGATGCGGATATGGTGTAGCGTTAAATATCTTATCTTCAATAACAGGACAATTATTTTGCGTTGGTAATATGGAGAACTCATATGATATTCTATTTAGGTTGGAATCCTTTTTATCCAAAAAGTTCAAAAGTAAGGCCACTAAGAAAGACGAAGGTCAGAGCCAGTGTTAACCACAATATAAAAAATAGGGTAGATAATCATCCCACGTGAAATGTTCAAAATTTACTATAGATTGATAAGAAATGCTTTCGCATGCGATAAGTGTAAAAAGAAAGCATGGTCAGTTTTTTAATATTGAGATACAGGTATAGCCGTATCCCCTAATGAAAGGAATTGATTTTTGTTATGACAGAAAATTTCTGGCGTGAACTACCACGGCCATTTTTTGTACTGGCACCAATGGAAGATGTGACAGATGTTGTTTTCCGGCATGTAGTAAGTGAAGCAGGCAGACCGGATGTGTTTTTTACAGAGTTCACAAACTCAGAGAGCTATTGCCACCCGGATGGGAAGGATAGCGTACGCGGCCGTTTAACTTTTACAGAGGATGAACAGCCAATGGTAGCCCATATATGGGGAGATAAGCCTGAAAACTTTCGTAAAATGAGTATTGGCATGGCAGAGTTAGGATTTAAAGGACTAGATATCAATATGGGCTGTCCTGTGCCTAATGTGACACAGAACGGTAAGGGAAGCGGTCTTATCCGCCGGCCGGAAGTTGCAGCAGAGTTAATACAAGCAGCAAAAGCAGGGGGATTGCCCGTAAGCGTAAAAACAAGACTTGGTTTCACGGATGTAGACGAATGGCGCGAGTGGCTGACACACATTTTGAAACAGGATATTGCCAATCTTTCTATTCATCTGCGTACAAGAGCAGAAATGAGCAAAGTAGATGCGCATTGGGAGCTCATCCCAGAGATTAAGAAACTTCGTGACGAGGTGGCACCAGATACATTGTTAACAATAAACGGGGATATTCCTGACCGTCAAACTGGCTTGAAACTTGCTGAACAATACGGTGTTGATGGAATTATGATTGGGCGTGGTATTTTTACAAATCCATTTGCCTTTGAAAAGGAGCCGAAAGAGCATAGCAGCAAGGAATTGCTTGATCTCTTAAGGCTGCATCTGGATCTTCATGATAAATATTCAGCATTAGAAGCCCGTCCGTACAAGCCTCTTCCTCGTTTTTTCAAAATTTATCTCCGCGGGTTCCGAGGGGCAAGTGAATTAAGAAATCAATGCATGAACACAAAGTCGACAGATGAAGTACGTGCATTGCTCGACGACTTTGAGAGAAAGTATCTTGATGGGGTGGAAGAGCAGTAGAAGAGGAAATCTGTCAGATTTCCTCTTCTTTTTTTGATCCATGTCACCTTTAATAAGTCAGATTGTCTGACATTCCGATTGAACCAGCGCCATATAATCAATAAAGTAAATGCAAGAGTTTCTAAAAACGATTGGGGGCTGGAAGCATGATGGATGAATATGCCGCTACGTACAAGAATGTGATTGAATGGAGGAGACATCTCCATCAATACCCAGAGCTGTCCTTTCAAGAAGAAAAAACAGCTCAATTTGTATATGATACGCTTTCTACTTTTGGCAACCTTGACATCAGACGTCCGACAAGGACAAGCGTGGTCGCCCGGCTGATCGGTTCCCGGACCGGTAAACGCATTGGGCTGCGCGCTGATATGGATGCCCTGCCGATTCAGGAGGAGCATGAGAGCGATTTTTCTTCCCGGCATTCGGGAGTGATGCATGCCTGCGGCCATGATGGGCATACCGCTATGCTGCTTGGGGCGGCTGAGATATTATCTCAGAGAAAGGACGAAATCAGGGGCGAAGTCTATTTCATTTTTCAGCATGCTGAGGAGGTTCATCCCGGCGGAGCGCAGGAAATGGTGCAGGCCGGTGTTACCGATCATCTTGATATGTGCTTAGCCATCCATCTGTTTTCTGCAATGCCATTGGGAAAAATCGGTCTGGCATCAGGTGCTGTCACTGCGAATTCTGACCGTTTTGATATCACGATTCAAGGAAAAGGCGGACACGCCTCCCAGCCCGAACAGTGCGTCGATCCGCTCGTGATCGCCTCTCAGCTGATTTCTCATTTGCAAACCATATCCTCGAGACATACAGATCCAGCAGAAAGGCTGGTGCTCTCCGTCACGATGTGCAGCGCAGGATCAGCCTACAATGTCATCCCAGATACCGTAACGCTGGGCGGGACATTGCGAACGTTTAAGGAAGAAATCCGGGAACAGGCGAAACTGCGGATGGAGCAGATCATAAAAGGTGTAACCGAAGCCCACGGCGCCTCATATGAATTTGATTTTCGCCATGGATACAAATCTGTTGTAAACGATCGGGATATCACCGAGCTTGTGAAACAAGCAGCAGTAAGTCTTTGGGGAGAGGAACAGGTATTTCCGTTAGAACCGATGATGGGCGGTGAGGATTTCTCCGCATTTTCTGAACGAGTGCCGAGCTGTTACATCGCTTTGGGAGCGGGAGGCGAGGAGATGATCTATCCTCATCACCATCCTAAATTCACATTTGACGAAAACGCATTACCAGCAGGTGTTAAATTATTTGTAAATTCAGTCTTTTTTATTCTCAATTCCCATCATACGTTTTCTGTAAAGGCATACTAAAACCGATTATAGGAGGGCGCTATGGCTAAACATCTGCCGGAAATGACTGCTGATTCTTTACAAAAGATTGAGCATAAAGGAATATTAAAGTGGATCGAAAAGGCTGGAAACAAGCTGCCTGATCCTTTTATGCTGTTTATCTACTTATCTATGATCATCATCGCCATGTCTGTTTTGCTGGCTGGAAACGCAGTAACACATCCGGCGGACGGCAAAGCAATAGCAGTCAAAAGTTTGCTTAGCACCGAGGGCATTCACTGGATGCTGACGGAAGCGGTAAACAACTTTGTTCAATTTCCGCCGCTCGGCCTTGTGCTTACAATGGTGCTCGGCATCGGGCTGGCGGAACGGGTCGGTTTAATTGAAGCTGTGTTGCAGAAGATGATGGCCCACATTCCGAAAGCGATCATCAGCTATTCCGTTGTATTTGTCGGGATTTTAGGGAATTTGGCTTCCGATGCGGCATGGGTGATTATTCCGCCGGTAGGCGCGCTGATTTTCATGGCAGCCGGCCGTCATCCGCTCGCCGGATTTGCGGCCGCTTCAGCAGGGGTAGGATCAGGTTTTACGGCCAACCTGATGATTGCCGGGACAGATGCGCTGCTTTCCGGCATCACCACAAAGGTCGCCCAAACGATCGACAAAAATGCTCACGTGTCCGCTGTTGATAACTGGTTTTTCATGGCCGCTTCCGTATTTGTTTTAGCCTTTATCGGAGCATGGGTGACAGACAAAATCGTTGAACCCCGGCTTGGCAGTTACCGCGGCGAATATCAGCCGGAAATGGCGGCTTTAACGAAAAAAGAGATTAAAGCGCTGAAGGGGGCAGGGGCTGCGGCTCTCTTATACGCGGGCATCATTGCGATATTAGTCGTACCGGAGGGAGCGCTCCTGCGAGATCCTGAAAACGGCTCAATTCTTTCCTCACCTTTTCTGAAAGGCATTATCCCAATCATTTTACTGTTTTTTGTTACTGTATCGGTTGTCTACGGCATCATGGCCGGACGTATTAAGGATCAGACAGATGTTCCGAAGCTGATGGGTGATTCCGTTAAAGGTATGTCAGGTTTTATTGTGCTCGTATTTGTCATTTCTCAGTTTATCGCTTTTTTCACATGGAGCAATATGGGGATTTTTATGGCGGTAAAAGGCGCTGACTTTCTGCAATCTATTCATCTAACGGGATTCCCTGTATTAATCGGATTTTCGTTTCTGACGTGTATCGTCAGTCTGTTTATTACGAGCGGTTCCGCGTTATGGGCGCTGCTGGCACCCGTGTTTATTCCGATGCTGATGCTGCTGGATTTCCATCCCGCTTTTATTCAAATCGCCTATCGGATAGCGGACTCCGCCACCAACACCATCACGCCGATGAATCCTTATTTGCCGATGCTGCTGGCGTACTATAAGCGCTACAAAACAGATGCGGGGTTTGGAACCGTGATTTCAACAATGATTCCGTACACGGTTCTATTCTTCTTGGCGTGGCTGCTCATGATGTTTATTTGGTACGTATTTGGCTGGCCAATCGGGCCGGGCGTCTATGCAAAGTAAAAACAACAAAGGGTGGGAGATATGGATATTATTCAAGTGAGACGAGATTTTCACCGGCATCCAGAAGTGGGCTTCACGGAATTTCGTACAGCCGGAAAGGTTGTGGAAACCCTGCTGGCCCTTGAATACGACGTGACATATGGAAAGGATGCAATTGATGGCGATGCCCGCAGAGGCGTCCCTTCTGAAAAAGACCTGCAGCGGGCTTTTGAACGTGCAATAGAAAATGGAGCGCATCCCGATATCATTGCGCCAATGGAAGGCGGATACACCGCAGTCATCGGCACGCTGGAGGGAAATGCACCGGGACCGGTCGTCGCGCTTCGCTTTGATATGGATGCACTTCCGATTACAGAAAGCGCAGAGGCGGACCATGTCCCGTTCGCCAAGGGCTTCCGGTCTGAATTTGAAGGAAATATGCACGCCTGTGCCCATGATGGCCACACCGCCATTGGGTTAGGTGTGGCAAAAGCGATGGCACACGGAAACTTTGCGGGCACCTTAAAGCTGGTCTTCCAGCCCGCCGAAGAGGGCGTCCGCGGAGCGTACGCCGTCACCGAGAAAGGCATGCTGGATGATGTCGATTATCTTCTTTGCCACCATCTTGGCACCAATGTGCCGTTGGGAGAAATATACGGCGGAGCGGAAGGGTTTCTGGCCACGACAAAAATGGCTGTCCATTTCCGCGGCGTCTCCTCTCATGCCGGCGCGGCGCCTGAGCTTGGCAAGAATGCATTGCTAGGTGCGGCAACAGCGCTTTTAAACATTCACGCCATTCCGCGTTTCAGCTCAGGAGATACCCGCATTAATGTCGGTGTGCTTGAAGGCGGAACAGCGGCAAATATCATCCCGCAGCACGCCAAAATGATCATTGAAACGCGGTCTGATTCAGAAGAGGTCAATTGTGATCTGGAGGAACGCGTACGAAAGATCATTGCCCACAGTGCAGCCATGCATGAGCTTGAATATGACATCGACATCATCGGCGGAGCCATTCCGATCAAATGTGACGAGGAAATGATCAAAACTGTGCTTGAAGCGGCTGCAGAGGTTGACGGTTTTTCTTCTTGCAAAGGCATTCAAACAGGATC
This sequence comes from Bacillus sp. SN1, assembly GCF_002796895.1. Classification (NCBI taxonomy): domain Bacteria; kingdom Bacillati; phylum Bacillota; class Bacilli; order Caryophanales; family Bacillaceae; genus Bacillus; species Bacillus sp. SN1. The sequence goes on from NZ_PHIE01000005.1 coordinate 264,906, forward strand.
AAGAGGGAGCGAAGACGCAAGCTACATGATCAAAAGGGTTCAAGAGCGGGGAGGAAAAGGAACGTATATGATCATCGGCACCGACATCGCCGCCCCGCATCATCATGAAAAGTTCGATATCCAGGAAGACATTCTGCCGCGAGGTGTCCAGCTGCTGGAGCGGGCTGCAATGAAGCTGTTGAAGTAGAGGGGGAACCCTCTCTATTTTTATTGTATGACATGCAGGAATAAGAAAATAATGGTACATTGATATGAGATACATGATAAAGGGGAGAGAAAAATGAAACGACTATGCATCATCCCCTGCGGCAAGAATAAAATATGGGACATCCATCCAGACACAGGGCCGGTAAGGGCGGAAGACGCTTATCTCAGCCCGTTTCATCAGGCGTGCGAGCGTTATGCGAAAACATTTTTCGATGAATGGGTGATTTTGTCTGCGAAGCACGGATTCCTTCGCCCAGATGATATCGTTCCCGAAAATTACGATGTGGCTTTTGGAACCGGTCACCCGGAGATCATGACAGCAGAGGAGCTCCGCCGCCAATTTTGCGAAAAAGGCTTCTCCGACATCGAAGAGCTTGTCATGCTTGGCGGCAAAAAATATCGAAGCGTCCTAAACGCCGTCATCGGCGAGCATCAGCACATCAGCTGGCCTCTGTCATCATACAAAGGCATTGGCTACATGCTTCAAGCGCTGAACCGGGCGGTTGAAGACAAGCATGAACTGTAGCACGTACATTTCAAGAAAAGAGTGTGAACATGAAAAAACTTGTGTTTGGCTTGCTTGTTATTGCGGTATTCGGATGCGGGTTATATATCTATCATGTATGTTTCGGTGATCCATTTACGAAAAATGCCGCAGAGCAGAAGCTTATATCTTATGCGAAACAAACCTATCCCAAAAAAGAAATCAAGATCACGAATGGGATATATAACGCTAAAACCTCGGAATATGTGTTCTAAGCAAACACAATCTCATCGCTACCCAATGTGTACGAAGGGATTTCTCTATCCTAAAGTCACTTGCGATGGAATTTACCGAGTCAGCAGCAAAACGTTTAAATGAAGAAGCATCGAAGGAAATCGAAGCAGATCTGAAAAAAGCGGTTCCGCAAATCATAAAAGCCGCCGCTGCGTTGAGCATCGAAAACGGTCAGTTCACATTAGATACAAAATGGAACAAACAGCTGGCTGAAAAAGCGCCTATGAGCATAACGATTCAATTAGATGCCAGCGGGTTATCAAAAACAGGTGCTTCAAAGATAGCGGAAACGGTCAGAAAAACGCTTAATGAAAAGAGATATACATATTCAAACGGCACGATAGACTGTATGCAGAAGGACGGCGACGGCGGTATCGGTTATGTGAAATATTCAATTGATTTTCTTCCGAAAACGGCTATTCAGCCAAACGATGCAGAGGAGTTATGAAGTTAAAAAGATTTCCGAGGAAATAAATACGTCGATCATTGTCAAAAGACCGGGTGATGCCCGGTCTTTTTTGCATGCCATAAAACGAGACAAACGGATCAAATCGAGACAAAATGAGACACCTGTCTCGAACTGTCTCCAGTGTAAAAACGGAAAGACTGATTTTACGGGCTCCAAAGGCTGGCACACTTCTTGCTTTTATAAACGTGAACCCTAAATAGAAGGAGGCACACAAAATGGAATTGTTAAAACGAGAAGGCTTGTCATTAACTGAGGAGAAAGCGCTGTGGATGTACCAAAAGATGCTGGAAGTCAGGGGCTTTGAAGACAAAGTGCATGAACTGTTCGCACAGGGAGTGCTTCCCGGATTCGTCCATTTGTATGCCGGTGAGGAAGCGGTGGCTGTAGGGGTGTGCGCTCATTTACATGATGGCGACAGCATTACAAGCACGCACAGGGGGCATGGCCATTGTATCGCCAAAGGCTGTGATCTGGACGGCATGATGGCGGAAATTTTCGGGAAAGCAACCGGATTGTGTAAAGGCAAGGGTGGTTCTATGCACATTGCCGATCTCGATAAAGGTATGTTAGGGGCAAATGGAATCGTCGGGGGCGGATTTACGCTCGCATGCGGATCAGCGCTCACCGCTAAATATAAACAGACTAAGAATGTAAGCGTTTGCTTTTTCGGAGACGGAGCAAATAACCAAGGCACCTTCCATGAAGGGCTGAATCTAGCGGCAGTATGGAACCTTCCTGTCGTATTTGTTGCTGAAAACAACGGCTATGGCGAAGCCACCCCATTTGAGTACGCGTCGGCCTGTGATTCAATCGCCGACCGGGCGGCTGCCTATAACATGCCGGGGATTACAGTTGACGGAAAAGATATTTTAGCAGTTTACCAGGCAGCCGAGGAAGCGATAGAACGAGCAAGAAACGGCGGGGGCCCGTCTTTAATTGAATGTATGACTTATCGTAATTACGGCCATTTCGAAGGGGATGCCCAAACCTATAAAACGAAGGATGAAAGAGCTGAGCACCTTGAAGAAAAGGATGCTATTCAAGGCTTTAAAAACTATCTGTTAAAAGAAACTGATGCAAATAAACTGTCAGACATTGAACAGCGTGTCAGCAAATCGATTGAAAAAGCCGTCTCGTTCAGTGAAGACAGTCCGTATCCGAAAGAGTCAGAGCTGCTGACAGATGTCTACGTGTCATATGAAAAAGGGGGAATGTGAGATGGCGAGAGTCATAAGCATGTCAGACGCGATCAATGAAGCGATGAAGCTTGCGATGAGAAGAGACGAAAATGTGCTTTTGATCGGTGAAGATGTCGCCGGGGGAGCGGCGGTCGATCATTTGCAGGATGATGAAGCATGGGGCGGCGTATTAGGGGTCACAAAGGGGCTTGTACAGGAATTCGGCCGCACAAGAGTGCTGGACACACCGATTTCTGAGGCGGGCTATATGGGGGCGGCCATGGCTGCGGCATCAACCGGGCTAAGGCCGATTGCGGAGCTGATGTTTAATGATTTTATCGGCACGTGCTTTGACCAGGTGATCAACCAAGGGGCGAAATTCCGCTATATGTTCGGCGGAAAAGCGCAAGTGCCGATTACCGTCCGCACTACCTACGGAGCAGGATTCCGGGCCGCTGCCCAGCATTCACAGGCGCTGTATGGCCTTTTCACCAGCATCCCGGGATTGAAGACGGTCGTTCCGTCCAATCCATATGACGCCAAAGGCCTGCTGCTTGCAGCAATAGAAGACAATGACCCGGTGTTCTTTTTTGAAGACAAAACGTCCTACAACATGAAGGGCGAGGTGCCGGAAGATTATTATACAATCCCGCTCGGAAAGGCGGACATCAAACGCGAAGGCGGCGATATTACGCTGTTTGCAGTCGGCAAGCAGGTCAATACCGCGCTTGAAGCGGCGGCGAAGCTCTCAGAAAAAGGCATCGAAGCCGAGGTGCTTGATCCCCGCAGTCTGTCTCCTCTGGATGAGGAAGCGATTTTCACATCGTTGGAAAAAACAAACCGGCTGATCATCATTGATGAAGCCAATCCGCGATGCAGCATTGCCACGGATATAGCTGCGATTGTTGCCGACAAGGGCTTCGATTTGCTTGATGCGCCGATTAAACGAATTACAGCGCCGCATACACCAGTGCCGTTTTCGCCAGTGCTTGAAGATCAATATTTGCCGACACCAGATCAAATTGTCAGCGTCACGCTTGAATTGCTTGGCGAGCCGGCAATGAATTAAAGGGGGGACACAAATGGCGGTAAAAGTAGTGATGCCAAAATTGGGAATGGCCATGAAACAAGGGGAAGTATCGATATGGAATAAAAAAGTAGGTGACCCGGTTGAAAAGGGAGAAAGCATTGCCAGCATTCAATCGGAGAAAATTGAAATGGAAATCGAGGCGCCTGAAAAAGGAACGCTGATCGATATCAAAGTGAAAGAGGGAGAAGAGGTTCCGCCCGGCACAGCGATCTGCTACATCGGGGACGCCAATGAATCGGTGCAGGAAGAGGCGAAAGAGCCTGCTTCGGAAGATAGCGCGCCGCTAGCCGTCCAGCCCGTCAAACAAGAAAACAAACCCGCAGCCGCCAAAAAAGAACGAACTAAGATATCTCCAGTCGCCAGAAAAATAGCGGAAAAAGCGGGATTAGACCTGAAACAGCTGAAAGGCACAGGACCAGGCGGGCGAATCGTGAAGGACGACGTGACAAAGGCGCTTGCTGAACAGAAAAAAGATCAGGCTAAGCCGGTTTCTGAGCAAAAAGCGCAGGAAACCCCAGTGACAGGCATGAGAAAAGTCATCGCGGCCCGAATGCAGGAAAGCCTGGCAAACAGCGCGCAGCTGACGATTACGATGAAGGCTGATATCACCAAGCTGACAGCCCTTCAAAAACAGCTTTCGCCAACTGCGGAAGAACGGTACGGCACAAAGCTGACGATGACTCATTTTGTCTCAAGAGCCGCCGTTCTCGCCCTGCAAGCTCATCCTGTGCTAAACAGCTTTTATAAAAATGAACGCATCATCACACATCCTCATGTGCACCTCGGAATGGCTGTGGCCTTGGAAAATGGATTAGTTGTGCCTGTGATTCGCCATGCTGAAAAGCAGTCGCTGATCGAACTGGCTCAATCCATCTCAGAACATGCCAAAAAAGCACGCGAGGGACGGGTGGGAAGCGAAGAACTGCAAGGCTCAACCTTCTCCATTACAAATCTTGGCGCTTTTGGAGTCGAGCATTTCACGCCAATATTAAATCCGCCGGAAACAGGGATTCTCGGCATCGGAGCAAGCTATGACACGCCGGTGTATCAAGGGGAGGAGATTGTCAGAAGCACGATCCTGCCGCTCAGCCTGACATTTGATCACAGAGCATGTGACGGCGCCCCTGCCGCTGCCTTTCTGAAGGCGATAAAAACATATTTGGAAGAACCGGCAGCATTAATTTTATAGGAAAAGCAGGTGAAAACGACATGACACAAGCCATTATCGGCGGCGGACCTGCAGGCTATGCGGCTGCGGTCTCCGCGGCACAGCAGGGCAGAAACGTTCTGCTGATTGACAAAGGCCAGCTTGGGGGAACCTGCCTGAACGAAGGCTGCATCCCGACGAAGTCTTTGTTAGAAAGCGCAAACGTTCTTGATAAAATCAAGCATGCCGCCAGCTTTGGAATTGAACTTCCGGCAGGTGCGATATCGGTCGATTGGAGTAAAATGCAAAACCGAAAACAACAGGTTGTCAGACAGCTTGTCCAGGGCGTTCAGTATTTAATGAAGAAAAATCAAATACAGGTTGTGAAGGGGACGGCCTCCTTTCTTTCTGACAGAAAGCTCTTGATCGAAGGAGAGAACGGAAAAGAAATCAGAGAAGCAGATCAAGTATTGATTGCTTCCGGATCAGAGCCGATCGAGCTGCCATTCGCCCCGTTTGACGGCGAATGGATCATCGACAGCAAGGACGCGCTTTCCCTTTCTGAGATTCCATCTTCGCTTGTCATTATCGGCGGCGGTGTCATCGGCTGTGAGTATGCCGGGCTGTTTGCCAGATTGGGATCGAGGGTGACCATCATTGAAACAGCCAGCCAGCTGATCCCGGCTGAAGATGAAGATATTGCCCGGCTCTTTCAAGAGAAGCTTGAGGAAGACGGTGTTGAAGTGCACACCTCATCCCGATTAGAGCGGGTGGATCAAACGGCCAAAACGGCAATATGGAAAAGTGGGCAGCGGGAGTTTAAAACCAAGGCTGATCATGTGCTAGTGGCGGTCGGCAGAAAACCCCGTCTTGACGGATTACAGCTGGAGCAGGCCGGAGTTGATTTTTCTCCAAAAGGCATTTCGGTAAACGGGCATATGCAGACGAACGTGCCTCATATTTATGCGTGCGGAGACGCAATCGGAGGCATTCAGCTGGCGCATGCAGCTTTCCACGAGGGCATCATCGCTGCTTCTCATGCTTCTGGAAGGGATGTCAAAATCAATGAGAAGCATGTGCCCCGCTGCATCTATACATCACCGGAAATCGCGTGCATCGGGATGACAGAACAACAGGCAAGAAGCGTATACGGGGATGTGAAGATTGGCGAATTTCCTTTTTCCGCAAACGGCAAGGCGCTCATTAAACAGCAAGCAGAAGGAAAGGTCAAAATCGTGGCAGAACCGGAATTCGGCGAAATCGTCGGTGTCTCGATGATTGGTCCTGATGTGACCGAGCTCATCGGCCAGGCGGCTGCGATCATGAATGGTGAGATGACCGCTGATATGGCGGAGCATTTTATCGCCGCCCACCCGACACTGTCGGAAACATTGCACGAGGCGCTGTTAAGCACGATTGGGCTTGCAGTGCATGCGTAATACGGGAAAAAGCAGGCGCAGGGATACAAGGCGCCTGCTTTTTTATTGTTGAAAGCGCTTTATTTTTCCCCTACAATAGATGAAAACGGCGTGTAAGGGAGGAGCGATCAAGGAATGAATTCGATCCCAAACGATTTGCAAACCTGGAAACGTTTTGTGAAAGACGGTGTGCTTGACGAAGCCCGATTAAGAAAACGGATCGCCGAGTCATGGCATCGCTGCAAAAAAGCTGAGGTCAATCCTTATTTAGAAAAAGGCCCGAAGGTTTTACAGCAAACCGAGCTGGATCAGCAGTCAAAAAAGCATTCATTCTTCTTGACGACCGCACAGCCTTACCTCGAAAAATTGCTGCCTGCCATACAAGAAATGGAAATGATGGCGCTGTTAATTGATTCAGACGGCGTTGTTCTGGCATTAGACGGCCATCCTCGCGCGCTTTATGAAGCCAAACGCATCAACTTTGTTGAAGGCGCATGCTGGACGGAAACGGCTGTCGGAACAAATGCGATTGGCACGGCGCTTCACATTAGCGAGCCGGTTGCGATACAAGGATCAGAACATTACTCTATCGCTTCCCATCAATGGAACTGTTCAGCCGCTCCGATTCATCATGAGGATGGCAGTCTTGCGGGTGTGATTGATATATCGTGTCCGGCAGCAGGCGCGCATCCTCATATGCTCGGTATTGCTACGGCGATTGCCTATGCCGCGGAACGGGAACTGGCAGCTAAAAGCCGTGAGAAAGAGCTGGAGCTGATCAGCCGTTTTGCGGATAGAGCCGCATCCCGTGTGCCGATGGTGCTCTGCAATACCAAACAGCATATCATCAGCGCGAGTGAAGCGATTCGAACCTCAATGCCGGATTGGCAGGACCGGCATCTGTATGAATTGAAGGAACGGGGCTTTTCAATCGAGAAAGCCGTCACCATGGGGGATGGCGGCACTTGTTTTTATCTCTCGGAACAAAAGAAAAAGACGGCGTTTCGATTCAATGGAGTCATCGGGCAAAGCGGCCGATCGCAAGCTATGCTGAAGAGCCTTGAACGAGCGGCAGCGGCGGATGCAACGGTCTGTCTGTCGGGCGAAACTGGTACGGGGAAGGAAGTCGCGGCCCGCGCACTTCATGAGAACAGCGAGCGGCGGCACGGCCCGTTTGTTGCTGTCAATTGCGGAGCGATCCCGTCTGATTTGATTGAAAGCGAGCTGTTCGGCTATGCGGAGGGCGCTTTTACGGGAGCGAAACGAAACGGCTACAAAGGCGCCTTTCAAAAGGCGAATCAAGGCACCTTATTTTTAGATGAGATCGGAGAAATTTCCCACTCGATGCAGGTTGCGCTTTTACGGGTGCTTCAGGAACGCAAGATTACGCCGGTCGGCGGAACGAAAGAAATTCCGGTTGATATCAGAGTCATTGCCGCCACACATTGTGATTTGCGCGAGCTTGCCGAAAGCGGGAAAATCAGAGAGGACTTGTTTTACCGTCTTCATGTCTATCCGATTGAGCTTCCTCCTTTACGCGACCGCCCTGAAGATATTCCGGATCTTTTCAAGTACTACAAACAGAAGAATCATTGGCCTGGCGAACTTCCCCCTGCTTTTTTGGATATGCTGAAGCAATGGAGGTGGCCGGGGAATATTCGCGAGCTGTTTAATGTGTTTGAACGTCTTTCCATCAGATTTCCGGACGGCCGGCTGAGGGATGAGCCGCTTACCGATTTACTGGAAGCAGCAGGACTGCCGATCATCCCGGCGGAAAAAAAGCCGGCTGCTGCCGGGGCGCTGACCCTTCGTGAGCAAATCCAAAAAGATATCATCATCAAAGCGCTTGAATCCGCAAAAGGAAACGTCTCTCAAGCCGCCAAAATCAGTGGGATCCCCCGGAGCACTTTCTACAAACGGCTGAAAAAATTCAACTTGTCCGCTGAATCATAAAGCATACTTCTTTCAAGAAATGGAAACGTTATGTATGAAGGAGGGTGTTAGAATGAATAGTCAAAGGGCGAAAGAAATTGTAGAATCTCCCGACATGAAGAAAGTAACATATAACGGCGTTCCTATTTACATTCAGCACGTGAATGAAGAAAACGGAACAGCGAGAATCTATCCGTTGGACGAACCTGAGCAGGAGCATGAAGTACAGCTGACCAACTTAAAAGAGGATTAAACAAAAATGGCCCGCTTCATAAGCGGGCCATTTTTGTTATCCGCGCGGAGCAAATAAAATGACACAGACGCCGATAAGACAAATGAATGCACCGATCCAGTCATACAGATCAGGTGTTTTCCGGTCGACAAGCCATCCCCATAGAACCGCAAGCACAATGAATACCCCGCCATAAGCGGCGTATACACGGCCGAAGGAAGGGAAGGACTGAAACGTCGGAAGAATGCCGTAGACAATCAGGATCAGCGCTCCGGCGATGCCATAGCCGACTGGCTTAGCCTCTCTCAGCCACAGCCAAACTAAATACCCGCCGCCAATTTCGGCAAGCCCCGCCGCGAGAAATAAAAGAAGGGTAATCAGCATCACGCGCACTCCTCAACTTGCTTTTCTCTTTCATTATAAAGGAGGAGTGCTGTTAAAGCTTTGGATGATTCTCAAATTCCTTTAAATACGCGCTGCGCTGAATCTCTGTAAATTGGCTGATCCAGTTGCTTTTCGCCTCTTCATTTAGATGGGGGAGGATATAGCGTTCAACCGCTTCAAAAAACAACGGATTCGCGATAATGTTCCAGGTAGGGATGCGAACGACTTTGCCGTTTGTTTTCTCGATGATAATATCCTCAAAAAAGATCCCTTTCAAACTGTAATGATGCCGTCCCATATAAATCCGTTTTACCTCAGAAAACAGCACGCTGCGCTTTCTCGAGAAGATCTCGCCATCAGGCCCAGTCTTTACGCTGAAAATGACATTTCCCCGGCTTGTGAACGCCGGAAAAGCCATAAAAAATGTGATTAATCCATAAACAATCGCCATTAATCCTCCGCCCAAATAAAGCAGGGCATACTTAGATTCAAATGTGAGAGCTTCAGACACCAGCCACACTCCTGCAATAAAAGCGCCCCCTGTGGCGAGGAACAGCCAAGCCCTTAGAAACATCATGCTTTTTACTTCAATCAATGTGCTGCTCCTAAAGCTTTGGATGATTCTCAAATTCCTTTAAATACGCGCTGCGCTGAATCTCCGTAAACTGGCCGATCCAATTGCTTTTCGCCTCTTCATTCAGATGGGGAAGGATATAGCGTTCAACCGCTTCAAAAAACAACGGATTCGGAATGATGTTCCAAGTGGGAATGCGAATGGTCTTCTGATCAACGGTTTGAATCATTATATCTTCCTGGAAAATCCCTTTTAGACTAAATTTATGGCGGCCCATCTCAATTTTCTTGATATCGGTAAACGTAACAGACACTTTGTCAGTGAACAGTTCTCCATCTTTTCCTGTCTTGATGCGGAAGATGGTATTTCCCCGCGGGGTAAATGCCGGAAAGAAGATGATAAATAAATATAAACAAAACAAGGTGAACAGAAAGCCAGTAGGAATGGCCAAGAGGTAATATTTCGTTTGAAACGTAATACCCATATAAAAGAGCCACAAACATGCTAATCCCATACCGGCAGATCCGACAAAAGCCCATATTCTCAGGGACATTCTGCTTTTGACTTCAACGATTTCTTGGTTTTTCAATGCTTTTCTCCTTTTGTTAATTCAGATTCTAATTCATTTTTTGAAATGATTTGATTTACAACATCCTTATGAGCAGGGAGGATAGAAAATTCATTCTGAGTGATGCCTGTGACAAGCCAAGTATGGCGGGCTCCCGGCAGGACAAATGCCATGTCAGCCACTTCAGGAGTGTTATCTTTGTCATACGCCAGACGCATCAGTGTATCCATTTTCCCTTTCCGCAGAGCCAGATCATTTACAAATCGGGTAACGTCCTCTTGATGGTCATGTTTATCAAGGAACTCTTTTAGATATGAAGGGTTGTCTGAAACGCCCTCCAAGAGCTTTTCAAATTCATTTGATGTCAATGTCACAATGGATTCTCTTTTATCCTCTGTATCTATTATATGTAAAAACTCATCTGTCTTAGCAAGTAATCCTTCACTTGATTCCATTTTTGTAATGCGATGGACTTGTTCATCAAAAAGGAGTTCGTGAGAGTAGGTGCCGAATTTTGATACATGGCAGGACACATTCTGTTCGGCGCCTTGCCCGTTAAATTTAGAAAGCTTCACTGTATAGTCAGCGTCGTTTAATACATGGATAAACGGACAGTACTCGTCCTTTAACCGATATTGATGATTCCGATATTCCGCTGCATCCTTGGCTAAGAGTGAGCGGCACGCAGCTTCAAACAAAGCGCCGAGCTGTTCATCTTCTATTTCCGGAAAATAGGCTTGCTTTAAGGCCATTCCCTGTTCAAAAAATCCTTCGCTGTAAAAACAAAATAAGAGTTCCTCTATGCTGATTGTAAACTGCTTCATTGATTATTCTCCTATCCAAATGAAAGTTTCCCTTTAAGGAAATGGGTTGCGCCGTGTATAAGCGAGTCCGCTGTTTTCTTTGCTTTTTCCATTCCTTTTTTCGCGCTGTCTATCCCTTTATGTATCGTTTTATTCGCCGCATCTATGCCGTCATTCACTGATTTGACGACTTTGCCGGCTGATTCCAGCCCTTTCTTGGCTGTATCAACGACAGCATGGATCGGTTCTTTTAGCTTTAAGGCTGCTTTTTCGGCAAAACCGGCTGTATATTTGGCGATTTGTTCTCCGACGACTCCGCCAACGTATGAACCGGCTGCCCCAAGAAGGACAGTACCCACAGGTCCTGCAAAGCTTCCGATTGCACCGCCGATGACAGCACCAGCTGTCGCACCGCCGGCAACAAAAATCGTATTATTCACAGCATTCCCGACGGCCTTGGCGTTTTCACGCTTGAGAACTTCGGGTTTGTCTTGGTATTTCGCGTAATTTTCAGCAATTTTCAAGCCCGCTCCGAACGTTTCGGTCGCACCGGTGATCAGTGTGGCGGTAATGGCATTTCCTTTTGCGAATTTCAAGCCTGTCTTTCCGACATCCTTCAAAGTTGAGCGTACGCCGGCTTCATTAAGAAATCCTCTTGTGTAGCTTCTGACGCTGTTTGAAAAATCGACCGTATCCTGAGGGAAGTACTTTGTAAACTTTTTATGTACCAAATCTGAAAATGGCCGGTTTGTCTTTTTAAACAAATATTTAGGATTCATAAGCACTCTAGCCGCTTTTTGATAACGTGAGCTGTCAACGGCTCTGGAAATATCCAATAGAAGTTTTGAGTGCCGGGCGGTATGCAAACCGCTTGGCTGTTTCACAAATTTCGTAAGCCCTAATCCGTAGTATTTTCCTTGTGTCAGCATAAGGGCGGTTAAGCTTGTCATCGTTCCGTATTTGTCGTAAGCATTATAGAGCTTTCGCAGAATATCATCTTGTTCAACAAATTTGTCGCCCGTTTTTCTGATAAAAATCTCATTGTCACTCAGCTTGGTGGCGAGCGCTTTTCCTGAGCTCCACGCATCGCCGACTCCGGAAAAACAGCTGCTGTAGCGGGGATCGCATTGTAAAATCATCTGCCCCAGCTCCAAATGCAGGTCCTTATATTTGCTTTCCATATCGGTTAATTCAGTGACTACATCATTTGCCAGCTGTTCGAGTTTATCCGGATCAACTGCAATGTTTCCTGACACACCATTCACCCCCTGAGTTTATGTCTTTCCTCTCTTGCTTTACGTTCCAGTTCTTCCATTCTGGCAATTTCAGCTTTTCGTTCTTCTATTTTGACGGCCGCTGCCTTTAGTTCCTGGCTTGTTTCAAGCAGCTCCTGTTCGAATTGATCGTAGGCGGCTTTCGTTTCCTCGAAATCCTGGTCGAACGAATCTCTTGCTTTTCCCTGCCAAGCATCCCCTAATGCAGATAACCGGGATTCAAGCAGCATTTTGGAGCTTCTGACCTCTTCTGCGGCCGCACTGTACTTGTTTGCCAGCTCAATGACTTTATATGAGTCCAACTTTTGTCCCCTGCCTTTTCTAAATTCACGCACAAATGGATGTTTTATATAAATGATTATAAATAATTCGGCATGTATCCGAATCGTACAAAAGAACCTTTTCATAAGAAATGGAAGGGCGTATATTCACTTGAATTTCACAGTAGGTGAGACTTTAAGATTACAAAAAAGGTAAAAAAATCAAATCTCCTAGACGTAAGGTAAATGAGAAATTTCCCGCTTTGTGGGAAAAAACACTAAAATTGATCAAATGATCTAAGTGCGCCAAATGTGTTACGGGACGGGCCTTTACATGGTATAAATGAAATGTAAACGTTATCAAGGAGGTCGTCATATGAAGAAAAAATCATTCTCAATCGTAATAGCGGGCGGAGGGAGCACTTTCACTCCAGGGATCGTACTGATGCTCTTGGACCATTTGGAGGAGTTTCCGATCAGAAAGCTGAAGCTGTATGATAATGATAAGGAGAGACAGGATCGCATAGCAGGCGCCTGTGACGTTTTTATCAGAGAAAAAGCGCCGGAAATTGAATTTACAGCGACGACTGACCCGGAAGAAGCTTTTACAGATGTCGACTTTGTCATGGCGCACATCAGAGTAGGGAAATACGCGATGCGTGCGCTGGATGAGCAAATTCCGCTGAAGTACGGAGTTGTCGGCCAGGAGACATGCGGGCCGGGCGGCATCGCATACGGCATGCGTTCGATCGGCGGCGTGCTTGAAATATTAGATTACATGGAAACATATTCGCCTGATGCGTGGATGCTCAATTACTCCAACCCGGCGGCAATTGTAGCCGAAGCAACAAGACGCCTCAGACCGAATTCGAAAATTCTGAACATCTGTGATATGCCGGTTGGAATCGAAGACCGGATGGCGCAAATTCTCGGCCTGTCCTCAAGAAAAGAAATGAAGGTCCGCTATTACGGATTAAATCATTTCGGCTGGTGGACATCGATTCAGGATCAAGAGGGCAATGATTTAATGCCGAAGCTGAAGGAGCATGTATCTCAATACGGGTACATTCCGAAGACGGAGGCTGAAGCTGTCGAGGCGAGCTGGAATGACACGTTCGCAAAAGCGCGTGACGTGCAGGCAGCAGATCCTGACACACTGCCGAATACGTATTTGCAATATTACTTGTTCCCGGATGATATGGTAAAAAAATCAAATCCGAATCATACGCGGGCAAACGAAGTGATGGAAGGGCGCGAAGCCTTTATTTTCAGCCAATGTGACATGATCACACGCGAGCAGTCCTCGGAAAACAGCGAAATCAAAATCGATGATCACGCATCATATATTGTTGATCTAGCCCGGGCGATTGCCTACAACACAGGTGAAAGAATGCTCTTGATCGTTGAAAATAACGGAGCGATTGCGAACTTTGACCCGACTGCGATGGTCGAGGTGCCGTGTATTGTCGGCTCAAATGGGCCTGAACCGATCACCGTCGGCACCATTCCGCAATTCCAAAAAGGGCTGATGGAGCAGCAGGTATCCGTTGAGAAACTGACTGTTGAAGCGTGGTCGGAGAAATCGTTCCAAAAGCTGTGGCAGGCGCTGATCCTGTCAAAAACTGTGCCAAACGCGCGTGTGGCAAGGCTGATTCTCGAGGATTTAATTGAGGCCAACAAAGACTTCTGGCCTGAGCTTGATCAAAGCCCAACCCGTATTTCGTAACTGAAATTCCCCCATTTTCGAATCTGTTATTGTATATAATAGAAAGAAAATGGGGGGATCTGATATGCAGCTCGAAGAACTGATTAATCAGCACTACAGCAAATTAAATGACAACGATTTTCATATTTTAAAATATATATTGAATCACAAGCACACGTGCTACACCCTTGGAATCGATGCGTTGGCCAAAGCTTGCAGCGTATCGCGTTCCTCGATTTTGCGGCTTGCCCAAAAGCTCGGTTTCAGCGGCTACAGTGAATTTCGCGTTTTTTTAAAGTGGGAAGATCAGCCGGAAGAAGGCGAGAGTATGAGTTTTCAAAAGCTGCTTGATGATATTGAATCAAATCTGAAGTTCTTAAGGACAAAGGACATGACGGATATGTGCCAGCTGATTGATGAAGCCGACCGCATTTTCGTGTACGGATCAGGAAATGCGCAAAAGATATGCGCCCGTGATCTGCAAAGAATGTTTATTCCGCGCCATCGGTATCTCATTTTGATTGAAGACAGAAATGAATTTAATCTGATGCGCGATGATTTTAAAGTAAACGATCTGTTTATCATCATTTCTCTTTCCGGAGAAACACCGGAGCTGATTCCTCAGGCAAGAATGCTTTCTGCAAAGGGTATTCCCTTTATTTCCATTACGAATTTAAAAAACAATGTCCTCGCCCAGCTGACTCCGCATAATCTTTATGCGACAAGCAAACCTGTGACATTAAGCGATAAAACGGAAATTGTCGCTTTTGCACCGTTCTTTCTCGTTGGCGAAGCATTGTTCCGCGCATATGTTGATTACAAAGAGGCAGAAAAAAATGACATTGAGTAGCAGGGGGTTCTGGTATGATGCAAAAAATCCAGCGCTTTGGAAGCGCGATGTTTGTACCTGTTCTATTATTCGCGTTCGCTGGCATTATCGTCGGTGTCAGTACGCTTTTTAAAAATAAAACCATCATGGGCCCGCTTGCCGATCCTGATGGGTTTTGGTATCAGTGCTGGTATATCATTGAGCAGGGCGGCTGGACGGTATTTAATCAAATGCCGCTCTTATTCGCCATCGGCATCCCGGTTGCTTTGGCGAAGAAAGCTCAGGCGCGCGCTTGTTTGGAAGCGCTTACGGTTTACTTGACGTTCAATTACTTTGTCAGCTCGATCTTGACGGTATGGGGAGGGGCATTTGGCGTCGACATGAACCAAGAGGTCGGCGGAACGAGCGGGTTAACGATGATCGCAGGCATCAAAACGCTCGATACCAACATTATCGGAGCCATCTTTATTTCTTCGATTGTCGTCTTTTTGCATAATCGTTATTTTGATAAAAAACTGCCCGATTTTCTCGGCATCTTTCAAGGCTCAACGTATATCGTGATGATTTCCTTCTTCATTATGATCCCGATCGCCTTGGCCGTATCTTATATTTGGCCGATGGTTCAAGCGGGAATCGGATCGCTTCAAAGCTTCCTGGTTGCTTCCGGGGCGGTGGGCGTTTGGATTTACACGTTTTTGGAACGGATTTTGATTCCGACCGGCCTTCATCACTTTATTTACACGCCGTTTATTTACGGGCCTGCTGTAGCGGAAGGCGGAATCGTCACGTATTGGGCACAGCATCTCGGCGAATATTCGCAAAGCGCCAAACCGCTGAAGGAGCTCTTCCCGCAAGGCGGATTCGCGCTCCACGGCAACTCGAAAATCTTCGGCATTCCGGGCATCGCCCTGGCGTTTTATGTCACAGCCAAAAAGGAAAAGAAAAAACTTGTCGCAGGGCTGCTGATTCCTGTCACGCTGACGGCGATTGTCGCCGGTATTACAGAGCCGATTGAGTTCACTTTCTTATTCATTTCTCCTTTCTTATTTGCGGTTCACGCCGTACTGGCTGCAACGATGTCGACAGCCATGTATATGGCCGGTGTCGTCGGAAACATGGGTGGCGGGCTGATCGAAGCGGTGACCTTGAACTGGATTCCGCTCTTTGGCAGCCACGGTATGACGTATGTGTATCAAATTTTGATCGGGCTTTCTTTTACAGCTATTTATTTTTTCGTCTTCCGATTTTTAATTCTCAAATTCAATATCGCCACACCTGGACGGGAAAAGGATGATCAGCAGGAAACAAAGCTGTATTCGAAAAAGGAATACAGAGAAAGAAAAAACAAGGATGAAACGGCCTCCGCTGTTGAAACGGCAGATGACACCGCTTTTCTGTATATTGAAGCGCTGGGCGGAAAAGACAACATCACTGAAGTGACAAACTGCGCCACCCGCCTCAGAGTCAGCGTCAAGGATGAAACAAAGGTTGAGCCCGACAGCGTGTTCCGAGCGCTTGGCTCACACGGCGTCGTCAGAAACGGGAAGGCGTTTCAGGTGATTATCGGATTGAGCGTTCCGCAGATGCGGGAGCGTGTGGAAAAAATATTGAATCAATAATGCAGCCCTCCTTTTCGGGAGGGTTTTCGTTTGCCGTCAAAAAGACCGTCATAGTAAAGTAAAGAAAGAGACAATCGAGTAAAAAGGGGTTTGGAGGCTTTTACATGCAAAAGGCTTTATCGTTTTTAAAACCATACTCATTGCTGGTGGGAATTGCGCTGATTCTCATGTTGACGGAGCTTGCGGTTGAACTGATGCAGCCTTTACTGATCGCAAAAATCATCGACGATGGGATTTTAAAGCAAGATCTCCGGCATGTGTGGACATGGGGCGCGGTCATGATCGGACTGACCGTGTTATCATTTGCAGCGGGAATGCTGAATTCCTTTTATGCCGCCCATGTCAGCCAAAGCTTTTCCTACGATACGAGAAAAGGGCTTTTTCAAAAAATCCAGTCCTTCTCCTATTCTACTTTTGGACAGTTCTCATCCTCTTCTTATATTACAAGGCTGACAAACGATGTCACACAGGTTCAAAACATGATTTTTATGAGTTTGCGGTTTATGCTGCGGGCTCCGTTAATGATTGTAGGCGGTATTGTGCTGTCACTCACCGTTAACGTGAAGCTCGGCTTTTTTCTGCTTGTGACCATTCCGATCCTAATCTTGTTTTTGCTATGGGTATTAAAGAAAGGCGGGGCGCTCTTCCGTTCAGTGCAGAAACGGCTGGATCAGGTGAATACCGTCATGCAGGAAAACTTAACAGCGATTAAGCTGATCAAAGCGCTGCTTCGCGGCAGCCACGAGGTCAAAAGATTTATCAAAGCCAACACGAGGCTGATGGAAAAAACAGTTTCAGCCTTTCAGCTTGTGGAATTCACGATGCCTGTGCTGATGCTGCTGATGAACCTCTGCATCCTTTTGATTTTGTGGGCAGGTGCACACAGTATCACAAACGGAAGCACTCAAGTCGGTGATGTTGTCGCGATTATTAACTACGCAACACGAATTACGGGCGCGCTTTCGATGTTTCCGTTTTTGATTATGATTTTCACCCGGGCGAAGGCTTCAGGGGATAGAATCGGCGAGGTGCTTGAAACGGAAGGCGATGAGCGGGAAGAAGGCATCATACCAGGTCGTTTGTCAGGACGGATTGAGTTTCAGCATGTATCCTTCCGTTATCCTGAAATGGAGAGAGAAGCGCTGCGGAATGTCTCATTTTCCGCAAAGCCGAGGGAAACGATCGCGATTCTCGGTGCGACGGGATCGGGCAAGTCCACGCTCTTTCAGCTCATTCCGCGGCTTTATCGGCCGGATTCAGGCAGCATTTACATAGATGAAAAGCCAATTCACGATTTTCCAGCAGAGGGGCTTCGCAAGCAAATTGGATATGTACCGCAGGAAGTGCTTCTGTTTTCCGGCACAATCAAGGAAAATATCGCTTGGGGCAAAGAAAATGCTTCACTTGATGAAATAATGAAAGCGGCCAAACATGCGCAAATTCATGAAACGATTATGAAGCTCCCGAATGGGTATGACACTGTTTTGGGACAAAGAGGCGTCAACCTGTCCGGCGGCCAGAAGCAGCGGATTTCCATTGCGCGGGCGCTGATCCGAAAGCCGGCCATCCTTCTTTTAGATGACAGCACAAGCGCGCTAGACCTGCAGACGGAGGCGAAGCTGCTTGAGGCAATCAGCACATATGAGTGCACAACCTTGATCATTACGCAAAAAATGACCACGGCGATGAGAGCTGATAAGATTTTGCTGCTTGAGGATGGCGAACTGATTGAAAAAGGCACGCACAGTGAGCTGCTTTCTGAATCTCAGTTATACAAACGCATTTACGAGTCGCAATTCGGAAGGGAGGGGAGCGAGTCATGCTAAAAGACATCCGCAAGCCTTTCCAATATCCCAAAATGCCAATCGACAAAAAAGAAGGCGCAAAAAAGCGGGCGAAAGCAAAGGATGCAAAAGGCACACTGAGACGAATCTGGTCTTACTTGGCTGAACGAAAAGGACTGCTTATCCTTGTCATGCTGATGGTTGTCATCAGCGCGATATTCGGGCTCCTTGGCCCCTTTGTAATCGGAAAGGCCATCGACCATTTCATCGTCGGGCGAACGGTAAGCGGACTGATTCCCGTTTTGCTTCTTCTGCTCGTCATTTACATTATTCAGTCACTGTCACTCTGGTTTCAAAACTATTGGATGATTACGATTTCGCAAGGCACTGTTTTCAGAATGAGAAGCGAGTTGTTCACCCATCTGCATGAGCTGCCGATTCCGTTTTTTGATAAACAGCGGCACGGTGAGCTGATGAGCCGGGTGACAAATGACATCGAAAATGTCAGCTCTACTTTAAATACGTCGGTCATTCAAATTCTGTCAAGCGTCATCACCTTTGTCGGAACGGTTGCAGTAATGCTGTACATGAGCCCGCTCCTTACAGTGATTACCTTGACCATCATTCCGGTGATGGCAGTAAGCCTGAAATGGATCACCAACCGGACGGGAAAGCTGTTTAAAGAACAGCAGAAAAACCTTGGTGAGCTGAATGGATATATTGAGGAATCTGTTTCCGGCGCAAAGGTCATCAAAGCCTATTCGCGTGAGAAGCAGATCACTGCCGAATTTCTCGAAAAAAACGCTGCGCTCAAGACCTCGGGCTTCTGGGCACAGACGATTTCCGGGTTTATCCCGAAAGTCATGAACTCTTTGAATAACTTAAGCTTTACAATGATTGCCGCAATCGGCGGTTTGTTCGCGCTAAAAGGCTGGATCTCGATCGGCTCCATCGTCGTTTTTGCCGAGTATTCAAGGCAATTCACACGCCCTTTAAACGATCTGGCCAATCAGTTTAATACGATGCTGTCCGCCATTGCCGGCGCTGAACGGGTGTTTGACGTGCTTGATGAAAAAGAAGAGCGCGAGGATGAAAAGAACGCCGTGCATCAGCCGATCCAAACAGGCAGTATTGAATTCCGGGATGTGTCCTTCGGTTACGATGAAGGGCAGCAGACACTGAAGCATTTACAGTTTACAGTGCCTGCCGGACAGTCCATCGCGTTTGTCGGACCGACGGGAGCGGGGAAAACAACTGTCACCAACCTGCTCGCCCGTTTTTACGAGCCTGATGAGGGAAGGATTTTAATCGACGGTACAGATATTAAAACCCTCACTAGAGCAAGCCTGCGGAAAAACATGGGGTTTGTCCTGCAGGATTCGTTTTTGTTTCAAGGAACGATCAGAGAAAATATTCGCTACGGCAGGCTTGATGCTTCTGATCAGGAAGTCGAAGCCGCGGCAAAAACAGCGAATGCCCACAGCTTTATTGAAAGGCTGCCAAAAGGGTACGACACAGTGCTGACGCAAAACGGATCGGGCATCAGCCAAGGACAGAAACAATTGATTTCCATAGCGCGTGCGGTGCTTGCCGATCCGGTTCTTCTCATCTTGGATGAAGCGACAAGTAACATTGATACCGTAACAGAAGTCAACATTCAAGAAGCGCTCGCCCGTTTAATGGAGGGAAGAACAAGCGTCATCATCGCCCACAGGCTGAACACCATTCAAAGAGCGGATCAGATTGTGGTGCTGAAAGACGGCGAAATGATTGAAAAAGGCAGCCATGAAGAACTGATCCGACAAAAAGGATTTTACAGTGACTTATATAAAAGCCAATTTGAGAAATAGACCTTTGTCCCGCACAAAGGTCTTTTTTGTTACAGTTTTATAGTACTTTTATTTCATTTTCGTAAAATGTAACAAAATTACTTGACGTAAACAAGTTATGTATATATACTAGCTTACATTAAGTAAGTGATAACATTTATCAAGGAGGATAAAATGAATAAATCATTTGAAATTGGCACATTACTTTTAAGAGTTATTACAGGTATTATCTTTTTTGTTCATGGTTTATCTAAGTTTCAGGGAATGGAAGGCACCATCCAATTTTTCGGCAGCATAGGCCTTCCAAGCTTTATGGCGTATGTCATTGCAGCGATTGAACTCGTTGGCGGAGTGCTTGTCTTCTTCGGATTGGCTACACGTATTGTCGGTGTTCTGTTTGCCCTCACGCTGATCGGAGCCATCATTACAGTCAAGCTGAAAGCGCCATTCATGGGCAATGCAGAATTTGATTACCTTCTGCTTTTGACATCAATCCACCTGGCTCTTTCCGGAAGCCGTTTCCTGGCGCTAGACCCGCTTGTATTTAAAGCAAAAAAGAGCGAAAACGTATCAGCATAAGAAAAGAGGCATACAGCATGACCAGCATTCATGAGGATACAAACATTGGCTATGTCAAACTCACAATCCGCAGTCTGGAGCGCTCCCTTCAGTTCTACTGTAACGTCATCGGCTTTCAAGTCTTAAAAAAGACGGATCGCCAAGCCGAACTATCGGCTGACGGAAAACGCGTCCTGCTTGTTCTCGAAGAAAATCAGAGCGCCGTCGTCTTGCCTGAACGGTCTGTGACGGGCCTCTATCACTTTGCAATTCTTCTTCCGAACAGGAAGGAACTTGGTATCGCGCTCGCCCGCCTGATTGAACACGGCATTGCCATCGGACATGGGGATCATGCTGTCAGTGAAGCACTCTACCTGTCTGATCCTGATGGAAACGGAATTGAAATGTACGCTGACCGCCCCCGCAGTACGTGGCAGCGTGATCGTGAAGGAAACTACGTCATGACGACAACCGCTGTTGACATTGAGGGTCTTCTTGAAGTGGCCGGAGATGAACGGAAAGCAGTGCTTCCGAACGATACAATTATCGGACACATTCATCTGCATGTCAGTGATTTGAAAGAAGCAAAAGCGTTTTATACGGATGTGCTGGGCTTTGATATTGTCGGAAACTATGCGAGCATGTCTGCTCTCTTCGTTTCAGCCGGAGGCTACCATCATCATATCGGCTTAAATATTTGGGCGGGAAGAAACGCGCCGCCTAAACCGACAAATGCCAGCGGACTAGACTATTACACGGTTGTCCTGCCTCATCAAGAGGAACTGGATCGAGTGGCAGACCGAGTCAAACGTGCCGGATATTCGATCGAAGAAACGGAAAACAGCTTCCGTGTGAAAGATCCTGTTTCCGGCGCCCATATTAGATTTGTGATTTGACTGTAATCCCTTTGCCGAAAAAACGGCAGGGGGATTTTTTATTTTTGTCCGCCTTGTTATGATGGGAGAACCAACTTGTTAGGAGGCGTTTACATGGAACTCAATCACCTTGTGACAGGCAAAATAGCATTAAATCAATATGTGCATCGCTTAGAGCAAAAGGATGTTTCATTTTACGTCCACTATTGGGGAGCGATGACGAACCACTATAACACACTGCTTCATAAGCATTCCTTTTATGAAATTTGTTACGTCGTAAGAGGTGAAGGATATTACCTTGAAGGCGATCGTACATATCCGCTTCGTGAACAGACGATTTTTTTGTCAAAGCCGGAGCATTTGCACCAAATCAAAAGTGAAACAGGGCTGTTCCTTTTTTACGTCGCTTTCGAGCTGAGCGAGGATCAGTCAAGCGCCGAATGGATCAAAGTGATGGAAGAAGTGAAACAAAGCCCCTTTATCACAATGCAATTGAAGGATGGCGAACCGCCGGGCCTGCTTTGGAAAACGTTAATGCTGCAAGCAGCGCAGCCTGTCAATGCTTTTGACAAAGAGATCCTATCTCATTTGTCGCATGCATTGATCCTGTCATTAATCCAAACCTTTCTCCCGTCCGCCCATCGCCCGAAACAAAAGCAGCCCATTCAAACATCTTCTGCTTTGCTGACAGAGGTGAAACTGCACATAAAAGACAATCTTTCACAGCCGTTAAAGCTGACGGATGTCGCCAGCCACTTTCATATCTCAGGGAGGCACTTATCACGTTTATTTGCAGCAGAACTGGGCGTCAGCTACTCAGAATTTGTCCAAAATGAAAAAATAAACAAAGCTGCCGAGCTGCTGAAATCAACGAATCTATCGATTAAAGAAGTAGCGGAAGAAATCGGTTTCTCAGTACATTATTTCACTCGCATATTTTCCGCCAAAATCGGCAGCTCACCAGGGCTTTTCCGCTCCCTTTATAAAGATTCAAAAATGACCGCATTTCAAATCAATAAACCTTTTCAAAAAATCGAACAGGCCAAGCCGCACGAATAAGATGTCCTGAAATGACAAAACAATGTCTTCATAAGATAAAGACGCGAGAAATCTCGTTGTCTTATAATCTTTTTAGAAAGCGGTTACAAAAATGGGTATTGCTGATGGAGGGATGCATTGGCTTATGCTTGGTGTCGGGTGCTCTGCCATTCTTGAAAGAAGGGGAAGAAAGCCGTGAGTACAAAAAAGAAAGAGGCTGTAAAAGAAAAAGAAAGCTTAGCTCATAAAGGGCTTTTACGAACGATTACATTGGTATCTACATTCGGCGGCCTGTTGTTCGGTTATGATACGGGTGTCATTAATGGGGCACTTCCTTTTATGGCAACTGCAGGTCAACTCAATCTTACACCTGTTACAGAAGGACTGGTTGCGAGTTCCCTGCTTCTCGGGGCAGCCTTCGGGGCGATGTTTGGAGGACGTCTGTCCGATTGGCACGGCCGCCGAAAAACGATCCTTTATTTAGCCTTACTCTTCATCGCAGCCACACTTGGCTGTACCTTTTCACCAAACGCGTCCGTGATGATTGCCTTTCGTTTTCTGCTCGGACTGGCGGTTGGCTGCGCTTCTGTAACGGTTCCAACCTTTTTAGCGGAAATTTCGCCGGCAGAACGCAGGGGACGAATCGTGACACAAAATGAACTGATGATCGTAATTGGCCAGCTGCTGGCATACACCTTTAACGCCATTATCGGCAGCACAATGGGGGAGAGCGCAAATGTATGGCGGTATATGCTGGTCATCGCGACACTTCCGGCTGTTGTGTTATGGTTCGGAATGCTCATCGTGCCTGAAAGCCCGCGTTGGCTGGCGGCTAAAGGCAGAATGGGTGACGCTCTGCGGGTGCTTCGGCAAATCCGTGAAGACAGCCGGGCACAGCAGGAAATAAAAGAAATCAAACATGCGATTGAGGGCACAGCAAAAAAGGCCGGCTTTCATGGTTTTCAAGAGCCGTGGATCCGACGCATTCTATTCATTGGGATCGGAATAGCCATCGTACAGCAAATTACCGGTGTCAATTCGATCATGTACTATGGGACAGAAATTCTGAGAGAAGCCGGTTTTCAAACAGAAGCTGCATTAATCGGCAATATTGCAAACGGTGTTATTTCAGTTATCGCGGTCATTTTTGGGATATGGCTTCTCGGCAAAGTCCGCCGCCGGCCCATGCTGATCATCGGACAGATTGGCACGATGACAGCCCTTCTGCTGATCGGGATTTTATCCATTGTCCTTGAAGGAACACCCGCCCTGCCGTATGTTGTGCTGAGTTTGACCGTTTTGTTTCTTGCGTTTCAGCAGGCTGCCATTTCTACGGTGACGTGGCTGATGCTCTCGGAAATCTTTCCTATGCATGTGCGGGGGCTTGGCATGGGGGTCAGCACCTTCTGCTTGTGGACAGCTAACTTTCTCATTGGATTCACCTTTCCCATTTTGCTCAATCATATTGGGATGTCGGCGACATTTTTTATCTTTGTCGCTATGAATATCCTAGCGATTCTATTTGTGAAAAAATATGTGCCTGAGACAAAAGGGCGGTCACTTGAACAGCTTGAGCATTCCTTTCGCCAGTATGGCCGCCGCGCTGATCAGGAAATCCAAAATCAAACAACTCACTTATCGTAATCTGCAGATACCAGGAGGAATCTATCAATGAAACTATCTTATGTAACAGACAGCTTAGGACATTTGCCTTTTGAAGAAATGCTCGATTTTGCCGCGGAGCTTGGCATTGATACGCTTGAAATGACAACTGGAGGCTGGTCGCCTGCGCCTCACTTGAATCTTGATGAACTGCTGCAAAGCAGCCACAAAAGAGAAGAGTTTTCAGCAGCGCTGGAAAAGCGGAATATGACACTTTGCGCTTTAAATTGCTCGGGGAATCCTTTGGATTCAGGCGAACTGGGCAAATTGCACAGAGAAGTAACGGACAAAACGATGGAGCTGGCTGGATTATTAGGCGTCAAAAAAGTGATCATGATGAGCGGCCTGCCAGCAGGCGGCCCGGACGACAAAGTGCCGAACTGGATCACATACACAGTGAGCTGGCCTCCCGTTTTAAAAGATATCCTCAACTATCAATGGGAAGATGTTGCGATTCCTTATTGGAAGGAGCTTGTCCAAAAAGCGGAAGCCTGCGGTGTTGAAAAAATCGCGCTTGAAAATTTCAGCTCTCAATTAGTCTATAATCCTGAGACTCTCTTTCGGCTCAGAAATGCAGTCGGCCCGATGGTCGGTTTGAATCTTGACCCGAGCCATTTATTATGGATGGGCGCAGACCCGATCATCGCGGCAAGGGAGCTCGGAGAAGCCATTCACCATGTTCACGGAAAAGATGTCAGAATTGAAAGACATTTAGCTGCAGTTAACGGGCTGTTAGAAACAAAAGAAGTGACAGATCCTGCAAACCGGGCATGGAATTATGTAGCTGTCGGCTGCGGACAGGATTTACAGTGGTGGAAGGAATTTTTTTCAGTCGTAAAAATGATGGGGTATGACGGTGAGGTTTCCTTAGAAATGGAGGACTTAACGATGTCACCGGAAGCGGGCATCCGCACATCGATAGAAGCTTTAAAACAAACCATCAGCCAATAGGAGGTTTTTCTGATGCTAAATGGAGAAAGAATCATTTCAAAACCGCTGCGCTGGGCAATGGTAGGCGGCGGGCGGCTCAGCCAGGTTGGATATAAACATCGTATTGGAGCGCTGAGAGACAATACTGCCTTTCAATTAATTGCAGGCGCCTTTGATATCGATGCCGAAAGAGGAAAAGACTTCGGGGTGAACCTCGGAGTGGATGCGGAACGCTGTTATCCTGACTATCAAACAATGTTTGCGGAGGAAGCGAAAAAAGAGGATGGCATAGAGGTTGTATCGATTGCCACGCCGAACGGCACTCATTATGAGATCTGTAAGGCGGCGCTTGAAGCAGATCTTCATGTCATTTGTGAAAAACCGCTGTTCTTCACTTCAGAAGAGGGCTATGAAATCAAAGCGCTCGCAGAGAAAAAAGGGAAAATTGTCGGCGTGACATACGGTTTTTCCGGCAATCAAATGCTCCTTCAAATGCGTGCGATGATTGAGCAAGGCAAGATCGGCGATATTCGTGTGGTTGACTTGCAGTACACACACGGTTTTTGTGCAGCAGATGAGGGCGAAAACATAAGCGCTGCACAGAAATGGCGTGTCGACCCTGCGATCGCCGGGCCAAGCTTTGTGCTGGGCGATTTATCTACCCACACGTATTATATGTCGCAGCTCATTATGCCGCAGATGAAAATCAAAGAGCTGCTGTGTGACCGCCAGAGCTTCGTCGGCAGCCGAGCGCCGCTGGAGGACAACGCACATGTGCTCATGCATTATGAAAACGGAGCGGTCGGAACGATGTGGACATCATCAATCAATGCCGGATGTATGGATGGCCATAGAATCCGGATTGTCGGCTCAAAAGCAAGCATCGAATGGTGGGACAGCAAGCCAAACGAACTGACGTATGAAGTGCAGGGAGAGCCGATTCAGACACTCGTTCGCGGCATGCCGTATTTAGACCGTGCGTGCAGTGCTGATGAACGTCTGGGCGCCTTACACAGCGAAGGGCTGTCAGACGCGTGGGCCAATATTTATCTTAAGTTTGCCGTTGCGATTGATGCGAAAAACCGCGAAGATGAAGAAACCTTGAACAACTTGGTGTATCCTGACATTGATGCAGGAATCGAGGGCATCCGCTGGATTGAGAATTGCGTGCGTTCAGCAGACCAAGGATCAGTATGGGTTGAATTCAAATAAATAAACGAAAGCGCTGCATATGACATTAAGTTCATATGCGGTTTTTATTTTCCAGAAACTCCTGTCAAAAATGACCTGAGGCAGGTATGATAAGAAAGGAATTGGGTAACGGGAGTGATGAGCGTGAAGGCTCTTATATTTACTAGGATTTTCACCTTAATGGTAAGTTGTTCGGTTTACTTTTTTCTTGTAAAAGATGACCGCTGGTTTGAGTATTTGTTCATCGCTGGCGGTGCGGGTGTGTTCTTAGCAAATCATCTCTTATTAAGAGTAGAAAAATATGCCGTTATTTTTTGTCTGATTGATATTGCAGTTGGCTTTTCATTCGGTTTTATATTTCCGGGTACAGGTTTATATATCACATTGCTCAGCCCGGTTGCTGTTACCTTTTTTTTGAAAGGGTTTGACCGGAAAACAGTATGGTCTGTCCTTTGTTTTTGTTTTATCATGTGGCTGATTGTGCTCATTCGTACATATCGTATGTTCGGCGATGAATATGTGATGGATCATTGTATCAGCATGACATTCGTTGTCTTTTGCGGAGTTGTCGGTAAATTAATCCGCAAGCTGTTGGATACGCAGGAAACGGCAAAACAGCAGTTTCAGGAACTGACGGAGTCACACTTGGCGCTGTCTGCTGCGCACCAGGAGCTGCATTTATATGCGAAGCAGGTTGAAGAGCTGACTGCCATTCATGAGCGGAACAGAATGGCAAGGGACATCCATGATACAGTCGGGCACAAAATGACGGCGCTCCTCGTACAGCTGCAGCTTTTGCGTGAATGGCAAAAAAGAGACAGCCAAAAAGCGGAGGAGACAGTCGGGGTATGTGAAACGCTTGCCCGTGAAGCACTTGATGATGTCCGTTTATCAGTGCGCACCCTTCAAACGGAAAACGAACCTTCGTTAATCGAAACGCTGAAACAGCTGACAGAAGACTTTTACAAAAATGCGGGAATCACAACCGATTTTGCGGTCAGCGGTGATCCGGCGATGATCCCGCTGTCTCTTCATCCGACTCTGGTCAGAACAGTGCAGGAAGCGCTGACCAATGCTAAACGGCACGGCGGCGCCACAGCCTGTTCGATACAGCTTGCCTGCGCACCGGACAGCATCAGCCTTGTCATTAAGGATGACGGAAAAGGAAATCCCGAGGCGGCACTCGGCTTTGGTCTCTTGAACATGAAAAAGCGGGCAGCGGAGCATGGCGGAATGATCCGCTTTGAGAGCGAACGGGATCAAGGATTTACTGTGATCGCCAAATTTTCACTGGCTAATAAAAAATGGAGCTTCGGGCCCGCGCAGCAAAAGGAGAGTTTATCATGATTAAGATCATCATTACCGACGATCAGGATATCGTCAGAGAAGGGCTGGCATCGCTGCTTCAGCTCAGAGAAGAGCTTGATGTGATCGCAACAGCGCGAAACGGGCAGGAAGCCTTCGAAAAGGCGAAAGAACTTGAGCCCGATATTGTGTTAATGGACATCCGAATGCCGGTTTCCAACGGAGTTGAAGGGACAAAATTGATTACAAGCTCGCTGCCCGGCGTAAAGGTTTTGATGCTGACGACCTTCAAGGATTCAGAGCTGATTGCTGAAGCGCTTGAAGAAGGAGCGAGCGGGTACCTGCTAAAGGACATGTCAGCCGATACGATTGTAAAAGCGGTGATGACTGTTCAATCTGGGGGTATGGTGCTTCCTCCGGAACTGACTGCCCAAATGCTGAATGAATGGAAGCGTGAAAGACAGCTGAAAGGAATAAACGAGAAAGAAAAACCTAAGGAGCTGCACGACCTGACCGATCGTGAAATGGAAGTTCTCGCTGAGCTGGGGTACGGGCTGAATAACAAAGAAATTGCCGAGAAGCTGTACATTACAGAAGGCACAGTGAAAAATCACGTTTCAAACATTATCAGCAAGCTGTCTGTCAGAGACAGAACCCAAGCCGCCATCTATTCAGTCAGATATGGCGTATCTGTCTTTTGACATATGACGTTCAGCATATACATTTCTCTGAAAAGGCCTTTTACAGGCCTTTTTTTCATGCCTTATGTTCTATCCGGCGCTACATGCCGCACGCCCTTCTTTTTTCTACAATGGCAATGGGATTAAAAAAGGAGTGAAACGACGTGCTGCAAGCAGAAAACATCAAAAAGGCCTATGGGAAAAAAACAATCGTGAAAGGCATTTCTTTTTCCCTCCAAAAGGGAGAGTCGTTCGGGCTGCTCGGGCCAAACGGTGCGGGGAAGTCCACAACCATCTCGATGATTTCCGGCCTCGTGCCGCATGACAGCGGGAACATCACAGTGGGCGGCTATGTCATCGGAAAAGAAACAGCTAAAGCGAAACAAAAAATCGGCGTTGTCCCGCAGGAAATTGCTTTATATCCGACGCTGACGGCTCATGAAAATCTTATGTTTTGGGGGAAAATGTACGGACTTACGCATGGCGAGGCCAAAAAAAGATCGGCAGAGGTCCTTGAATATGTCGGCCTGACTGAGCGGGCCAAAGATAAAATTGAAACATTCTCAGGCGGAATGAAACGGAGAATCAACATTGGTGCCGCCTTAATGCACAAGCCTGAGCTGCTGATCATGGATGAACCGACTGTCGGAATCGACCCTCAATCGAGAAATCATATTTTAGAAACGGTGAAACAGCTCAATGAAACGGGCATGACGGTGATCTACACGAGTCATTACATGGAAGAGGTTGAGTATTTATGCGACCGGATCGGCATTATTGATCAGGGAGAAATGATTGCGATCGGCACAAAAACCGATTTGTGCAGCCGCCTTGGAGGCGATACCATCATTCAGCTCACGGTTAGCGGGATCGACGAAGCGTTTCTATTTGCGATCCGTTCTCTGGCTCATGTCAATGATGTAACAGTACATGAGTCAGAGCTCAAAATTGGAATTGCTGCGGCTCATCATGAGAAAGTCGTCACAAGTCTGCTTGCGGAAGCAACCGCCCATCATACAAACCTGCTGTCTCTTCAGGTGCAGGAACCGAATCTGGAGCGCCTGTTTCTGAATCTGACCGGCCGCACTTTGCGGGATTAAGGAGGGACGGCTATGAAAAAAAGCATATGGATCGCATGGAAAGATGTCAAAATCAGAATCACGGACAGAAAAGGGTTTATGATGCTTATCTTAATGCCGCTGATCCTGACCTGTATTTTAGGGGCGGCGCTCGGATCGGTTGTTGACGGAGGCAGCCAGATTGACGACATCAAAGTCGGCTATGTCCAATCAGGCCAGTCAGATGCAGCGAACATGTTTAAAACAGATGTGCTCAAAAAAATGAAGTCGATAAAGGTCACACAAGCCAGCAGTGAAGAAGAGATGAAGAAACTGCTTGATGAAAAGAAAATCGATGTCGGTATCGTTATCCCAAGCCATTGGGAAGCCGGCAAAACGTCAGCTTTTGTCTATGCTGACCCTGATCAAACATTAAAAAGTTCCATCACCGAAACAGCCGCCGGCTCTTTTATAGAGCAATATAAAGCGGTTCGGGAAGCCGCGTCAGCCTCAATGGACTACGTCAGCAAAACGTCAGCTGTAAAGCAAGGAAAACTTGATCCCTCACAGATTGCAGAAAAGCTGGTAAAGACGCTTGAAAAAGAAACGGGTGACAAACTGACTATTGCGGAAAAATCAGTCGGCAGCAAGGCCGTTACGAGTTTTCAATACTATTCGGCAGCAATGCTTTGCATGTTTATGCTGTTTCATATGACAGTCGGGGCGAAATCATTCTTACAGGAAAAGGATACGGAGACGCTTGCCAGAATGCTGATGACGCCTGTGCAAAAATACGCCATTCTCTTCGGAAAATGGCTTGGAACCTATCTGTTTGCCATCATACAATTTTTTATTTTTCTGATCGTCACGATCAATGTATTCGGTGTGGACTGGGGCGATAATCTGCTGTTTGTGAGTGTACTCGGGCTTTCATACGCTGCAGCTGTATCCGGCATTTCCATGCTGCTTGCGTCGTGCATCAGCGATATGAAATCGGCCGATGCGATAGGCGGCTTCGGCATTCAATTGCTTGCGGTTCTCGGCGGGTCCATGCTGCCGCTGTACCAATTTCCTGACTTCTTGCAGTCTGTATCCAAAGCGGTACCGAATCGATGGGCGCTTGACGGCTTTCTATCTTTAATGGAAGGGGGAGGCTGGGCTGGCCTTCAAAAGCCTGTGCTTCTTTTTGCGGCGATTGGCCTTTGTTCGCTCGTGCTTGGTATCAGACGGCTTCATACAAGATAAGGAGGTACACCAAGGTGAAAAAAATCATAGCCATTTGCGGCATTGAGCTTTCTCTCATTTTCAAGAAGCGGCAGAACTATTTGATGATGTTTGCTGCCCCGCTTTTGCTGACCTTTGTATTTGGAAGTATGCTCGGCGGCAATGACGACAAGCTGCGGCTTGCGATCGTTGATCAGGACGACACGATTCTCTCACAGCATTACATTCGGCAGCTGAAGTCACACGATGATATGTATACATTCGAAAACATGTCTGAAAGCAAAGCGTCAGAAAAGCTGAAACAAAAGAAAATTGCCGGGATCATCGTCATTTCCCGCTCCTTCCAAGCACAGCTGGAAAAAGGAAAACATCCTGAGCTGATCTTCCGCCACGGCCCGGAGCTGTCGGAAGCGCCGATGGCCAAACAGTACGCGGAAAGCACATTGGCAAAGCTCAATATTCAAGTTGCCGCGGCGAAAACGGCAGCTCAGGCAGCGGGAGAGAACTGGAAGGCGGCTTATAAAACGGTTATCGCCAAAGATCACGAAGATGCAGCGCCAGCCGTAAAGCGAAAGACGCTCAGCAATCAAAAAGAGGGTGCAGACGCAAGTGACATAGCTTCCAGAGCAGCAGGCTTTTCCATCCTGTTTGTCATGCTGACTATGATGGGGGCGGCGGGAACCATTCTTGAAGCAAGAAAAAACGGCGTCTGGTCCAGATTGCTTACAGCCTCTGTCAGCCGAGCGGAAATCGGTGCTGGGTATGTGCTGTCCTTCTTTGTCATAGGCTGGATTCAATTTGGCATCTTGCTTCTCGCATCCCATTGGCTGTTTGGCATCAACTGGGGGAATCCGGCTGCGGTTATTGTGTTAGTGTCGCTTTTTCTGCTGACCGTTGTCGGCATCGGATTGGTGATTGCGGCCAATGTCAGAACGCCGGAACAGCAGCTTGCGTACGGCAACTTATTCGTCATCGCAACATGTATGGTAAGCGGAATGTATTGGCCGATAGACATTGAACCAACATTTATGCAGTCTATCGCTGAATTTCTTCCGCAAAAGTGGGCGATGAGCGGGCTGACTGAGATTATCGCTAACGGTGCGCACGTCACAGATATTTTCGGGATCTGCGGTATCTTGCTTGCTTTTGCTGCAATTACCTTCATAGTGGGGCTGAAAGCGCTCCGCGCCTAAAAAAACATCTGCCCCCGGGGCAGATGTTTTTCGCAATCATTTTGTTTTTTCTGTAAGCTGCAGTCTCTGTTCCAAATGCTGTTTCACGGACGGCCACTCACTGTCGATGATGCTGTAAAATACCGAGTTGCGGAATGTTCCGTCTTTTCTGATCATTTGGTTTCGCAATATGCCTTCTTTAACTGCTCCCAGCCGTTCAATGGCCTTTTGCGATCTGATATTCCGCTCATCTGTTTTGAACTGCACCCGAATCGTGTTCAGCTGTTCAAAGCAATATTGTAACAGCAAATATTTGCATTCAGTGTTGACCGAGGTGCCCCACACTGAAGGGTGAAACCACGTCCAGCCGATCTCAAGGCTTCTTGCAGCGGATGACATATACAGAAATCGTGTCGTGCCGACGATTTTGCCAGTCTCGCGTTGTATAATCACGAATGGACATTCTGCACCCGAATCTTTCGCTTGCAGTGCTTCCTCAACAAAAGCCTCCATATCATGCAGCGTTCTGATGGTTTTCGGTAAATGCGCCCAGATGTTTTCATCATTTGCAGCTTCATATAAACCTTGAATATGGCTTTTATCCATCGGCACCGCTCGGATCAGTTCCCCTGTTAATTCACGCAATGTCACCTTCAATTGTCCGTCCCCCCGCATTAAATATCGGAGCAGCCAGAAGGCCGCTCCCGGTCAATCCTTATCTATCATGGCCAAAATTGATTCCAGCCAAGAAACGTAATTTTTCTCCCGCTCCAGCGCTTTCGTCAGCACGAGATAGTGGCCGAAGTCCGGTGAAGAAAACGACATCGGCTCTGCTGAAGCCATAAGCTTCTCATAGCTTCCCTGCAGATCAGACAGCTTGACCTTGCGTTTCAGCAGCTGGTCTGTGAACAAGTCGGAAGCCTCCTGCCGTGATAGACAAGAAATGAAATAAGCCTTCAGCATAAATTCATCCTTCACCGTCTCTGGTATCGGCTGGTGGCGGATCAGCCAGTCGTGCAGCTCCTGCTTTCCGCTGTCTGTCAGGGTGTACATTTTTTTCTCCAGCTTTGTGCCTTGAATTGTTGTCCGGAACGTGATAAATCCTTCATCTGTCAGCTTTTTGAGCTCAGGATAAATCTGACTGTGCTTGGCGCTCCAAAATTGGCCAAGCTCCTCTTTAAAATAACTCGTAATATCGTATCCGCTCAATTCGCCTTTTCGCAAAAGCCCTAATATGGCGTATTTTAATACTCTCATGCTATCCTCCGTGTCTATGGCTGTTTCGCACAAAAGATGAGCAAGTGCTCATCTGTGATCCTAACTGCCTATTCCCCTTATTATAGAAAAGGGAGGAAGGGAACACAACCCGGTCTACTTGTGAAATTAAGATATAAGGTATGTAATGATTTAAGAAGATATCGGATTCATTTCCATCGATCATAAAAAATGATATATTTAATTTTCTGAAAAAATATTAACTATATTGATGTTTTATGTATAATAGGAAATTGGTGGTATAAACATTTTAAGGGGGAATGAATGTGAAAAAAGTATTGATTACATTCGCTATCTGTTTATCGCTGATTCTATCTGTTCTAGCTACTTCGCCGTCAAGCGCAAGAGCTGAATCAGTACATAATCCTGTTGTTCTTGTTCATGGAATAAGTGGTGCCTCATACAACTTTTTCGCTATTAAAAACTACTTAATTTCTCAAGGCTGGCAAAACAACAAACTGTATGCAATTGATTTTTATGATAAAACAGGGAACAATCTAAATAACGGCCCGCAGCTCGCTTCATATGTTGACCGCGTTCTAAAAGAAACGGGAGCCAAAAAAGTAGATATTGTGGCTCATAGTATGGGAGGCGCAAACACGCTGTACTATATTAAATATTTAGGCGGAGGCAATAAGATTCAAAATGTCGTAACGCTTGGAGGGGCTAATGGTTTAGTTTCGTCAACAGCACTGCCGGGCACAGATCCAAATCAGAAAATCCTCTATACATCTATCTACAGTCTAAATGATGAAATAGTGGTTAATAGTCTTTCCAGACTGCAAGGAGCAAGAAATATTCAGCTTTATGGCATCGGCCATATTGGCTTGCTTTCTAATAGTTTAGTGAATGGTTATATAAAAGAAGGGCTGAATGGCGGAGGCCTCAATACAAATTAATATCTCCATAAAAAAA
Organism: Bacillus sp. SN1; assembly: GCF_002796895.1. Classification (NCBI taxonomy): domain Bacteria; kingdom Bacillati; phylum Bacillota; class Bacilli; order Caryophanales; family Bacillaceae; genus Bacillus; species Bacillus sp. SN1. Next base: position 298,869 of record NZ_PHIE01000005.1, read on the forward strand.
CCTGCCGTCTCTGTTACAGCAGGTTTTTTGAGATCCTCTTAGTAATCTCGTCTGAGAAAGATACACCAAAAAGTCAGGGGTTTTTATTGCCTTAGTCTATAATACATACCCCAATGTATGACATCAGGCACTTTTTCAAATAAAGCAGACATGTTAAGGTACAACCATCGATTTCTAAAAATTTGAAATAAAAGGAGCGCAGTTATGCAAATTAAAGAAATTTTTATGATCCGCTGCATTTCGTGCTTAAGTGTCGTCTTGCTCCATATCATTTCAATGGTCCTGATGCTTCAGGCAGAAGCTCTCGCAGATATTTCTCACACCGTAGATTCTTTCCGCACACTTCTGATGTTCAGCACGCCTGCCTTCATTTTCATCTCTGAATTTTTGCTGGCCCGTTCTTATCCTGACGGGGTGCCAAACGGTTTTTTAAAGAAGCGGGGAAAAGTGATTTTCGTTCCTTTTTTATTTATCGCGGCCATCGATGCACTGCTGATGACCAGTGCGATGGGGGGAGAGATCACCTTTCTCGCGATTGTGCAAAAGTATTTGACGAACGTATTGTTAGGAAACTTTATCGGATACTTTATTCTCGTCATCTTTCAATTTTACATTCTGCATATGATGTTTCATGAGTATTTGAAAAAAGCATCGCCGAAATGGGTGCTGTCCATCTCATTTGTGGTGACAGCCGCCTATTTAAGCTATTTTTCAGCAGTCAGCCCGGCTCCCGCTTCAGAAGAGGGCGGTGGGTTTCCGTTCTTCTGGGTTCCGTTCGCAGGCTGGCTTTTCTACTTTTGTCTTGCCTACTATTGCGGAAAGGAGTATAAGCGCTTTTTAGCCTTGCTGAACCAATACCGCATAGTGATATACGGCGCCGCGCTAGCTTCTGCTGCGCTGGTTGTCACTGTTTCTTATGTCGGTGAAATCGGCATGATCAGCTCGAAACGGCCTGATATCATGCTGTATTCGACAAGCATGATTTTCCTGTGCTTTCACTTGTTTTCTAAAATGAAGCATGTACCGAAAATCATTATGTTTATCAGCAACTATTCCTTTTCGATTTATCTGCTTCATGCTTATTTTATGATCATAGGCTACGTTTTGCTTTTAAATATGCCCGGGATTCCCGCCGTACCGGCTGTTCTCCTGTTGTTTGCCGTGTGCACAGCCGGCCCGATTCTGACCTCATGGGCACTGAATAAATTCAAATACGGTTATTTATTTGTGGGGAAGATCTATCAGCCAAAACAGAAGAAAGCCACATTAGAAGTGCGTGATCACGCAGGATGAAAACAAGCGGCAGGAGAGAGGTTCCTGCCGCATTTCTTTATTTCTCATCTACTTGCAGTACCGTTTTTAAATACAGTTTTGCAGATTCAGCAAGTCCAGATACATCAGCCTTTTCTTCATCGAAATATAGCGCGTTCTGGATGATGCCGTCATTCATATTGAGGAAAAATTTCGCGATCGTCGCCAGAGGCTGCAGAGGCTGAAATTCCCCCTGATCGATTCCTTTTTGCAATAGCTTTGAAAACCTTGCCACAAAAAGATCATACCGATTTTCTAAATACTTCCTTCGTTCTTCATTGCGCCAAGCCGTCACTAAATATTCAAATTGCACCGGCGCCAGTGTGTCCGCTGCATCACGCAGGCCCTCAGCAAGTTCATCAAAATAGCTGGAAATGGCGGTCCAAACACTTCGGTGTTCAGCTGAGTCATCAAGCTTTCGGAGCCCTTCATCTAGCCCTGCTTCAATGATTCGCCGAAACATCTCCTCGGTGCTTGAAAAATAAAGATAGACACCCCCTCGGCTGAAACCTGACTCTTCCACAACGTCCTTCATTGTTGTTAATTCGAATCCTTTTCGTTTAAAAACCGTTTTGGCAGCCTCTAAAATCTCTGCCTGCCGTTTATCCTTGTGCTCCTTTGTTACTTTCGGTGACAAGATATCGCCTGCTTTCTGCAACTTTCTTACCTACAAGTGTAATCAACCCGACCATGATCAGCAAGCAGCCACAGACAAGAAAAGCAAGTGATACACCGATCCATTCCGCCAGCACGCCCCCGCCCGCCATGCCGAGGATGGAGGCGAGGGTTGTCGCGCTCTGAATGGCGCCAAACACCCTGCCGCTGTAATCGACAGGCACTGTTGTTTGCACGAGAATTTGAAATGGAATATGGACCAGACCGAAAGCCGCTCCCATGATGAAAAAAGCGAAAATAAAAAGAGCAATGCCGGCAATTCCCATTCCGCTTAGAAATGGTGCACCTCCAGTCGCTAGTCCAAGAAGAAGGGTCCCAGTTGAGAAATAAAGCAAGTAAGAAGTGATTTGCCGTTTGCCGGTAATGGCCGCTGTAAGGAGCATCCCGGCTCCGCTTACGGCCATGCACCAGCCTGCAAGCTCGGGCGGAGCTCCTGAAAAGGAGCGGATAAGAATAATCGCTTGGGAATCACCAATCTGCAAAACAAAGAGAACGACACAAGCTGTGAGTAAGCCTGTTAATAGAAGCGGCATCCGTTTCAAAAACTGAAGGCCTTCCTTGATAGAAGTAAGTGCTGATGTTTTTTCTTGAGGTGTATTGGCTTTTTGTAAAAAAGCATCTCTGGGAAGGAAAAACAAAATGACAGCGGAAAGAAAGAAGGCGCCGGCGTTTATATAAAAAACAGAATGTATCGAGAAAGCAGCGATCAGCGTGCCGCCAAGGGCAGGGCCGAAGATTTTTGCGCTGTTATCAATGATGCTGCTGATGGAAACGGCCTGCTGAATGTGTGCTTCCGGAGCCAATTCCTTAAGCTTTCCATTTTTAGCAGGTAAAAAAAGTGAAGAAAAACAGCTCTGAAGGCATAGCAATACGTAAAGCTGCCAAAGCTCACTGACATAAACGCAGCTGATAACGGTCAGGGCACGGCCGATTTCAGACAGAAACATGATCGTTTTTCTGTCAAAACGGTCGGCAAGCAGACCCGATACAGGTCCGAGTACAATGACAGGCAAAGCAAACGACATCATTAAAAGCGACATATCTAATGGTGAAGCATGAAGCTGAAAAGCGGCTAATGTTAGCACGGCCAAAATGTGAAGCCAGTCTCCAAGTGAAGAAATGGTTTGCGAGGCTAACAGTGTTATCAGTCCTTTTTGATTGCGAAAAAATGGTTTTTCCATGATTCATCCTCCTGATCATTAAAATGACACTTGTGTCGTTTTTATTGTATGGGAAAAAGACACAATATACAATCTTTTTCTTGTAAAATAAAGGAGAAGATTGAACAGAAGGGAGAACATACATGACAACAGCCAATCTAAGCTATCCAATAGGAGAATACCAGCCGAGGGAATCGGTATCGAAGGAGCAAAAAGATGAATGGATTCAAGCGCTTGAAAAAGTGCCGGCCAAACTGAAGAAAGCCGTTGAAGGTATGACGGAAAGCCAGCTTGACACACCGTACCGAGACGGGGGATGGACCGTTCGGCAAGTTATTCATCATCTGGCTGACAGTCATATGAACAGCTATATTCGGTTTAAATTGAGCTTGACGGAAGAGACACCGGCCATCCGTCCATATGATGAAAAAGCGTGGTCGGAGCTAAAGGACTCGAAAACAGCAGATCCAAGCGGTTCACTCGCACTTTTGCAGGAGCTTCACGGGAGATGGACGGCTCTTCTCCGCACCCTGACGGATCAGCAATTTCAGCGCGGCTTTTACCATCCCGATACAAAGGAGATCATGACCCTAGAAAACGCGCTCGGGCTGTATGTCTGGCACTCACATCATCATATCGCTCATATTACGGAGCTTTCCAAACGGATGGGGTGGTCTTAACGCTTTTGCCGGCGGAAAGCCGGAAGACTGATAGCAGCAATCACCAGCAGTGAAATCACAGCAGCGGCGGCATATAAATGATCATAGCCGCTGGCGACACTCGCATGAATGGCGTCGCTTATCGCGGTTTTGACTTCAGGCACGGGAATCCGTTCGATTTGTTCTTGTAAAGAAGAAACATCAGAACTGTCGATCTCCGGAATCATCTGCATCGCCGTTCTTGAATGTCCGCTCTCCGATAAGCGGCTGCTGATTTCATCATCTATTTGGTCAAACCCGGCTGTGATAAAACCTGCATAAAGAGTAGGCGCCAATGTCAGTCCGATTTGCCTTACCAATGAAAGCGTGCCGAGCGCCGTGCCCTTATTCGTTTTAGCCGCCTCTGATACAAGGACGTTCAGCGGAGCGCCTAACAGGAAGCCAAAACCAATGCCAGCCACTACACTAGCGATTACAAACTCCCATTTTTCCGTCACCCAGAGCGGAAATAAAGCAAATCCCGCACATGAAATGATGCCCGAAAGAATAACGGTTTTCACCGGCCCTTTTTTGTCGGTGAGCGCTCCGCCAAGCCAAGCGCCGATTCCGGAAGCTAACGCAAGCGGTGTCATCCAATAGCCTGCTTTTGCAGCAGGAACGCCCAAATACTGCTCAACATATGACGGGATAAAAATGACCGCCGCCAAGAGTCCGCCGGATAATAAACCGATGATAAGCGTGCGCTGAAACATGTGGTTTCTCAGCAGAGAATACGCCAAAATCGGATCGCCCCCGCGCATTTCAACCCTCTTTTCAAACGAGATAAGCGCTGCAAAACAGAGAATGCCAAAAACAATACATCCATACACTTCTGGTTCTCCCAAGCTGTTTAAAAGATTTGCCCCGTCAAGATTCGTCATGCCGTACATCACAGCTAAAATCGACAGAGACAGAAGGAAAATTCCGGCCGTATCGAGGCGTTTAGCCTCAGGCGCTTTTGTTTCCGCAATAAAACATGCACCGAAAACAACCAATAGCACTGCAATCGGCAAATTAATCAAAAACAGCCAATGCCAAGACCCGGTCCAATCAAGCAGAAAGCTTCCAATATTCGGCCCGAGCACAGCAGCCATCCCGTTCATTGCGCCAAGCAGCCCAAGCGCCTTCCCCTGCTTTTCCTTTGGAAGGGTAGCGAGAATGTGCGAGCTGCCGATAATGAAAATCCCGCCGCCCCCAAGCGCCTGAATCAGCCGAGAGATCAGAAAGAGCGGGAAGCTTTGGCTCAAAGCAACAAGCAAAGAACCAAGTCCGAACAGGCAAACCTCAATGAGAAAGAGTTTCTTTCTGCCGTAGCGGTCTGAAAGCTTTCCGACGATCGGCACACTGACGCTAAGACCGAGCGTATAGAGGGTAATGCCCCATGATCCCCAGGAAGGAGAAACGGCAAATGACTCGTTTATCGTTGTTAAAGCAGCCGAAATAATTCCGTTATCCAGCGCAGCCATAAACACACCAATCGTAAACAGGCTGATCGCCCACTTTTGGCTTTTCTGCTCTGTCAATGCTTCAGACATATTCATCAACCCCTTTTTAATTCACTTCGAATATATTATTCATTTTAAGTGAACTAAATGTCAAATAAAAAAAGCCTGCTTCCGCAGTTTGCGGATGACAGACTTAAAGACTTATTCTTTTTTTGCATTCTCCAATGCTTTGGAAAGGATAGAAAGCCCTTCGGAAACCGCCTGCTTTTCTTCAGGAGACAGCAGCTCCAATGAACGCTTTAATTTCAGATGGCCCTTTTCATATAGACCCCGAAAAATATTTTTTGCATTCTCCGTCAACTGAACAACCACTGAACGGCGGTCCTCTTCAGAATGTGATCGTTTGACAAACCCTGATTTCTCAAGACGGTCAAGCAGCCCTGTTGTATTGGACAGGGAAGCCCCCATTTTTTCAGCAATGTCGCTGACCTTTAGTGTTCCATGGTTGTTTAATAGCATCATCACTTTCATTTGCGGCATGCTCATATCAAGCTTCATCCACTCGGACACATCACCGAGACCGGCTGAGGTTAAGACTTTCATATAGAGCACCCATATTTCCCGTTCCTCAGATGAAAGAATGTTTTCGTTTAACACCGTTGTATCATGTAAATTATATTCCATTTCATCACTTCCTCATCATTCGCTCCTCTTACCATATTACTCGATTTTCACTGCTGAAAGAAAGTGAGCAGAAACTGCATCAGGGACTTTGTCCGAAAAATAGAGGTAGTGTATAATGAGTTGGAGATTATTGGGGGAAGAAGATCGAACTAGAATATGATTGGAGAGACCATTGCTGATTAAAAAGAATGCTTTATCAATTTTAAAAATTGTTTTTCCTATTGCTGTTTTACTATTTGTTATTTATCAATCGAAAAAAGAACTGACAAATCTGTCATTCAAACGCACGCTCATGGTCATCAATGGGCTGGAACGAACGGACTTATTCATCCTTGTATTGATAGGCCTGCTGGCTGTTGCTGCCATGTCGCTGTATGATTACGTCCTGAAATACTCACTTCGTCTATCGATTACAAACGGAAAGGTATTCAGGGTTTCCTGGATCGCCAATTCATTTAATAACGTGCTCGGATTCGGCGGTTTAGCAGGAGTCGGGTTAAGAATGATGTTTTATAAAGAGCATACGAAAGACCATAAGGCGCTAGTAAAAGGAATCGCCTGGCTCACATCATCTATGCTGCTCGGATTATCTGTTTTCAGCATTTTCGTCGCCGCACGAGTGCTGCCAGTGGATGAAGTGCTTCATGAAAAGCCTTGGCTGTGGGCAGTCGTTATCGGTTTCGCACTGATTTTGCCGCTATCCTTGGCAGTGTCTAAAATCAAAGGCCGCAAAGGCGGAGACGAAGAGAATGCGGAACAAGTGAAAAATCCGATTTTCGCTTATATTGGCGCTTCCGTTGCCGAATGGGTTATGGCTGGAATCGTCATCTATCTGTCTTTGTTCGCTATGGGCATTCATGCTGATATCAGGTATGTGTTCGGGGTATTCGTCATTGCGGCGATCGGAGGGATGATCAGTCTCGTGCCGGGCGGCTTTGGTTCGTTTGACCTTTTGTTTTTGCTCGGGATGGAGCAGCTTGGCTATCATCAGGAGGCCATTGTTACATCTATTGTTTTGTACAGGATCGTCTATTCATTTATCCCATTCGGCCTGGGACTGTTCTTTGCTGCCGGCGACCTGACTGAAAATACAATGAAACGGCTCGAAACGAACCCGCGCATCGCACCGGCAATTGAGACGACAAACGTTCTGCTTGTTGTCCAGCGGGCGATATTAGTGAGAATTTTACAAGGCTCACTTTCCCTTATTATATTCGTTGCAGGTTTGATTGTCCTGGCTTCAGTATCCTTGCCGATTGACAGGCTTACCGTTATTCCGCACATTCCGCGCCCGGCCCTTTTGCTGTTCAATGGCCTGTCCTTAAGCTCAGCGCTCATTCTGCTGATTTTGCCGATCGAGCTTTATAAACGGACAAAACGCTCCTATACAATGGCGATTACAGCGCTTGTCGGCGGCTTTGTGTTCAGCTTCTTAAAAGGACTCAACATCAGTGCGATATTCCTACTGCCGATGATTATTGTATTGCTTGTGCTTTTGAAAAAACAATTTGTCCGAGAACAGGCATCCTATACGCTCGGACAAATGATTTTCGCTGCAGCGCTTTTCACTGTGGCGCTCTTTAACTACAACATCATCGCAGGTTTCATTTGGGACCGGATGAAGAAGGTGCTGCGCCACGAGTATTTCGTCCACAGCGATTCTCATATCACGCATGCGACGATCATGGCAATTATCATCGTGCCGCTGTTCTTCTTCATATTTACAATGGTGTATCATAAGAAGACAAAACCCATCGGGGAAAAAGCTGATCCCGAACGCCTTGCTTCGTTTTTAAATGAAAACGGAGGCAACGCGCTGAGCCATCTCGGCTATCTTGGAGATAAGCGGTTTTATTTTTCAAGTGACGGGAATGCACTGCTGATGTTTGGAAAAATCGCCAGAAGGCTGGTCGTACTCGGCGATCCGTCAGGACAAAGAGAATCGTTCCCGCTCGTGCTGGAAGAATTTCTGAACGAAGCACACCAGAAGGGATTCAGTGTTTTGTTCTATCAAATTGAACGAGAGGACATGGCGCTGTATCACGATTTTGGCTATAACTTCTTTAAGCTGGGCGAGGAAGCCTATGTGGACTTAAACACATTTACCCTCACAGGGAAGAAAAAAGCCGGCCTTCGGGCAATCAATAACCGGTTTGAGCGGGAGGAATATACCTTCCATGTGGATCATCCCCCATTTTCTGATGCGTTCTTGGAGGAACTGAAACAAATTTCAGATGAATGGCTCGGCTCAAAAAAGGAGAAGGGATTCTCGCTCGGATTTTTTGATCCTTCCTATTTACAGAAAGCGCCGATCGCCTACATGAAAAATGCAGAAGGGGAGATCGTTGCATTCGCAAATGTCATGCCGATGTATCAGGAAGGAGAGATATCAGTTGATCTGATGCGCTACCGCGATGACGCCCCGAACGGCATTATGGATGCATTGTTCATCCGGATGTTTTTATGGGCGAAGGAGGAAGGCTGCACGTCGTTTAACATGGGAATGGCGCCCTTGGCCAATGTCGGCACCGCCTTTACATCCTTCTGGTCAGAAAGATTTGCCGCTATCATTTTTAATAATGTCAGATACATGTACAGCTTCAGCGGCCTCAGGGCCTTTAAAGAAAAATACAAACCGGAGTGGCGCGGCAAATACTTGGCGTACCGGAAAAACAGATCTCTTTCTGTCACCATGTTCCTCGTCACGCGGCTGATCGGAAAAAGCAAAAAAGACTCCGTCTAACCAGACGGAGTCTTTTTTTATTTCGCCTTTAAGAAATAGGTTTCAATATCATCAAGCAGGTAGTTTGCGGCTTTAATTCCGCCTGCGGTTGTCCACACGACGTCATCGACTTCATGGGCGTTACCTGACTTCACGGCCTTCAGGTTTTTCCATAGTGAACTGCTTGTCCACTGATTGGCCCATTTTTCATTTTCTTTTGCATTATCGGCTTTATAAGTGAAATAAAACAGCACATCAGCATCCATATCAGGAATAGATTCTTTACTGTCTGTTGAGAATGTAAATTGGTCCTTTTGTTTTTTAAACAGCTCCACTTGTTTTTCAGGGCGTTTGAAGCCAAGCTGGTCTAAAATAATCCCAGGGAATGAATCGGTATAATAGATTCTTGACTCGCCGGATAAAAAGCGTACGACAGAAACGGTTTTGTTTGTCTGGTCGCCAAGCTTGTCTTTCAAATCAGAAACGCGCTCATCAAAATCGGCAATAACTTCCTTGCCTTTGTCCGCCTTATTCACCGCGTTGGCGTATAGAGTCAGGTTATCCTTCCAGTTCCCAGCCAAAGATTCAGCGAAAACTGTCGGCGCAATCGCATTTAACTGATCATAAATTTTTTCCTGGCGCACTTTGTTTCCAATAATCAAATCAGGCTTTAATTCTGCGATGGCTTCCACATTCGGTTCCGTTTCAAGACCGACGTTTTTAACACCTTTCATGTCATCTTTCAGATAGTCATACCACGGGTCGCCCTTCCATGACTTTACGGCTCCGACCGGCTTAATGCCAAGCGCTAAGAGCGCCTCTGTTCCTTCATTAGTTAAAACAACAATCCGTTTTGGATTGGCGGGAATGTTGTCGGATGTCCCCATTGCATGTTTGACCGTTCTTGTTTTGCTGCTTGACCCCTCGCTGTTACTTGAACTTTCTGAACTATTACAGGCAGAAAGTACCATAACGGCCATTAAAAATACGAATAGCATGCTGATATGCTTTTTCATCTTTTTCCTCCCAATATTGAAATTCATTATCATTTAGATCATAATAAGCAGTGTTAAGAGTGTCAATCCCTAATTGAGGATTATTCTCAAAAACAAACATTACATAGTAAATAAACCTAGGAGAATTAGATCATGATCTGCAAAAAGGCATCTTCAAAATGGATTGTGTTAGTATGTCTGATTTTCATTTTACTGGCGGCTGTCTGCGCAAGCGTCGTTTACGGCTATACAGGTACGTCATGGAGACAGGTCTATCAGGCGTTTACTTCCTTCAACGGAACAAATGAGCATGTCATCATCAAAGATGTCAGGCTTCCGCGCGCTTTGGTTGCGACAGTCGTCGGCGCCTCGCTTGCAGCCGCGGGCGCTCTCATGCAGGCGCTCACAAAAAATCCGCTTGCGTCACCGGGGATTTTCGGAATTAACGCCGGTGCAGGCTTTTTTATTGTTGCCGGATCGTTTTTTCTGCATATTCAGTCACCTCAGGCGCTAGTATGGAGCTCGTTTCTTGGGGCAACATTTACCGCTGCGATCGTCTACGCTGCAGGATCGCTTGGAAGAGAAGGACTGACGCCAATCAAACTGACGCTGGCGGGAGCTGCCATGGCGGCCATGTTTTCTTCTTTGACACAAGGCTTGCTTTCTGTCAATGAACTCGAGCTTGCTCAGGTGCTATTTTGGCTGACCGGCTCTGTGCAGGGCAGGAGTCTGGAACTGCTGATCACGATGCTCCCGTATGCAGCTGCAGCGCTTGTGATCTGCTTTTTTCTTGGCCAAAAAATTAATCTCCTCGTCATGGGAGAAGATGTGGCAAAAGGACTCGGCCAAAAAACGGGCCTGCTGAAATTTGTGATGGCGCTTTGTGTTGTCTTGCTCGCCGGATCTGCTGTCGCCATTGCCGGGCCGATTTCATTTATCGGCATCATTATTCCGCATTTCGCCCGATTTATCGTCGGCAATGATTATCGCTGGGTTCTGCCGTTTTCCGCTGTTTTGGGTGCGATTTTGCTCGTTGCCGCGGATATCGGGGCGCGATATATCATTATGCCTCAGGAAGTTCCTGTCGGGGTCATGACAGCCATCATCGGTATGCCTGTGTTTGTCTACATTGCAAGAAGGGGGGCAAAGCTATGAAACTTCATTTTGGCGTTACCGCGGCTGAAAAGAAAGCATGGATCGTCTTTTTTATTTTACTGGGATTAACAGCAGCTGTACTGATCATTAGTGCCGGTCTCGGACAAAGGTTTATTCCTCCCTGGGATGTAGCAAAAACATTTTTTGGTGCAGGTTCCAAGCTGGATGAGCTGATGATCATGTCGTTCCGCATGCCAAGAATTTTGACCGCTTTATGCGCCGGCGTCTGCCTGGCAGCGGCAGGCGCGATATTGCAGGGGCTCGTCAGAAACCCTCTCGCATCACCGGATATTATCGGAATAACGGGAGGAGCGGCGGTAGCTGTCGTGCTTTTAATGATGTTCTTCTCAGACCGCAGCAGTTCACTTACGATCAGTCTGTCATGGCTTCCGGCGGCCGCATTTATCGGGGCCTCAGCTGTTGGACTCATCGTCTATTTACTGGCATACAAAAATGGTGCCTCCACATTTCGGCTGGTGCTTATCGGAATCGGATTTTCAATGTCGGCGCAGGCGATGACTACCCTGCTGATGATCAAAGGCCCGATTTACCGAGCATCACAAGCCAATGTGTATATCACTGGGTCTGTTTATGGGTCAAACTGGCAGCATGTGAAAATAGCTGTTATCTTATCTGTCATTCTCTTATTTATTTGTTTTATCGCGCTAAAAAATATGAATATACAGGTGCTGGGCGAAGATATTGCGGCGGGTGCGGGAAGCGCCGTGCAGCGAAATCGTTTTTTCTTGCTTCTTTTGAGTACGGCTCTTACGGGCTGTGCGGTTTCGGTTGCCGGCACAATCGGTTTTGTCGGACTGATGGCGCCCCACATTGCAAGGCGGCTCGTCGGCTCATCTTATGGCTCGCTGCTCCCGGCGTCGGCACTCATTGGAGCTTTGCTCGTCTTAACAGCTGACATCGTCGGCAGAACCTTATTTGCTCCGGTGGAAGTGCCAGCAGGCGTCTTTACAGCAGCTATCGGCGCCCCTTATTTTATTTATTTGCTCTATAAAACGAGAAACTCTTAATTTTTACTCCCATTTTCAAAAAAGAAAATGGGTTTTTTTGATAATGACTGAAAATTCACAATCATTTTTGCTATACTGACAGAGACATTGATAAAGAAAGGGCGGCAGACAAGTGAAAGAAGCAGAGGTATTAAAATATGAAGCATTTACAAGCAGTCCCGGTAAAGGAAACCCCGCGGGAGTCGTATTGCAGGGGGACGATTACACTGAAGAAGAGATGCAGATCATAGCTGAGCGCGCCGGATATTCAGAAACCTCCTTTATCCGGAAAAGCGAGTCGGCTGATCTTGAACTCCGTTACTTTACCCCCGGACACGAAATGAATTTGTGCGGTCATGCAACAGTCGCTTCTCTTTACGCATTATGTGAAAAAGGAATGCTGGAGAGCGGTAAAACGTACAGCATCCAAACGAAAGCCGGTATCCTGCCTGTGAAAATTTCTGAAAAAGGCGGCCGCATACATATTACGCTTGAACAGGCTTCTCCGCAATTCAAACCATTTACAGGCGATCGGGAAAAACTTGCAGGCGCATTGGGAATCACCGAAGAAGATTTTCATGAAGACCTTCCGATTGTTTTTGGCAGCACTGGCATATGGACAGCCATCGTTCCGCTTAGATCATTAGAGGCCTCCAAAAAGATGGTGCCTGATAACAAACAATTTCCGGACGTGTTAGTCGATCTGCCAAAGGCTTCAGTTCACCCGTTTACCTTTGAAACCGTTCATACCGGCAGCGACCTGCACGGACGCCACTTTTCATCTCCGTATTCGGGAACGATAGAAGACCCCGTGACCGGCACAGCATCCGGCGTGATGGGGGCTTATATGAAACAGTACGGCAATGCCGAGCAGCGTGAATTTATCATTGAACAAGGGCAGGAAATCGGGAAAGACGGAAAAGTGGAAATCGAAATGAACGAAGACGGCGGCCATGTAAAAGTGAACATGACAGGAACGGCCGTGTACTCAGAAACCCGTATTCTTAAAATCTAATACGGATGATGGTTTACAAAAAGATGCACTTTCCGTTATTATTACTAATGATAATCATTTTCAATTGCTTAGGAAGGTGAGACGGTATGCCTCAATCCGAACAGATAGATCAACATTCAGCACTGCGGGACATTATACGCAGCAGAAGATCGATTCGAAAATTTAAACAAGAGCCAGTGCCTTCAGCAGTCATTCTTGACATGCTTGAAACAGCAAAATATGCGCCAAATCACAGAGTGACAGAGCCATGGAGATTTATTTACGTTTCCAGTGAAACAGGAAAAGCAAACCTGATCAACACATTTGCGGCGTTCTCTAAGAAATCCAAGCCGGATCTGACAGAGGAAAAGCTTCAAAATTTTAAAAACACACTCGGACGTGTCCCAGGATTTTTGCTCGTCGTGTTTCAAGAAGATGAAAACGAAAGAGCGAGAGATGATGATTTTGCGGCAACCAGCTCATTGATCCAAAATCTTCAGCTTCTTGCCTGGGAAAAAGGAATCGGCATGGTTTGGAAAAGCGGAAAAATCCTTTACGACAAAGAAGTGCATCAGGCCTTTAGTTTACAGGATAATGAACGATTCGCCGCCATCATACAAACGGGCTATCCTGACGAAGCGCCGGAAGTAAAAGAACGCACGCCGATTCGTGAACGCTTCACCGACATGTAAAAAAACCCCTGTCTCAAACGGAGACAAGGGGTTTTTCATTAACGTTTTTTCTTTTTCGCTCTGTTGTCGGCTGCTTTCGCACGCTCTTGCGCTTCGCGGTCATCCGCGTCAGCAAGCTCGCTTGAATATTCTTCGTAAACGCCGTCTGTTTCCCTTTTTAATGCATCAGGAACTTGAGGAAGTTTTTGTTTGTTTTTATCACGGTTTTTGTGGATATGATTTCTGCCCATATCAAATTCCCCCTAAAAAGTGATATCAAACAAACATAGTATCTGGCTTTAAGGGGCTATGTATTCCTACTTCCGCTTAGCAGCTTTTTCCGCTTTTTTAAATTCGCCTGAATAAAGCACTTCCTGCATTTTCTTCAGGTTGGCTCCTTGCTGATGCTTCTCCCTCTTCTTTTCCATAAAAAGGACCTCCTTCAACCATGTTATTCTTAAGGTTGACGCTTCCTTCCGTTTTTATACAGCCTTTCGTTCCGTTATCAGCTGTGAGAGTGCGAATTCAAGATCCGAATATGTAAAACGAAATCCAGAGGTCATCGCTTTTTTAGGCAGAGCGCGCTGCCCTTTCACAATCAGAAGACTCATTTCACCCAATGCTTTTGATAAAAAGAATTCCGGAACAGGGAGCCAGTGCGGGCGATGCTTCACCCTTGCAATCGTTTTTCCGAATTGCTCCATTTCCACAGGATTAGGCGCGGTGACATTCATTGGACCTGAGATGCCGGCGTTTTCCATCGCATAACAGATCAACTGGGCTGCGTCCTCGACATGAATCCATGACAGCCACTGTCTGCCTGTTCCGATCGTGCCGCCGGCCAGAAGCTTATAGGGAAGAACCATAAGCGGAAGAGCGCCTTTTTCTCCAAGCATCACGCCAAATCTCGCATAAACCGTCCGGATGCCCATCGCCTCAATTTTCTGTCCTTCCTTTTCCCACATATGTGCAGTATGGCTGAGAAAATCCTCATCTGACGTCGTGGAATCCTCTGTAAAGGTTTTTTCAAGACTTGTGCCGTAAATGCCCACCGCACTGGCCTGGATCAGCGCTTTCGGTTTTTCCTTCTGTTTTTGAATAAGCCGCTGCACTTCACGCGTCGCATTGATACGGCTGGAGAGAATTTGCTGCTTCGTTTTTTCTGTCCAGCGGCCAAAAATCGATTTTCCCGCAAGATTTACCCAGACATCTATATGAGGAAGTTCCTGCTCAGGCGCGGCTCCTTCTGTCAGCCATTGGACATATGTGATATTTTTTTGTTCAGTTTCCCTTGCGTTTCTTGATAAAATATAAACATGGTGTCCCTGGCGGGTAAGAATGCCTGTCAGATGCTGGCCGAGAAAACCGGTTCCGCCCGTCATTGCTATATTCATGATTATCTCTCCTCGTCGTTCTAATAAATATACTTTACCTCATTTTAATGAAAGAAAACGCGTTTCAGGCCTGAGAAGGGAGATTAAGATGCCATTTATTACAAAAATATCAACGCAAAAAAAGAATACGGAACGGTTCAATATTTTTCTGGATGAAAAATACGCCTTCAGCGTGGACGCGGACGTGCTCGTGAAATTTGAGCTCAAAAAGGGAAAAGAGCTTGATGACCTTGACATCATTGAGATTCAATACGGCGATGAAGTGAAGAAAGGCTTCAACCGTGCGCTTGATTTTTTATCCTACCGAATGAGGTCAACGAAAGAGGTTGAGGACCACTTAAAGAAAAAAGAAATCTCGGCGCCCGTCATTGCGGAAGTCATCCATAAGCTCAACGACTATAAGTACTTAAATGACCAGGAATTTGCCGCAGCCTATGTCAGCACCCACAAAAAAACGAACGGAAAAGGCCCTGACGTTTTGTTCAGAGAGCTGAGAGCGAAGGGGATCGACGACGATACAATTAAGGAGGCGCTAAGTTCCTTTTCCTTTGAGGACCAGACAAGAGAAGCGGTCAAGCATGTTGAAAAGCTTCTCAAAAAAGATAAAAAACTTTCGACAAAAGAACTCAAACAGCGCGCCCAGATGCAGCTTCAGCGCAAGGGTTTCTCATTTGATGTCATCAGCGCGGCGCTGGAGCAGATTGAATATGAAAATGATGAAGACACAGAGAAAGAAGCGCTGCGCCTTCACGCGGAAAAAGCGTTTAGAAAATATCGCTATGACGGCTCATATGAAAGCGCCATGAAGGTCAAACAATTTTTATTCCGTAAAGGATTCTCACTCGATTTAATCGAGCAATTTCTGCAGGAAGAGGAGTAGCTGAAAAAATGGAGAAACGATACAGTCAAATGACACCGCACGAACTCAATACCGAAATTGCATCACTTTCTGAAAAAGCAAGAAAAGCCGAACAGCATGGAATCATAAACGAACTGGCAGTGCTCGAACGGAAAATTACGATGGCAAAAGCATATTTGCTGAACCCGGAAGATTTCTCACCGGGAGAAACGTATCGTGTGGAAGACTCTGAAGACGAGTTTACCATCAGCTATTTAAATGGCGTTTTCGCTTGGGGGCAAAGAACCTCGTCTCCTCATCAAGAGGAAGCGCTGCCAATCTCAGTATTGCAAGAAAAGAAGCAAGCGTAACAGGGAGGCTGAATATCAGCCTCTTTTTTATATGCAGCACATTTACACGAAATCTTAAAGAAAAAATCATTGAATTCACTCCAAAAATCTTTTAAGATGAAACTCGTTGTTTTTTAAAATCAAAGGAGGCGATGACGTTGAGTATCAAAAACCCCTCTGTAAAATTCATTATATTTGTTCTTATGATTTGTACATTTTCAATCGGATACACAGAATACGCGGTGATGGGTATTTTGACGTCGATTGCCAACGACTTTCATATACAGGTTTCATCTGCGGGGCTACTTGTCACGGCCTATGCGGCAAGCGTCTGTTTGACTGGCCCGGTCGTCACCATCATTTCCGTCAAGCTTCCAAGAAAGCCTGTGCTGCTTGGATTAATGGCGGTTTTTATCCTTTCCAATCTGATGAGCGCGCTGGCGCCGAATTTTACGGTATTGGCCGTCTCAAGAATCTTATCTGCGTCCATTCACGGCGCTTTCTTCGCGATTGCCATGGTATTCGCGAGTGAAATGGTTCCGCCGGAAAAGCGTGCCGCAGCTGCTGCATCAATGAACGGCGGGCTGACAGTGGCTCTGATGCTTGGTGTTCCATTCGGCTCTTATCTCGGAGATGTCCTGAATTGGAGAGCGGTATTTTCTATCATTACCGCACTTGGTGTCATCGGATTCTTAGGCCTCATGGCTGCCGTGCCGAACAGAAAACCAAAAGTGATCCCAATGCTTATGAATGAGTGGGGAGTATTTAAACACAAACAAGTGCTGTATTCCTTCGCGATTACGATTTTAGGCTATTCCGGCGTCTTTATCGCCTACACCTTTATCGAACCGATTTTGAGACATTCAGCCGGATTCAGCACGATCGGCATTACAGGCGCTCTCTTTGCGTATGGCTTGGGAGGCGTTGCAGGGAATTTCTTTGCGGGAAAAGTGCCGCTTCCTCTGCTGACTCGGACGATGATCGGCGTGATGATCGGTTTAATCGGTGTGCTGGCCGTATTTCCTTACATCGCCATTTACCCGGCCGCAGCTATTGTTGCAACGTTCTTATTCGGAGCATGCGCATTCGGCACGCCGCCTCTGCTGCAAACGAAGGTTATTTCCTCATCTGAGAGCGGCACAACCATTGCCGCCGCTGTCAGCGTATCAGCGTTTAACCTTGCTAATGCACTCGGTGCCTGGATCGGCGGAATGATTTTAAGCGGAACAGGTTCTTATTCCTGGCTGTTTGCAGGCGGAGCGCTTATGACCGCATGCGGACTCGTGCTTTCTACCTTCGCACATGTATCAGAAAAGAAGAGCATCTATGAGTATCAAGTCAATAAAGGGTAAAAAAACAGCTGCAGCGCATGCAGCTGTTCTTCTTTACCGTTTGCCGGAGGCTCTCATTTTTTCTTGAGGATGCTGATTGATTGATCCGTCAGCACGCTTTGAAGCATAGTCGTCCTTTGCTCTCGGTTCACCCTGAAATTTGTTTTCGTTTTCGTAAGGAAATCCTTTTTCTTTATTTCGGACCATGTCATTTCCCCCTAGGTTCGAGATCAAAAAGTTGCGTCTTTCCAGATGAAGACGTAAGGTTAGTATATGGAGAACAGCACGTTTTAAAGCGTCATTTTTTTCCTGAAGAAAGGAGACTGCACACATGAATACGTACATTGAGAAACTGACAAATCTGCTTCTGGAAAAGAACGATATGATCAGCTATATACAGGCAAAAACATGGGTGGAATTGCTATGGAGCGATTTCGAAGCAACCTATGCAAAAGCGGGACATGCCTATCAGGGTGAAAAGATGACCGAAAAAATCGTCACACAATGGATCGAAAACTATGGCGGTCAGCTCCACCTTTTCCAAAGCTCCCGTGACGACGTAAATGATTACTTAAACCAAAGCAGAGGCCTTTTGCATTAAAAAAACTGCCGTTAGCATCCGGCAGTTTTTTTCATTTCCTTAAAATTACCTTAACAGGCAGAAAAAATAAACAAAACGTGTTTCAACCATCGGTCAATCAGGGAATACCACTTATATCTTGTCAAATGCGAGGAGGAGCTTTATATGAAAAAGAAACAAGTATTGCTCGCTTTAACAGCTGCCGCAGGACTGGGTTTGACAGCAACTTATTCCGCTCCCGCAGCAAAAGCTGCGCCCCTTCATGACATATCTGTCAGCATGCCATCATCCGATTCTTACATCATAAAAGCAGGAAAGCTGAATGTCCGGACTGAGCCAAATCATAAAGGTGACATTCTTGGCACTATATCATCAGAACAAAAAGTTACAGTCAATGGTTTCGCAAATGCCGATTGGGCTCAAATTCAATTCAAAGGAAAAAAAGCATATATTTCAACACACTTCTTAATGAAAACCGCAAGCCAAGCGAAAACAGCGAAACAGACAGCCTTCTATGCACCGACACCCGAAAACGGAAAAGCCAAACAGCTTTCTTCCGGAACAGAGGTGACAATACTCGGGTGGGGGTTCAGTGAAAACGGCGGATTTGACTTTACCTGGGCATTCGTTGATTACGGCGGAGTCAAAGGCTATATTCACACAAAGGACTTACAAATATGATAAAAAGGCAGGCCGAGGCTTGTCTTTTTGCCTGGATATGAAACATTTCTTCTTTCTGCACGTAACAATGAGAAAGGGGATGATGATATGGCTGGTTTAATCAGCGGAGGGCTAATGGTCATTGCGGGTATACTGATCAAACTGTTTCCTCCCAAATCCATCAACAGTGTGTACGGATACAGAACGAGACGCTCAATGTCAGATCAAAGATTATGGAATGAAGCGAACCGTTACAGTGCATCATTGATGATCATGTCGGGCTTGGTGATTGCGGCGTTGGGCTTGCTGCTGAGATCAAACTTGATCATTCTTCAGCTGATCCTGCTGCTTGCCGCCTGTGTCATCACGTTTATGCTAACGGAGAAAAGGCTGAAAAACATCACGCACAGTCAAGGGGGAGATATGAGTGGACGGAGTTAATTGCCAGTTTGTCAAAACAAACGGAATCACGCTCCACGTTGCAGCCGCAGGGCCGGAGGACGGCCCGTTAATTGTCCTGCTCCACGGATTTCCTGAGTTTTGGTACGGCTGGAAAAATCAAATCAAACCGCTCGCCGATGCGGGGTATCGTGTCATTGCTCCTGATCAGCGAGGCTACAATCTCAGTGATAAACCGGACGGTATTGATGCCTATCGGATTGATACATTAAGAGATGATATCATCGGGCTTATTACGCAATTCACAGATGAAAAGGCAATAGTCATCGGGCATGACTGGGGAGGAGCTGTCGCATGGCATTTGGCATCCACACGCCCGGAATATCTTGAAAAGCTGATCGCCATCAACATCCCGCACCCGCACATCATGAAAACCGTAACGCCGGTTTATCCGCCGCAATGGCTGAAAAGCTTGTATATCGCATTTTTCCAGCTTCCCGACATACCGGAGGCATCACTAAAGGAAAATGATTATGAAACATTAGACAAAGCGATTGGATTATCGACCCGTCCTGAGCTTTTTTCGTCTGAGGATGTCAGCAGGTACAAAGAAGCGTGGAAACAGCCGGGCGCGCTGACAGCTATGCTGAACTGGTACAGAGCCCTCAGAAAAGGAAGCCTTTCAGAGAAAACCACTTGCGAAACAGCACCCTACCGGATGATCTGGGGAATGGAGGACCGCTTTTTAAGCAAAAAGCTTGCGAAAGAAACGGAAAGGCATTGCCCGAATGGACATCTCATTTTTGTTGATGAAGCTTCCCATTGGATTAACCACGAAAAACCTGCCATCGTCAATCAGCTTATTTTGGAATATCTTAAAAAACAATAAGTCAGATTTTCTCTCCATTCGTCTGTCATAATGGCAGACTTTTTCTGTGCGGTTTTTTCATACTCTGTTTTAAACATGACAAAATAACATTAAAAATCATGAATGTCACCATAAAAATGTAACAAAAAACAGGTTTAAACGACTTTAAAAAAAGGAATAGCCTTACTGAAGATTTGTGTGAAACTCCCCTAAGGCAATACTTAAAAAGAATAATAAAAAGAAGGTGCCTTAATGAAGCAAGGATTAATCTCGATTATAATCCCGTCTTACAATGAAGGATATAATGTCAAACTCATTCATGAATCTTTAAAAAAGGAATTCAAGAGCATTCATTATGATTATGAAATTTTCTTCATAAACGACGGAAGTGTTGATGACACGCTTCAGCAGATCAAAGACTTGGCAGCCGTATGCAGCCGGGTAAAATACATTTCTTTTTCTCGAAACTTCGGAAAAGAAGCCGCGATTCTGGCGGGCTTTGAGCATGTTCAAGGCGAGGCGGTTATTGTAATGGACGCCGATCTGCAGCATCCGACCTATTTGCTAAAGGATTTTATCAAAGGCTATGAAGAAGGCTATGATCAAGTCATTGCCCAAAGGAACAGAAAAGGGGACAGCCCTGTCCGCTCACTCTTGTCATCTCTGTATTACAAGTTCATCAATAAAGCGGTGGAGGTTGATTTGCGTGACGGTGTCGGAGACTTCAGGCTGTTAAGCCGCCAAGCCGTGAACGCCCTTTTGAAGCTGAGCGAAGGCAATCGCTTCTCAAAAGGTCTGTTTTGCTGGATTGGCTTCGATCAGAAAATTGTGTTTTATGAAAATGTCGAACGAAAAAACGGTACATCCAAATGGTCATTCAGCAGTTTGTTTAACTACGGAATGGACGGTGTCGTTTCATTTAATCATAAGCCGCTGAGAATATGCTTTTATACCGGCATTTTCATTTTACTGCTTTCCATCATTTATATCATTGCCACATTCGTTAAAATTCTGACTAACGGCATTTCTGTGCCCGGATATTTCACTATCATCTCAGCAGTGTTATTTCTCGGGGGAGTACAGCTGTTAAGCCTCGGAATCATAGGCGAATATATCGGCCGAATCTATTATGAAACAAAAAAACGCCCGCATTATTTGATTAAAGAAGCGAATATCCCGAACAAAGACCTGCCTGAAACGAACGAATTGAAAAGCGTGCGGCGTCTGACAAAAATGCACTGAAATCACCAAGCGCCATTGGCAGTGCTTTTTTTGCGTGTCTACCATTTCAAAAGCAAGACTGGAGAAATTATATGAAAAGAAAATATGTCATGATCTATGCGGCCAGTCTGCTGGCATCCGTTCTGGCACATGCTTTTTTTGTGAAAGGATGGGCGGACGGCAGATATATGACAGGTCCGGGAGACGGGCTTGCGCAAATGATCGTATTTAAAAAATTACTATTTGAACAATATACCCACGGGAATTTTTTCTACAATTATTCATTCGGACTTGGCGGCGGCACATTCAGTCAGCTTGGCTATTATTTTTCTGCTTCCTTTCTTTTTCTTGCGGTATCCGCCGCCGTCTGGCTTCTTCAAGCCGTTCAGCTGATTGGAGAAGCGAATACACTTTTTTGGGCGGAGTCAGCTGTTTTTATCAGTATTTTCAAACTGAGCGTGATCATCTTTACGGCCGCTTCTGTTTTTCACTATATTCTCAAACATAGAGCAGCGTCGTTCACGGGGGCTGTTTTATACGGTGTCTCGATCATTTATTTCCGCCACGAAGCGTATTGGGAATTTTTCACCGATACTATGATTTGGCTTCCGCTGCTTGTGCTCGGAGCTGAAAAAATCATTAGAGAGCGGCGTCCGGCATGGTTTATCATTGCGTGCTCGCTCACATTAATCAACAATTTTTACTTTGCATACATAAACCTCATTTTCATCGGCATCTACATGCTGTTCAGATGGCTGATAAGACTGGAGAAGCACGAAGAGAAAAGATGGATTCAATGCAGAATGTTTTTGGTTTCAGGGATCATTTCTTTCGGCATCAGTGCGGCGGCGTTTGTGCCGGTGGTATACGGTTTTTTAAACAACCTGCGCCCTCCGTACAGCCAGAAAATAGAGTGGCTCAATTTCGACGATAATATCTTATTTTCGAGCCGGATCATCATTTTGCCGGCAGCCTTTCTGCTGTTTTTGTTTATTGTTTCTTTTTACAAAAACCGCGTGTTTCGACTCTTTGCCGGATTGAGCCTGCTGTTTATTCTTTTTCATTTCAGTCCGTATGCGGCAAGCGTATTTAACGGCTTTTCCGCCCCTCAAAACCGATTTGAATATGTTCTGGCCTTTACGATTGCGGGAGCAGCTGCGGCAGGCCTGTCACAGCTGTCTGAACTGAAACGGAAAGAACTGCTCCCGGCTGCCGCCGTTGTCCTTCTTCTTTACTTGTATCATATCCAAAGGTATGAGCTTGATATATGGAAGCCTGCGAATGAAAGCATTCTATTGCTCTTATTTCTGACAATCGCTGCTTTGTTTACCGCAGCTTTTGCGAAAAAACAAGCAACGGTGGCGGTGTACGGTGTGATCATTCTTTCTTCGCTGTTTGTCGCCAACACCTATCAAAAATACACACTCTCAGAAGGCGGCGGCCTGGACAGTGTGACAAAAGCATATCTCACGGGTGAGGAATACAAAGGGCAAGAATCATCTGAGATCATCAGACGTTTACAGAAGGAAGACGATGATCCGCTCATGAGAATCGACTGGATGAACGGGGTTCGCAATAATACGCCAATCATTTACGGATTCAATGGTTTCAGCGCCTATTCCAGCATTTTAAACAAACATTTGCTGACCTTCTATTGGAATGATTTGAGCATCGATATGGGAAGGGAAAGCGTCAGTCGTTATGCGTCATTGGGAGACAGGGCGAATTTGTACAGTCTGCTTTACGGCAAATATTATATGACGGAAAAAACAAACGAAGCCAATGTCCCGTACGGCTTCAAAAAGCATCTGGAATCGGAGCATTATGTCGTTTATGAAAATCAATACATGCTTCCTTTCATCAAAACAGCCGATGCCATATACAGCGAAAGCGAGCTGAACAAATTGCCTGCTCTTGCGAAAGAACAGGCAATGCTGAAAGGAATTGTAGTAGCGGATCCATCGGGGAAAACGGAACAGACACCAAAACTGGCCAATCTGATTACTAAGTCCGACATCACGTCAAAACATGCCCAGTATCAAAACGGACTGTTCACTGTGACTGGAGAAAACGGAGGAGAACTGATCATCACTCCGAAAGAGGCTTCATCCGCACCGGGAGACTACTATGTCAGCTTTTATTTGAAAAGCAAAGCAAAAGACAAAGGATTTACGTTAAAGGTAAATGATTATGCCACAACGAGGAAATCGAACCAATCGATTTATAAAACCGGAGTAAATGATATAACGATCAGAGTGCCTAAATCAGGCCATATCTCAATCAAACTTCCGAAAGGAACGTATGAGCTGAGAAACATAGCGCTCTATGAAGAAAATTACCAAACGCTGAAAAGCGCAGCGCTGCAAAATAAAACAGACAAAGCAGACAATCTGAAATGGGATAAAAATAAGCTGACGTTCGCATATCGTCTTCCAAAAAATCAGTACATCATGCTTCCGATCCCCTATGAAAAAGGCTGGGAGCTGAAGATCAATGGGAAACCACAGACGATTGAAAAAGCGGATTATGCTTTCATAGGCTTTAGGGCGCAAAAGGGAGACAATGACATTGAACTGGCCTACTATCCGCCATACTTCAAAATATCGGCGCTCATATCTCTCGTCAGTCTGCTGCTTGCTGTCTTATATATAAGACGAAAAAAGCCCGGCTCTAAATAGAGCCGAGCTTTAATTTTTTCTGAAGCTTTTCTTCGCTGAATATCCATCCTGTATAGGATGAGCGAATCGTGAGATCATGGCCGATATGAACGATGGCCACAAACGGATAATGGCCTTTGCTCCGATAACGCAGGTCAATAAATCTCACCTCATAATGGTCTTTGAACGTATCCACTTCCCACCGGTAAACCGGAGAAAATGAAAGAAACGCTGCAATGTTATCATCCTGCTTTGCCGCTTGCATCACTTCGGTTTCAGGAACTGGCACCCGATTAAACGTATCCAGAATCACTACATGCCCTTCCATGCTTCTTCCTACATAGAAAGCATGGGCTGTCGTTACGGCGATCCGCCATTGCCTGAATTTCATCGTCGGTGAAATAATAATGCTTTCGATCTCATCATGAATCATCTCATGAAGCTTTCGTTTGATTCTCAGCTGCATGATCAGGCGCACCATATAATAGCCAGCCAATATGATATATAAGCTGAGAAACGTGATGCCGGGACTGCCGCCGGCGTACCAAATCGCGATAGCCACCAGATGGCTGATAAAAATAAACGGATCGAACGTATTAATCAGCCCGAGCGCAACCCATTTTTTCGAAAACGGACGTATCGCTTGTGTTCCGTACGCGTTGAAAATATCAACAAAGACATGCAGAACGACTGCCAGCAGCGTCCACAGCCACAGGTGCAGAAAATCGGCCTGCGGATAAAATAAATACAGAATCGCCGGAATGATGACAGACCAAAACAAAACGGCGGGAATTGAATGGGTAAATCCTCTGTGATTTCTTATATAAACAGCATTATTTTTAAGCTTTAACACAGTATCAATATCCGGAGCCTGAGAGCCCGCAAGCGTTGCGATCATAACAGCGTGAGCCATTGCCGGATCTGCTCCGACAACAGGGTCAAGCGTCGCAATACCGCCTAGTGCGATGCCCATCACGACATGTGTGCCCGTATCCATAGGTGACCTCCTTGCAGAATTGTCCTGCACATTCACTTTTGTAAGATATTCCCCATTTTCATATACCCGATTTTTAAACCGATTCAATCTTTCTCATATGTTTCCGCTTTTTCTTTACTTCTATTTAATGTAACATATTATCGTACTGTGCCCTTAGTGTACAACAAAAAACAGTCTAAAGAAAAGCGGGGCGCGAAAGACTGGGGAGAAACACATATGAACGTACTTGAAGACAAATTAAAACAAAAAGACATACAGCAATTTCGCGATGATTTAATCTCATGGTTCGAACGAGAGCAGCGCATTCTGCCGTGGAGAGAGGACCAAGATCCATATAAAGTGTGGGTATCTGAAGTGATGCTGCAGCAAACGAGAGTAGAGACAGTGATTCCTTACTTTCTTCGGTTTGTGGAACAATTCCCGACAGTGGAAGCACTCGCTGATGCTGATGAAGAAAAAGTACTGAAAGCATGGGAAGGGCTCGGCTATTATTCGCGAGTCAGGAATCTGCAAAGCGCGGTAAAAGAAGTGAAACAGGAGTATGGGGGCATTGTTCCTCCAGACGAGAAAGAGTTTGGCGGCTTAAAAGGTGTCGGCCCTTATACAAAGGGAGCTGTGCTCAGCATCGCCTACAATAAACCCATTCCCGCGGTTGACGGAAATGTGATGCGTGTCATGTCCAGAATTCTTTCCATTTGGGATGATATTGCCAAACCAAAAACAAGAACGATCTTTGAAGATGCAGTCCGTGCATTTATTTCAAAAGAAAAACCATCTGAATTCAATCAAGGCCTGATGGAACTTGGAGCCTTGATCTGTACGCCGAAATCGCCTTCATGCCTGCTATGCCCGGTTCAGCAGCATTGCTCAGCATTTGAAGAGGGCACTGAACGGGAGCTTCCGGTAAAAAGCAAAAAGAAAAAGCCCGGGATCAAAACAATGGCCGCGATCGTACTGACTGATGAAGACGGACAAGTGTATATACACAAACGGCCGTCAAAGGGTTTGCTCGCCAACCTGTGGGAATTCCCTAATCTCGAAACACAAAAAGGGATCAAAACCGAGCGTGAACAGCTTACTGCATTTTTAGAAAACGAATGCGGGATACAAGCTGATATCAGTGATCTGCAAGGTATAGTCGAGCACGTTTTCACCCACCTGGTATGGAATATTTCTGTGTTTTTCGGTAAAGTAAAACAAGTGTCGGATACCTCAGAGCTGAAAAAAGTAACGAAAGAAGAGCTCGAACAATTTGCGTTCCCGGTGTCACATCAAAAAATCTGGAAGATGGCAGTGGAAGCAGCCGTATACTCGGCCGCTCCGTAAACATTCTTAATCGTAGGAGACGCGCGTGCCGTGGCTGTAGTCTGCTTCATTGCGCTTCATTCCGCCGCGCGCTTCAATTTCTTGCGTTAATTCCCGGTATTTTGATTGGCCTTCTTCGTTCAAATAAGGCATAATTTGCTGAAAGGCATGATGAAAATAGGCGAGTTCACTGTTTTTCCAATCTTCTTTGGAAACCATGTTTAATTCGCTCATATCACGTCCGACATACATAACAGAAGACCCCCTTTTAAGTTCTTGCCATTATTGTTTGTGGAAATAAAAGAACTATACGCTACAAGGAGATGAGGAAAAAATGGAACAAAATAAATGCGCACTCGTAACAGGAAGCAGCCGCGGTGTCGGAAAAGCGGCAGCGCTTAGACTTGCTGAGAATGGCTATAACATCGTTATTAACTATGCACGCAGCAAAAAAGCCGCTTTGGAAACAGCGGAAGAAATCGAAAAGCTTGGCGTCAAAGTGCTTGTCGTTAAAGCAAACGTAGGACAGCCTGCAAAAATCAAAGAAATGTTTCAGCAAATTGAAGAAACGTTCGGCAGACTTGATGTTTTTGTCAATAATGCCGCTTCAGGCGTTCTGAGACCTGTCATGGAATTAGAAGAAACACACTGGGACTGGACGATGAACATTAATGCGAAAGCATTGCTTTTCTGCGCTCAGGAAGCTGCCAAGCTAATGGAAAAGAACGGAGGCGGGCATATCGTCAGCATCAGTTCATTAGGTTCTATCCGCTACCTTGAAAACTACACGACGGTTGGTGTATCAAAAGCGGCATTAGAAGCTTTAACCCGTTATCTTGCGGTTGAGCTCTCACCAAAACAAATTATCGTCAATGCCGTTTCAGGCGGAGCGATTGACACTGATGCGCTCAAACACTTCCCGAACAGAGAGGATCTGCTTGAGGATGCGCGTCAAAACACGCCGGCGGGACGCATGGTCGAAATTAAAGACATGGTTGATACTGTTGAATTTCTAGTGTCTTCCAAGGCTGACATGATCCGCGGACAGACAATTATCGTTGACGGCGGACGCTCACTGCTCGTTTAAAAATTTTAAAAAAGAGGAATAGCCATACGATCACCTGCACATTCTAATGACCGTGGAGGTGATAACAATGGCTAACTCAAATAATTCAAGCAAAACTAACGCTCAACAAGTTAGAAAACAAAACCAACAATCAGCTGCTGGTCAAGGTCAATTTGGCACTGAATTTGCTAGCGAAACAAACGCTCAGCAAGTCAAAAAACAAAACCAGCAATCAGCTGCTGGCCAACAAGGTCAATTCGGCACTGAATTCGCTAGTGAAACTGACGCACAGCAGGTAAGACAGCAAAACCAATCTGCTGAACAAAACAAACAACAAAACAGCTAATCACTGAAACAGAAAAAAGCACTTCATCTTCGGGTGGAAGTGCTTTTTTCTGTTTGAAAAACGACAAAACTTGTGAAAGGTCTACAGAATGAGTCAAAGGGTTTGCTTTATTGAGATCGAAATGATTAAAGGAGGAAACGTTTATACTTTCACCAGGCTGAAGGAGGAACCGATGACGGAATTTGAAAAGCTGGTAAGTGAACAGATGAAAACGATGGACAAGCTTCTCGATCTCCAATCAGAGCTCGACCGCTGCAAACAAATTGAAGCAGAACTCCGGCATTTGGAAAGGGATGCAAGGCTGCTCGGAATTCAGAATGAAATTGCGGTAAAACGGAAACATCTTGCCGATATACAGGATATGTTTCAAAAGCAGACAGAGCAAGTGATTCGTTCTTATCGCAGCTCAGAAAAGCCGTCTTCCTTTGTGTAGAGCAGGAATGTGCCATTCCCCGGCCGGAATGGCTCTTTTATTTTCATTTTTCAATTTGTAACGTTATAATAGGTAAAAGACGTTGTCGGTAAGCAAATTTGGACATACTAACTGTAGGGCTTTATAGAAAGTAGGGGAGAAATATGGGCTATCCCAAGGAAGGAGAAACCATTCAAATTCACAGCTATAAGCACAACGGGCTGATTCATAGAATTTGGAATGAGACAACAATCTTAAAAAGTACAGAAATGTGTGTCATCGGAGCCAATGACCGGACGATGGTAACCGAATCAGACGGCCGGACATGGATAACCAGAGAGCCCGCAATCTGTTATTTTCACGCAAGACAATGGTTTAATGTCATCGGGATGCTGAGGGAAGACGGGGTTCATTACTATTGCAACATCAGTTCACCGTT
Organism: Bacillus sp. SN1; assembly: GCF_002796895.1. Classification (NCBI taxonomy): domain Bacteria; kingdom Bacillati; phylum Bacillota; class Bacilli; order Caryophanales; family Bacillaceae; genus Bacillus; species Bacillus sp. SN1. Next base: position 327,249 of record NZ_PHIE01000005.1, read on the forward strand.
TGCCTATGATGGCGAAGCAATTAAATATATTGATTATGACTTAGATGTTAAGGTTTTTCCTGACATGACCTACAATATTCTCGATGAAGACGAATATGATGATCATCGGAAATCCATGAATTATCCAAAAGAAATCGACAGTATTTTAAGAGACTACTTAAACACGCTGCTCCATTGGATTCACCAGCGGCAGGGACCGTTTGCGCCCGAGTTTGTCGATATGTGGTATGAACGGTATTTGCGCTATACAAAATAATCGTTACGTAAAAACCTGTTGCGGGGTACAACAGGTTTTTCACATGGGCTCACACACATCATGATAAAGAGAGGGGGAATCAACGTGGGGGTTATGAAACGCTACATGCAATTCGTCAAACCTTATAAGAAGCAAATTTTCGTCACAGTATTAATTGGGATCGTAAAATTCTCCATTCCGCTTGCTCTCCCATTGCTTCTGAAGTACGTAGTAGACGACATTATTCAAGGAGGCGGCACGGCCAATGACAAAACAACGTCATTGTTCACCATTATGGCGATCATGTTCGCCTTATTTTTAATTTTGCGCCCGCCTGTAGAATATTATCGGCAATATTTTGCCCAGTGGACAGCCAGCAAGGTGCTCTATGATATAAGAGCCAAGCTGTTTGATCATATACAGAAGCTGAGCCTTCGTTTTTATGCGAATACGAGAACAGGGGAAGTCATTTCCCGAGTGATCAATGATGTTGAACAAACAAAGGATTTTGTTATCACAGGGCTGATGAATATATGGCTCGATATGCTGACGATTTTGATTGTGATCTCTATCATGATGACACTGGACATTAAATTAACGCTGATCTCTATCGTTTTGTTTCCATTATACGGCATATCAGTGAAGTATTTTTACGGCCGATTAAGAAAGCTGACAAGGGAGCGTTCGCAGGCGCTCGCTCAAGTGCAGGGACATTTGCACGAGCGTATTCAAGGCATGCCGGTCATCAGAAGCTTTGCGATAGAAGATCATGAACAGGCTCATTTTAATGAGAAAAACAGCCATTTCTTAGATAAAGCCATCCGCCACACGAATTGGAATGCTAAAACCTTTGCAGTCGTCAATACCATTACAGATTTGGCGCCGCTCATCGTGATTGCGTGCGCCGGCTATTTTGTCATTAATGGACCGCTGACAGTCGGAACAATGGTCGCGTTTGTCGGATATATTGATAGAATGTACAACCCTGTCAGAAGGCTGATTAATTCGTCTACAACATTGACACAGTCAATCGCATCAATGGACAGGGTGTTTGAATTTATTGACGAGCCATATGAACTCACTGACAAACCAAATGCCATTAAGGCTGATCAGATCCGCGGAGAAGTGGAATTTCAAAACGTTTCGTTTCAATATGAGAAGGAAAAAGAAAACATTCTCCATGATGTCTCTTTAAAAGTAAATAAAGGAGAAACTGTAGCTCTCGTCGGCATGAGTGGAGGAGGCAAATCAACACTCGTCAGCCTGATCCCGAGATTTTATGATGTGACAACCGGCAGACTGCTGATTGACGGGACAGATATTCGCGATTATGAAGCGAGAAGCCTTCGCAACCAGGTTGGCATGGTGCTTCAGGATACCTTTTTATTCAGTGAAACGATTCGGGAAAATATCGCAATCGGCAAACCTGATGCCACGCTTGAAGAGATTATCGAAGCCGCTAAAGCTGCCAATGCCCATGAATTTATTATGGGCTTTCCTGAAGGGTATGAGACCCGGGTGGGAGAAAGAGGCGTTAAGCTGTCAGGCGGACAAAAGCAGCGAATCTCAATCGCTCGGGTATTTCTGAAAAATCCGCCGCTCCTCATTTTAGATGAAGCGACATCAGCTCTTGATTTGGAAAGTGAGCATTACATTCAAGAAGCGATGGACAAACTGGCGAAGGACAGAACAACTTTTGTTGTCGCCCACCGCTTATCGACCATCACACATGCGGATAAGATTGTTGTCATGGAAAACGGCACAATCATTGAAGTCGGAACCCATGATGAACTCATGGACTATGACAGTCAGTACAAGCACTTATTTACCATTCAAAACTTGAGCTGAACATCAATCTTATATCCTTTTAACGAAGGATATAAGATTTTTTTGTATATAAAAAAACCCGGCTGTTCAACCGGGTTACTCTTCTGTTTCTATTTCGCAGTCTTTCGGATGATACGTTTGAAAACTTGTGATGAGCGTTTCTAAATGTTCGAGCTGCTCGCGATATTCTACGGCACTTGCCATAATATTGAGCATGTTGTAATCAATAAGCTCATCATCCGTGTTTTGCTGATTTTTCAAAAATGACTTTGTTAAAAGCTGCTTATATCGAATGCCTTCTTCATCCGCGTCATCATGCGGCTTGATTTTGCCGACAAACCTCATCAAAATCAGTTCGTGCCAGTAAAGCAGGTAATCAAGCTCTTCAGTCAGTGTTTCCTGAAACTCTTCCGGCATATGATAGATGTCGTTTTCCAAACGATGCAGCTTCTTCAATGTATCAAGCGCCCGGTTTGCAGTGATAATGGCCTGTCTGAACAGGACAAGCTTTCTTGATTTCACATAGGTCGTTTTCTTAAAGTAGCTTCTTTCTTCTTTATATAGAAGATAAGTCTGATCAAGCTTGATCATTTTTTCTTTCAGTTTTTCAATATCTTCTTTCAAAATCGAATGCTCTGTTGACTGCCGCATGGACAGCCTGATCCACTTCATAATTTCTTCTGTGTTTTCGACCGTATTATGAATCAGCTTTGTTTCATACTTAGGAGGCAAAAACACAAGGTTAACGATAAAGGAAGAAAGCACCCCTAAGATGACTGTGCTTGTTCTGACCAGGGCGAACATTAAAAAGTCGTCACCGGCAGATTCTAATATCGCAATAACTGTTACAAGAGCAATCGAAATTGTATGTTCAATTTTAAGTTTCAGCATGATTGTAATGACAATAACTGCTGTCAACCCGATCATAATCGGGCTGGGTCCGAAAATAAGGCCGAACACTGTGGCAATCACAGCTCCGATAATATTTGCCTGAACCTGATCAATAATAATGAGAAAAGAGCGGTAAATCGACGGCTGGATCGCAAATATCGCTGCAATTCCAGCAAAAATCGGCGCGGGAAGCCCGATCCACGAAGCCAAATAAAGGGCGAGTGTAATCGCAATCCCGGTTTTGAAAATGCGGGCACCAAGTTTCATTGGTTTGTGCGTGCATTCCTTTCTATAGTAAATTGTGTGACATAGCAAATGGGCTAATCCTTAAAATTCCCGGTCAGTTTATTTGCTAAACAATTAAGTAATATACAGGGATCGATACAAATATTCAAGCTATTTTTCAAGAAAAAGACCAAAATCTTACACGCTGTTTAAATGAATAAAAAAACAGGAGCATAAAGCTCCTGTTCAGGGTGTCTGATTCTAGTTTTTAAGATGTTTAAAAGCATCCTCAACCGCCACAAGCGTGTCTTTAATATCCTGCTCTGTATGTGCTGTTGTAATAAACAAGGCTTCATATTTAGAAGGTGCTAAATTAATTCCGCGTTCCAGCATCAGCTTGAAAAACTTAGCGAATGTTTCTCCGTCACTGCGTTCAGCCTGCTCGTAATTTTCGACCTTCTCATCAGAGAAATAAACTGTGAGTGCGCCTTTTAACCGGTTGACGGTAATCGTGATGCCGTGTGTTTCTGCGTGCTGTAAAATGCCTTCCTCCAGCATAGCGCCAAGATGATCAAGCTTTTCATACACGCCTTCCTCTTTGAGCACTTCCAGACAAGCGATGCCTGATAGGATGGAAGCGGGATTCCCGGCCATTGTTCCAGCTTGGTAAGCCGGTCCAAGCGGAGCTACCTGCTCCATGATTTCTTTTTTACCGCCATAGGCGCCGATCGGAAGTCCGCCGCCGATAATTTTTCCGAGAGCTGTTAAATCAGGTTTCACCTGTAAGAGATCCTGTGCGCCGCCATACATAAAGCGGAAAGCTGTAATGACTTCATCGTAAATAACGAGAGCACCCGCATCGTGTGTCAATTCATTTACTTTTTCTAAGAAGCCCTCTTTCGGCTCAACAATTCCGAAGTTGCCGACAATCGGTTCAACGAGAACCGCCGCGATCTCACTGCCCCATTTATCAAGGGCCGCTTTATAGCTTTCGATATTATTAAATGGAACTGTGATCACTTCGTTTGCAATGCTTTTTGGTACACCGGCTGAATCTGGTGTGCCGAGAGTAGACGGGCCAGAGCCGGCGGCGACAAGCACAAGATCTGAATGTCCGTGATAACAGCCTTCGAATTTAATGATTTTTGTCCGGCCTGTATATGCGCGAGCCACTCGGATGGTCGTCATAACAGCTTCTGTTCCCGAATTGACGAATCTTACTTTGTCCATAGCAGGAATTGCTTCCTTGAGCATCTTTGCAAATGTAACCTCATGTTTCGTCGGTGTTCCATACAATACACCGTTCTCTGCTGCTTTTTTAATCGCTTCTGTAATATGCGGGTGGGCATGTCCGGTAATGATCGGACCATACGCCGCTAAATAATCGATGTATTTGTTGCCGTCCACATCCCAAAAATAAGCGCCGTTTGCTTTTTCCATTGCGACGGGAGAACCGCCGCCGACCGCTTTATATGATCTAGACGGGCTGTTTACACCGCCGACAATGTGCTCTAATGCCTCATTGTGAAGTTCAATTGATTTTGTATGCAAGAATAAAAACCTCCTATATCTCCATGCGTCCTTTCTATTGTAGCATGCTTCCAAACAAGAACAATGGATTCAGGCTCAAGTTGCAGGGACGATAGTTGTAATCTGGACAAGAATTGGATACGCTTAATAAAAAAACACTCGGAGGTAACGTAATGATGATAGAAATCGGACAAAAAGCGCCTGATCTTGAGTTAAAAGGCGATCATGGGGAAACAGTAACATTATCGGATTATAAAGGAAAGTATATCGTGCTTTACTTTTATCCAAAAGACATGACACCGGGATGCACAACTGAGGCATGCGATTTTCGGGACAGCCACGAAAGCTTCGCTGAACTGGATGCCGTTATTATCGGCGTCAGCCCGGACAGCCAGGAAAAGCACGGAAAATTTAAAGAGAAGCATAACCTTCCTTTTCTGCTTCTTGTTGATGACGAACACAAACTGGCGGAAGCGTTTGACGTATGGAAGCTAAAGAAGAACTTCGGAAAAGAATATATGGGAATTGAGCGCTCTACTTTTCTGATTGACAAAGAAGGCCGGCTCGTTAAAGAATGGAGAAAGGTAAGAGTGAAAGACCATGTAGCCGAAGCGCTTCAAACCCTCAAAGATATGTCGGAAAAGTAAATTCGTCTCTCAGCCTCAAATGATATGCTTACTTTTGCCCTAATATCAATTGACAAATTATCGTAAAAAGAGTTACACTAATTATAAACATTACAATGTAAGAATTTTTTTTAGAAGAGAGGTGCATGACGGATGGCTGCACATGAACTAAAAGAAGCCTTAGAAACGTTGAAGGAAACCGGAGTTCGCATTACTCCTCAACGTCATGCGATTCTGGAATATCTCGTTAACTCTATGGCTCATCCAACAGCGGACGATATATATAAAGCTCTGGAAGGGAAATTTCCTAACATGAGCGTAGCGACGGTATATAACAATTTGCGTGTGTTCCGGGAATCCGGTTTGGTGAAGGAGCTCACATACGGCGATGCTTCAAGCAGATTCGATTTTGTCACATCCGATCACTATCACGCGATTTGTGAAAACTGCGGTAAAATTGTGGACTTCCACTATCCGGGCCTTGACGAAGTGGAGCAGCTGGCTGCCCATGTCACAGGTTTTAAAGTAAGCCACCACCGTTTAGAAATTTACGGCGTCTGCCAAGAGTGTTCGAAAAAAGAGAACCATTAAAAATAAGCTGACCGCACGAAACGGTCAGCTTATTTTATTTGGACATTTTCTTTTTATTATAAGACTCATCAAATTCTTTTCCTTCTAATCCCTTATCTAAAGTCAGCGGCTCTCTGCAATGCATGCACATATCTACTCTTCCTAAAACCTTTGTCTCTTTTTCACAGCCCGGACATATAACGCGAACCGCTTTGGTCGAAAGCATTCCGATCCAAAAGTAAACAACCGTACTGAGACCGATGGATAAAAGCCCAAGTATCATAAACAAACTAGAAAGCAAAACTGACTCTTTGAAAAAGATCCCGATGTACATAATGATAAACCCAACGAAAACCAAACTTAACGCAAATGTTCTGATTTTATTAATTTTGCTGGAGTATTTCGCCATGTCCATCCCCCTCTGATTTAACTATAGCACAAACCCAATGGGATTTTCTTCATGTTTTCGATCGAACTGGAATTTACATATGGAGACTTACTGTGAAATTGTTTATAATAGTTCAATGTGTTTAGAAAAAAGGAATTTCGTTTTAACCATAGAATTGAATCAAATAGAGAATAAAAAAATTTGAACAATTGCATTGGAGGAATAGTGATGGATAATCTTCTCCGTCCAATTTACCAAGAAAGAGCAAGTCATCCCAATACATTGGCTGTCATTATGATTGAGAGAAGAAACAAAACATCTTCCTTAACAGATAACTTTGATGCTGCTCTGCTGGTAATTGTAAAGGAGGCTGACGAGCCTGTTTTTATAAAGCATTATGAATTTGATCAAAAAACAGCTTCTTTGCATGTGGTAACAGATTCTCAGATTCAAGAATGGATTTTGCTCGGGACAAATAGAAGAATCATAGATTGGATTGTAAATGGCAGAGTCATGTTTGACCGTAATGAATACATTGCCGAGCTGATTGACAGGCTGAATACATTTCCGTTTGCCGAACGCAAACTGAAGATCGGACTCGAATACGGCAAATTAATCAGAAGATATGTTGAAGGAAAAGCTTTTTTTGAAGCGAATCAATTTTTAGATGCCTACAACGCGGTTGTTCATGCGTTGCATCATTTAGCGCGTATTGAAGTGATCGATAGGGGATTTCACCCGGAAACAACGGTATGGAGCCAAGTGCGCCAGATGGAGCCCCAAGTGTACAAATTATATTCCGAGCTGATTGAAAGTCACGAGAGCTTGGAAAAAAGACTCGAATTATTATTCTTAGCAAATGATTTTCTCATCCATTCCAAAGCTGAGATCGGTTCAGCACATCTTTTCGAAGTAATGAAAGGAAAAGACATTTGGCAATTTGGTGAGCTTCTTCAGCATCCTGACTTAAAGCACTATACGCAAGACCTTGGCGTTATGCTTGATTACCTGACGGAAAAGGGACTTATCAACGTTTGCCAGATAGAAACGAAAGGACAGGCTGTCTATCACCGAGGATATTTTTTTAAAAAAGATGTTGACTCTGATTCTTGACCATGTTATATTATTAAACGTCGCTGATGCGCTTCTGAAAAAACAAGCTCACAGCGGCGGAGAAATAAATCAAAAAAACATTTGACAAAAGAAAGTCGAAATGTTATATTAATAAAGTCGCTTCAACAAGAAGTGAAAATGATCTTTGAAAACTAAACAAGACAAAACGTACCTGTTAATTCATTTTTAAATAAATCGCACAGCGATGTGCGTAGTCAGTCAAACTAGGGCCTGCGCGATGCAGGTCACACAGGTGTCGCCGCAGAATGCGGTGGACTTAACCTGTGATCCATTTATCGGAGAGTTTGATCCTGGCTCAGGACGAACGCTGGCGGCGTGCCTAATACATGCAAGTCGAGCGGACAGATGGGAGCTTGCTCCCTGATGTTAGCGGCGGACGGGTGAGTAACACGTGGGTA
>NZ_PHIE01000017.1:0-443 GCF_002796895.1 Bacillus sp. SN1
GAAGTCGTAACAAGGTAGCCGTATCGGAAGGTGCGGCTGGATCACCTCCTTTCTAAGGATATTTACGGAATATAAGACCTTGGGTCTTATAAACAGAACGTTCCCTGTCTTGTTTAGTTTTGAAGGAACTTTGTTCCTTAAATAAGTTAAGATGGGCCTGTAGCTCAGCTGGTTAGAGCGCACGCCTGATAAGCGTGAGGTCGGTGGTTCGAGTCCACTCAGGCCCACCATCTTAAATAATGGGGCCTTAGCTCAGCTGGGAGAGCGCCTGCTTTGCACGCAGGAGGTCAGCGGTTCGATCCCGCTAGGCTCCACCAACGTGTTCTTTGAAAACTAGATAACAGTAGACATCACATTCAATTAGTAAGACAAGATATCACATAGTGATTCTTTTTAACGGTTAAGTTAGAAAGGGCGCACGGTGGATGCCTTGGCACTAGGAG
>NZ_PHIE01000006.1:0-333783 GCF_002796895.1 Bacillus sp. SN1
ACTTCAACCGGATAACTCACTCTTGTCTCCATAGAAAAAACACCTCCAAGTCTAATTTCGGATAACAATCATCCGTTTTCAAACTTGAAGGTGTTTTTTATTTGTCTCATCTTATGGGGTCAGTCCCAATGACAGGGCGTTTTTTTACGGCTTCGGCACATATTTAAAAATCTCTTCACTCTCAAAAAACTCAATCAAACGCCCGAGCCAATTATAATAATCGAGCCATTCCTTTAGTTCCTTCAGCAGCTCATTCACTTTTTCTTCCGCTTCAGGGGTAAGCTCCTCATCCAAGACGCTGAGCAGCTCCCGATTGAGTTTTTTATGCATCATTTTGTTTTTGCTGACGACTTTGCTCCAAGTGGTTGAAAACAGCGTGATAAACGTTTGATAGTAGTCCTGCTCAACCTCATATAAATCTTTTCGCACGCCCTTTTCGAACACTTTCTCGGCGATGTTGGCATCAAGCATTTCCCGCACAACCTGGCTCATGCGTGTTTTGCTCATGCCGGTCGCTTCAGATAATTCGGCCAGCGTCATCGGTTTTCGATTCATATAAATAATGCCCAGCACACGTCCAACGGTAGAGGGCATTCCAAATGCATGCATGTTTTCCGCGATTCTTTCTATTAAATGGTCCTCGGCTTGTTCAATGATCGTTATCGGATCTTTCTCCAACGGTTTCAATCCTTTCAGCTAACAATTCCGATGTCAATATACCACATTTTTGATGCGGCGGAAATGCCGCAACAAGAGAATTTGGCAGGAAAATGGAGCAATAAGGAGATCATTACAGGTCAATGCGGGTAAATCAGCGTTTATACATACTTTATAAATAATATGAACAAATTGTAAACTTTTTATTTTATAAACTTTATTCTATAATGGGAACCATTCAATTGTCTGAAAAATTAAATACAAACTGAACGAATTGAATAAACTTAACTTTGGAGGTGCGATGTTTGCTGACATTAGAAAATGTCTCGAAAACATACAAAGGCGGCAAAAAAGCCGTGAACAACGTAAATCTTAAGATTGCAAAAGGCGAATTTATCTGTTTTATCGGCCCGAGCGGCTGCGGAAAAACGACAACAATGAAAATGATTAACCGATTAATTGAGCCTTCTGCCGGCAAGATTTTCATTGACGGTGAAAACATCATGGAACAGGACCCGGTAGAGCTTAGGCGTAAGATCGGCTATGTCATTCAGCAGATCGGCCTGTTTCCGCATATGACTATTCAGCAGAACATCTCACTTGTCCCTAAGCTGTTGAAATGGCCGGAGCAGAAGCGGAAAGAGCGGGCGCGTGAGCTTCTAAAATTGGTCGATATGGGGCCAGAATATTTAGACCGTTACCCTCATGAATTAAGCGGGGGGCAGCAGCAGCGAATAGGTGTATTACGGGCACTTGCCGCGGAGCCGCCGCTTATCTTAATGGATGAACCGTTTGGGGCACTCGACCCGATTACGAGGGATTCCCTCCAGGAAGAATTTAAAAAACTGCAAAAAACCTTACATAAAACCATCGTATTTGTTACCCACGATATGGATGAAGCGATTAAACTGGCAGACCGGATTGTGATTTTAAAAGCGGGAGAAATCGTTCAAGTCGGAACGCCCGATGACATTTTGAGAAATCCGGCAGATGAATTTGTTGAGGAATTTATCGGCAAGGAGCGGCTGATCCAGTCATCCAGCCCGGATGTGGAACGGGTTGACCAGATTATGAACACACAGCCTGTGACGATCACCGCGGATAAAACGCTTTCTGAAGCGATTCAGCTAATGAGGCAGGAGCGTGTCGATTCACTGCTTGTCGTCGATGACGGGCACGTTCTGCAAGGCTATGTGGATGTTGAAATCATTGATCAGTGCCGGAAAAAAGCCAATCTCGTAGGAGAGGTTTTACATGAAGATCTTTACACAGTATTGGGTGGCACACTGCTGCGCGACACGGTCCGCAAAATTTTAAAACGGGGTGTTAAATACGTCCCTGTTGTGGATGAAAACCGGCGCTTAATCGGAATTGTGACGAGAGCGAGTCTGGTCGACATTGTATATGACTCTCTCTGGGGAGAAGAAAAGCAGCTCGCGGTATTGTCATAGGGAGGCGATAAGTTGTGAATCATATTGTTCAATTTTTGCAAACCAACGGGGGCGAGCTCCTTTATAAAACATATGAGCATATCACGATATCGCTCATTGCTGTTATTTTAGGCGTACTCGTTGCCGTACCCCTCGGAGTTGTGCTTACTAGAATGAAGAAGGGCGCCGGCACCGTTATCGGTATCGTCAATATCATTCAAACGCTGCCGAGTCTGGCGATTCTCGCCTTCTTTATTCCGCTCCTGGGTGTCGGGAAGGTTCCAGCCATTGTGGCATTGTTTTTCTATTCTGTATTACCGATCCTCCGCAACACGTATACCGGCATTCGCGGCGTCAACAAAAATCTGCTCGAGTCTGGCAAAGGCATCGGCATGACGCCGGCTGAACAAGTCCGCCTGGTGGAGCTGCCGCTTGCCGCGCCTGTGATCATGGCGGGAATCAGAACATCGACGATTTACTTAATCGGCTGGGCAACGCTCGCTTCCTTTATTGGAGGCGGCGGTTTGGGTGATTACATTTTTATCGGACTGAATTTATATCAGCCGGAATATATCATCGGGGGCGCGGTGCCCGTCACGATATTGGCAATTGTAATAGATTACGTGCTGGCAGTGAGTGAACGAAAACTGACACCTGCCGGCATGCAGAGATTGAAGGAAGTTTCATAAGGAGGCGGCTCATGAAAAGAAAATATCTCAAATGGATGATCGGGTTAACGCTAGCAGCAATGCTGACGTTGAGCGGCTGTTCACTTCCGGGTCTCAGCGCTGCTTCAGACCAGACCATTAAAATCGGCGCGCAAAGCATGAGCGAATCAGAAATTATCGCCAGCATGCTTGGGCAGCTGATCGAACATCATACTGATCTCAAAACAACAACCATTAAAAATCTCGGCTCCAACGCGGTGCAGCAGCAGGCCTTAATGAACGGGGAAATCGACATTGCGGCCACAAGATATACGGGAGACGCGCTGACAGGAACGCTGAGAATGGAACCTGAGAAAGATCCGGACAAAGCGCTGGCGCTGACACAGCGGGAGTTTAAAAAAAGATACGATTTAAAATGGTATGACTCCTACGGGTTTGATAATACGTATGCCTTTACGGTCAGCAAGGAACTGGCCGATCAATATCATTTAGAAACCGTATCAGATGTTAAAAAATGGGCGCCGCAATTAAAGCTCGGTGTCGATAACTATTGGATGAAGCTCAAGGGAAACGGCTATAAAGACTTTACGAAAACCTACGGCATGACATTCGGCGGCACGTATCCAATGCAGATCGGGCTTGTGTATGACGCGGTGAAGAGCGGAAAAATGGACATTGTGCTTGCGTATTCGACTGATGGAAGAATCAAGTCCTATGGTCTTAAAATGCTAAAGGATGATAAGCAATTTTTCCCGCCGTACGACTGCTCTCCGGTTGTTCCGGAACAAGTGCTCAAAGAACATCCTGAGCTTGAAGGCGTCATTCAGAAAATGATCGGGAAAATGGACACAGCCACAATGCAGGAGCTCAACTATGAAGTCGACGGCAATTTAAAAGAGCCTTCTGTCGTTGCCAAGGAATATTTAGAAAAGCATCATTACTTCGAATCATGAAAGGGGGAAGAAACCAATGAATGTGCTTGAACAGGTCATGACGTATTATGCGCAGAACGGCAGCTACGTCATGGAAGAATTCGGCCGGCACTTTCTCATGTCGGCTTACGGCGTTTTGTTTGCCGCTGTCGTCGGGGTTCCGGTCGGAATCCTCGTTGCGCATTTTCGCCGTTTGTCAGCCTGGGTGTTCGCCGTAACAAACGTTATTCAAACAATCCCGGCACTCGCCATGCTGGCCGTCTTGATGCTTGTCATGGGGCTCGGCGCAAACACGGTGATTGTATCATTATTTCTGTATTCCCTTCTGCCGATTATCCGAAACACGTACACAGGCATAGTCAGCATTGAACATGCCTACTTAGAATCGGGAAAAGCAATGGGCATGACGAAATTCCAAGTTCTCCGGATGGTTGAGCTTCCGCTCGCGCTTTCTGTCATTATGGCAGGCTTGCGCACGGCTCTCGTCATTGCCATCGGGATTACAGCAATCGGCACATTTGTCGGAGCCGGCGGCCTTGGAGATATGATCGTCCGTGGCTCAAACGCGACAAACGGAACAGCGATTATTCTCGCCGGCGCGATACCGACTGCGGTGATGGCGGTTGCAGCTGATTTGCTCATGGCCTGGCTGGAGCGGGCATTAAGTCCGGTAAAGAAAAAACGAACCAGAGCGAAACGCGTTCAAACAGCTGCATAGAATAGAAAAAGAGGCTTGGATGACTCCAGCCTCTTTTTTCTCTTTAGATTGTAAACTGATTCATCTTCTCATTAAGCTCCTTCGCCAGCTGCTCAAGCTCCTCAGCATTCTGGAGCACTTGATCCATGGAATGGGCGGACTGCTCGGTAATCGAAAATGTTTCTTCAATGCCGGCGGCCGACTCTTCAGATACAGAAGCGATATTTTCAATCGATTGATTGATGGTAATCGATTGGTTTGTTAACTGCTTCAGGCCATCCGTTACTTCCTTAATGCTGTCTGCAACGTGAGTGACCGATTGTCTGATATGCTGCATAGCTTGTCCGGTGTCTGTCAGGTTTTCTGTTCCTTTTTCGACTTCTGTAAAGCTGCTTTCTAAGTACCCAATGACAGTGTGGATTTCCTGCTGTGTCCCGTTGACAATCCGGGTAATATCCTGGACAGAATCAGAAACGCCGTCAGCCAGCTTTCTGACCTCCTCTGCCACAACGGCGAAGCCTTTGCCGCTTTCTCCTGCGCGGGCAGCCTCAATTGCGGCGTTAAGTGACAGCAAATTCGTTTGCTCGGCAATGCCGTTGATGACCTGAACGAGCTTGTTGATATCCTGAGAATGCTGTTCCAGTGATCTCACTTTATGCACGGCCTCCTGAACGATATGATGGATGGTTTTCATTTGCTGTAATGACGTATCCATATTTTCGTTTCCGCTTACTGCGAGTTCGAGGACGTTTTGAGACGTATCGCTGATTGTGATGCCGCGATTATAGGCTTTATCAATGCTTTCGGTGAACTCATTCATCGATTCTGCAATCGTCACGGCGTCTTGGGCCTGCTGTTCAGAGCCTTCAGCCATTTCGTTCATTGTTTCGGTAATATGTCTGCTGCCGGATCTCGTTTCATTCGTTGCGGTTGCCAGCACTTGTGAGGAAGAAAGAACCCGGCTTGATATTTCTTTGGAGTACCCGACAATATCTCTCAGATTGCCTACCATTTTTTGCAGTGCCTCGTTCAGATCGCCGAGTTCGTCTTTTGAGTTGAGCGGCTCCATGTCATTCGACAGATCTCCCTCGGCAATATGATTGGCAGACTCCTTCATGCGAATGATAGGCTTTACAATGTTTCGCGTGATATAAAGCCAGATGAAAATACTGATAATGATCGAAGCTGCCAGAAGCAAAGCAGTGTAAATGAGCCCTTTATGGTATACGTCCTTCGTTTCTTTTACCGCTGTGTTGCTACCTTCTTTATTAAAGTCAACGAGCTGAGTGACTGATTTTTTCATATCCTCAAATCTGGCCTCAGTCTGCACCAATAAACCTCTTGCTTTGTCCATATCATTCGTGCGGCCGCTTTCTATAATTTGCGCATGAATATCAGTATAGGTGTTTACTTCAGTTTGAAGCTGCTCAAACAGTTTCTGTTCTTTGTCAGTGGAAATCGTTTTTTCGTAGCTATCAAGCTTTTGATTGATGTCTTCAAGGATCTGATTCATGTCTTGTTCAAGCGTATCCATTTTGCTTTTGTCTGTGAAAATCAGAAAATCCTTTTCTTTAGAAGACAGATGCTCGGTCAAATAATTAATCGAAGTAATTTCTTTGATGCCGTCAATCCATTTTGTGTTGATTTCATCTGTCTTTTGAATGATGTGCTGCATATTAAAAGCGCCTATTCCGCCTATAAGTAAATTGATCAGGATCAGTGTCAAAAATACCAGGCTGAATTTGCGGGAAATCGTCAGTCGCATATAGTGGTCTCCTTTAGAAACGTAATGTGTGGATGTACTATATATCGGCTGAGAAATCGTTTTTTCACTGGAAAATAAAAAATAAAAAACGGCTCCTTTTCTCGTCTTTGAGATCAGAACCGTTTTAGCAATTAGTCAAGAAAGGAAGGGTCAATCCAATCCGTTGCCCATTTTGAAATCTCACCCAAAATGGGGGCTAGCGCCTTTCCTTTATCGGTCAATGAATATTCGATGCGAACCGGAGTTTCCGGGATGACATCCCGCTTCACCACTCCTTCAAGCTCAAGTTCTTTCAGCCGTTCTGACAGAACTCTGCCGCTTAGATTTGGAAGTGCTGCTTCAATTTCGCTAAATCGCTGCGACCCGTTCAAGAGCTGAAATACGATCAAAGCGACCCAGCGTTTACTCAAGATGTCGACTGCTTTTTCAAATCTAGGACACATTTCTGATTGGTTCATACTTTTCACCTCGTCTGTCACTATTATAACGCAAATAACGAGGGAAGGTATGCAAGCGTGATTGATAAAATGCAGAAAGAGAAACAGGGGATTATGAGGAAGAGGCGCGTTTTTTCGCTTCCGAAGCTAAAAAATCGAAGTATTTGCTGAGATTTTCAATATCCTGCTTTGAGAGATGTTCCCATTTTTGGCTGTTGAAAATCGGAAGGTGCTCCGCTCCGCGAGTGACAGCCGTCTGGTAAATGTTGTAAATGGACTGGTAGCTTTCCGAAGCCTCGCGGATTTCTTCTGGAAAGGCTTGAATATGACCAGCGGCAGCCATCAGGTTTTCGTAGGGCACTTTCAGTACAGCCGCCAGTTTTTTGATAGTGGCAGGTTTTGGCGTGCCGCGTTTGCCGTTTTCAATTTTTGAAATGGTGGCCGAGCTGATGCCTGAGTACACCGCAAGCTGATTCACTGTCAGTTTGCGGGCGCGGCGCAGCTCCCGTAATTGCTGTCCGAACGGTGACATGGTGATCGCCTCGCATTCCTATCAAGAGTTAGTCATCAGCAGACCGTTTTTTGGCTTCGTCTGATATAAACGAAAAATAATGATCCAGCATGAGCAAATCCTCTTTATTGAGATATTGCCACTTTTCGTTCTCAAGAAGAGCAAGGTTTTTCAGGTCATAGGCCTCCGCTTTTTCAAGCAGCTTGCACCTCGTTTCATAAGGAGCTCTGTCCTCATGCACTTCTTCGATGTAACCAGCCTTATACATAAGCCCTTCATAAGGGATTTTTAAGGCTTCCGCCAGTTTTTTGATGGTGGCAGGTTTGGGAACGCCCCGTTTGCCGTTTTCGATTCTGGAGATGCCGGCCGCGCTTACGCCAGAATAAGTCGCCAGCTGATTGACTGTTAACTTTCTCTCTTCGCGCAATGCCCGCAATTGTTCGCCAAAGCTTTCCATATGTCTCACCCCGTCCCTCACTGTTACTCATATTTTAGTATGTTTATTGACTAAAGGGAATAGGTAGGCTGGAAATGTATTGACAAAAGTTAACATAAGCCGTAATGTAAAAGTATAGAAAAAAGTTTTTTCAGGAACGGAAGGTGAGGAAAGTGCCAGTAGAAAAGATACAGATTAGACGTGATTATGTCTTGCAGTATATGGTCAATAACGATTATTCCCTTAATCAGCTTGCGCTGGAAATCGGAGTCTCACCCGCCACACTGAGCCGCGTGCTGAATGGAGAAAGACGGCCGGGGCAGCTTGTGATCGGTAAAATGCTTCACTATTTTAATTTGAAATTTGAGGATCTTTTTTACTATGATTTTATTGACAAAAGTCAATAAAGCGACAAAAAACGCAAGGAAGCCAAGCGTTTTCTATTCCTATGAATGATGTGTCAGCACAAACCCTGTCACCAGTTCGTTGCATGTTTTCCATTGTTTTGTCGGCAGCTGATGCCCCTGATATTCCAATCTGAAAAATTCGGCATGGCTGCAAGCTTTGCGGTAATAGCCTGAGGCTGGGAAGGTCCAGTCCCGCAGGCCGCCATACATAAACAGCATGGGCATGTGTAAATGGGGCAGCTGTTCAATGCAGTTGTAACGGAGCGAATCCTGATAATATTGATGCCAATGGGCAAGGTCTGCTTTTTTCATATGGCCTGTTAATAGGTTTCGAAGTTCTTTGTTTTTTGTATGGCTGACGGCGAGGATTTTTATGAGCAAACCGGCGTTTTTCTCAAGCAGATACATCCCCGTCTTGTGTATCTTCTCTCCGATTACGTTATGGACAGCCGGGTAAGCGCCGGACAGAACAAGATGTGACACTTTGTCCGGGCGGGTAAAGCCGATATGCTGGGCGATTAAGCCACCGGCGGAATATCCGAACAACACAGCATTATCAATGTGCAGAGCGTCCATGAATTGCACGATCTCATCTGCGTAATAAGAAATAGAGGCGGGCTGATCCGCGTGATCACTGTCGCCGTGGCCGCTTAAATCGGGAAAAATCACCCTGAAATGCTCGGAGAGAAGGCGCTGATAATAAAAGACCATACGTCCCATGCCCGGCGGGTGGATAAAAATGATAGGAATTCCCTGTCCATATTCCTCATAATAAAGATGTTTTCTGCTGGCTATGCTGATAAGGGGCATCGTTTTTCTCCTTTTGACCTTTTCATATGAATAGGGTAACCAAGATAAAACGTCTTATCCGGCCTTTTGGCGTCTGATACAGCGTGACATGCCAACCCTTTTCATGTAAAATAGAAGTAATGTAGGCCAGTGAGTCTGGAGGTGTAAGGGATGCACGCGGTTTTGATTACCTTATTGGTTATCGTCAGCATTGCACTTATTATTGTCGTTTTGCTTCAATCCAGTAAAAGCGCCGGATTATCTGGTGCGATTTCAGGCGGAGCGGAGCAGCTCTTCGGGAAACAAAAAGCAAGAGGTCTTGATTTGATTTTGCACCGCATCACGGTTGTGCTGGCAGTCTTGTTTTTCGTGTTAACGATTGCGCTTGCTTATATCCTATAGGGCAATGTTTGTATAAGGTCTGATGTGAAGTCAGGCCTTTTTCACGTTTCTGGCTGATATTCAGAGCGTTTTTTTCTGATCAAACTGTGGAAAACTAAAATGATCGTGCAGATAGAAAGGGAGACATGAGCATGAAAGTTGTGACACCAAAACCATTTACATTTAAAGGCGGAGACAAAGCGGTGCTTTTACTGCATGGCTTTACAGGAAATACAGCGGACGTACGAATGCTGGGACGTTATTTGAATGAACGGGGCTATACGTGCCACGCGCCTCAATATGAAGGACACGGCGTTCCCCCTGAAGAACTTGTACATACAGGGCCTGAAGACTGGTGGCAAAACGTGATGGATGGCTATGAATACTTAAAATCTGAAGGCTATGAGAGCATTGCTGCCTGCGGACTGTCGCTTGGCGGGGTTTTTTCGCTGAAATTGGGTTACACTGTACCCATAAAGGGAATTGTCCCAATGTGCGCGCCAATGCATATTAAGAGTGAAGAGGTCATGTATCAGGGCGTCCTTTCATACGCTCGCAATTACAAAAAGTTCGAGGGGAAAAGCCCGGAGCAAATTGAAGAAGAAATGAAGGAATTCGAAAAAACGCCGATGAATACCCTTAAGGCGCTGCAAGACTTAATTGCCGATGTGCGAAACAATGTCGATATGATTTATTCACCGACATTTGTGGTGCAGGCCCGTCATGATCACATGATTAATACCGAAAGCGCAAATATTATTTACAACGAAGTGGAAACTGATGAGAAACAGCTGAAATGGTACGAGGAATCAGGCCATGTCATTACGCTCGACAAAGAACGTGACCTCGTCCATCAGGATGTGTATGAATTTTTAGAGAAGCTCGATTGGTAATCAACAGGAGGTCGGATAATGGAAAAAGAAGCATTTATGGATAAGCTTCTCTCGTTTATGAAGGAAGAGGCGTATAAGCCTCTGACCGTTCAGGAACTTGAGGAGATGTTAAATATTACGGAAGCCGAGGAGTTTAAAGAGCTTGTTAAAGCGTTAGTCACTTTGGAAGACAAAGGGCTTATCGTACGGACGAGAAGTGACCGCTACGGCATTCCGGAGAAGATGAATTTAATAAAAGGAAAGATTTCAGCACATGCAAAAGGATTCGCCTTTTTGCTGCCTGAGGATACGTCATTAAGCGATGTGTTTATTCCGCCTACTGAGCTGAATACGGCAATGAACGGCGATATCGTCATGGTTCGGCTGAATTCACAGTCAAGCGGCTCAAGACAGGAAGGGACCGTCATCCGCATTTTAGAAAGAGCGATTCAGCGGGTTGTCGGTACGTATACAGAAACAAGAAACTTCGGCTTTGTCATTCCGGACGACAAAAAAATCACGAGTGACATCTTTATCCCGAAAAACGGGAAAAACGGAGCGGCGGAAGGGCACAAGGTTGTGGTCAAGCTGACGAGCTATCCTGAAGGCCGCATGAACGCAGAGGGCGAGATTGAAACCATTCTCGGCCACAAAAATGATCCGGGCATTGATATTTTATCGGTCATTCATAAGCACGGCCTGCCGGGAGAATTTCCTGCTGACGCAATGGAACAGGCATCAAGTACGCCTGACACAATTGACGAAAAAGACCTGAAAGACCGCCGTGATCTCCGTGATCAGGTGATTGTCACCATTGATGGTGCGGACGCGAAGGATTTGGATGATGCAGTTACCGTGACGAAGCTTGATGACGGAAGCTACAAGCTTGGCGTTCACATTGCTGATGTCAGCCATTACGTAACCGAAAACTCGCCGATTGACAAAGAAGCGCTTGAAAGAGGGACGAGTGTGTATTTGGTTGACCGAGTCATCCCGATGATTCCGCACAGACTGTCAAACGGCATCTGTTCCTTAAATCCGAAGGTTGACCGCCTGACACTTTCTTGTGAAATGACAATTAACAGTCAGGGACAGGTGACGGAGCACCAAATCTTCCAAAGTGTCATCAAAACAACGGAAAGAATGACTTATTCAGATGTGAATAAAATTCTTGTTGACGATGATGAAGAGCTGAAACAAAAATACGAGCCTCTCGTTCCGATGTTTAAAGATATGGAGCGCCTGGCAGAAATTCTGCGCGATAAGCGGATGAACCGCGGCGCCGTTGATTTTGATTTCAAAGAAGCGAAAGTGCTTGTCGATGACGAAGGCGCGGTTAAAGACGTTGTCATCAGAGAACGCTCTGTCGCCGAGAAACTGATTGAAGAATTTATGCTTGTGGCGAACGAAACGGTAGCGGAGCATTTCCATTGGATGAACGTACCGTTTATATACCGGATTCACGAAGAGCCGAATGCTGAAAAGCTGCAAAAGTTTTTAGAGTTCGTGACGACATTTGGCTATGTGGTGAAAGGAACGGCGGGAAATATTCATCCGCGCGC
This sequence comes from Bacillus sp. SN1, assembly GCF_002796895.1. NCBI lineage: Bacteria > Bacillati > Bacillota > Bacilli > Caryophanales > Bacillaceae > Bacillus > Bacillus sp. SN1. The sequence continues at coordinate 11,545 of NZ_PHIE01000006.1, forward strand.
GCTGCAAAGCATTCTGGACGCTGTGCGTGACAGACCTGAAGAAACCGTTATATCTACTGTCATGCTCCGTTCGATGAAACAGGCGAAATACGACCCGCAAAGCTTGGGGCATTTTGGTCTGTCAACGGAATTCTATACGCATTTCACATCACCGATTCGCCGTTATCCGGACTTAATCGTCCACCGTCTGATTAGAACGTACTTAATCAACGGCAAAGTCGATGAAGCGACACAGGAAAAGTGGGCTGAACGCCTGCCGGATATCGCCGAGCATACCTCAACAATGGAGCGCCGTGCAGTTGACGCCGAGCGTGAAACGGATGATCTGAAAAAAGCGGAATACATGCTTGATAAAATCGGTGAAGAGTTTGACGGGATGATCAGCTCAGTGACAAACTTCGGAATGTTCGTCGAGCTGCCGAATACAATTGAAGGACTCGTCCACGTCAGCTTTATGACGGATGACTACTACCGCTTTGACGAACAGCATTTTGCGATGATCGGCGAGCGGACAGGCAACGTCTTCCGCATTGGAGATGAAATCACAGTCAAGGTTGTCGATGTCAACAAAGACGAGCGCAATATCGACTTTGAAATCGTCGGCATGAAGGGCACTCCGCGTCGTCCGAGAGAACTGGACAGCAGTCGGAGCAGAAAACGCGGAAAGCCAGCCAGAAAGCGCGTCCAAAGCACCAATACGCCTGTTTCTCCAGCTCCGTCTGAGGAAAAAGGGGAGTGGTTCACTAAGCCGAAGAAGAAAAAGAAAAAACGCGGCTTCCAAAACGCGCCGAAACAGAAACGGAAAAAGAAGAAATAGCAGCTCAACCAGCAAATAGGGCCACAGCGCTCTATTTGCTTTCTTTCGGAAACAGCTTTTCATTGTAGCGGTACGTGACATTTGGTAAAATAGAGCGTATCGCAAAAGGTGGACAGTTTTTCCTTAGAGAGAGGAGGTTCTGGCATGCCAAAAGGGTCAGGAAAAGTATTATCTCAAAATAAGAAAGCCAATCACGATTATTTTATAGAAGAAACCTATGAAACAGGCATCGTTCTGCAAGGAACCGAGATCAAATCGATTCGCGCTGGCCGCGTAAACCTTAAGGATTCCTTTGCCAAAATCGAACGGGGAGAAGTGTTTCTTCACAATATGCACGTCAGCCCGTATGAGCAGGGAAACCGCTATAACCACGATCCGCTCCGGACGAGAAAGCTGTTAATGCATCGTAAGGAGATTAATAAGCTGATCGGGTTAACAAAGGAAAAAGGCTATTCCCTCGTTCCGCTGAAGCTGTATCTGAAAAACGGCTTTGCCAAAGTGCTTCTCGGCCTTGGAAAAGGGAAGAAGAACTATGACAAACGGGAAGACCTGAAGCGCAAGGACGCGAAGCGGGAAATCGAAAGAGCGTTCAGAGACAGTCAAAAAGGCTTCTAAAGGCATAGTGCTTGATTCAAAAATCAGGCCTGTGCTATACTGTGTTCACGATCAGATCATAATGCTTTTCATTTCAAGGATTTGACAATTGAAAAGAACCGTGATCGTGTTATAATAAGACTATAGCCAGTTTGAGTGAGAGCTTGATATTTTCTCCCGTATTTCCCTTATAACAAGGGGACGTTACGGATTCGACAGGGATGGATCGAGCTTGAGCTGCGAGCCGAGAGGCGATCTCGTAAACACGCACTTAAATATAACTGGCAAAACTAACAGTTTTAACCAAAACGTAGCATTAGCTGCCTAATAAGCGCAGCGAGCCCTTCCTGACATTGCCTATGTGTCTGTGAAGAGCACATCCAAGTAGGCTACGCTTGCGTTCCCGTCTGAGAACGTAAGAAGAGATGAACAGACTAGCTCTCGGAAGGCCCGCCCGCAGGCAAGAAGATGAGTGAAACCATAAATATGCAGGCTACGCTCGTAGACGCTTAAGTAATCGATGTTTCTGGACGTGGGTTCGACTCCCACCGTCTCCATACATACTGACAATAAAGCAGAACCTCTTTGAGGGTTCTGCTTTATTTTTTCTCCAGATCACAGGCACCAAAAAGTGCGTACTTCCATTTCAATCCCAGCTGTTTCATACTGATTGCAGAGCAGATGTTTCACCAAACGCATTTCTGTCAATAAATAAGAGGAATCAAAAACGGAGGGATGAACGAATGAAGCTGAATTTACAAGGAAAAACCGCACTGGTGACTGGTTCGACATCGGGGATCGGAAAAGCCATTGCCTCTTCGTTAGCTGAAGAAGGCGCGGCAGTGATCATTAACGGACGCCGGGAAGAGAAAGTGAATCAGACGATAGATGAATTGAAAACACAACATTCTGAAGCGGTCCTATATCCGGCTGCATTTGATTTGGGAACAGAAGAAGGCTGCAATGAGCTGTTTCAGGCATATCCAGAGGTTGATATTTTGATCAACAATTTAGGGGTTTTTGAACCGGCGGAGTACTTTGATATTCCCGATGATGAATGGTTTCGTTTTTTTGAAGTGAACATTATGAGCGGGGTAAGGCTGACACGCAAGTATTTGCACAACATGATAGAGAAAAAAGAAGGGCGCGTGATTTTCATTGCCAGTGAAGCGGCGGTTATGCCGTCACAGGAAATGGCCCATTACAGTGCGACGAAAACGATGCAGTTGTCCATTTCCCGCAGTTTGGCGGAGCTGGCAACCGGCACGAATGTGACGGTCAACACCGTTATGCCGGGCTCTACCTTAACAGAGGGTGTGGAAACCATGCTGAACTCGTTGTATCCTGATGAAAACCTGACTGTTCAAGAAGCTGAGGCACGTTTTATGAAAGAAAACCGGCCGACATCCATTATTCAAAGACTGATCCATCCGGAAGAAATCGCCCACTTCGTTACATTTTTAAGCAGTCCGCTTTCCTCCGCGATCAATGGCGCGGCGCTTCGGGTGGACGGCGGTTTGGTTCGCAGTGTCTTTTAAACCTCTCCTTTTGGGAGAGGTTTTTTTAGTGTTGTTGATTTCCATAAATTGCTGTCGTATAATTTTGGTACTGATATAGTTTTGTTAGTACCGAAAGTGAGGGATTGATTTGGAAAAAAGAATTCTGGAGGAAACCATCCGGCTGATCAGGCAGAAAGGATTTTCATTTACGATGAATGATTTGGCAGCAGTGCTGGGAACGAGCAAGCGGACGCTCTATGCGCATTATTCATCAAAAGACAAGCTTGCGGAAGCGGTTGTTGAGCAATTTATCGCAGAGATGAAGCAAATGGAAAAAGACATCTATGAAAAAGAAAGTTTAGACATTCTTGAAAAAGTGAAAAAAATGCTGATCGGTCTTCCGCAGGGGATGGAACTGCTGAATATGGGATTATTAAGTGATCTGAAGAAATACCATTACGATGCGTGGCTTACATTAGATACGTTTATTAAGGAAGAATGGACAATTGTCCTTGAATTATTAAACGAGTGCAAACAGCAAAAGAGAATCAGAAACATCAATCCGGACCTGTTTGTTCACATGTATATAGGAAGCATCAACCAAGTGTATGACCCTGAATATCCGCTCAAACATCAGTTTACGACAGGAGAGGTTCTTGAATCGATTGTAGATGTATTGTTTAACGGCATAACAGCTGATGAGGAGGCTGATGCTACGTGAATTGGGTGTTTCTATGCTTAGCGATTCTGTTTGAAGTTGCTGGGACGGTCAGCATGAAGCTATCGTCGGGTTTTACAAAACTTACTCCCAGTGTCCTGTTGATTTTCTTTTATGGCGGGAGTCTTTTCTTTCTGACGCTTACGCTAAAATCAATTGATGTCTCTGTTGCTTATGCTGTATGGTCAGGGATGGGGATTGTCCTGATTACAGTCGTTGGTTTTTTGTTTTTTCAAGAGAATGTTAGCGTAATGAAACTCATTTCAATCGGATTGATTATCGCCGGTGTTGTGTCTTTAAACCTGATCAATCATGGGGCGCAGACTGAGCCGGTACATAAAAGCGGGCAGTACAAATGAGGTATATGAAACTGTTTTTTCTCGTGACTGATATCGGTTTTATCTTGTACTGGCTGTCAGCTGGGTTTTCGCTAATACCGGAAAGCTGGGCTTTTAAACATCATGACCATCCGTTTGTGATCGCCTGGAACTGGTCCTTTTTCCCGCTGGATATCTTGATCTCTTTCACAGGATTGTACAGCTTGTACTTGCAGCGGAAGAACAGTGCTGACTGGAAGCTGATGGCGCTGATTTCTCTTGTGCTGACCTGTTGTTCAGGCCTTCAGGCGATTTCATTCTGGACATTCAGCCGAGACTTCGATCTTGTTTGGTGGCTGTTTAATGGGTATCTATTGATTTATCCTATAATTTTTATTCATCTTCTCTTAAAAGAAAGCAAATGGACAAAGCAGTGCTGTTAGGCGCTGCTTTTATTTTTGTCTTTTTTTAAATCGCCGCAAAATTCGATTGAAGAACATGAACAAATCATTGAGGCATGTAAGGAGAAGGATCGGAAAAAAGCTGCCGAGCTGACGTACAGCAACTGGATCAAGCCGATTCAGGATATTGCGAATAAACTGATGGAAAGCAGGCAGAGACGTATGGTCTCTGCTTTTTTTGCGGGCATCTATTGAGAAGCGAAGGCGTTTTTGGGGCATACTATAGTGAATAATAGGGAAAAATCCTATACATTCATAGAAAAGGATTTTGTCAAATGAATAAAACTGTTGAGAACAATCAAAGAACCATGCCAAGCATCGTGAAGGATGCCTTTCGCATTCATGCGAATCCATTTCCATGGAAAAAGGCGATCGGATCAGGGATCGCTTCAGGGTTTCCTGTGCTGATCGGCGCATTGGCGGGTCACACGGATTATGGTTTAACTGCAAGCATCGGGGGCTTTGTTTATTTATATGCGGGCGGTGAATCGTATAAAAAGCGCGCTTTGAAGCTGCTTTTGGTTTCCATTGGGATCGCGCTCTCATTTGGATTAGGCACGATTTTGTCTGGGACGGTTTGGATGATGGCGGCTGTCCTGTGCTTGATTGGTGCAGCTGCGATGTTTATTTTTAGTGCGCTCGGTATACAAGGTCCTGCGCCGATGTTTTTTGTCCTTGCCTTTTTAGTCAGCTCCGGGCTGCCGGCCGATCCTTCACAAGCGTTGTTCAGAGCGGGACTGACGTTTCTCGGCGGCATTTTCGCCATGGGAATCGCCTTAATCGGCTGGTTATGGAACAAACATGGACCGGAGGAGGCGGTGCTGCAACAAACATATCATCAGCTGGCTTCATGTCTTTCAGCCGTCGGTACGCAAGGCTTTCATAACGCGCAGCATCAGACGGTGCTTATGCTCAGAACAGCTCGTCAAACGGTTCTCGGTAAGGGGAACAGGCGAAAAAAATCACAGCATGATGAACGATTTTTCCGCCTGCTCGAAAAAGCTGACGACATATTTCTTGCCATTATTCATTTTTCAGCTGAAACGCCAGACAGAGAGACGGCCGAGATTGAAAAGGCACTCCGTCAAACCGGAGATGCGCTTGGGCATGCTCGTAGTTCCAGTGCATTTCAGATCAAGGAGAATGAATCAGAGCCAAGCCGGAAGCTGTTTGAAGAAATCAATGAGGCTTTGTCTATCGCTTCAGGACGGAATGATAAGCAATCGGACGGGGAACCGAGCCGCCTGCCAGCCTCTTTTTACTTTTTGAGAAATGCCTTTGACTGGCAGTCTCCCGTTTTGATACGGGCGTTAAAGTACGGAATTGTGCTGTTTGCCGCCCATATGTTTGCCCTCACATTCGGCTTTGCACGCTCCTATTGGATTCCGCTTTCGGCAGCAGCGGTCATGCTTGGCACTACTGTTCTCTTTACGCTTCACAGGGCCATTCAGCGTTCAATCGGAACCGTGATCGGTGTTGGGCTGGCAGGCGCAATCCTGTTTGTTAAGCCGGGCGGTGTTTATATTGCGTTGTGTATTGCAGCGCTGCAATGTCTTCTTGAGATGCTGATTGTCCGCAATTATGCGCTGGCGGTTCCTTTTTTGACCGCAAATGCGCTTGTCATAACAGAAAGCATGCATGGCGGCTCGGACGTCGGTTATTTTATGATAGCGAGGCTGACGGATGTAGCTGTTGGCAGCGTAATCGGGCTATTGGGAACGATGGTTTTATGGAGACGGTTTTCAACGAAGCGGCTGCCTGAACTAATGCGGGACGTGATCCGGCTGGAAGGGCAGTTTATGGAGAAACTGTTGACCGGACAGAAAGCAGACGAGAACAAGTTAAGGGTGAGTCTGGTTAGGCTTCGGGATGCGTATGACAAGGCGCTTGGGGAATTTCCTAACGCGAATGCGGATGTACTCTGGCCTGCCATTTCCGGTGCTCAGCACTTAGGGTATTATTTGCTCTCGGCCCAAGCTCATCATCGACCGACTGCTCCGTTTTCTGAAAAAGAGATGAACCAGCTAAAAGTGTTTTTTGAACAGGCTGAGCAATCCGCTTTGATGAAAAGGACGCCGGCTGACATACAAGTGCCGCATGTTCCTTATTACCCGCGTATCAGTAAAGAGCTCTCCGCACTGTATTCGGGCTTGCGGACAGCTTTCGAAAAGTGAAATAATCTTTAATTCAAGATGTTTTACTTGAAAGTAATTTTTAGTGCCCCTATAATAAAGACTAGTAGAGAAAGAATAATCATAATGCATCTGTATGATAATAATTGATGTGTGATTTTTAAAAATGAAAGGGCTGGTAAAAATGGCAAAAGTATTGTATATCACTGCTCACCCGCATGATGAAGCAACTTCTTACAGTATGGCAACAGGTAAAGCATTCATCGAATCTTACAAAGAAGCGAACCCAAATGATGAAGTTGTACATATCGATTTGTACAAAGAAAACATCCCGCACATTGACGCGGATGTATTCAGCGGATGGGGCAAGCTGCAGTCAGGCACAGGCTTTGACGAGCTTTCTGAAAGCGAAAAAGCGAAAGTGGGCCGTCTGGGAGAGCTTAGTGATCAATTTGCATCTGCTGATAAGTACGTATTCGTTACTCCTTTATGGAACTTCTCATTCCCGCCAGTAATGAAAGCGTATCTTGATTCTGTTGCAGTTGCAGAAAAATCATTCAAATACACTGAACAAGGCCCGATCGGCTTGTTAACTGATAAAAAAGCGATTCATATCCAAGCGCGCGGCGGCTACTATTCTGAAGGCCCTGCGGCTGAAATGGAAATGGGTCACCGTTACATCGGCATCATGATGAACTTCTTCGGTGTACCATCATTCGATGGCATTTTCGTAGAGGGACATAATGCGGAGCCTGATAAAGCACAGCAAATCAAAGAAGACGCGATTGCGCGTGCGAAAGAAGCAGGAAAAACATTTTAATGAAAAAGCCTCCCTTTTCTTGGGGAGGCTTTTGTTTATTTCTCCAGCATAATGGTTCGTTTCTCTTCACTGCTTTTCATCGCGGCTTCAATGATGCGAATAACATCAATTCCTTCCTCAGCGGTGACGGGCAACGCAGAGCCTTCTCGTATACTCTCTGCTATTTTGCGGTAATAGCTAAGGTAGGAGCCATTTACTGATGGGATGGTTTCTGTTTTTTTGTCCGTGCCATGAACGGTTGTCAGCTTTCCGTAAAACTCCGGATCATCCGCTCCCCAGCTGTCATCCTCCGGTTTTCTTCCCGCTCTGAGTGCGTCTTCCTGTCCGTCGATTCCGTATTTCATAAAGCTGGCATGCTGTCCGTGGATTTGATAACGAGGGCCGTTTGCCGGAACGATCGATCCTCCGTATAGAATGGCTTGGAGTTTGCCGTAATCCAGAGTCAAATGAAAATAGTCAACGGTTTCGGCATTTTCACGCTGGGCCATTACGTTTGCAGTCACGGCTTTTGGCAACCCGAACAAATGCAGGGCTTGGTCTATGATGTGGGAGCCGAGATCATACAGCGTACCAGTGGCCGAGCCCTCTTTTTCCCGCCACCGTGCTTGAACCTCAGGTCTGTAGCGGTCATAGGAGACTTGATATGTATTGATATCTTCAAGGGATCCGTCAGCGATCAGCTTTTTAATCGTTAAAAAGTCGTTATCCCAGCGCCGGTTATGATAGACACTTAACAATACACCTTTTTCATCGGCAGCCTTCTTTAATTTCTCCCCTTCTTCGGCCTTCGCTGTCATCGGTTTTTCGATCACAACATGTTTTCCGGCCTGAATGCATGCCATAGCGTGCTCGTAATGAAGGCCGCTCGGTGTGGTGACAATGACAAGCTCAATGGCCGGGTCATTTGTGATGTCCTCAAGTTCATGCACAACTTCTGCATCCGGAAAATCCCGTTTCACTTCTTCTGTCCGCGATGTCATGACTTTGCTGATGTGATACTCTTCCAGAACAGCAAGCAGCGGCGCGTGAAAAACAGAACCAGACAGTCCGTACCCTAATATCCCAACCTTTATTGTATCCACTTTTCTTCTCCCCTTTAAAAGCGTTTTCACAAGAGATATATACCCTCCTGTATAAATGGTAAAACCTAACTGATTCATTTTTTGCGGCGGCATGCTTAGACAACAGTTTGGACAATCAGTATAATGGGAATTAATATAAGAAACAGAGGTGTACGTATGGAGAAGCATAACGAACATAAAGCATTAAACCATAAAAGCTCGAAAGAAAAGGATCAAATCACAAACCGGCTGAAGCGGATAGAAGGCCAGGTCAGAGGCATTCAAAATATGGTGGAAAACGATAGATATTGTGTAGATATTCTTGTGCAGATTTCAGCTGTTCAGGCGGCAATGAAAAATGTGGCGCTTCACTTGCTTGAGGACCACGCCCATCACTGTGTAGCAGATGCCATCAAAAGCGGAGACGGGGAACAGGCCATTTCTGAGCTTTTGGACGTATTTAAAAAGTTCACAAAATCATAAAGTCTTTTTTTGTTGTAATACCCTACGGGGGTATGGTAGGATGAAAACAGAAAGATAAACAGGAGGAATTCAAATGGAACAAAAAACATTGCAAGTTGAAGGAATGTCTTGTCAGCACTGCGTCAAAGCTGTGGAAACGAGCGTAGGAGAACTGGACGGCGTCAGTGCTGTTCATGTCAATCTGGAAGCGGGAAAAGTCGATGTTTCGTTTGATGCTGACAAAGTATCAGTCAAGGACATTGCGGATGCGATAGAAGATCAGGGCTATGATGTAGCCGATTGATTCAAGGTGTCGCGCCTTTAGGGAGGCGCGATATTTCTTTCATTTTTATATACCCCCCGGGTGTATCTGAAGGAGTGAGTAGATTGAGTGAACAAAAGGAAATCGCGATGCAGGTATCGGGTATGACCTGTGCGGCATGTGCCTCCAGAATTGAAAAAGGCCTGAAGCGGATGCCCGGAGTTACGGATGCCAATGTCAATCTGGCAACGGAAACATCAAATGTCACCTACGATCCTGCTGAAACAGGGGCTGAGGCGATTCAGGAAAAAATTGAAAAGCTAGGCTATCACGTCGTAACAGAAAAAGCTGAATTTGATATCGAAGGCATGACGTGTGCGGCCTGCGCCAATCGGATTGAAAAGCGGCTTAATAAAATAGAAGGCGTTACAAATGCTCCTGTAAACTTCGCTTTAGAAACGGTTACGGTCGAGTACAATCCGAAAGAAGCGTCTGTCGGCGATTTGAAAGAAGCGGTAGATAAGCTGGGATATAAGCTTCAGCTGAAGGGTGATGAGGAACGAGAAACGGCAGCTTCTAAAAAGAAAGAAGAACGGAAGCAAACGGCGAGACTGATCTTTTCAGCGGTTCTGTCATTTCCATTGCTTTGGGCGATGGTGAGCCATTTTACGTTTACATCGTTTATTTGGGTGCCGGATATATTTCTCAATCCGTGGATGCAGTTTGCGCTGGCGACACCAGTCCAGTTTCTGATCGGCTGGCCGTTTTATGCGGGTGCGTATAAGGCGCTCAGAAATAAAAGCGCCAATATGGATGTATTGGTCGCGCTCGGAACGACGGCAGCTTACGCTTACAGTCTTTATCTTACCATCCAAAGCATCGGTTCCCATGGGCATACAGACGGTCTTTACTATGAAACAAGCGCGATTTTGCTGACGCTGATTTTATTAGGCAAGCTGTTTGAAACAAAAGCAAAAGGCCGTTCTTCGGATGCAATTAAAAAGCTGATGAAGCTCCAAGCGAAAACAGCGACTGTCGTAAGAGACGGACAGGAGCAAATCATTCCGATAGACGAAGTACTAGTCAATGACATTGTTTACGTCAAACCGGGCGAACGAATTCCTGTCGACGGGGAAGTGGTTGAAGGCCGCTCGGCAGTAGATGAATCGATGATTACAGGAGAAAGTCTTCCTGTTGACAAAAATCCAGGTGACAGCGTGACAGGTGCAACTGTCAACTCAAACGGCTTCCTGAAAATCAAAGCTGTCAACGTTGGAAAGGATACGGCACTTTCTCATATCATCAAAATTGTCGAGGAAGCACAAGGGTCAAAAGCGCCGATCCAGCGTCTCGCTGATCAGATTTCCGGCATTTTTGTGCCTATCGTATTGGGAATTGCCGTTCTCACTTTCTTCATTTGGTATCTTTGGGCGGCTCCCGGCGATTTTGCCGAAGCGATCAGCAAGTTCATTGCGGTTCTTGTCATTGCATGTCCTTGCGCCCTCGGCCTTGCCACTCCGACGAGCATTATGGCCGGATCTGGACGCGCTGCTGAATTCGGAATTCTCTTTAAAGGCGGCGAGCATTTAGAAAAAACACATCGTCTCGATACGATTGTTCTTGATAAAACCGGAACTGTGACAAACGGGAAGCCGAGACTGACTGATGCCATTCCGTTCGGCCGTTTTGAAGAAACAGATCTGCTTCAATTTGCGGCGGCAGCCGAAACGGGATCAGAGCATCCGCTCGGTGAAGCGATTGTTGCCGGCGTGAAAGAAAAAGGGCTTGAGATACCGAGGCTGACCCGCTTTGAAGCAAAGATTGGGGCAGGCATTTCGGCTGAAGCCGGAGGCAAAACCATTCTCGTCGGCACAAGAAAGTTAATGGAGAGCGAACAGGTTGAACATGGTGCACTTCTTGCGCAAATGGAAGAACTTGAGGCAGAAGGAAAAACGGTTATGCTTGTATCCATTGATGGAGAAGCAGCGGGGCTTGTAGCCGTTGCTGATACGATAAAAGACACGTCACGGGCGGCAGTGGCCCGTCTGAAAGAGTTGGGCCTGGATGTCATCATGATGACAGGTGACAATCGCAGAACCGCAGAAGCCATCGCGAAGGAAGCAGGAATTACGAGTGTCATTGCGGAAGTCCTTCCTGAACAAAAGGCGGCGGAAATTTCCCGCCTGCAGAAAGAAGGCCGCCAGACGGCCATGGTAGGCGACGGAATTAACGATGCGCCGGCGCTTGCAACAGCCGATATCGGCATGGCAATTGGAACAGGCACGGACATTGCCATGGAAACAGCGGACATTACGTTGATTCGCGGAGATCTGAACAGCATTGCCGACGCCATCCGCATGAGCAGACTGACGATGAAAAACATTAAACAAAACTTATTCTGGGCGCTTGGCTATAACAGCCTCGGCATCCCAATCGCAGCGCTCGGATTTTTAGCGCCGTGGATAGCGGGAGCGGCAATGGCATTCAGCTCCGTTTCTGTTGTTCTGAATGCGCTGCGTCTGCAGAAAGTAAAATAAAAACCGGCCATATGCCGGTTTTTGTTTTTCATTGACACTTTCTTGGAAAACGACATATAATAGACGTAACCAATATATGAGTATGTGCTCATATATATAAATTCAATACCAATACTCATTGATACGCTTTGAAGAGGGAACCCTAAATCGGAAGGTAAGGTGAGACTAGTGAAACAGGAATACGTTCTGGACGGTTTGGATTGCAGCAATTGTGCTCAAAAAATCGAAAACGGAGTTAAAGGCATAAAGGGCATTGACGGATGCGCGGTTAATTTTGCAGCAAGCACCTTGACTGTCTCAGCCGATGGAAAAGAAGAGCAATGGGTCACCAGTAAGGTAGAGAAAAAGGTGAAATCAATCGATCCGCATGTAACGGTTCGTCAAAAGCATAAACAGAAACCAGCTGATGACGGCTATCGTCATCGAATGATCAAGATGCTGATCAGAATGGCGGCGGCTATCATTCTCGGAGCAGCGGCATATTTCGTTCATTCCGGAACCATTGAATTTATACTTTTCCTCGCTGCCTACTTGATCATCGGCGGTGACATTATCATCCGTGCAGTCAAAAACATCAGCCGCGGTCAGGTGTTTGATGAACATTTCTTAATGGCTCTTGCCACAATCGGTGCTTTTCTGATTCAGCAATACCCTGAAGGTGTCGCCGTTATGCTGTTTTACCAAATCGGTGAGCTTTTTCAAGGAGCCGCGGTCAGCCGGTCCAGAAAATCAATCAGTGCGTTAATGGACATACGGCCTGATTACGCCAATGTCAAAACAGAGAACGGCATCGAACTGGTTTCTCCGGAGGACGTACAGACAGGAGACATCATTGTGGTCAATCCGGGAGAAAGCATACCCCTTGACGGTAAGGTCGTGCAGGGATCAGCGATGGTCGATACGTCTGCTTTGACAGGTGAGTCCGTTCCGAGAAAAGCTGCAGAGGGACAAGATGTGATGTCAGGCTTTATCAATCAAAACGGCGTTCTGCATATTGAAGTCACAAAGGGCTACCAGGAATCTGCAGTATCGAAAATATTAGATTTGGTTCAAAATGCGAGCAGCCGCAAAGCCCGGACAGAAAACTTTATCACGAAGTTTGCCAAGTATTATACACCTGCTGTTGTGATCATCGCGGTATTGCTGGCCTTTGTCCCGCCGCTGGTGATTTCTGGTGCCGCGCTTTCCGATTGGGTGTACCGCGCACTTATTTTCTTAGTAATTTCTTGTCCATGTGCACTTGTTGTCTCTATACCGCTCGGTTTCTTCGGCGGAATCGGCGCAGCCTCAAAGGCCGGAGTGCTTGTGAAGGGAAGCAATTATTTAGAAGCCTTGAATCAAGTCAAATACGCGGTGTTTGATAAAACAGGAACATTAACAAAAGGCAGCTTTGAAGTGACAGAAATCAAACCTGCAGAAGGATTTACAAAGGACACATTACTTGAAGCGGCGGCATATGCTGAGCTTCACTCCCAGCATCCAATTGCTGAATCTGTGCGTAAAGCTTACGGGAAAATACTTTCATCTGATGCGATAGAGTCATATGAGGAAATATCCGGCCACGGCATTTTTGCAAAAGTAAACGGAACAGAAATCCTTGCTGGGAATAAGAAGCTCATGGAAAAAGAACAGGTTAAGGGCGTCCCGGATGAACATGCCGGAACAATCGTGCACGTTGCTGTTGATCAACGCTATGCCGGAGCAATCATCATAGCGGATGAAGTAAAAGAAGATGCAGCACAGGCGGTTGCTGATCTGAAGTCGCTTGGAATCAAACAGACAGTTATGCTGACAGGTGATTCGAAACAAACGGGAGAAGCCGTCGGAAAACAGCTTGGCATCGACGAGGTGTATGCGGAGCTGCTGCCGCAGGATAAAGTATCGCGGGTCGAAGCATTGGAAGCCAAGCTTTCGCCAAACGAAAAACTCATTTTTGTCGGTGACGGCATCAATGATACGCCGGTTCTTGCGCGTGCGGATATCGGAGCGGCCATGGGAGGCCTTGGCTCAGACGCTGCGGTAGAAGCCGCAGACGTCGTGCTGATGACAGATCAGCCGTCGAAAATAGCGGAAGCGATTCGGATTGCGAAACGGACAAGGCGAATCGTGTGGCAAAACATCGGCTTTGCGTTAGGTGTAAAAGCGATCTTTCTCATTCTTGGAGCATTTGGAATTGCGACCATGTGGGAAGCGGTTTTCTCAGATGTCGGTGTTACCCTGCTCGCTGTGGCAAACGCCATGCGCGTTATGCGTCTCAAAAACAGATAAATTGTCGGAGAGAATTCATTTTTTCGGGGTTTTCTTATAGGCACTTGTCTTGTTAAAATAAAGAAGTGGGTCAATTGCGATCCGCTTCTTTTTTAATTTGAAAACGATGAGGTGTCGGAGTGAAAAAGAAACAGCAGTCTTCTGCGAAATTCGCGGTCATCCTTACGATTGTGGTTGTTGTATTGCTAGCAGCCATTGTAATCATTAATAACAAAACGGAACAAGGCAATGAAGCGGTTTCCGGACAGCCGTCTATCAAAGGCCAGCCTGTGCTTGGCAAGGATGATGCACCGGTTACTGTAGTAGAATTCGGAGATTACAAATGCCCGTCTTGTAAGGTGTTTAACAGTGACATCTTCCCAAAAATACAAAAAGACTTTATTGATAAGGGCGATGTGAAATTTTCATTCGTGAACGTCATGTTTCATGGAAAAGGTTCTAGATTAGCGGCTCTTGCATCGGAAGAAGTATGGAAAGAAGATCCTGACTCTTTCTGGGCATTCCATGAAAAGCTGTTCGAAAAACAGCCGGATACAGAACAGGAATGGGTAACCCCAGCCGTTCTCGGTGATCTTGCAAAAAGCACCACAAAGGTAAAACCTGAGACGCTCAAGGACAATCTTGATAAGGAAACATTCGCTTCTCAAGTGGAAAAGGATTCTGACCTTAATAATAAAATGAACATACAGGCAACACCGACGATTTACGTCAATGATAAAGTGATTAGTGATTTTTCAGATTATAATGAAATCAAAAAAACGATAGAAAAAGAGCTGAAAGGGAAGTAATCATATGAAAAATAGAATTGTATTTTTATATGCTTCCTGGGTTGTGGCTCTTGTCGCTATGCTTGGCAGCCTGTATTTCAGTGAAATCAGAAAGTTCATTCCATGTGAACTGTGCTGGTACCAGCGTATCCTCATGTATCCGCTCGTCCTGATTTTAGGCATCGCCACCTTTCAAGGTGATACACGCGTGAAAAAATATGTGCTCCCCATGGCGATTATCGGGGCATTTATTTCGATCATGCACTACTTAGAGCAAAAAGTGCCCGGCTTTACCGGCATTAAGCCGTGTGTAAGCGGCGTGCCGTGCTCAGGCCAATATATTAACTGGTTTGGTTTTATTACCATTCCATTCCTGGCCCTGATTGCTTTTATCCTGATTATCGTTTTTATGTGTCTGCTGAAAGGCGAAAAATCTGAATAACAAAAAAGCGCCCGCTGTATGCCGGGCGCTTTTTTTATCTCGAAAACTTATGCTCGATAGCGTTTGGTGTACTCTCTCTAAATTTATCTTTTTTTATCGTGAAAATGTTATTGATTTTACGGTTGAGCGATTATAAAATCTAGAGGTCGTCAGAAAATTTAACAAACATAAAGGGAGTCATCAGAATGGCTTGGGAGCTGCTCAGTGTGATTGGTATCATTGCGTTTGCAGTCAGCGGCGCAATCGTTGCGATGGAAGAGGAATATGATATTTTAGGAGTTTATATATTAGGGATTGTCACAGCTTTTGGAGGAGGAGCGATCCGCAATTTGCTGATCGGTGTTCCGGTGTCAGCACTATGGGAGCAGGGAGCGTACTTTCAAATCGCGCTCTTATCCATTACGATTGTGTTTTTGTTCCCGAAGCTGCTGCTGAAGCATTGGAATAAGTGGGGCAATTTATCAGATGCGATCGGTCTCGCAGCCTTCGCTATCCAAGGCGCACTGTATGCCGTCAAAATGGGCCATCCGCTTAGTGCCGTCATCGTGGCAGCGGTGCTGACGGGAAGCGGCGGCGGAATCATTCGCGATCTTCTTGCCGGGCGCAAACCGCTTGTTCTGAAAGCAGAAATTTATGCGGTCTGGGCGGCTCTCGGCGGTTTAATCGTCGGCTTGGGCTGGCTGGGAAACTCGTTCGGCTTGTACGTACTGTTTTTCGTGCTCGTTGTTTGCCGCGTTTGTTCCTATATGTTTAATTGGAAGCTGCCAAACCGTTCTTTTCGTTTAGATAACTAACATTAAAAAACCGATTTCAATTTGAAATCGGTTTTTTTGCATATAAATAACCCAAACCTTGATTGATATTGGGTGAATGTGCTAAGATAAATTGTATTTGCGTATTTTTATCATATATTGATTATATGTATCCAATTATATTTTACAGTGTTTCATCGGTGTTTGTCAACTATTTTCTGGAGGTGCCGTCATGAATCAGCAGGATAAGGAATGGAAGGAAGAGCAGTCAAGAATAGATGAGGTGCTGCAGGAGCTCGGCAAAAAAGAGCGGTTTCTGGAAACGTCTGCGGGCGGGTTAAAGCATGATATTATCGGATTAAGAAAAAGCTTTTGGGAGGATGTTACGGTTAATCTTGATGATGCCCATGAAGCGGTTGAAACGATGGCAAGCATTAAGCAGCAGGCAGAGCTGCTGTCTGATCGGGAACGGAATCATCGGCGAATGGATCAGCAGCTCAAACGAATTCATCAATTAAAAGCTTCGCCTTATTTCGGCCGGATTGATTTTATTGAAAACGGTGAGGAGCAGGCAGAGCGAATTTATATCGGTTTAGCTTCTTGTATGGATGAGAAGGAGGAACACTTTCTGATCTATGACTGGAGGGCGCCGATATCAAGCATGTACTACAATTATTCCCCAGGAAAAGCGGAGTACGAAGTGCCCGGTGAAACGATAGAAGGAGAAATGGTACTGAAACGCCAGTTTATCATTAAAAACGGCGCCCTCAAGGCGATGTTTAATACTGATATGACGATCGGCGATGAAATGCTGCAAGAAGTATTAAGCCATCACTCTAATACCCAAATGAAAAACATCGTGTCTACAATCCAGAAAGAACAAAATCAGATCATCCGTAATGAAAAAAGTAAATTCCTAATCGTGCAGGGAGCGGCTGGAAGCGGGAAAACATCGGCAGCGCTTCAGCGTGTCGCTTATTTGTTATACAGGCACCGCGGCGTCATAGATGCCGGACAAATCGTTTTATTTTCTCCCAACTTTTTATTTAACAGCTATGTCTCTTCTGTTTTGCCTGAGTTAGGGGAAGAGAACATGGAGCAGGCGACGTTTCAGGAATATATCGAGCATCGGCTTGGCCGCAAGTTTCAATGTGAAAGCCCCTTTGATCAGCTTGAATATTGCCTGACTGAAACAAAGGATGGCGGTTTTCCAACAAGGCTTGCGGGAATCACATGGAAGGCGGGCTTAGCTTTTCAGCAATTCATTGATGAATACGTCACACGGCTGTCTTCTAAAGGGATGATCTTTAAAAATATCATCTTCCGCGGACAAAAGCTGATCACAAAGGAACAAATTCAATCCTATTTTTACTCACTGGATCAAAGACAGTCCATTCCAAATCGGATGGAGCAGACAGCGAAGTGGCTCCTGAGTGAGCTAAACAAGCTTGAGAAAAAGGAACGTCGTAAGGATTGGGTCGTTCAGGAAGCTGAGCTGCTCGACAAAGAGGATTACCTGGACGTGTACAAAAAGCTCCAGGAAAGGAAACGGTTCAGTGAGAGTACGTTTAACGATTATCAAAGAGAGCAGCAGCTGCTTGCCGCTATCATTGTAAAAAAGGCTTTCAAACCGCTCAAACAGGCGGTCAGACTCCTTGCATTTCTTGATGTGAAACAGCTGTACCTGCAATTGTTTTCTGGCTGGGGAGGGAAATCTCAGCATGAGAAGATGGCAGCAATAGGAGAGCTGACCCGATCGGCATTTGCAGAAAATAAATTGCTCTATGAGGATGCGGCACCGTTTCTTTATATGCAGGATCTGATTGAAGGCAGAAAGAAAAATACGAAGATCAAACATCTTTTTATCGACGAAGCTCAGGACTATTCACCGTTTCAGATGGCGTACATGAGAAGCATTTTTCCGGCTGCCAGCATGACAGTACTCGGTGATATCAATCAGTCCATCTACGCCCATGCCATACATGGCGTAAAGCGTATGGATGCGTGCTTTGAAGGTGAGGCGGCTGAATATGTTCGTTTAAAGAGAACGTACAGGTCGACAAGGCAGATTGTCGAGTTAACAAAAGCGATGCTTCAGGACGGAGCGGACATTGAGCCTTTTAATAGAAACGGGGAAATGCCTTTCGTTTTCGAAACTGAAGGACGAGAGGATCTTTGTCAAAAGCTTACGAAAGAAATTGAACGGCTCAAGAAGCAAGGTCACGAAACGATAGCCGTCATTTGCAAGACTGCGCAGCAATGCATACAGGCGCACGCTCATATGAGTGAATATATAGATGTTCGACTGATTCATAAAGAAAATCAAACATTCCAAAAGGGAGTTTGTGTCATTCCGGTGTATTTAGCGAAGGGAATTGAGTTTGACGCAGTACTTGTCTATGATGCTTCAGAAGAACATTATCAAACAGAGCACGATCGCAGGCTGTTATACACTGCCTGTACCCGTGCGATGCATACGCTGACGGTGTTTTATACAGGTAAGGCAAGTCCGTTTATAACGGCTGTGCCGTCTCATTTATATGAAAATGCTGTATGAAGAGAAGGGAACCCTTCTCTTTTTTTTATTTAAATGAAATAAGGCGGTTTTATCATTAGGATTCTTAATAGTTATCATCATGTAAATATATTTTACTTAAGCCTAGTATTCCGGTAAAGTTCAATTAGATGCAATTTTCGATCAGTTTATAACTTTGTGAGGTGGATACGTTGCAACTTCAGGTAATGAACAGTCCGTTTAATCAGGAGCAGGCAGAGCTCCTTAACCGCCTTCTGCCAACCTTGACCGAATCTCAGAAAATCTGGCTGAGCGGATATTTATCCGCGCAATCTGTTTCCGCCCAAGAAACTGCAGGGGCGCCGGCGGCTGTGTCTGTAGCAGCGGCCGTTTCAAAGGAAGTAACCGTTCTTTACGGTTCACAGACGGGCAACGCACAGGGGCTTGCAGAAAATGCCGGCAAGCAGCTTGAGCAGCGCGGTTTTCAAGTAACTGTCTCGTCCATGAGCGATTTTAAGCCGAATCAGCTGAAGAAAGTAAATAATCTTTTGATCGTCGTCAGTACGCACGGTGAAGGCGAGCCGCCTGATAACGCGCTGTCGTTTCATGAATTTCTCCATGGAAGACGGGCGCCTAAGCTTGAAGCTCTTCGTTTTTCCGTTTTGGCGCTTGGTGACAGTTCGTACGAATTTTTCTGCCAGACAGGGAAAGAATTTGATCAGCGCTTAGAAGAACTCGGCGGAAAACGGATTTCTCCGCGCGTTGATTGCGATCTTGACTATGATGAGCCGGCAGCGGAATGGCTTGAAAGCGTATTTGAGGGTTTAAGTGAAGCCGGGGGCGGAAGTGCCGCACCTGCGCCAGCAGCATCGCCTCAAACCGGTGAGTCTTCCTATTCCAGAACAAACCCGTTTCGGGCTGAAGTGTTAGAAAATTTAAATTTGAACGGCAGAGGATCAAATAAAGAAACACGCCATGTGGAGCTGTCTCTTGAAGGCTCTGGCCTGACTTACGAGCCTGGTGACAGCCTCGGCGTTTATCCGGAAAACGATCCGGAGCTTGTCGAGCTGCTGCTTAAGGAAATGAATTGGGAGCCGGAGGAAATTGTGACGCTTAATAAGCAAGGCGATGTCCGCCCGCTGAAAGAAGCGCTGATTTCTTACTATGAGATTACCGTTCTCACAAAACCGCTTCTTGAACAGGCAGCCCAGCTGACAGGCAGCAATGAGCTTAGAGAGCTTTTGGCCCCGGGGAATGAGGGGAATGTAAAAGCGTATATTGAAGGACGCGATTTGCTTGATCTTATTCGTGATTATGGCCCGTTCAGTGTATCTGCGCAGGAGTTTGTCACGATTCTGCGAAAAATGCCGGCCCGCCTCTATTCGATCGCGAGCAGTTTATCCGCAAATCCGGATGAAGTGCATTTAACAATCGGTGCAGTCCGCTACGATGCGCACGGCCGTGAACGTAAAGGCGTCTGCTCGATTTTATGCGCGGAGCGCCTGCAGCCGGGAGACACACTGCCTGTTTATGTCCAGCACAATCAAAACTTTAAGCTTCCGAAAGATCCTGAAACGCCGATCATCATGGTTGGACCTGGGACAGGCGTCGCGCCGTTCCGTTCCTTTATGCAGGAGCGCGAAGAGACGGGAGCGGAAGGAAAAGCATGGATGTTCTTTGGCGATCAGCATTTTGTCACGGATTTCCTTTATCAGACAGAGTGGCAGAATTGGCTCAAAGACGGTGTGCTGACAAAAATGGATGTCGCGTTTTCACGTGATACGGAAGAAAAAGTATATGTGCAGCACCGCATGCTTGAACAGAGCGCAGAATTGTTCGAATGGCTTCAAGAAGGTGCGGCTGTGTACATTTGCGGTGATGAAAAGCACATGGCGCATGACGTCCATAACACATTGCTTGAAATTATCGAGAAAGAAGGCAGTATGAGCCGCGAAGATGCGGAAGCTTATCTTGCCGATATGCAGCAGCAAAAACGCTATCAGCGTGATGTATACTGATTTGACTTGAAAGGAGTTTTTCAACATGGTGACCAAAATCTTAAAAGCACCGGGCGGCTCTCCAAGTGATGTTGAACGCATTAAAAAAGAAAGTGATTATTTGCGCGGCACACTGAAAGAAGTGATGCTCGATCGGATCAGTGCCGGAATTCCGGATGATGACAACCGCCTGATGAAACACCACGGCAGTTATTTGCAGGATGACCGCGACCTCCGCAATGAACGCCAAAAGCAAAAGCTTGAACCGGCATATCAGTTCATGCTGCGCGTGCGTATGCCAGGAGGCGTTTCAACGCCTGAGCAATGGCTTGTCATGGATGACCTTTCTCAGAAATACGGGAACGGCACATTAAAACTGACGACACGTGAAACGTTCCAAATGCACGGGATTCTGAAATGGAACATGAAGAAAACCATTCAGACGATCCACTCGGCTCTTTTGGATACGATCGCAGCCTGCGGAGACGTAAACCGCAATGTCATGTGTGCATCGAATCCTTATCAGTCTGAAATCCACTCAGAAGTATACGAGTGGTCTAAAAAATTAAGTGATGATCTGCTGCCGCGGACGAGGGCATATCATGAAATTTGGCTTGATGAGGAAAGAGTGGCCGGCACGCCGGAAGAAGTCGAGCCAATGTACGGACCGCTCTATCTGCCGCGGAAATTTAAAATCGGTATTGCCGTTCCGCCGTCTAATGATATTGACGTCTTTTCACAAGACCTTGGATTCATTGCGATTGTTGAAGATGGCAAACTGATCGGTTTTAACGTGGCCATCGGCGGCGGTATGGGAATGACGCATGGCGACACAGCGACATATCCGCAATTAGCCAAGGTGATTGGGTTCTGCCGTCCTGAGCAACTGTATGACATTGCTGAAAAAACGATTACAATTCAGCGTGATTACGGAAACCGTTCTGTCCGCAAAAATGCGCGGTTCAAATACACGGTTGACCGCCTCGGTTTAGAAACCGTAAAAGAAGAATTGGAAAACCGTCTCGGCTGGAGCCTGGAAGAAGAGAAGCCGTATCATTTCGATCATAACGGCGACCGCTACGGCTGGGTAGAAGGCATTGAGGATAAATGGCATTTTACGCTGTTTGTTGAAGGCGGCCGTGTGACGGATTACGATGATTATAAGCTGATGACAGGCTTGCGGGAAATCGCCAAAGTTCATACAGGCGAGTTCCGTCTGACAGCCAATCAGAACTTGATTATTGCGAACGTTTCAAGCGATAAAAAAGATGAAATCAGTGCGTTAATCGAGCAATACGGACTCACTGACGGCAAGCATTATTCAGCGCTCCGCCGCAGCTCTATGGCGTGCGTCGCTCTTCCGACCTGCGGATTGGCAATGGCTGAAGCAGAACGTTACTTGCCGACCCTTTTAGATAAGGTTGAAGAGATCATTGACGAAAACGGCCTTCGTGATCAGGAAATTACCATTCGCATGACAGGGTGCCCGAACGGTTGTGCACGCCATGCGCTCGGTGAGATCGGATTTATCGGAAAGGCGCCGGGCAAATATAATATGTATCTTGGCGCTGCATTTGACGGAAGCCGTTTAAGCAAAATGTACCGTGAAAACATCGGTGAAGACGACATTTTAAGCGAGCTGCGCGTCCTTCTTTCCTGCTATGCGAAAGAACGCGACGAAGGCGAGCACTTCGGTGACTTTGTCATTCGCGCCGGTATCATTAAAGCAACGACTGACGGCACAAATTTTCATGATTGATAAAGAAAGACGAGAGACAGGGAATAGCTCCCTGTCTCTTTTTATCTGAAAATTGCTCTTCGGCAAAAAAGTTCACTGTGAGCATATCATGAGAAATAATACCCTAAAAAGGGTACTATAAAAGAAGACAAGTGTGGAGGGAACTCCTGCGAAATCACATATCGGAATGTAGGGCCATCCTAGCCTAGAGCCTCTTTTAAACAAGCAGCTTCATCGACTCATCATGCACAAACACAACAGACGAAGGAGGTCATGCATTTGGACATATTTTTAGTTGTTCTCGTTTTATTAACGATTATTGCGATATCCAATATCGTGAACCGGTTTATTCCGTTTATTCCAGTGCCTCTGATTCAGGTGGCGCTTGGGATTCTTGCCGCCTCATTTCCACAGGGGCTTCATTTTGAATTAAGTACTGAATTGTTTTTTGTTTTGTTTATCGCGCCTCTTCTATTTAATGATGGGAAGAGAACGCCGCGGGCAGAGCTTTGGAATTTAAGAGCCCCGATTTTATTGCTTGCACTCGGTCTTGTATTTGCGACTGTGATTGTAGGAGGCTACACGATTCACTGGATGATTCCTGATATTCCGCTGGCAGCGGCCTTTGGACTTGCGGCCATTCTTTCACCGACTGATGTCGTCGCTGTCAGCGCATTATCAGGAAGAGTGAAAATGCCAAAAGGGATTCTTCGCCTGCTTGAAGGGGAAGGGCTGATGAATGATGCATCAGGTCTGGTAGCCTTTAAGTTTGCGATTGCGGCAGCAGTGACTGGTGCATTTTCATTAGCACAAGCGGCTGTCAGCTTTGTATTTATTTCTCTCGGAGGCTTGCTGTGCGGGGTTGTCATTTCGTTCTTCATTATTCGTTTTCGTCTCTTCCTGCGCCGCCTTGGTATGCAGGATGTCACGATGCATATGCTGATTCAAATTCTGACGCCGTTTGTCATTTATTTGGCAGCGGAAGAAATCGGCGTTTCCGGCATTTTGGCCGTTGTGGCGGGAGGCATTACCCATGCAGTTGAACAGGATCGTCTGGAATCAACGATGATCAAGCTGCAAATCGTCTCCTCAAGTACGTGGAACATTATTTTATTTATTTTGAACGGCCTGGTCTTCGTTATTCTTGGGACACAGATTCCGGACGTCATTTCTGTCATTTTTAACGACACCGCCATCAGCAACATGAAGGTGATCGGCTATATCCTTGTGATCACATTTACGTTAATGCTCCTCAGATTTCTGTGGGTGCTGTTCTTCTGGAACGGCAAGTGGTTCTTTAATAAGGATCAGAACATTTATAAACCTGGTCTTCGTTCGACGCTGTTAATTTCGATTTCCGGCGTGCGCGGAGCTGTAACGCTTGCGGGTTCTTTCTCCATACCGTATTTTCTGGAGGACGGCACGCCGTTTCCGGAAAGAAATCTGATTCTCTTTCTAGCAGCCGGCGTCATTTTATGCACACTTGTCATTGCCACCGTTGTGCTGCCGCTTCTGACTGAAAAAGAAGAAGAGGACAAGGAACGAAATAAGAAGCTGCTGACGGCGAGACGCAAATTGATCAAAACAGCTCTCCAAACGATTAAAGAGGACATGAACGATACAAATAAAACAGCCTCTCTTGCGGTGATAGCTGAATACAATGAGAAAATGAAAAATCTTCGTTTTCAGCAGTATACATCATCTAATCGTATCAAAAAGCAAGAGCGAAAAGTCCGTGCGCAAGGGGTTAACGCTGAGCAAGAGGCTCTGGTGAAAATGCTGGAGCGAGGGGACATCCCGGAAGAAACGGCAAACGTGCTGCAAGAACGGTTTAATGAATTAGAAATTTTGTATGCCAACCCATTTAAGGTCGGATTATCAAAAACAAGGCTCAAGCGGCTAATGTATTGGATTTTCTTCGGTGAACATAAAAAGCCGGAGATGTCGATTTTAAATGAAGCGGGATTGATACGGGCAACGAGAGTGAAAACGGCAAAAGCAGCGATAGACTATCTGGAAAAACATAAAACGGAAGAACATAAAGAAGTGTTTTTATCTGTCATTTCGTTTTATAAACAGTTGATTTTCAGGCTGGAGCACAGCCATCATGAGCTGAAATCAAGCGCTCATTTTGAAAATCAGAAGCTGGAAGTGAAGCTGAAGGCTGTGCAGGCGATCAGAAATGAAATTCAGACGCTCTTTGAGGAGCGGGAAATTTCCCGAGACATCTCCCATGAGCTTCGCCAATACATTAATGATGTGGAAGCCGCCATGCTTGAAGGCGGTGAATAAAAGCAGCAAAAAAGCTGGCGTTAGAGCGCCAGCTTTTTTCAATACTAGGGGCGATGGAATTCGACAGTGCTGCCATCCCGGTCGAACCAGCCTCTGAAGGCCCAGTTGATCCAGCCGCCATCGCCTTTGTTTGTAAAGGTTCCGTCTTCAAATACCCAAATGCCGTACGTAATGCCGTCGTAAACGGCTGAGCCGTAAAATTGCACACCGTTTAAGTGATCTTCATATTCCTGGCTTAAATTAAATACCATGACGTTATATTTTTGGCCGGAGGCGTAGAAGGAAGACTCCATGAGGTTTTTCACAAATCCATCCCGGTTCTGTGCGGACTTAATGGCATCGGCGATCTGGTTGGCAATTCCAAGCACATCTAGGTTTACATTTAAACCTACCTCAGCGGCAGTTGTTCCGGCTGTTGTTGTCTGCGAGATCTTTGGAGCGGGGTTTTCTTCAGCGGAAGCTAAGGACAAAGGGGCAATTGTCAAAGCGGCACCAAGCGCAAGTGTCATTGGAATACGAATACGTTTCAATGTGGTTCCTCCTTTGTATATTGTGGTTTACACTATTCGCATACCCTGCTCACTTTTTTTGTAATCTCAATATTGTTAAAATAGGAAAAAAATAGTGTGTCAGTTTGACCGTGCTGTGAAAAAAGAAGCAAAAAGAGGCTCTTAAGCGTATTATTGGTATCTGCTGAGAGGAATGTGAGATAATATAGACACTTATATTTCATTGAAAGGGTGGATGTTCAAGTGGCAACAAGTTTAAAAGATACTGTAAAGCTACATAACGGAGTTGAAATGCCTTGGTTCGGTCTTGGTGTTTATAAAGTAGAAAACGGAAATGAAGCGACTGAATCAGTGAAAGCGGCAATTAAAAATGGCTACCGCAGCATTGATACAGCAGCGATCTACAAAAATGAAGAAGGCGTTGGCATCGGAATTAAAGAATCCGGTGTGGCAAGAGAAGAGCTCTTCATTACATCAAAAGTATGGAATGAAGATCAAGGCTACGAAACAACGCTTGCTGCCTTTGAAAAAAGCTTGGAAAGACTTCAGCTTGATTACTTAGATCTATATTTAATCCACTGGCCTGGCAAGGATAAATATAAAGATACATGGCGCGCGCTTGAAAAGCTGTACAAGGACGGCAAAATCCGCGCGATCGGCGTCAGCAACTTCCAAGTTCATCATTTAGAAGAACTATTGAAAGATGCTGAAATCAAACCGATGATTAATCAAGTGGAATTTCACCCGCGTTTGACGCAAAAAGAATTAAGAGATTACTGTAAAGCGCAAGGCATCCAGCTTGAGGCATGGTCTCCGCTCATGCAGGGACAGCTTCTGGATAACGAAGTGCTCGCACAGATTGCTGAAAAACACAATAAATCTGTGGCTCAAGTGATTTTGCGTTGGGACCTTCAACATGAAGTTGTAACAATTCCAAAATCCATCAAAGAACACCGTATTATCGAAAACGCTGATATTTTTGATTTCGAATTGTCTCAAGAAGACATGGACAAAATTGACGCATTAAACAAAGATGAGCGTGTCGGCCCAAATCCCGACGAGCTTCTGTTTTAATGAAAAACTCCCCGTCACGGACGGGGAGTTTTTTAGTGTGTGTTTTTCTGTTGAATGAAAAACAGCATCAAAAAGGAAATGCAAACGATACAGACGACCCACGCCCAGGCAAGGGCATTGTTGCCGGAATCCAATGCGACATAAATGGCCGTCGGCAGTGTTTGCGTGACACCGGGGATGTTCCCTGCAAACATGAGTGTGGCGCCAAATTCTCCGAGCGCCCGCGCAAGGCTGAGGATGCTTCCGGTCAGCAATGAAGGATAGGCGAGCGGGACGGAAATATGGATAAATACCTGCCAGCTGCTTGCGCCGTCTACCATTGCCGCGCCCTGTATATCGGGATCAATGTCAGCAAACCCGGTTTTGGCGGATTGATACATAAGCGGAAAGGCCACAACAGCTGAGGCAATCACAGCGGCCCACCAGGTGAAAATGACAGGCTGCTGAAAGACCCATTCGATGGCTTGTCCAATGAAACTGTGCTTTCCGAAAATGACGATCAAAATAAAACCGACAACAGTAGGCGGAAGAACGAGAGGAAGCATAAAAAAAGTTTCGAGAGCCGTTTTTCCGAAAAATGATGCCCGCGACATCCACGCTCCAGCCAGTGTTCCGAGAATAATGACAACAATTCCGGCAACTGCCGCCACTTGGAAGGAAAGCACAACAGGTGTGAAAAACTCTGAAGCGCTTATGCTATTCGGCAGTAAAACCATATTTCTCAAATACTTTCATTGCTTCATCAGATTGCAGGTAATCGTAAAATTCCTTCGCTTCCTTACGGTGTTTTGTATCTTTTACAATTCCTAACGGATAGACAATCGGGCTGTGTGTATCTGCTTTTGCCTCGTCAATGATGTTGACCTTTTTAGAGATCAGTGCATCTGTTTTATAAACAACACCTGCATCCACATTGCCGGTTTCAACATAAGAAAGAACTTGGCGAACGTCTTTTCCGTAAACGATCTTATCCTTCACTTTGTCCCATAGAGACAGCTTGGTCAGTGATTCTTTCCCGTAAGCTCCTGCTGGCACAGATTCCGGCGTTCCGAGGGCGATTTTTTCTGAGTCAGCCAGATTGCTGAAGCTTGTCACAGGCGACTCTCCGTTTTTCGGCACGACCAGCACAATTTCATTGCCGACTAAATCAGTGCTGTCTTTTTTGGCGATATCCCCATCATCCACCAGCTTTTGAAATTTATCCTCAGCAGCTGAGAAGAACAGATCTGCTCCTGCTCCTTGAGAAATTTGTTTTTGCAAGGCGCCGGAAGAGCCAAAGTTATCTTGGATTGTAATGTTTTGATGTTCTTTTTCGTAGTTCTTTTGGATTTCCTCAAGCGCATCCTGTGCACTGGCGGCAGCTGAGATCGTTAACGTTACTTCTTTCTCGCTGTCCGTTGAAGACTGGTTTGCAGAGCAGCCTGCTGCAAGCAGAAAAGCGGTTAAGGCTGCTGTTAACATGGAATACTTTTTAAACATGATTGCACCCCTTATGATTAGTTATATCTAATTATAACGGATTATGTTTGGTTTATGTGGGTTTTTTTACATTCGATGAAAAGGTATAATGAAGTAGGAGAGTGATGAATATGAATGAAACCTCTTCCTATACGATAGAAGAAGTTGCAGGTCTGCTGAAGGTATCAAAGCTGACCGTTTATGATTTGATTAAAAAAGGCATGATCCCTGCTTACCGTGTCGGCAGGCAGATGCGTGTGGATGAAGAAGATTTAAAGCAATATAAGATGAATATGAGAATGTCTCAGCCCATTGCTATAGCTGAAGAGCCGAAAAAGATGCAGGAGGCGGAGCCGGGCGGCAGACCGAATGTCATGATCAGCGGACAGGACATTTCGATGGATCTGCTCAGCAAGCATTTGGAGAAGATCATCCAGGAGACGCCGCTCCGCAAATACAAAGGAAGCTTAAACAGCCTGATTGATATGTATCAAGGCAAGTGTGACATTGTCAGCCTCCATTTATACGATGCCGAAACGAGGCAGTATAATGCGCCTTATGTAAAACGGATTTTGTCAGGTGAACCGTTTTGTCTGATCAATGTCGTTCTCCGCAAAGCCGGACTGTATGTTCAAAAAGGGAATCCGAAAAACATTCAAGGCTGGGAAGACTTGAAAAGAACCGATATCCGGGTCATCAACAGGGAAAAGGGTTCGGGCGCAAGGGTGCTCCTTGATGAACAGCTTGGCTTGCTTGGTGTGAATTCGGCTGATGTAAAGGGATACAGCGATATCGTGACCGATCATTACGCTGTCGCTTCACAAGTTTCAAGCGGACAGGCTGACGCGGGAATCGGAGCGCAGCATGCTGCACATATGGGCAGTGTTGATTTTATCCCGCTCATTGATGAACAATATGATATCGTCATTTTGAAAAAACATGAGCAGCTGCTGAAGGCCGTGAAGGAGATCTTGAATTCTGAGGAATACAAGGCGAATCTGTCTCATTTAAACGGCTATCAAACGAAGCTGACCGGCAAAGTGATGTTTGAAACGTAAAAAATCCCTCTGTAAAG
Organism: Bacillus sp. SN1; assembly: GCF_002796895.1. NCBI lineage: Bacteria > Bacillati > Bacillota > Bacilli > Caryophanales > Bacillaceae > Bacillus > Bacillus sp. SN1. Next base: position 40,112 of record NZ_PHIE01000006.1, read on the forward strand.
AGGGATTTTTTATTCATAAAAACGGAGCAGGTCACCGTTTAAGATTTTATCAGAGAGAGAAAGTTCTTCGTTTGCTTTCTCCTTATAAGAAAGGCACGCATCCTGATCTTCCAGCACTTCCCCTGTTTTTTGGCTGTAGCACGTGTTTTTCGTGTATACATAGTCGTTCGTAATAAAACTGCCGTTTCTCAGCACGGCGAATGGGGTGCGGTCGTTGGACAGCAAATCATTGCCAAATTGAATATTGCCTTTTGTATCAACGCCGAGCAGATGCATCAGTGTCGGCCTGACATCGACCTGCCCTCCGGCATCAGGGATGGTTTCTGGCTTTTGATCTGTGATTCCCGGGATATGTATGATAAACGGCACCCGCTGGAGCTGAACGTTGTCATACGGCGTGATTTCATTTTTTCCTAAAAACTCAGCCATCGCATCGTTATGGGCTTCTGAAATGCCGTAATGATCTCCCATAAATACAATCATCGAATTTTCGTATAAGCCTTCGTCCTTCAGCTTTTTGATAAAATGTTTCAATGCCTCATCTTCATAGCGCACCGTGGTCACATAGCGGTTTAACAGGTCGCTGCTTGAATCGTATTCATCAATCAGCTGATCCTTCTCATCGATCTCAAACGGAAAATGATTCGTTAACGTGATGAAACTGCTGTAAAACGGCTGCGGCAGGCTTTTCAGCTTGCCGGCGGACTGTTCTAAAAATTCCTTATCCTTTAAGCCCCAGCTTGTCGATGTCCCGGGAGTGACATGGAAATCATCAACATCAAAAAAGCGGTCAATCCCAAATGATTTGTACATCACATCTCGGTTCCAAAATGTTTTATGGTTGGCGTGAAAGACGGCTGAATAATAATCATGTTGCTTCAGCGATTTGTACATCGTATGAAATTGATGGTCGCTTTTCGTGAAAAAGACGGCGCCGCTAAGGGAAGGATACAGTGAGTTAGCGACGATGAATTCTGAATCAGATGTTTTGCCTTGTTCGGTTTGCTGATAGAAATGATCAAAGTAATAGCTTTTTTTGATGAGATCATTCATGAACGGAGTGATTTCTTTTCCATTTACCTTTTCATTCAGAACAAAGCTTTGGGTCGATTCAAGCGTGACAAAAATGACATTGCGCCCCTTTGCCACCCCGAATTTGCTTGGGTCAGGCTTGCTGTAGTCTGCTTCTGTGTAGTTTTTAATGGTGGTCATGCTGTCTTCATCTGCAAATGCTTTCGCGCTTATATTCACAGTCTGAGAAATCGTATCGTAGATATGGAACTGAAACAGACCGATGCTTTTGACGAGCATTTCCCGGTCAAAGGAATGTGCCAAAAGCTTCGGCTGCTGTACTTCTGCAAGTGCCAGGGTGCATAGAATCATGCCGCAGGAAGCTGCATAGTACCGTTTGACTGTGCGGGGGGCGGCTTTTGTCTGCGGATGCTTCTCTTTTCTGGCCAGCAGCAGAAGAAAAACCAAATCCGCAAACAGGGCGATAAACAGAGGATTAAACAGTTCTTTTACACTGCTGCCCATATCGCTCATGTTACTGGCCTGAAACAAAACCGGGATGGTAATAAAATCGATATAAAAGCCGTAAAAAATCGTATTGGAGATCAAGATAACAGTCAGAACCAAATTGGCAATCAGCAAAAAGACCCGCTGTTTGTTTTCTTTCAGAAGCAGGCCGATCCCGAATAAAGGAAGGATAAAGCTGAGCGGATTGATCAGCAAAATCAGCTCCTCCAACAGAGTATCAATCTGCAAATCAAAGCCCAGTTTATAAATCACATACGTTTTGATCCACATGAATACGATCGAAAAACATAAAAACCGCTGATTGTGAAAAAAGGTTCCTTTCATCAATATGACTCCTCACGTTTCCTTGATCTCTGCATGAAATGCTTCTTATGTAAAACCTACTAAAAACAGTCCGTTCAGACAAGTGTCAGCACTCACGTTTAAAACATGCGCCCATGAAACAGCATATAAAAATAATAACATGAAGCAATTGTCAGGCCGGCTAACACAAGCTGCTCAGAAAAACTGCCTGTCTTCATATATAATGGGAGCCGTACGCGAATCGTTGAAGGGAATAATAATTTGATTCCGTTCACCGTCCAAGCGTCAAGAACCAAGTGGCTCGCCATTCCGATCATCAGCCCGGTTGATATGTTTTTATTTGGAATATATGTGGCTGTGATAAAAAACATGATGAGCAGAAACAGCAGGCTGTGCGTAAAGGTTCTGTGTCCAAAAACAGAGCTGACCGCTTTCGATAAGATAGGAAATCTTCTCCCGATTTTGCTTTGTGTGTGGCAGATATCGGGAATTAATGCCCCAACCGCGCCGGACGCAGCCATAAGCACCGGATCAAATCCATAATAATAAGCCGCTGCCGTACAAGAAGCGATGCCTCCCATGATGTGTGTTTTTCCTGTCATTTCTCGCTTCTCCTTTTATCTTTTGCAAAAATCTCTGAATTACAAATATATCAAGAGAATGTATGTTTGATCAACAGGACTTTGGACGATAAAAAATTTCCCGCATAATTTTTTAAGGAAAAAGGCATCTTAAAGATGTACCTATTTTCTAAAAGAGGTGATTCGAATGGGTTTCTTTAATAAAGATAAAGGAAAACGTTCTGATAAAGAAAAAAACGTAATCCAGGGAGCTCTTGAAGATGCCGGTTCAGCTCTAAAAGATGATCCGCTTCAAGAAGCTGTGCAAAAAAAGAAAAATAATCGATAAACCACAATGCGGATAGGGCTTGGCTCTATCCGTATTTTCCATCTGTTCCCTTTGACAGATCACTCTTTCTTTGATAACCTTCTGGAAGTAACTGAATATTTAAATCCTCACTCTTTCTCGGTGAGGTAGAGGTTGCGCGGATGATGAGTCACACATGCCAGGCTGACAGGGGCTGTTAAACATGTGTAAAAGGCATCAGCGCCGAAGTGTGGAGAAAGCCGATCCTTCTCTATGCTGGGACTGTATCTGAATAAGTGCAGGACTGCCGCGTGCTTTTTCGCGGAGGGCTATCCGGAGATCAAGGGTGTGTGTTTCTTTAAGCATGGACTTTTGTTCAGGCTTTTTTTGCGTTTACATGATCTCGGGGTCTGGTCCGTACAAAGAATCATGGAGGTACTGGAATGGAACAGACGAAAAAATGGGGTTTTTGGTTATTAACGGCGTTTGTCGTTGGAAATATGGTTGGATCAGGAATTTTCTCCTTGCCGAGCTCGCTTGCTTCAATTGCGAGTCCGTTAGGCGCCACGTCCGCCTGGCTTTTGACAGGTGCCGGTGTGCTGATGATTGCACTTGTCTTCGGGCACTTGTCCATTCGCAAGCCTGAACTGACAGCGGGGCCGCAAAGTTATGCAAGAGCGCTGTTCTCTGATCCGAAGAAAGGGAACGCTGCCGGTTTCACAATGGTGTGGGGCTACTGGGTGGCGAGCTGGATCAGTAACGTAGCGATCATCACTAGTCTCGCCGGTTACTTGACTTCGTTCTTCCCGATCTTGGTTGATAAACGTGAAATGTTTTCGATCGGCGGGCAAGAGGTGACACTCGGCCAATTGATGACGTTTGCTGTATGTACGATCTTGTTATGGGGAACGCACACGATTCTTGTTGCAAGCATTAACGGTGCAAGTAAATTGAACTTTGTCACAACGCTTTCTAAAGTATTAGGTTTTGTCTTCTTTATCGTTGCCGGATTGTTTGTGTTTCAAACGACATTATTCGATCATTTTTATTTCCCGATTCAAGGAGAAAACGGCACAAGCATTGGAATTGGCGGCCAGGTGCATAACGCCGCGATTTCTACACTGTGGGCGTTTGTCGGAATTGAATCAGCGGTTATCCTGTCCGGCCGTGCGAGCTCTCAGCGTGATGTGAAACGTGCGACAATTACCGGCTTGCTGATTGCTTTGAGCATTTATATTATTGTGACTTTAATTACGATGGGTGTTCTGCCGCATGATAAGCTTGTCGGCTCTGAAAAACCGTTCGTTGATGTGCTTTATGCGATTGTCGGAAACGCGGGAAGCGTCATTATGGCACTTTTGGCAATCCTTTGTTTATTCGGAACGATGCTCGGCTGGATATTGCTTGGCTCTGAGGTCCCATACCAAGCCGCTAAAGCAGGAGATTTCCCGGCATTATTTGCGAAAACGAATAAAAAAGGAAGTCCGGTTATCGCACTAATTATTACAAACGTTATGTCACAGGTCTTCATTTTCTCGGTTATTTCCCGGACAATAAGTGACGCATTTACATTTTTAACGACAGCGGCAACGCTTGCGTATTTAATTCCATATTTGGTATCAGCGATCTACAGCTTGAAGCTTGTCATCAAAGGCGAAACGTATGACCAGCTGAAAGGCTCCCGTGTAAAAGACGGATTGATTGCAATATTAGCATGCGCGTACTCAGTGTTTGTTATCGTAACAGGCACAGCGGATTTAACGACATTTATTCTCGGCATCGGTTTATTCTTTGTCGGTTTGATCGTTTATCCATTTGTTTCTAAAAAGTTCCAGAAAGAAAAATAAGCATAACAAAAGACACCTGATTTGCTTTGTCAGGTGTCTTTTTTATAAAAACGCAATCTCTCCTGTTCGTAATCCGATCGTTAAAATAGCTGACAGGAGAGCTGAAAGCAAAAAACGTTTTTTCAGCCCCTCCAGAAACAGAACAATTACTAATATAAATACAAGAAGCACATCAGAAAAAGGTTTTCCGATATAAGCCCGTTAAAAAACTGATCGCGATGATGATACAGCTTCATATGAATTGAGTAAGAAAATATCCCATGTGGATCAAAATGAACCGCACCTTTTATTGAATTGAATGAAAAAAGAGCCGCAGGCAGGCGGCTCTTTTGTTTATTTTGTTAAGCTTTCCGTAATAAACTTCAGCTGGCCCTCCAATGAAATCGGATCTGTGAAATAGAAGCCAATGGGGTCAATCTTATAGACATGGTCATTTTTAACGGCGCTTAGGTTCTTCCAAATGGAGCTGTCAAATACGCCGCCATCGTCACCGCCTGATTGCCATGGGCCTGCGAAAATATAATCCCCGGCGAAGTCAGGGAGCTTCTCTAATGAAATACTTGTATATCCAGGGCCTTGGTCAATGGCTTTTTCCTTTGTCAGCTTTGTAGCCTGCAGGCCGAGATCTTTGTAAATGATGCTTCCGCCTCTTCCGAAATCTTTACCGAATACGTAAATGTCTTTTCCGTTCGTTTGCATAATAGAAATGGTTTTGTCACCGACGGCTTTTTTGATTTTTGTTTTAGCTGACGCAACTTTTTTATCCCACTCAGCCAGCCATTTTTCGGCTTTATCTTCAGTTCCCGTCATTTTTGCAAATTCTTTCAGCTGTTCGATGTTGTCGAGCTTATCGTATTTTACCGCGACAGTCGGCGCGATTTTTTCAAGCTTTTTCATATCAGCGCCTTGCGTTGTCCAGACGATAATCAGGTCAGGGTTCAAATCAATGACTTTTTCAACGGAAGTGCCGTCTCCGATGTTTGTGACACCGTCGGTTTTTCCTTTGTAGTAAGGGTTTTTAAATACATTCTCAGGCGCACCGACGACGTTGATCCCCAGTGTTTTGAAGTATCCGTAGTAGCCGTCTGCCATGACAACCACTCGTTTAGGGTGCTTAGGAATTTTTATATTTCCGTTTTCAGCCTTGTATGTAAAGGTTTCTTCGTCTTTTGAATCAGAGGAAGAGCCTTTGCTTTCTGAGTTATTTCCGCAGGCTGCCAGCGCTGCAATCAATAGGAGGGCAAAAAACGCTGCTCCGATTTTCTTGTATGTATGGATCATATCTCATACCTTCTTTCTGAAAGATAGATGATAAAGAGAATCATTATCAATGTGATTATACCATCGCAAGTGCCGGTTGGCACGATATTTTTTGCGAATATATTCTCATTTTTATTTAAAACGCTCTATTAAATCAGCGGAAAAAAGTGATATACTGGAACAGCAATTGATAATCATTATCATTGATGAAAGGAAGTACGGCTGTTGAGTCAAAAGAAAAATATACAGACCACATCAGAAGAAATCCAATGGACGTCAAGGTCATTTGGCGCAGTCATGGTCCTTATTGCAGGGATATGCTTGCTATGCCTTGGCGCACTTTTATCCATATCCCTCGGTGCTGCGGATATTCATTTGCGCACTGTGTGGGACGCCATTTTCCATTTTCAGCCGACAGAGACGTCCCACCAAATCATACATGATCTCCGGCTGCCGAGAACGGCTGCGGCCGCGCTTGTAGGGGCTTTATTAGCGGTTTCAGGGGCGATCATGCAGGGGATGACGAGAAACCCTTTGGCAGAGCCTTCAATTATGGGCGTTACATCGGGCTCTGCGTTTGCCATTTCGATTGCGTTTGCCTTTTTTCCCGGACTTTCGGCTATGGGGCTTGTGCTATGGTCCTTTGTCGGAGCGGGGCTGGGGGCATCAACGGTAATGGGCATCGGCATGTTTTCAAAAGGCGGACTTACGCCTGTAAAGCTTGCTCTGGCGGGAACAGCAGTTACTTATTTCTTTACGGGCATTTCAACTGCTATCGCAATCCGTTTTGATGTCGCTCAGGATATCAGCTTTTGGTATGCTGGCGGGGTAGCGGGTGTGAAATGGTCAGGTGTCCAGCTTTTGCTTATCGCAGGGGCTGTCGGTTTAACGCCTGCGTTTATCATCGCCCGGTCCGTGACAGTACTAAGTCTTGGTGACGATCTGGCGAAAGGGCTTGGACAATATACATCAGCGGTGAAACTGTTAGGCATGCTTGTCGTTGTGATTCTGACGGGAGCTGCAGTTTCTATTGCCGGCACCATCGCATTTATCGGGCTGATCATTCCGCATATTACCCGGTTTTTGGTCGGTGTGGATTATCGGTGGATCATTCCTTGCTCGGCGGTTCTTGGTGCTGTTTTGCTTGTGTTTGCTGACATTGCGGCAAGACTCGTAAACGCGCCCTTTGAAACGCCTGTTGGCGCGCTGACCTCTCTCATCGGCGTTCCCTTTTTCTTTTATTTGGCACGTCGTGAAAGGAGAGGGCTGTAATGAAAACAAAAACGAAAAAACCGCTCGTTGTGATGGCTGTGACCTTTCTGCTCATCGTGCTGGTCTTTTTTATCAGTCTGAATTTAGGCGTCATCAAAATTGCACCGCTTAAAACGCTTCAGGTCTTTTTCGGCCAAGGAACGGCGCGTGACGAGCTTGTCTTATTTGAATTCAGGCTGCCCCGGATCATCCTTTCCTTGCTCGTTGGGGCTGGGATTGCTGTTGCCGGAGCCATTTTGCAAAGCGTGTCTCAAAATGATCTGGCAGAGCCCGGTATTCTCGGAATTAACGCCGGCGGCTCACTTGCTGTTGTGCTTTTTATTTACTTTTTTCAAGGATCAGCTTCAGATCTCAGCTTTTTCGGAACATTTATGCTGCCGTTCAGTGCTTTGGCAGGTGCAATCCTCGCCGCGTTTCTCATTTATCTTCTGGCTTGGAAAAAAGGTGTGACTCCGATTCGGCTGATTTTAGTCGGCATTGGCGTGAATGCCGGATTTAACGCCCTGTTGCTGATTTTTCAGCTCAAGATGGACCCTCATGATTTTATGCAAGCGGCGGTTTGGATCTCCGGCTCGATATGGGGGGCGAACTGGAATATGATCTGGGCAATCCTCCCTTGGATTGTGATCTTGCTTCCGTTTACTTTATATAAGGCGCGCTATTTGAACATTTTGCAGCTCGGAGACCAATTAGCGACCGGGCTGGGCACTGCTGTTGAAAGGGAAAGACGGATTCTCCTTCTGGCAGCGGTCACTCTTGCCGCTTCATGCGTGGCAGCTGCAGGGGGCATCGCGTTTCTCGGATTGATCGTGCCCCATGTGGCAAGAAGGCTTACCGGTCCCCGTCATCAGACGCTGATACCGGTCTCCGCCTTCATCGGCGCATTTCTGTTTTTACTCGCTGATACCCTGGCAAGAAATGTATTGGCACCGTCAGAAATTCCGGTCGGACTTGTCATTTCCGTGTTAGGTGCGCCTTACTTTATTTATTTATTGATGAAAGCGAATTAGAGGAGGGGGCCGAATATGAATTCATTATCAACAGATCAGCTTGGAATCGGTTATGGAGACAGGGTAATAGTAGAGGATTTAAATATCTCGATTCCTAAAGGGAAAATTACCACCTTAATTGGTCCGAACGGCTGCGGGAAATCCACGATATTAAAAACAATGTCCAGAATTATGCGTTCACATGCAGGTGCCGTCTATTTAAACGGCAAAGCGATTCATAAAATGTCTACAAAGGACATTGCGAAAGATATGGCGATTCTGCCGCAGACACCTGAAGCGCCGAGCGGTTTAACGGTGTATGAATTGGTGTCGTACGGCAGATTTCCGCATCAATCAGGATTTGGCAGATTAAATGATGAAGACCGCCAAATTATCAAATGGGCGCTTGAAGAAACAGGCATGGCTGAATTCGCTGAACGGCCGATTGAGGCATTGTCAGGCGGACAGCGTCAGCGCGTGTGGATTGCCATGGCGCTTGCGCAAGGGACGGAACTGCTGCTTCTGGATGAACCTACAACGTATCTTGATCTCGCACACCAGCTTGAAATTCTGCAGCTGCTAGACAGACTCAACAAAGAGCAGGGGCGGACGATTTTAATGGTCATTCATGATCTTAACCATGCAGCCCGTTTTTCTCATTATATGATCGCGCTCAAAAAAGGCACGGTCATCAAAGAAGGCACTGCACTGGAGGTCATGACTCCGGACATTTTGAAGCGGGTATTTCAGATTGATGCTGAAATCGTGACTGATCCCCGTACAAATAAACCTGTGTGCTTGACCTATGACCTGATTAAAAACGAAAAAACGCTTCTTTCAGTGTGAGAAAAATCCCGGTTCTGAGCCGGGATTTTTTATTTTCGGCTGTGAAAAATACCATTTTTTTATTTGGTTTCATCCTTTCAATAAAAAGATTGCAAGTCTTTTTGAATTAATAGATAATATTGGTTAGAATGTTTCGAAAATATTACATTGTTTACAGAAAGAGGAGATCGTTGTGTCCAAAAAGAAAAAATGGCTTATTGGCGGTGCGATATGTGCCGGTGTGCTTGTATTGGCGGGGATCGGCGCCGGCGGTTTTTACTTTTTTACTCACATGAACCAAGTTGCCGTATCAACGGAGCCCTATGCTGAATCAGTAGCGGTATACATGGGAGGAGAATCAGAATCAGGCCAAACGTTTTCTGGAAAGGTTGAACCTGAGAAACAGCAGAAAGTATACATAGATTCAGAGAAAGGCAGCATTAAAAAAACATACGTCAAAGAAGGCGATCAGGTCAAAAAGGGCGATAAGCTTTTTGAGTATGAGGGTGAAGATCATTCTGACGAAGTTGAGCAAGCCAATTTGCAAATCGAAATGACAAACCTTCAAATCAGCCGTTTGCAAAAATCAATAACGGAAACGGAAAAACAACTGAAAACGGCCGGAAAAGAAGAGAAATCACAGCTTCAAGATGAGCTTGATCAGGCCAATTTCGATTTGAAAACAAGCCAGCTTGAGCTGAAGCAGCATCAAAAAGAGCTGGCTGGCCTGACGAAAAACAAAGGTTCCAATGTCATTACAAGCAAGCATGACGGGATCGTTCAAAGCGTCAATCAGGATATCGCTGACGGAGCAACAGGTGACCAGGCAGCAGGTCCGTATATCCAGATTGTTTCGACGGGCAAATATCTAGTCAAAAGCCAAATCAACGAGCTGTTAATGGACACAATCAAAAAAGGCAGCAAAGTCAGAGTCACGCTGAAAACAGGCGGTGAAGGCGAGTGGAAAGGAAAGGTCACCTCGATCGGCAAGCTTCCCGCGGGAGCAGGCGAGGGGGAGGAATCAGAAAGTTTTGCTGAGGAAGAAATGAATCCTCAATCCTCTAACTATCCTTTCACAATTTTATTAGACAGCCATAAGGGCCTTGAAGTCGGCTATCATGTCAACATCGAAGTGATGAGTGATGATGCTGATGCGGACAAGATCAAGCTGCCGACCGACATGGTGATTCAGGATGACGGCGAACCGTATGTGTGGAAAGCCGATGAGAAGCAGAAAGCGTTCAAACAGCCTGTTGAAATCGGGGAGACTGATGAAAATGACATGGTAGAAATTAAGAGCGGCCTGACGCCGGAAGATTATGTGATCTATCCTGATCCCGCGGTCAAGGAAGGAAAGCAGGTTACAGTCAATGCTGACACTGAATAATATTTCGAAATCGTACAAGCTGGGAAAAGAAGAAGTTCCAATCTTGAAACATATCAACCTGACTGTCCAGGCGGGTGAGTTTCTGGCTATTATGGGGCCTTCCGGTTCTGGAAAGTCGACGTTAATGAATATCATCGGCTGTTTGGACAGGCCAACGTCCGGAACCTATACGCTTGACCAGATAGATATATTGAAAGGGAAAGACGGTGCCTTAGCCGAAATTCGCAACGAATCAATCGGGTTTGTGTTTCAGACCTTTCATCTGCTGCCGCGTCTTACCGCGCTGCAAAATGTTGAGCTGCCGATGATCTACAATAAAGTGAAGAAAAAAGAGAGAAGGCAAAGAGCTTATGAAGCCCTGGAGAAGGTCGGTTTAAAAGACAGGGTCTCTTACAAGCCGCCGAAGCTGTCCGGCGGGCAAAAGCAGCGGGTGGCGATAGCGAGGGCCCTTGTCAATCAGCCGAGGTTTATTTTAGCTGATGAACCGACCGGGGCGCTTGATACCAAATCAAGCGAACAAATTTTATCGCTGTTTTCCGAACTGCATCAGGAAGGCAAGACCATTATTATGATTACCCACGACCCGGACGTCGCCAGAAAAGCTGACAGAACGGTTTTTATCCGGGATGGAGAATTGGTATTAGATGAGAGAGGAGATATCAGCCATGCTTGAACATATTCGAATCTCCTTTCAATCCATTTTCTCTCATAAATTAAGATCGATTCTGACAATGCTCGGTGTCATTATCGGCATAGCGGCAATCATCGCGATTGTTTCGATGCTGAAGGGCCAAAGCGAACAATTAAAGCAAAGCATGATCGGTATGGGAAATAACGCGATCAATGTTGTCTACCAGCCGTCGGGCGGAGAAGAGGAGGGCGGCGGCCCTCAGGTTTCGTATACGTCCGCGCCGCCTGTAGCTGAAGAAACAGTAAAGGCGATCAAATCTGATCCTATGGTCAAAGGATTATCTTTATATTACTTGTCTGAAGGCGCGAGCGTTTTTCATTTAACAAATGTTTCGTACCCTCAAGTGTACGGTGTTGACGGTGATTACTTTGATATGTTCCCAATCCGTATAACCGAGGGGAGAAAGCTGACGGAAAACGATTTAAACAGCACCCACCAAGTGGTGATGATCAATGAAGCTGCCAGAGATGAACTGTTTCCAGACGGAGACGCTCTGCATAAAAACATTGAGATGAATGGTGTGCCGTTTAAGGTTGCCGGTGTTTTTAAAGAAAAAAATCAGCAGGAAAGCATGTTTGAAGGCGACTACGCAAACCCGGTTTTGTACGTCCCGAAAAAAGTATGGCCGCTCATTGAAGGCTTTGACGCGCCAACGCAGATTGCCGTGCAGGCCGATTCTTCTGAGCATATCCAAGAAGCCGGCGTAATGGCTGCGGATCTTTTAAACCAAGGACTGTCTGAAGCTGAGCTGGAAAAAGCAGAGTATAGTGTGATGGATCTTCAGGAGATCGCGCAGGAAGTGGAGTCCTTTAATCAGTCATTTGCATTGCTGCTTGGCGGGATCGCCAGTATTTCACTTTTGGTCGGCGGTATCGGCGTCATGAACATCATGCTCGTTTCCGTCACGGAGCGCACGAGGGAAATCGGGATTAAGAAAGCGCTCGGTGCTAAGCGTCGTGTGATTTTATTTCAATTTTTAACCGAGGCTGTCGTGCTGACAAGTATTGGCGGAATACTCGGTGTGCTGGCAGGCTTCGGCATCGCTAAGCTGCTGACAGTCGTTTTTCCGATGCCTTTTATTGTCTCCGTTCCGGCTGTTGTCGGAGCACTCATCTTTTCAATGGCAGTCGGCATTATTTTCGGCTTGCTTCCGTCCATCAAGGCATCGAAGCTTCAGCCTGTAGACGCGCTTCGCTATGAATAAAAAGAACGCATTCAATTGGAATGCGTTCTTTTTTTTAGCTGGGAAGAGCCGAGTTGCATTTGTCTAAAATCAGAAAAACAGATGCGACAATCATTTCTTCTGTGGTGGACAGCCAGATGTCGCTGATCAATTGGTCTGTTGTATGAGCAGTCATCCATAAAAACAGCAGCTGTACGATGCCGGCAAGGAGAATGAATAGGCGTTTTCCTGTCTTAAAAAATGTAAAACTATGTATCATCAGGCGTTCAAATGGTTCAAAGCATAACCCGAGAACAAGGAATAACACGGCAAAAAGCAGGACATGAGCTGCTGAGCGGTAGCTCGTTCCCGCTAAAGAAAACAAAGTAAAAATGATTCCATAATAAGTCAACACCACTGCTACTGCAGCCAGCATGTACTGTATGGAGAGCCGCAATAAACGTTTTGAAGAAGTTTGTTGTTTCACTGGTTCAGCTCCTTTTTAGTGCTTGCAGAGAACGAGTGCTCTCTGCAAGCTGCAAGTCTATTATTTACTGCATTTCTTTTTCACAACCGGATGTTTCTCCTTCGAAAGGACATCGGTAAAGTCTTTGCCTAAGTCAAGGTGTGCTTGAACAAATTTTTCAGGAAGCATGGCAAGCCATTGGTTTAAAGAGACATCGGCATAATGGTCGTCTTTGAAGATTTCTAAAAAGACAAGCGGTTCATCCCCGATGTTTTCAACGTAATGACCCATTGCAAATGGGACATATCCGACATCACCGGCCTGGTAGTTAAACGTTCTGGCATGGCCGTCAGATGCAAAAACGGTCATTCTTGCTTTGCCGGAGATGTAATATTGCCATTCGTGAGTATTCGGATGCCAATGCAGCTCTCTCATGGCGCCTGGTTCTACCGTCACGAGGGCAGATGCGATTGTTTTAGACACCGTAAAGTTTGTCGAATCCGCAATGTATACTTTTCCTCCCTCTGATTCAATCGGCTCTTGTTCAAGAAGGCGGTAAGTAAACGGGTAAGGCACTTCGCCATTCGGCCCTTCCACAATGTCATCTTTTAAACTGCCTGGGATTTGGGTTTCAAATATATATTTTTCTTTGCCCGGCAGATTGGCGATTTTTTCTTTTGTCACACCAAAGTTCGCAGCAATGACTTCTTTAGGGGTGTGGGCAAGCCAGTCTGTCAGCTGGAACGTGCTGTTTTCAGAGAATGATCCATCGTCAAACACGAGCAGGAACTCGGCTCCTTCATCCAGCGCTTGAATGGAGTGCGGCAGGCCTGACGGGAAGTACCAAAGATCTCCTTCACCTACATCATCAATAAAGCTGCGCCCTTTTTCATCCACAATTGTGACTCTAGCACTTCCGTAAATCATATAAGCCCATTCTGCTTCTTTATGCCAATGCAGCTCGCGAATGGCACCTGGCTTCAGCCGCATATTTACAGATGCAAGGTTCTCTGAGATCGGCAGCTCCCGTACGGTGACTTCACGGGCATATCCGCCTTTTTCTAACCGGTTATGAGTATCAGAGAACGAAAATTTCATATTGCTTACGGTTCCATGATCGGTTTCCGGCGGAACAAGCATATCAGGATTTTGCCGGTCTCTTTCAATATTGCGCGGGATTTTCACCGTGGCTCCTTTGTCTCCTCTGATTGGCTGCGGAATGTCGTTTTGTTTTTTCATGTAACTGTCTCCTCCTTAAAAATAAATGTTAAGCAGAAAGAGAAGGTGAAAGGCCTTTCGTTTTCCCTTCTGTCTTGTTAAGTGAAAAAAAACAGTAAAAAGTCAACTTCGATTGAAAATTAATTTTTTGCTTTCTGGTCTTTCAGCTCTGTCATCAGTTCTATCAGCTGATCAAACTTTTTCTCAAATCGGGTCAGCAGGTACATTGCAATCAGCGCAGGAAACCCCAGATTGCCGATCTGTTTTACGACTTCCTCTATAAAAACCTGATCCATGGAAAATACCTCCCTTCTTTTTTGGCAGTCATGTATGTAAGTGAAGGAAATCCAAGAAAACGTAAACTGCAGCCGGAGCATTTGCACAAGCGCTAGTCAGAAAGTAGTAGTTTACTTTTTTTTGCTTTCCTTCATTTAATTTAGTAGGGAGGCGGTTTGATGGACTATCAAGGTCTTTTGCGGTCAAAATGTAAGGAGATAATGAAGCATCCCATCGTGAAGCATTTTTTGAGCAATCCTCAGCATTACCGTTTGTTCAAAAACATAATGGAAAGCCCGAACGAAAAAGATGCAAAATCATTGGACGAGCAATTCAGGCAATTTTATAAGGAGATCCGCATCGTCAAGTATATGAATTCAATGATTCGCATCTTTTCTATTGATTTTGATAAGCGGGTTCGCAAAAACCAAAAACGGTATCCGCTGACGGTTGATCACCCGGAAGCAGGAGAACGCCTTCCTTCCGAAACAGGAAGTGATGCGTTTGAAGCATTTTTAGACCGGCAGGATGATTTGAGCCAGCATGTCCAGGATTATCAGCTTTATCAAGCGATCCAGAAGCTGACTGACAAACAAAAAAGCGTGCTGACGAAAGTCTATCTTCACGGTGCCACGATGCAGGAGATTGCGGATTCATTAGGGGAGTCACGGCAAAACATCTCCAACATTCATAAAAAGGGGCTTGAGAATATCAGAAAGCAGCTAGCGGTGCAAAAAAAGGGGGAAAAGTAGCTGTGAACGGCCAGTTTGAACAAAAGAAACAAAAAGACGACATGTATGACATTGAACATCTGATTGCATGCTTTTCGCCGATGATCAGAAAAAAACTCAGCAATACGTCCTACCAAGAAAGAGAAGATTTGGAGCAGGAGCTGAAGATCAAAATGTTTGAAAAGGCTGATATGCTTTTGTGCCAGGACGTTCCGGGGTTTTGGGAGTTTATTTTGTATATGGTGGACGAGAACTCATAACTTTCATCTGAAAATACGAAAAAACGGGAACTTCCATATTCCCGTTTTCTGTTTGTCATGCCCGGCAGACTTTCCCTATTCAAAAATGTACCAAAAATAAACGATATAATGATAAGATGAAAAAAACAGTGACAGAAAGGAACATAAAAGTGGAAAATGCGTCAATTTTAATCGTAGACGATGAGAAAGCGATTGTGGACATGATCAAACGCGTTCTCGAAAAAGAAGGTTATCGAAATATACTGGATGCTGCAAGCGCAGAAGAAGCAATTCCGGTTGTGAAGGCCAATAAGGTTGATTTGATCGTACTGGATGTCATGATGGGCGGAATGTCCGGTTTTGAAGCCTGCACGCTGATCAGAGAGTATTCAGACGCTCCGATTTTTTTCCTGACGGCAAGATCGTCCGACGCGGACAAATTGTCGGGCTTTGCGGTTGGGGCTGATGACTATATCACAAAACCATTTAATCCGCTGGAATTAGCAGCGCGGATCAGAGCGCACCTCAAGCGCACATATCAGTCGAAAGAAACGAGCTCAAATCAAACCTATACATATGATTATTTTACATTTTCTCCGCAAAATGCCGAGCTGATCGTAGGCGGGGAAGCTGTCGCTTGTTCAGCTCAGCTTTTGCAGCTATTGCAGTATTTTTGTGAACATCCTAATGTGGTGCTTTCCAAAGATCAAATTTATGAAAAAGTTTGGGGCTATCCTTCCTATGGCGACAACAACACCGTTATGGTTCATATCCGCAAGCTTCGGGAAAAAATTGAGCGCGATCCGAGCAATCCGGAGTATATCGTAACCGTTCGCGGTCTCGGCTATCGTTTTATCCCAAATCCTGAAGGCAAGCGGTCATGAGGTTAAGATGGAAGTTTCTGTTTCACTTTTTCGGGCAGATGCTGATTGTGATCCTGCTGCTTACGGTTATGCTTGTTGCTTCGTTTTTCTATTTAGACGCTCGGTTTAGCGATGCGGAATCCAATTCAGGGCTGACAAAGGCAACAACTGACACACTTGAAGCATATCTCGATGTAAACGAAGATGGGTCATGGGAAGTGGATAATTTTCTGAAGAAATCTGTCGATAAACAGCATGGCTGGATGCAAATCATTGATTCGAAAGGGAAAACCGCTTATTCGTACAGCGTGCCGAAAGACGTGCCCGGCACCTATACCAAGAAAGAGCTTTTGTCTATTTATAAAACCAAAAAGCTTCATAACTATAAGCTGAATTACTGGGCCATCAATATTGAAGATAAGTCGTATCTTCTATTGTCCGGCTGGAAATCAAAGAGCGAACAGCTGCTGACTTCCGTTGAAAAGCGAGAACAAAAGATAGATTCTTTAGCACATTATAAGTCCAGTACCATCGACTATATTAAGCGGGAAAAAGGTGCCATTTACCTATTAGACAGCAATGGAAACATTCTCGACAGCATCAACAGCACAAAAAGTGAAAGAAAAACGATGAACCAGCTGGAGCTGCTTAAATACAGCTCTAAGCCTTGGAACTATAAACGGGAAATTTCCGTTAAGATCCTCAATAAAGACAGATGGATGGTCGCTACGGTGCCGAACCCTGTCTATGTAACCGATCAGGAGTTTAACAAATCATTTCTGAAGGTTGTGCTAAAGGCGATGTTCCTGATTATGGGTGTTCTGTTCCTGTATATCATTTGGATGACTGTTTGGTATATGTTCCGATTCGGGCTGCCGATTTTTCACACGATTAAATGGCTGGTTAATCTATCTAAAGGGAAGCTCGAGGAACCGAAAAACCGGAAAGGCCGTCCTATCAGCAAAAACAAAAAGGGGAAAATTAAACAGCCGTACCGCTTCTTCGGTGAGATTTTTGAATCAATGGATCAGCTGACTGAAACGCTGAGGCGGGATAAAAGAAACAGAGAAAAAATCCAGGCGACAAGGGAAGAATGGATTGCCGGTTTGTCGCATGACTTAAAAACACCGCTTAGCAGCATTTACGGCTACAGCATGATGCTCGAGTCGAAGCAGTATGATTGGTCGCCGGAAGAAGTGAAAGAAATGGGACAGGTTGTCAGAGAAAAATCTGAATACATGTCCAAGCTGATTGAAGACTTAAATTTAACGTATCGGCTGAAAAATGATGCTCTTCCAATTGAGAGAAAGCTCACAAGCCTTATCCCGTTTTTTAAAAATGTCATTGAGGATTTTAAGAAAAATCCATTTTCTGAAGGGTATGATATCTCCTTTGTATCCAAAGAAGAGCATATTGAATTTGCGCTTGATGAAGCGTGGTTCAGACGCATATTAGAAAACCTGCTTGGGAATGCCGTGAAGCACAACGACAAAGGAACGGAGATTCAGGTCATTCTGGAACAAGCAAAAAATCATATTTCTTTGAAGGTAAAGGATAATGGGAAGGGAATGGATGAAGAAACGATCACCAATTTGTTTAACCGTTACTACAGAGGGACGAACACAAAAGATCCTGCTGCCGGAACGGGCCTCGGGCTTGCGATTGCCAAGGAGCTTGTCCATCTGCATAACGGGACGATTCATGTGAACAGCAGAATAAACATTGGGTCGGTCATCACCATCCTTTTCAAAAAACAATAAACATGTGGTTTGGACACCTTTTTGCCGGGAATAACAATATGTAGACTGAAGCTAAAGAGGTGTAGCACATGGATGCAGTATTGGAAGCAGACACTAGGGCAGTCATTGGTGAAGGCCCGTTATGGGATGAAGAAAACGGCCGCTTATATTGGGTTGATATCTTAGGGAGCGAGCTCCACATCTTCGACCCTGAAGAAAAAGTCAACCAGTCGATCAAATTTAAATCCTTTGTGACGGCGCTTGCGAAATACGCAAAAGATGAACTGATTATGACGATGAAGGACGGGTTTTACCTGTATCATCTTCAGGATGACAGCCTGGAAAAAATCAAACAGCCGAAGGACATGCATGAGAGCCTGCGTTTTAATGACGCTAAATGTGACCCGTACGGACGGCTTTGGGCGGGGACGACGAGCATGGAAGGCGAACAAAAACAGGCCTCGCTGTACCGTTTGGACCTAGATGGCAGTCTTGCCAAAATCAAAGATCAAGTCTCTACCTCAAACGGTTTGGATTGGGATCGCGAGCGGAATTCGATGTATTACATCGACACGCCGACGCAGGAGATTGTGCGTTACAGCTATGATCCCGAAAGCGGAGATGTCTCAAATCCAGAACCCGTCTATCGTTTTGATCAATCAGACGGATTGCCGGACGGCATGACAATCGACCAAAATGGCATGCTGTGGGTGGCGCTTTTTGGCGGCAGCCGCGTTGTTCACATTGATCCGTTTCAGAAAAAAGAAATCGATTCAATCAGCGTGCCGGCTAAATATGTCACGTGCTGCGCGTTCGGCGGCAGGGACTTAAAAACCCTTTACATTACAACGGCAACGGAACAAATGACAGAAACAGAAAGATACGAGCAGCCTCACGCGGGAGGATTGTTTTCAGCAAAACTGGAAACAGGCGGATACCAGCCGGTTCCATTCGCTGGAGACGTATAAAAAAACGCATCCGAAATAGGGATGCGTTTTTTGCATATTACAGAGAACGGATAATACCGCCTTCCACACGCTGTGCCGTGCCGTTGATGGCAGATGCGGCGTCAGACGCGAGGAATACGATCGTGTTAGCAACTTCTTCTGCTGTCGCGTATCGCTGAATAAGAGAAGTCGGCTCATTGACTTTAAAATAGTCCTTAATGAATGTATCTGTATCCTGGCCGGCAGCTTGTGCGGCACCTTCCATATAGGATGCGACGCCCTCTGTCCAAGTGGGCCCCGGAAGCACTGAGTTGACCGTCACATTCGTGCCTTTCGTCATTTCAGCCATCCCTCTTGAAAGGCTGATCAGCGCTGTTTTTGTCATGGAGTATGGAATCATCGTTGGAAGCGGTTTGATGCCTGCTTCACTTGCGATATTTAAAATGCGTCCGCTGTTTTTGGCAAGCATTTTTGGAAGGAAGTGACGGCTTGTCCGAACCGCGCTCATCACGTTCACTTCGAAATATTGATTCCACTCTTCATCTGTTACATCGGCAAAGTCTTTTACCTCGAAGAAACCAAGGTTGTTGACGAGGATATCGATATCACCGATTTCATTTACTTTTTCAATAAAAGCCGCTGCTTCATCTGTTTTTGACAAATCGCCAGCCGCACCGTGCACGGTTCCATATGCAGAAAGCTCTTCAACTGTGCGATCGACAGTCTCTTGTTTGCGTCCGTTGACAATGACAGCCGCACCCTCTTGCAGAAAGCTTTTTGCTGCAGCTTTCCCGATGCCTGAAGTCGAACCGGTGATTAAGACGAGTTTATCTCTTAGCTGTAAATCCATAAGAATCATTCCTTTTTATTGATGATAGTATTAAGTATACAAGATCAAATTTAGTGTTTACGAGGATTTTGCTCCCATACATATACCGGGGAAAAGTCATTCAGGACGCATATACAAGCCTGTCAGTCATATAGTATAATTACTCCGAAAAAAGGATACGAATGTCAAATAGGTGCCGGTCCGTGAACAACAGCCGGCTTAATAGGGAAACCGGTAAAAGCCGGTGCGGTCCCGCCACTGTAATTGGCTATAGCGCCAAGAGCCAGGATACCTGCCTGTTTGATCAGCACGAAGTCTGCGAGGACAGATGATGTGTAAACAATAGGCTTTTTTGTGTTGTTTACAGCATCTTTACCATCGTAGAGATGCTTTTTTTAGTTCACTTAGGAGGAAAGGTTATGAAGAAACTAGCCGGAATATGGACTGCGCTTCTGCTGGCTGCTGTTATGATGACAGGCTGCGGAAATGCTGCAGATCAGAAGGATTCCAAGGCAAAACAAAAGACAGAAGCGTTTCCTGTCACCATTGATGATGCGTCAAATCAAGATGTGACAATCAAAAAGGAGCCGAAAAAGATTGTTTCATTAATGCCGAGCAACACCGAAATTACATACGCTCTCGGCCTCGGTGACAAAGTGGTTGGCGTCACCACAAACGATACATATCCAAAGGAAGTCAAAAAGGTTGATAAGGTCGGAGATATGAATGTAAACGTTGAAAAAGTCATTTCTCTCAAGCCGGATCTCGTTCTTGCCCATGAGTCTTCCATGTCAGCGTCAGCCGATGCCATCAAACAGCTGAAGGACGCGGGCATTACCGTGCTGACTGTCAATGATGCACAATCATTTTCCGAGGTGTACAAATCAATCGAAATGATCGGAGAAGCTGCCGGCGCAGAGAAAAAAGCCGATCAGCTCGTGAAAAGCATGAAATCCGATTTGCAGGATATTCAAGAAAAAGCGAAAACCATTTCAAAAGACGAGGAGAAAAGCGTATTTATCGAGGTTTCTCCTGATCCTGACATTTACACAACCGGAAAAGACACGTTTATGAATGAAATGCTGAATGTCATCCATGCTAAAAACGCAGCAGCGGACCAAACAGGCTGGGTGCAAATGACAGACGAGGCGATCGTAAAACTCAATCCTGATGCTATCGTTACAACGGACGGAGTGAAAGCGAAAGCAGTGGAAAAACGCGATGGCTGGAGCGAAATCGATGCTGTGAAACATCATCGCGTGTATGATGTGGATCCTGATCTTGTGACACGTTCCGGCCCCCGTCTGATCGAAGGGGTCGAAGAACTTGCGGAAAGCATTTACCCGGATACGTTTAAGGAATAATCGTTACGCCGCATATATCATCAGTTTTTCATTTTTAGCCGTGAGCATCATATTAGGAATGTCTTGCGGCAGCCTGCAAATTCCTATACCTGCTATCTTTCGTGTCTTTTGGCATGAAGTCTTTGGCGGCTCTATCGGTTCTGATGACCCGATGTACACCAATATTATGATGAATATCAGACTGCCGAGAGTTGTGCTGGCCGCCCTTGTGGGGGCGGCTCTTTCTATCGCAGGGGCTGCTTTTCAGGGGCTGTTGAAAAATCCGCTTGCTGACCCCTACACACTTGGTGTTTCATCCGGTGCTTCAGTCGGAGCGGTTGTGACCCTATTCTTTAGCCTGCAGCTTCCTGTCATCGGAGGGTTTACACTCCCGATTGTGAGTGTAGCCGCGGCACTTGCCACGATGGTGGCGGTCCTTTCCTTCAGCCGCCTCGTTCATGCTTCAATGTCTGTTTCTACCCTGATTTTGACCGGTGTCATCATTAACTCTTTTTTGGGCGCATTTATTTCTCTTATCATTGCTCTGACTGGCGACAACCTGCTGCCGATTGTACATTGGCTGCTCGGCAGTGTCTCCATGAGGGGCTGGAGCTATGTTGTTCTGTTTCTCCCGTTTTTTCTTTTGGGAACTATTTTACTGATCATCAACGGAAGAGAGCTGAACGTAATGACATATGGAGAAGACAAAGCAAAGCTTCTCGGAGTCAGCGTTCAGCAGAGAAAAATGCTGATTTTGATAGCTGGCTCTCTTTTGACGGGAAGCGCTGTGGCTGTATCCGGCACGATCGGCTTTGTCGGTCTTGTGATTCCGCATATCACAAGGCTTTTGTGGGGAACGGACCATCGGCATTTACTGCCGCTGTCCGCCTTCCTCGGAGCAGGTTTTCTTGTTTTAGCTGATCTGCTTTCCAGAACGATCATTGAGCCGATTGAACTGCCGATTGGGATTATTACGTCCTTGGCGGGGGCACCTGTTTTTGCCCTTATTTTAATTCGGCAGCACCGCGGGG
Source organism: Bacillus sp. SN1 (assembly GCF_002796895.1). NCBI lineage: Bacteria > Bacillati > Bacillota > Bacilli > Caryophanales > Bacillaceae > Bacillus > Bacillus sp. SN1. The sequence goes on from NZ_PHIE01000006.1 coordinate 61,936, forward strand.
GGAGAAGCTTATGATGAAGGCAGAAGGGCTGTCGGGAGGATACGGAGACAGCCGGCTGATCAACAATGTCAGCTTAACAGTGGAGAAGGGTGAATTTCTCGGTATTCTCGGCCCTAATGGAAGCGGAAAAACCACGCTTTTACACTTGCTGACTGGTACGCTGCCGGCCAAGGAAGGCAGTGTTTATTTGGCTGGAAAACCGCTGGCAGACTATAAACCGAAGGAACTGGCGCAAATCATGGCCGTCCTGCCGCAAAAAACGGATCAAGCCTTTACCTTTACGGTCAAAGAAACTGTAGCCTTCGGCAGATATCCATTCCAAACAGGGCTGTTCAGACAGCAGACTGAAAAGGATGAAGCCATTGTACAGGAAGCAATGGAGCAAACCGGAGTGGCCGCTTTTGCAGGAAAATCGATCCGAGATCTGAGCGGAGGGGAACAGCAGCGGGTGTATTTGGCCCAAGCTTTGGCGCAGCAGCCGCGTATTTTATTTTTGGACGAGCCGACAAATTTTCTTGATCTGGCTTATCAAAAAGAACTGCTCGATCTCATCAAACGCCTGACAAGAGAAAACGGTTTGGCAGCTGTCAGCGTTTTTCATGATTTGAACACCGCGAGCCTGTACTGTGATGAGCTCTTGTTTATGAAAAATGGTACAGCCGGGCCTAAGCAAAAGCCGGAATATTCGGTCACAGAACATCACATAAAGGCCGTGTACGATACAGATGTCACCACCTTGGTCCATCACAGCTCCCCAAAACCGATGATTGCGATACAGCCTGAAAAAGACAGCGTGAAGCAGCAGCCTATCCCGTTTGAATCTTTGCTTCAAACGGGGCATGATGACATTCTTCTGCAAACGGAAATCCCGCTTCGTACACTGTCCTCAGCGCCTGTCGGTGCAGGGTTTTCGTGGAGCAGGACGCTGATCCATAAACGGCTGCCAGTTCAGTCAGATCCTATAGAAGGGCTTACGGCCTATCTGTCAGAAAACGGCTTTCATCTGCCGGAAACTTGTGCGATGGTTTCTCCAAAAAGGCTTGACCGCTTCGTGTATCGGACGTATGAAGATGGAGAGCTATCCATTTTGATATGTGTCATGACCGGCTTTTCGATATGGATTTTGATCAACGGCTATGCGGCAGATCAATGCTTTGTCAGAGCTCTCATGACTGCCGAAGCAGAACGGATGAAAGTGCTGGGAGACGGACGGGCAGAGGGTGATATTCTCATCGCTGCGACACAAACTCAGCAATCTGAAAACACAGAAAAGCGGCTGAATCAATTGATACAAATAGGAACAGCTGAATTGGTAAAAGAGGCTGCAGAGCTGTTTGAATAAGTCTGTAAAGGAGACACATGTATGAAACTATATACAAAAACAGGCGATAAGGGACAAACGAGCTTAGTCGGAGGCAGAACGGACAAGGACAGCCTCCGCGTCGAAAGCTACGGCACGATTGACGAGCTGAACAGCTTTGTTGGGCTTGCTTTGTCAGAGCTTTCCGGGCAGCCCGGCTTTGAAGATTTGACAGCCGAGCTGCTGATCATTCAGCATGAGCTGTTTGATTGCGGAGGCGATCTGGCAATCGTCACAGAAAGAAAAGACTACAAACTAAAGGAAGAATCCGTTTCCTTTTTAGAAACGCGCATTGATGCCTATACATCAGAAGCGCCAGAACTGAAGAAATTTATTCTTCCGGGCGGATCGAAGAGCGCTTCGCTTCTCCATGCGGCGCGCACCATTGCTAGGCGGGCCGAACGTCGAGTGGTGGCGCTGATGAAATCGGAGGAGATCCATGAAACAGTGCTTCGTTATTTGAATCGTCTGTCCGACTATTTCTTTGCCGCCGCACGGGTTGTAAACGTGAGAAGCGGCATTGACGATGTAGAATATGAAAGAAGTGCTATTGTGTTTCGGGACCGAAATAGCAGCGAATCATAAAAAGAGAAAATAAAAGCCGGCGTATTCCCTACATGCCGGCTTTTTTGTTTTTCATTCTGTCAATCTCCCATTTTACGACAAAAAATGAACCTTATGAATTATTGACTGAAAAATGGAAAAATGAGATATTGGAATAAATAGATGTAAAAAATAGGCAGTGGGGGGCTCTGATAGATGGTGAATTTAATTGAAAGTGATAGCATCTGGAAGAGAAATTTCAATTATCTTTTTTTCTCAAGAATAGTCAAGATATCCGGCGATATGTTCGCATTTAATTCAATATTATGGTTTTTAATTTATGACGGCAAAGGTGCGATCGGGACTGCTTTATTGATTGCTGTTACCTTTCTGCCGGAAGCAGTGCTGGCACCTGTGACGGGCCCTTTCATGAAACAGAATACGCTGAAATTTTGGATGTACTTTTCAGATCTGACGAGGGCTGCGATTGTCTTAATTATTCCTCTTTGTCATTTTGCGGGCTTCTCTCCGCTGTGGTTTGTTATGACACTTATGATTGTGCATTCTGCTACAGGGGCTGCCTACAATCCCGCCTCCATAGCTTTGATTCCCCAAATCGTAAATGAACAGGGCATTCAAAAAGCAAACGCTGTGCTGCAATCCTCCGCTCAAATTGTCCGGCTCGGAGCTGTCACGTTATGCGGCGCTTTTCTTACATTTATCAGCCCTTCTTATACAATGCTTATCGCACTTGTTCTCTATTTGGTTTCTGGTTTTCTCGTCCTTTTTATTAAGTACACTGCGGTTGAATCTCAATCAGAGTCTGCTGCCGTTAAGCAGAGAGGCACATATATCGGCAGACTGAAACGCGGTTTTACACTTGTGAGAAGACATCAGATTTTATATCCGCTCGCCATTTATTGTATCTTTATGAATTTCGCGGCTGCCCCTTGGGAAGCGCTCTCAGCCGTTTACGTTGCAGAAGATTTAAACGGCCAGCCGATCGTTTACTCGCTTTTAAAGGCTACCACCGCCGCAGGCGCGTTTTTATTAGGATTTGTGCTGGCGAAAGTCAAAGTAAACAGGTACGGCCTGCTCTTCGTAACTGCCGGCATTATTGAAGGATTTGCATTCTTTATTACCGGGATGAATACCTTTTTGCCGCTCGTCTTTCTCGCTGCGTTCACCTTTGGCGCTGCAGTCAGTGCTGTTAATGTTCCTGAGTACACGATTATCCAGACATCTGTGGATAGTGAGGATCAGCCGCAGGTCTACGCCGTTATACATATGATCTCAAATATTTCCATTCCTGCCGGAGCTGTCGTTTGCGGATATGCCGCAAACGCTTTTGGTTCAGGAACAGTGATCGCTGTCGGAGGGGTTGTCGAAATTATTGCGGGTATCGGAATTTTGCTATTCACAAAGCTGGCTAAAGCAGAACGGTCCGACCTGATCAAAGAAAGGGAAGCAAGTGTTCATCTGTAAAGGGTTTTGAAACGCCATGCCTCGTGCATGGCGTTTTTTTGTGCCTATGGGTCCGGCACAAGATACGACTCCGGTCTTATATGAAAATCAATCTCTGATTCGTTTTGCGCAGATGCTAATTTGTTTAAGATGAAGACAAGGAAAACGAAAGGAGGATCTGCATGAAGATAAACAAGAAAACAATAGGCGGATTCTTATTAATTGTATTTGGGATCTCCGTCTTTTTTGGAGGAGGAAGCTTCGGCTTTATCATCCCGCTCGCTATCGGGGGCTTGATGACATACGCAGGAATCAAAAGGTTTGCTGCAGGAAAAACCATCACAGGAATCATCTTGGGCGGTATCGGAGCGATCATGCTCATTTGTTCACTTCCGTTTGTCGTCGGAATTGCGCTGGCGGCCGCTATGGTGTATTACGGCTGGAAGCTGATGAAAAACGGATCAGCTGATAACGGTGTGTCATCTTTTGATCCTGAACCGGCTTCAGCTGGCTACCAATCTCACTTTGATGACGAATGGGAAGAATTTTTGAAGAAAAAATAATATCAGTATATTAGGAGGAATCAGGTATGGTATTAAAAAGAATCAGAGATATGTTTGTTGCGTCAGTTCATGAAGGTCTTGATAAAATGGAAAACCCAAAGGTGATGCTGAATCAATATGTACGTGATATGGAAAGTGACATTGCCAAAGCAAAACAAACGATTATAAAACAGCACACGATTGCCTATCAATTCAAGAAAAAATTTGAAGAAGCAGCTGAAGTGGCTGGAAAACGCAAAAATCAGGCACAGCTCGCATTTGACTCAGGCGAAGAAGAACTGGCAAAAAAGGCCCTGACTGAAATGAAGTACTTAGAAGGGAAGGCGGCTGAGCATAAAGCGTCCTATGAACAAGCGAACAGCCAGCTTGCTGAGCTGAAAGAACAGCTGGCTGCACTTGAAACAAAGCTTCAGGACGTAAAGGATAAAAAACAGGCGCTGATTGCCCGTGCAAATGCCGCGAAGGCAAAAGAGCATATGAATACGACATTTGACAAAATTGACAGCGAAAGCGCGTATCGTGAATTTTTGCGTATTGAAAACCGTATTGAGGAAATGGAAATCCGTGCGAATTATTCAAAGTCAGCGGAAGCCGGCACAGAACTCACACGCAAAGAATACGCAGATGATGTGGAAGCGGAGATTGAAAAAATGCGATCGCTCTCACTGCAAAAATCAGACCAGACGTCAAAAGCAGCAAATGAATAAGCGGAACGGGGAAGGATTTGCGGTCAAGTCCTTCCCTTCCGCACGTATCAATTCATAGGCTTTTCCTTTATAATAGAATGAATGAGAAGGATGAAATCGAATGAAAAAAATGCTGGGCAAACTGCTGATCATTGCCGGTATTCTTATATTTTTCGCCGTCGTGGTAAAAGACGTGTTTGCTGCAGGCTTGGGTTTCGTAAGCGGCACAGAAGCTAATTCAGCCAGCGCATCGCCGCGGGACATCGGCAGCGTGGTCATTGAGTCGGATAACAAGAATGTCCGGATCATAGCGGAAGAACGAAATGACATATCGGCAGGCATATCAGGAGACTCCGGGAAGTTATTTGTTACTGAAAACAGAAGAAAACTGGAGCTGACCGCAAAGGAAAAAGAATTTCAATTTTTGAATGGGTTTAACCGTTCTTCCCTTGTCGTCCGGCTTCCGTATGATTATAAAGGTGATCTGACGGTGCGAACCTCAAGCGGTGACGTGTCTGTGGACGGGAATCATCGTCTTGCGCTTTCGGGGCTGAACGCAGTATCTGCGAGCGGAAATATGAGAGTGACGGACGTCCGCCTTCAAGACCTGAAAGTGAAGGGATCATCCGGAGATGTCACCATTTCAAATGCCGTCTCCAAAACAGCCGGCATTGACTTAGCTTCAGGAGACGCAAAGCTGGCTGATGTATCAGGCTCTCTTGATGTGAAGATGACTTCAGGAAACCTTGATGCTGCACTGAAAAAGGTAACGGGCCCTGTATCTGTCACGCTGACAAGCGGCGATGCGGATTTGAGCCTTCCCAAAAACGGCAGCTTTACAGTCAATGCAAAATCAGCGAGCGGGAGCGTCAGTTCGCCGTATTCATTTGCTGATACAGCACATAAAGATCATCATCAAATCACAGGCTCGCAAGGAAGCGGCCGGCATCCAATCGATATCAAAACGGACAGCGGGGATCTAGCGATACAGTAGCACCAGGCAGAAGAAAGGAGGCGGACACCAGGAATGACAAAAAAACAGCTTCTTGGATTTATTATTGCTTTATTCGGCATCAGTATGTTTTTGCAAATTATCGGAATAGGCGATCTGCTGTTTTGGCCGCTCTTTTTTCTGATTGCCGGCTATTTCTTAAAAAAATATTCCCGTGATTGGCTCGGTTCCGTCATGTACATCTTTGCCGCATTTCTATTTTTGAAAAACCTATTCAGCATCACCTTTAATTTATTCGGCTATGCGTTTGCCGCATTTCTGATTTACGCCGGCTACAGGCTTGTCAAAGGGAAGCCGATATTTGAACCAAATGAAAAACGGGTCGATCTCAATAAAAAAGAACAGCATGAGCCGCCAAAAGAAGTGAAACATCCCGATATGCGCAGCTTTTTTATCGGAGAGCTGCAAATGATGAAGCAGCCGTTTGACCTGAATGATTTAAATATCTCTGGTTTTATCGGTGATATCAAAATCGACTTGTCTAAAGCGATGATTCCCGAGGGGGAAAGTACAATCGTCATTAGCGGAGTCATTGGAAACGTTGATATTTATGTACCATCAGACCTTGAAGTGGCCGTCAGCTCAGCTGTTTTTATCGGTGATATCAATCTGATCGGCTCGAAGAAAAGCGGATTAAGCACGAAGGTATATGCCGCGTCATCCGATTTCAGTGACTCAAAGCGCCGGGTCAAAGTGTCCGTTTCCTTATTTATCGGTGATGTGGATGTGAAGTACGTATGAGAAAAAAACTGCTTGCGAGCCTCCAGTGGCGCGCCATCCGCATGACAACGGGAATCAGCCTGCTCCTTTTTGCCTGCTTGATTTCCTTTATGATGTTTTACTATCGGCTCGATCCGCTTGTTTTACTGTCGTCAAGCTGGTTTGGGATTCCGTTTATCCTGATATTGCTGCTGATCAGCCTGACAGTCGGTTTTGCATCAGGGTATATGTACGGCAACCGGCTGAAGACAAGGGTTGATACATTAGTCGAATCGATTTTAATCTTTGAAAACGGCAATTTCGCTTATCGGTTACCGCCGCTTGGAGATGATGAAATCGGCCTGGCCGCCGATCAGCTGAATGAAATGGCGAAGCGCGTGGAGCTTCAAGTCGCTTCCTTGCAGAAACTTTCCAATGAACGTGCGGAATGGCAAGCGCAAATGAAAAAGTCGGTCATCACAGAAGAACGCCAGCGATTGGCAAGAGATCTTCATGATGCAGTCAGCCAGCAGCTCTTTGCAATATCGATGATGACATCAGCTGTGTTGGAACACGTCAAGGAAGCTGATGATAAAACGGTCAAGCGGATCAAGCTGGTCGAGCATATGGCAGGTGAAGCCCAAAATGAAATGAGGGCGCTGCTGCTCCATTTAAGGCCTGTTACCCTTGAAGGAAAAGGACTGAAAGAGGGGCTTACAGAGCTTTTGGACGAGTTCCGGAAGAAACAGCCGCTTGATATTGAGTGGGATATTCAGGACACGCCCATATCCAAGGGTATGGAAGATCATTTGTTCAGAATCGTTCAGGAGGCCCTTTCAAACGTTTTCAGACATTCAAAAGCCTCAAAAGTATCCGTGATTCTGGGCGTAAAGAACAATCAGCTCCGGCTTAAGGTCATTGATAACGGAAAAGGCTTTAAAATGGATCAGGTGAAAGCATCCTCATACGGCTTGAACTCTATGAAAGAACGTGCAAGCGAAATCGGCGGGGTCGCCGAAGTGATTTCAGTAGAAGGAAAAGGCACACAAATCGAAGTGAAGGTCCCGATTTTCCCGGAAAAAAAAGGAGAGAACGAACGTGATTCGAGTATTATTGATTGATGATCATGAAATGGTCAGAATGGGGCTCGCGGCTTTTTTGGAGGCGCAGCCCGATATTGAAGTCATCGGCGAAGCGTCTGACGGCAGCGAAGGCGTGCGGCTTGCTGCGGAATTGTCGCCCGATGTCATTTTAATGGATCTTGTCATGGAGGGCATGGATGGCATTGAGGCCACAAAGCAAATTTGCCGGGAGCTTCCAGATCCTAAAATTATTGTGCTCACAAGCTTCATTGATGATGACAAAGTGTATCCTGTCATTGAAGCGGGCGCGCTCAGCTATCTATTGAAAACCTCAAAAGCGGCGGAAATCGCCGATGCCATCCGCGCCGCAAGCAAGGGAGAGCCAAAACTGGAATCAAAAGTGGCGGGAAAAGTATTATCCCGGCTGCGCCACTCAGGTGAACACGCGCTCCCGCATGAATCACTTACGAAACGGGAGCTCGAAATTCTCTGCCTGATCGCAGAAGGAAAAACAAACAAAGAAATAGGCGAGGAACTGTTTATCACCATTAAAACAGTCAAAACCCATATCACCAATATTTTATCAAAGCTGGATGTCAGTGACCGGACGCAGGCAGCGGTGTACGCACATCGAAATCACCTCGTCAAATAGGCGTCCGCTATTTGGACGCGCCTTTCGTCCCGAAGTCTCTGACAACCACATTGACGCGGTAGTCTATTTCCGCATTGCTGAAATAATCATCCCACTTTTTTGAAATCTTTTTCCATTTCTGAGGATAATGGATTCTGACTTCGTTTCCCAATCCGGTCACGTCCGCTTTTATATCTTTCTGCAGTTTACCCGTAATAAATGTGGTTACAGTTTCGTCTAGTCGTTTTTCGACTGTCTTTTCTATTTCTTTGATATACGAGTCCTTAAAGGAATCTTCATTCGGATTCCAGTCCTCGGATAAACGCCCTTCAATATTGCGTGTGACGGTGAATTTGAACTTTCCGTCCTTATAGTCAGTTTTAATCTTGTGATTGCTGGAGTACACTTCATAAGAAAAAAGATTGCCATTATGCCTCATATCAATGACCCCTCCTTCGACAGTGCCTGTAAATAAGTTGATATTTTGAACCTCACCCGGTGTTAAATTCCGGTTCCATAATTTATCTTTGATGATAGCAGCCCCGTTTATCGCGAGTTTGCCGTTTTCCTTACCGACATGAGGAATGAGGAACGAATCGTCAGAGGTCAAGTGTTCTGAGATCTCCCCCAATGTAACAGGCTCCATCATTCTGATCGTCACCGCATTATTTTCCGTTAGATCGTAAATCACATTCGATGCGGGCTCACCTTGATCATTCATTTTAAATATATCCTTAGTCCGTCCATCGGTGACAAAGACGTACGAACTCCTCCTTGTCCCGTTGTCTCTGACAAACTGGTTAATGATTGCGTCCATTCCAATCTGATCCGCAATCACGCTCTTGGAAAACAGAATGAGACGCAGATGCTGAGAAAACGTAGGGTTATGCTTTAATGCCGATGTTCTCATCATTTGATGGACCGTTTCACCTTTTGTGACAGCAAGCTGTGTCGGATCAGATGAAGAGCCTTCCTTGGCGCTGATTTTTTTCGGCACGAGAATCTGCTGTGTCAGTTCTAAATTTTTATCATCCGGCTTGTCTAAGCCAACACCGATGATCAGGCTTAATTCCTCAATATTCCGGCTGTCCCAGCATCCGGACAGCAATAGGGTGCATATGAACATACTTAAAATCCGGAATTTCATTTTGCTGAAATCCTCCTTTTGAGAGCTACAATGAAAAAGAGAATGAAGGGAAGCAGAAACACGCCGATGAAAATGTATCCGAGATAATCGCTGTACATCATGACTTGATTGGCATCATCCGGCCATAAAGAAAAATAATAGACAGCCGCACCGATGATCACCATGCTTTTTTTAGTCGATAATCCAAACGTCTTCTTCAGCCCGTTAGCGGCGAAATATCCATAGATGACGAACGTTGTGAAAAATTGGATGATCCAGACGATCAGTAAAAACGATTCAAACCGTTCAATGAATATGCCTTTGAGTTCAAAGGACTGAAAGAGAGAGATGGTAGGCCAGATCAGTGTCTTCACCTCGGGAGCCGTTAAAGCCCCGACAACGATGATATACGTCAGGATGTATAACATAATCGGAATCAGAAAGCCGAAAGCCGCGTATCTGAATGTGTATTTTTTTTTCTTCATATGTTCAGGAAGAAACAGCATCACTTCCATTCCTAAGAAAGAAATCGAAACGACAGTCAGGGAGTTCGCAATGGGTCCAAGGCCTTCACCTAATACAGGGCGCAAATTATTGATGTCAAAAATTTTAAAACTGATCCCAAACACAATCAGCAAAATAATAATCGTTACCATTAAATAAAAGGGAAACAGCCGCGAAACATCACTGAGCCCCCCAACGATTAAATAGATGCCGCAGCAGATAAACGTTAAAATAATGATCTGAATCGGTGTTCTCTCAAGCAGGAAAAACTTCACCATTTCAGCCATCGCCCTGGTTTCAAAACTGGCCACTCCGATAAAATAGCAGGAGATCAAAAGCCCTAAGATGCTGCCAATCCATTTCCCAAGGCCTTCCCGCAGATACTCAAACAGTGAGGGATATTGATGTTTTTTCTGAATGAGCGTGTTTAAATAAATGAAAAAAATGAAAATGACACCTTCTAATATCAGCACAATCCAGCCGTCAGGAGTATTACCCTTGGTGGTCAGCGCTCGGGGCAATGTTAAAAGACCGGCCCCGAGCATTGTATTTGCAACAACAGAAATACCTTGAAAGGTATTAAGTTTCAGTGGAGTCTGTTTTTGGCTCATTTGGATTATTCGCCTCTTTTGGTTTGTTTTTAATTGGTAGACGGATAATGGAATCATCTGTATTTTTCAGACTGAAGAATCCATTAGGCGAAAAATACGGAGATCCAAAGCTCGTTTGTCTCGTTAGGTGCGTATAAACGACCAGCATAAATAAAATAATCCCGTACAGCCCGAGTATTGCGGCCGAAAACATCGAAATAAAACGCAGCACGCGGAAAGACAGACCCATTCCGTATTGGGGAACGGTAAAGGATGCTAGGGCAATGACGCTGACAACGATAACCATAATCGAACTGACAAGGTTGGCTTCTACAGCTGCCTGTCCGATGACAACGCCCCCGACGAGACCAATCGTCTGGCCGAGCGGATTGGGGAGACGCAGCCCGGCTTCTCTTAGCAGCTCGATTGTCACTTCCATCAGCAAGGCTTCAAATATCGGCGGAAACGGCACATTTTCCCTGTTTGCCGAAATCGTAACGGCGAGCGCGGTCGGCAGCAGCCCTTGATGGAATGACACTAGTGCGATATAAATCGATGACAAAAACAAGGTGATAAAGATAGAAGCGAAACGCAGCGACCGGATAAGAGATGCTGAAATCCAGCGTTCATAGTAGTCATCCGGAGACTGCATCAGTATGCCGAGAGAAACCGGAACCAGCAGCACAAATGGTGAACTGTCGACCAAAATGGCCACACGGCCGTTAAACAGGGCCGAGGATACCTTGTCAGGCCTTTCCGTATTTTGAATCTGCGGAAAAGGCGAGTATTTATTATCTTCAATGAGCTCCTCAAGCGTTCCGCTGTCCTGGATATCCTCCAGCTGGACATTTTTAAGCCGCGCCTTCACTTCTTTTATGACGGAATTTTTTGCTTTCCCTTCAATATACATAATGGCCGCCGGCTTCAGCTTGTTTTGGCCGATCATGATTTTTTTGGTGATTAATTTCGGATGAGAGGTTCTTTGTCTGATCAGAGCGAGATTTGTATTGAGATCTTCTACAAACGCGACTTTTGGGCCGCGAACCACTTTTTCAGTTGTCGGCTCTGCCAGGCTTCTTGTTTTTTTCTTTCCTGTAGACAGAATATAGACTTTGTCCAATCCGTTGATAAACACAGCACAATTGCCGCTGAGAATGGACTCGATCGTTTTTTTCGCGGTTTCAACGGGTCTTGCGTCAAGCTGGTCAAGGCGTTTTTTGACTTGATCAAGCGTAAGGGTCTCCTCATCTTTGATTAAGGTTTTAATCGACTCTGAAACCTTCTTCTGATCATTCAATTCACTAAAATAGAGATAGTAAAAAACCAGCCCGTTGGAGAGCATTTTTTTGTTTTTTACGAGATCATCGTTTTCTTTTAATTTTGGAAGCACCAATGCTAAATTATCGTGTATATATTCCTTAAATTCTGTTTGTTCCAACGAGGTCACCTCTTATCCAAAACCTTAGTAGAGGTTATCTTTTCCTGTTAAAAAAATGATATACTGTGTTAGAGTATTTCATGATGTAAGTTTTTTTATGAAAGCGGAGGAGACGAAGTGGCACAGGTAAGGCTTGCTGGAAAACAAGAAGAAATAGAACAGCTCATCAGATCATTTGAGAAGCATTATGATGTTTCTTATACATCAAAGGAGTACGGCAGGACGAATCCGAAGTACAAATATTCAAAGGATTCCCGCGTATATCTTGAATTGAAATTAAAATCTGCCAAGATCGAAAAATAAAAAGGATTTTTTATTTCACTGGCGAATTATGATCTATTGAAGCAACCGTTATGGAGGGATACATAAATGGAATACAGAATTGAACGTGACACCATGGGAGAAGTAAAAGTTCCTGCTGATAAATTTTGGGGCGCCCAAACACAGCGAAGCAAGGAGAACTTTAAGATCGGTTCTGAAAAAATGCCGATGCGTGTTGTGAAGGCGTTTGCAATATTAAAACGAAGCACAGCACTCGCTAATAAACGCCTCGGCAATCTGGATGCGGAAAAAGCGGAAGCGATTGCAGCGGTTTGTGATGATGTGCTCAAAGGCAAATACGATGATAACTTCCCGCTTGTCGTATGGCAGACCGGAAGCGGCACACAAAGCAACATGAACATGAACGAAGTGGTAGCCAACCGCGCGACTGCTTTATTAAAAGAAAAGAACTCTGATCAAACGATTCATCCAAATGATGACGTGAACCGCAGCCAAAGCTCAAACGACACATTCCCGACTGCGATGCACGTTGCTGCCGTTTTGGCTGTTTACGAGCAGCTTGTGCCGGCGCTTGACCAGCTTCGCAGCACATTGGATGAAAAAGCGAAAGCATACAATGATATTGTCAAAATCGGACGCACGCACCTTCAGGATGCTACGCCTCTGACTCTCGGACAGGAAATCAGCGGATGGGTGTACATGCTGGATCGTTCGAAGGAAATGATTTTAGAAGCGACAGACAAAATGCGCGCGCTTGCAATCGGTGGAACGGCTGTCGGTACGGGAATCAACGCTCACCCAGAGTTTGGAGAGCTTGTCTCAGAAGAAATCACAAAACTGACCGGCCAAACGTTCAGCAGCTCGCCGAATAAATTCCACGCGCTGACAAGCCATGACGAAATTACTTATGCGCATGGCGCATTAAAAGCGCTTGCGGCTGACTTAATGAAAATCGCCAACGATGTCAGATGGCTTGCAAGCGGACCTCGCTGCGGCATCGGGGAGATTGTCATCCCTGAAAATGAGCCGGGCAGCTCCATTATGCCTGGTAAAGTCAATCCGACACAAAGTGAAGCATTGACAATGATCGCAGCGCAAATCATGGGGAACGATGCGACAATCGGCTTTGCAGCGAGTCAGGGTAACTTTGAACTGAACGTGTTTAAGCCTGTGATTATTTACAACTTCCTGCAGTCTGTGCAGCTGCTGAGTGACGGCATGAATTCATTCCATGATAAATGTGCTGTCGGTATTGAGCCAGATAAAGAAACCATCCAGGAAAACCTGTCAAATTCATTAATGCTTGTTACGGCGCTGAATCCGCATATCGGATATGAAAACGCGGCGAAAATCGCCAAGCTTGCCCATAAAGAGGGATTGACGCTGAAAGAAGCGGCATTGAAGCTTGAATTGCTGACAGAGGAGCAATTTAACGAAATGGTTAAACCGGAAGATATGGTAAAACCAAAGGCGTAATAGAAAGAAAAAACGGCTGCTTTTAAAGCAGCCGTTCTTCTAAATATGTTGCTGTTTTAATAGATATTTAAGCTGCTCCGCATCTTTGGCGAGAGCCTCAGACTCCGTCAGATTATGGATCATTCCTTTTATGATCGCCAGCTTCGGTGTTTTTTTCTTCATTTCTGCTTCAAGTATGTCCAAGCTCTCCGATAATTCAAGAGAGGAGTTTGTGTTTAAGCTGTTTATTTTGTCACGAAGGCTTTTCACAATCGATTCAGTCAGCGGGTCAGGCCGTCCGTGCGTAAGAGGCCCAAATAAAGAGCTTGCCTCTTCCAATGTGATGAAAGGCTTATCGTTTCGTTCAGACATGCCTTTTACCATATCATCAATTCTATTAATAATGATATCAGCTAATTGATCCGGCTTCACATTGTACCCGAGCAAAATCATGCATTCCAGGTAAATCTGGCTGATGCCCTCTATTAAGAAACAAAGCTCTGCAGTATACGGTTCCGCCTTTTTTCCGTAAATGTTCAGCAGGCTGTCGATATGAAATTGAAGTGAGGACTGGCGGATTTTTTTTGCGCATTGCTCCACTTCCTCTGTGTAAGGCAGAGAGCCTTCCTTCATCTGCATGCTGATAAAATCCTTGTGTTCAAGGATGTTTTCATAGAGCACGGTCAGCTGTTTGCGGTAAGCCGTTCTGGGGCTGTCGCCCTTCGTTTTAATATTTAAAATTCGGGTAAACGTTTTATCATAATAGTAGTTCAGCATAGAGAGAAGAAGCGCTTCTTTCGAAGGAAAATAAATATAAAAAGCGCCTTTAGATATTTTGCATTCTTTTGCGATTTCCTGTACTGATGTTGAGTTGTATCCTTTTTGGGCAAACAGTTTTAAGGCTGTTTCAATAATCAGCTTTTCTTTTTCCTTCAATGGTTCCACCCTTTCGGAGCCCGGAGGCCTGCATAGGATATGACCATATAGTCACACCTTCTGTTATAAAATTAACCTTATTGTAACTTGTTTTTTTATCATGTATTATTTATATTATAAATTGAGATGACCGAACGGTCAAAGCTCAAGCGAAAGGGTGAATCTAGAATGAGAGAATTGGACGAAATGATCAGCCGCTTGCGAAACAGAGGAATCAAAGTGGAGAAAGTCAAATATCCGAAGCAGACCTTATCAGAGAAAAAATGGGTTCATCAATGCAAACAGCCGCTCAAAACAAATTACAGAGACTTTAACGGCTATTCTTTCACATAAAAAAATAGACTGCAAAAACATCTACAGTCTATTTTGGCACTGCTATGCGGTATGTTACACCCGTTTTGTCATTTTCAATTGAGATAGAGGCCTTATGAAGAGTTAAAATTCGTTTTACGATGCTGAGACCAATGCCGAATTCGCCTTTCTTCCCTTTATTAAAAGGCTCATAGAGGCTGGAGAGCATCTCATCTTCAATATGCGGACCGTCATTTTTGATGGTGATCACGATATTCCGATCATCTTGTTTCATGCTGATTTCTATTTTTGTCGCAGCATAGCGGATTTGATTTTCCAGAATATTCTCAAGGAGTTTGTTCCATTGCTCCGGATCGCCCGGCATCAGAATGTCTTCTTCTACATCAATATCCCACGATAATTCTTTCCGTGCCCACTTCAGTCTTTCGATGACTTCTTCTGTCACTTCCACGATACTGAACATGTCGTGCTGCACTTTTTGCTTTGCTAAATAATCCAGCTTTGTTAAATATAATAAATCCTTTATTTTTTTCTCCAGCTTAAGAGCTTCGCCTTCAATGACATCTACTGTATTTTCAAGATCTCCTTTAGGAAAAATCCCGTCTTTAATAGATTGTGTATAACCTCTGATAACCATAACCGGTGTTTTTAAATCGTGAGAGATATTTTGCAATAGGGTTCTTTCTGTTTCGTCCTTTTGCACAAGCTTTTGACGCATCTCCTCGATGGTATGGCCCAATTTGCCGATTTCATCTTTCCGATCCACTTTCACTGGGTCATCCCAATCCTGTTCGGAAATCCGTTTGACGTGTTTTTCAAATGACACGAGAGGCCTTGATAAATACTTCGCAAGCCAAATGGCTGGAATCCAGCTTAATAAAATGACAACAGCTAAAATAAACAGAAGCTGTCTGAATAGGGTATAGGCCAGATCGTCCCGATAGGAATCAAGCGCGTAGGAGAGCATCATAGCTGATTGTCCATTGACGGAAAGCCCCTTTTTAATGACAAAAAACACTTTCTCTCCATCGACGTCGGCGCTGTACCGTTTCTTTTTGGCCTCCTGCTTATCAGCCAGCTTGTACACCTTATGGATAAACGAAGATGACAGGATTCTCAAATCCTTGTCTGAAGAAGCAGCTTCATTTTCGGGCAGGAGCACGTGCTGCACAGAGCGCACAGTCGTAGGCGCTGTGGCTTCCTCACTGTAATAGCGCCTTTCAATTGAACCCGGCAGGCGGTACTCCGTCAGAACATGCTGCTCATTTTCAATTGTCGTATACGTTTCATTGGTAAAGAAATCGCGCAGCGTGTTTGAAAATAACACTAGCAGTAAAATAGATATCGCTAATAGGATGCCGGATATGACAACCCATATTTGAAACGCGAGCGGCTTGTTTTTCATGATGACATCATCCTGTAGCCGAACCCGTAAATCGTCTCCACCTTCAATTCAGGCATCTTTCTGCGCAGTCTCCGGACGAGGTCATCAACAACCCGGTCTGTGCCGAAGTAGTCATGCCCCCATACTTTTACGAGAATATCCTCTCGAGAGTATGGATGTCCTTTATGATGGATAAATAAAAGCAGCAGATCAAATTCCTTTGACGTCAAATTGATGATATTTCCATTTTCATCATAGACCTCGCGGGCGTCTTCCGCGACCCGATACGAAGAGACGGCGATTTCATTTTTTTGTACAGGCGGAGCTTCCTTATAAACGAGCTGTAGCAGCTTTTGTACACGTATTATCAGCTCCCGCGGCAAAAACGGCTTTGAAATGTAGTCATTGCTGCCAAGCTCTAAGCCAAGCACTCTGTCAATATCTGCATCTCGGGCGGAAATAAAAATGACCGGCACGTCAGGATCTTTCGCTTTGATTTCTTTTATTAATGTATAGCCGTCGGTATCCGGCAGCATGATATCGAGAATCCAAAGGTGGGGAGACGGCGTCATTTTCTTTCTGGCGTCTTCACCTTTCGTAAAAGATGTAATGTTCCAGCCCTCATTCTCTAAATACTTCGTCAGCAGTTCGTTCAGGTTATCCTCATCTTCAACTAGATAAATGGTGTATGACAAGGCTCTTCACATCCTTTCAACGTCATTATAAACTAGTTTTAACATACGGCAGGCAATTTTCATAATTTCACATATTCTTTTCATTTTTATCCCACAATGTTTGTTTATGATATGTATAAGGGAAGAAAGGAAGAGAAAAAGAGCGAGGAAGATGTAGGATGATCAAACATATTCTATTTTGGTGCTTTGCTTTTCTCCTCATCATTGGGACAATTGAACTTGTACATGCGATTAATATGTAACGATAAATGAAAAACCGTTAAGGGAGTGTAAGAACATGGATTATCGACGTGATGACCAAAACGATCAACCTCAAGCAGAATCTTCACATACAGAACATCAGAATACAGAAAACCGGCAGCTGATTGAACATTCTGAACAGAAATTTCTTGACGCGCCTGTTTCGTATGAAGCGGGAAAGCAGGAAACGGCTTCTGCTTTAGAAAGGGAGAAGACAGAAACGGCTGTGAAAAAAGAAAAGAAACGGAAAGCCGCTTGGCTGAGCCCGATTTTAGGCGGAATTATCGGCGGGGGCCTGATGCTCGGCATCGCGCCTTATCTGCCGTCAGACCAAAACCAGACGACTGAGACCGTTTCCGCCAATAAACAGGTGCAGTCTGATAATTTTACAACGACACCGATCACTAACGCTTCAAACGTCGCTGATATGGTAGAGGATTTAGAGCCGACGATTGTCGGTATCTCCAACATCCAAACCTCCCAAAATAACACATTCGGCACGGGAGGCGGCTCCAGCTCAGAAAGTGAAAGCGGAACGGGGTCAGGCGTCATTTTCAAGAAAGACAGCAATAAAGCGTATATCATTACAAACAACCATGTTGTTCAAGGCGCGAATAAGCTGACTGTCACGTTATACAACGGAGAAACGGAGACTGCCAAACTTGTCGGCAGCGATACCATAACTGATTTGGCCGTTCTGGAAATCAGCAGCAAGAACGTCAAAAAAGTGGCGAGCTTCGGTGACTCTTCAAAGCTGCGCACGGGCGAAAAGGTAATCGCCATCGGAAACCCGCTCGGACAGCAGTTTTCCGGTACGGTGACACAAGGCATCATCAGCGGATTGAACCGGACAATTGATGTAGATACAACGCAAGGAACGGTGGAAATGAACGTGCTGCAAACTGACGCAGCGATCAATCCGGGGAACAGCGGAGGTCCGTTAATCAATGCAAGCGGCCAAGTCATCGGCATCAACAGTTTAAAGGTGAGCGAAAGCGGCGTGGAGTCACTTGGATTTGCGATACCAAGCAATGATGTAGAGCCGATTGTTGACCAGCTGCTGGAAAACGGGAAGGTAGACCGTCCGTTTTTAGGCGTGCAAATGATTGACATGTCACAAGTGCCAGAAACCTATCAGGAAAATACACTCGGCCTGTTTGGAGATCAATTGGGCAAAGGTGTTTATGTAAAAGAAGTTCAAGGGAATTCACCTGCAGCAAAAGCCGGTATCAAATCTGAGGATGTCATTGTCAAACTAAACGGTAAAGACGTGGAAAGCAGCGCGGATATCCGCCAGATCCTTTACAAAGACTTGAAAGTCGGAGATAAAACGACAATTCAAGTACTGCGAAACGGAAAAACGAAAACCTTGAACGTGACACTGACCAAGCAGACAGAAAGCAGCACAAGCTAAGCGGTAATCAAAAAGCTGAACCCGAAAAGGGTTCAGCTTTTTTTTATCCTAAGTAAGCGGAAAGCATCCACACTTGTTTTTCAACTTCATCAATTAGTCCGACAAACAAGTCCGCTGTCGCATTGTCTTGATTTTCTTCAGCCAGGCCGATCACGAATTTAGATTCGCTGCTGATTTGTTTGTAGTCATTTACCAATGCTTGTACCATTTCTGACGCTGATGTTTCGTTTCCGCCGTCTGTGATAGACGCATGCTCAGTGTATTCCTTCAATGTGGCAACAGGCTGTCCGCCAATCGCTAGCAGGCGCTCAGCGATGGTATCGACCGTTTCAGCCGCATGGTCATACAGTTCTTCAAATTTTTCATGCAATGTAAAGAAATGAGGCCCTTTCACATACCAATGGAAACGGTGGAGCTTAGAGTATAACAGAAACCAGTTTGATAATTGTGTGTTCATTGAATTCTCAACTAATGTTTGGTTTGTTTTTGCATTTTCAGTTTTCATAAGATAACGTCCTCCTTGTGATCTGTTAACTTAATTATACCACCTATTAATTAAAAATCAATACTAAATTATAATAATTATAATTTAGATCAACTGAAAAGTTTTTTCTTGAGGATAGATTCCCACGCAGACCAAGGAAAAAGCGATCGGAATAACAAGGTGAGCTTGATGCCTTTTCCGATCGGATATCGCAATTTCTTTAAGCGCTGTTTTGTTGACAATTGATAAATGAGGTCGGCAACCTCTTGGGGATCTCCACTTTCATCTGCGTTTTTTTCAACGTAGGAAAGGATCTTTTTATAGTATCGATGATAAGCTGAATCGTCAGCGGGCACCGACATATAAGTTGATAATGATGTTGACCAGATTGATGTCTTGTATGAGCCCGGCTCGATCAAAGCGGTTTCGATTCCGAACGGAAGCAGCTCCATACGCAGGCTTTCAGAAAAACCCTCCAGTGCATGCTTGGAAGCTGCATAAGGCGACAGCGCAGGAAATCCGGTCAGACCGCTGATGCTGCTCACATTTATAATCTTTGCGCCGCTATGCTTTCTTATGTAAGGCAAAACGGTTTTTGTCACATGAATTAATCCGAAGACATTTGTTTCAAATTGTTGTCTGAAATGTTCCATCGGCACATCCTCGACAAATCCTCCATAAGCCGTTCCGGCGTTGTTCACCAGAATATCAATGGGAGCGTAAGTGCTAACAGCTTTTCCGAATGAAGCGATAGATTGTTCATCTGTGACATCGAGAGCGGTAATGTGAATAGAATCAGACACATTGTGTGCTGCGGCCAATTCTCGAAGCTGTTCAGCTTTCTCAGGCTGTCTTGTTGTGGCAATCACGAAAAATGACTTGGCGAGCTTCACAGCTGCCAGCTGACCAAAGCCTTTTGACGCTCCTGTTACGATGGCAATTTTTTTATTCATCATATACCTCCTATTAAACTGCTACAGCTATTGTACAATCATGAACGGAAAATTACGCCTATCAAAGAAATTTTTATACAATAATTCAGAATTGTTCTATAATAAAATGAAAGAAGGAAAGGGGTTTTGTGTTATGGCGCTGCAAGGGGTAGACCAAAGATGGGATCTTGATTCATTTTTTAAGGGAGGGAGCCAATCCGAAGAATTCAAGGGATATATCAAGAAGCTGTCACAAAGTCTGCATGCATTTCAAGACATGACTGATGCGTTTCAGATGCCTGAATCGCCTGAAGATACTGAAGAACTGACGTCTTTGCTTGATTTATTCGAACAGACATCCGTCAGGCTTCAGCAGGCCGGCGCTTATGTCGCTTGCCTTATGGCCCAGAATATCAGTGATCATAAGGCTAATGAGCATAAATCGCTGATGAATCAGCTTTCTGCAAATTTTCAGTCCTCTCTCGTCACATTGGATCATAAGCTTGTGGACATTGACCAAGACGTGTGGAATACAC
This sequence comes from Bacillus sp. SN1, assembly GCF_002796895.1. Taxonomy (NCBI): domain Bacteria; kingdom Bacillati; phylum Bacillota; class Bacilli; order Caryophanales; family Bacillaceae; genus Bacillus; species Bacillus sp. SN1. Next base: position 82,304 of record NZ_PHIE01000006.1, read on the forward strand.
TGCTTACAAAACCGGGATTACGTGATGTATCGTACATATTAAATGAAAGAAGACAGCGGGTTGCCGAAAAGCTCAGCCCGGGTAAAGAGAAACTGATTGGAAACCTTGCGGTGGACGGGTATCACGCTTGGAGTGACTTATACAATATGGTTGTCGGGAAAATGACGATACCGTATGAGGAAAACGGTGAGAACAAGCAATTGTCTGTTGGCCAAGCTGAAAATGTGATGGCCCATCAAGACCGCGCTGTCAGAAAAACAATATATGAACGCTTGCATCAAGCCTGGGAGAGCAAGCAGGATGTGTTCAGCAGCACACTGAATCATTTAGCGGGATTCCGGCTTGAAACCTATAAAGCGCGCGGCTGGGAGAACGTCCTGAAGGAGCCGCTGCAGATCAACCGGATGAAAAAAGAAACACTGGATACGATGTGGCAGGTCATAGCTGAAAACAAACAGCCGTTCGTTCAGTATCTGAACCGGAAAGCATCAATGCTCGGCCTTGAAAAGCTCAGCTGGTACGATGTTCAGGCGCCGATCGGTTCTGATGGAAAGGCTTATTCATATGATGAAGCCGCAAATGTTATCGTCAGCCAGTTTTCAACGTTAGGCAAAAAACTGTCCTCTTTCACTGAAAAAGCGTTTCGGGACCGCTGGATTGAAGCGGAAGACAGGAGCGGAAAAAGAGTCGGCGGCTTTTGCACGAGCTTTCCGGACAGCGGTGAATCACGGATTTTCATGACGTTTTCGGGAAGTGCCTCAAATGTCTCAACGCTTGCACATGAGCTCGGACACGCGTTCCATCAGGAAGCGATGCTCAACGTCAGGCCGTTAAACCGTTCCTACGCTATGAACGTCGCGGAAACGGCCTCGACGTTTGCAGAGATGATTGTGGCGGACGCGACTGTCCAGCAGGCGCAGACGAAGGAGGAAAAGCTTGTCCTTCTTGAAGATAAAGTGCAAAGAAGCGTTGCGTTCTTCATGAATATCCATGCCAGATTCCTATTCGAAACGAGATTTTACGAAGAACGAAAGCGGGGAGCTGTCCCGGCCGACCGCTTGAATGAGCTGATGGAAGAGGCGCAAAAAGAGGCATATTGCGATGCGTTAGGGGAGTATCATCCGCTTTTTTGGGCGTCAAAGCTTCACTTTCATATCACGAGGGTGCCATTTTACAATTTCCCTTATACGTTCGGCTACCTGTTTTCTCTTGGTATTTATGCATTGGCGCTTGAAGAAAAAAATGCGTTCGAAGAAAAGTATATAGCGCTATTGCGCGATACGGCTTCTATGACCGTTGAAGATTTGGCGATGAAGCATTTGGGCGCTGATATCACGAAGCGTGATTTCTGGGAGAATGCAATCAAGCTGGCCGTTCGGGATGCGGAAGCCTTTTTGCAAATGACTGAATCTTAAAGAAAAGCCGTGGCGTAAGTTGCCTCGGCTTCTTTTTCAATTCTCCTCTGAATGAGGATTTCATTCTCTGGATATACCTAAAACAAATGGAATCCTACAGGGGGGAAACATATGCATTTGATCAGAGCAGCCGGGGCTGTTTGTCTCGCAGTGGTTCTGATTGCGGGCTGCCGTCTCAATGAAGATCAGCAGCAGGCAGAAGGAGAAAATACAGCCCTCACCCAGCAGAAGTCCGTTCCTTACAGCAATTTCTCGCTTCGGGTGAGCTATGGGGATGGTGAGCATAATCGTTATGAAAGCATATATACAAAAAACGGGACTCAGGAAACAGCGGAAATACAGGATAAGCTCTCCGGCGTCAAACAGGAGGGAGAAGAAGCATTAGATGAGATGAAAATAATCCTGAGCGAGCTTTCCGTGACAGACCAAATGGCAGAAACAGAAGTGATCCACAGTGTGCTGGCAGCATTTAATTTGGACAGCCATTATGATCATATCGACTTAAAACTGAAGCTGAAGGACGGCTCAGTCAGAGAAATTAAGAAATAACCTTGTGATAAAAAACCCATAAACGCCAATTATGTCCAAAAAACTAATTGAAAATGATTTTCAAAGTCATTGTTTTCTGCTACAATGAGGGATATATGACCATATCAAATGGCTGAATATCGAATCAACTTGCATTGATGACAATTGACTTAAAACGCATGTATATAGAAAACGTGCAATACATAGTGCTGCTAAAAAGCCAGCAAAAAGGAGCGGTTATGGGTATGAGTGCAATTTCTACAGAAACGCTGAGCTTAGGATACGGGGATGCCGTTATTATCGATGAGTTGAATTTAACAATTCCAAAAGGTGAAATCACCGTATTTATTGGCAGCAATGGCTGCGGAAAATCGACACTTTTACGTTCATTAGCGCGTCTGATGAAGCCGAGAGGCGGTTCAGTGCTGCTGGAAGGAAGAGCGATTGCCAAGCTTCCGACGAAGGAAGTCGCAAAAGAGCTCGCCATCCTGCCGCAAGGTCCTTCGGCTCCAGAGGGGCTGACAGTGCATCAGCTGGTCAAACAAGGAAGATATCCTTACCAAAACTGGCTGAAACAGTGGTCAAAAGAGGATGAGGCAGCAGTTGAGAGAGCGCTTAAAGCAACAAAGCTTGAGGACATGGCTGACCGCGCCGTCGATTCTTTGTCAGGAGGACAGCGCCAGCGGGCTTGGATCGCGATGACGCTTGCGCAGGAAACGGATATCATCCTTTTAGACGAGCCGACGACGTATTTAGACATGACGCACCAAATAGAAATTCTTGATTTGCTGTTTGAGCTGAATGAAAAGGAAGAGCGGACGATTGTTATGGTTCTCCATGACTTAAACTTGGCGTGCCGCTATGCGCATCATCTCGTGGCTATAAAAGATAAACGTATTTATGCTGAAGGCCGTCCTGAAGAGGTCATTACTTGTGATCTTGTGCAAAATGTGTTTTCTATGAACTGTCAGGTCACACAGGACCCGCTGTTTGGAACGCCTCTTTGCATCCCTCATGGCAAGGGCAGATGCATTGTCCAGGAAGCGGCTTTCACATCACATGGATAAATAACGCCAGCGGAAGGAGCTTTCACCCTGAGAAAGCTCCTTGCTGTTTTTTTCGAAAGGAAGATGGAAAATGGAACAAAAACTTCAGGAGCAGTTAGATGGATTGCTGGAGAAATATACTGAGCTTCTGCTTGGTGAATCAAACAATGAGCTAAAAGAAGAAGTGAAGCAATGGATTTTGTACACGCATATAGCCAAAAGCATGCCTCCGCTCGCTAAGCATTGGAATGCGACATATCCTGATGCAAAGCAGGGCATTAAAGATATCATTCAGCATATTAAGGAATTAAATGAAGCGCATCGAAACAAACAATAGCTGAAAAAGCAGTCTGCCAATCAGAGCAGACTGCTTTTTTGTGATGCTGCCGTTTTATCAGGCGCAAAGGAATCCATAAAGGTCCGCAACGCGCTGCTGATAAACGAATCTTTTCGAACAATAAATTCTGTTTTCATCTGTCTGAGGGCTTCAGGCAGCGGGTACAATCGAATCGACCCTTCAGCCTCGTGTTTCTGCACAACCGTTCTCGGCAGCAAAGAAATGCCAAGACCTGCTGTAACCCCGCCGATAATCGCTTCAAGCGTGCCAAATTCCATAATGACCGGCTGTGTGACGCCGACAGAGCGCAGCCATTTTTCAAGTGTCTCTCGATACGAACAGCCTGTGCTGTAAACGAGAATCGGCTTTGTGATGGCTTCCTCTGCATTGGAAACAGAAGCAGCCGAAACAACCACTGGTTCTTCCTCAAATGCAGGATAGGATTTGAGCTCAGGATGATTGCATTCGCATCCGATAAACGCGCCATCCAATTCATAACGAAGAACTTTATCAATGAGAAATTGTGTATGCCCTGTTGTTAAAGATAGCTGTACGTTTGGATGCTCTTCATAATAAGCAGCTAGAAGCTTCGGAAGCCTTACCGCGGCGGTTGTCTGAGTAGAGCCGATCATAAGCGGCCCGCTTGGTTCGACGGAGGATGAGAGCGCTTTAGACGCTTCATCCAGCAGGCCGATAATTTTATTTGCGTAGTCCAGCAGCAGTTTTCCGCTTGCAGAAAGTGTCATGCCGCGATTATGGCGCAAAAACAGAATGGTGCCAAGCTCAGCTTCCAATTGTTGAATTCTTGCTGTGACATTCGATTGCACATAGCCAAGCTGCAGGGCGGCTTTCGTAATTGTGCCTTCACGGGCTACCATTTGAAACACACGTAAATCTCCGCTTTCCATTTTGAATTCCTCCGTTCATTTGATATCAATCTGAGTGATATCAAGTATCTTTAACAATCATTATACGTAACATCCAATCTGGATTACAATGGAAACAGCAAGATCATTTAATTAACAACAAGGAGTGGCGGCAATGAATGTAATCAACAAAATAGCTCTCGTAACAGGGGGCGGCACAGGAATCGGAAGAGCTGCCAGCATGGAATTGGCAAAACGCGGAGCGGTTGTTGCGGTGAATTATTCACGCTCGCAATCCGAAGCGGAGGAAACCGTGGAAATGATTAAAAAAGAAGGCGGGCAAGCCTTCGCCATCCAAGCGGATGTATCCAAAAACAGCGAAGTGCAGGACATGGTTCAATCGATTGTGAAAACACACGGCACGATTGATGTTTTAGTCAACAACGCCAGCATTACGCGGCATATTCCAATGGATGATCTAGAAGCTGCGACAGAAGACATCTGGGATGAGCTGTACGCTGTCAATGTGAAAGGGATGTTTTTCTGCGCGCGGGCCGTTGTTCCGTTTATGAAAAAAAGCAAGGCTGGAGCGATCGTAAATGTCGGCAGTATCGCAGGTTTAACCGGGGCGGGCTCATCTATGCCTTACGCAGTGTCAAAATCGGCGGTGCACGGTTTAACGAAATCATTGGCCCACGCCTTAGCGCCCGAAATCAGAGTGAGCGGTGTAGCACCGGGAGCTGTCGCAACGAGATGGTGGGCTGGCCGGGAAGATAAAATGAAAAGCATGATCGGCTCTTTGCTGTTACAGCGTATTGCTGAACCGGAAGAGGTCGCCAAATTGATCTGTTCGCTTGTTGAACAGGAATCACTCACAGGCCAAATCATCACAATTGACAGCGGACAGACGCTGTAAAGAGAGGAGATGCGGGGATGCCATTTGTACAAATTCATTTGCGGGCGGGGAGAAGCGAAGCGTGGCTTCAAAAACTAAGCAGAACCATCCACCAATCGATGATCGAAGAAATCAATGTGCCGGAAGATGACTATTTTCAAGTCATCAGGCAATATGAGAAAAGCGAATTTTTTTATGATCCGTCTTATCTGCAGGTTGAGCGTACTGATGAACTGATATACATTCATTTTACGTTGAAGCATTCAAGAACAACTGTACAGAAAAAAGCGCTTTACCGCTCAATCGCAAGTGGGATTCATTCCGAGCTTGGTGTAAGAAAAGAAGATGTGTTTATCATGCTGGCCGGAAATCAGGATGAGGATTGGTCTTTCGGAAACGGAAGGGCTCAGATGATACAATAAAAAAACCCCGCGGATTGGTACCCGCGGGGTTTTCTATTAATGGGAAGGTGATTCAACGGCTTGTGCCGCTTTCTCCTTTACTTGTTCTCCCGTTTTCTTATTCGATAGCTTGATAGGTTTTAAGAACAATGTAAATACGGCTCCGACTGCGATAAAGATTAGGCCTGTATAAAACACGCTGTGGAGCGAATCCATCAACGATGTTTTTAAAATCGGCATAATATGGGATGAGAAAGCCGCAGGGATTTGTTTGATTGCGTCCGGGCTGAACAGTGATTGCAGCAGCCCTTGCGGATTTGTATCAATCATACCCTTTAGCTGGGCGGCAAATGAGCTTGCCTGTGCCGGAAGTGAGTCTAAATATGGCACCAGTTTATCAGTTAATAAACTTCCGGATCTCGCATTCATAACGGCTCCCAGCATGGTAATACCAAATGTTCCTCCGATAGAACGGAAGAATTGGCTGGATGAGGTGACAACCCCAAGCTCTTCCTTCGAAAAGCTTTCCTGTAAAGCCAGTGTCAGAATCGGCATAACCAGACCCATTCCCAGACCAATAATCGCCATATACGATGTAGCGACAAGCTTGCTCGTATCAAGATCCAAAGTTGTTAACAGAAGGAATCCTCCGGCCATAACCAGCATGCCTGTAATGATTTGCGGTTTAATGCCAATTTTGTAAACAAGCTGGCCGCCGATAATACTTGTAATAATCATAGAGATCATCATCGGTGTCATAATCGTGCCTGATTCAGACGCGCTTACACCGACAATTCCCTGCATAAAGAAAGGAACAAACGTAATTGCACCAAACATTCCGATACTCATAAAAAAGCCGATCAGGTTTAAAAATGTAAACGTTCTGTTTTTAAATAGATACATTGGCAGGATTGGCTCTTTTGCTTTTGATTCTACGATAATAAAGCTGACAATGCCGATTAGCGCGAGTGCGAATAAACCAAGAATCTGCCATGAATCCCACGCGTAATCTTTCCCGCCAAAGCTTAGGGCGAGAAGAAGGCTGACAACTCCGACAATCATCGTGAAAATACCAGCGATATCGAAGTTGATCGGACCAGTCTGCTGGCGGCCCTGCAATCCTCTGGCAATAAAAATAACCGCAATAATTCCGACTGGAAGGTTAATATAGAAAACCCATTTCCAGTTTAGCGAGTCTACAATCCAGCCGCCGATTTGCGGCCCAATCACTGAAGCAAGCCCGTAAATTGCGCCAAAGACCCCTTGGAATTTAGCACGCTGTTTTCCTGTGAACAAGTCACCGATAACAATCATAGCCATCGGCATCATGATGCCTCCGCCGATTCCTTGAAGTCCACGGAAGATAATCAATTCTGTCATATTATTGGCCATTCCGCACAAAGCAGAAGCTGCCATAAAAATAATCAAACCTGATACATAGACAATGCGGCGTCCCAATAAATCGGCCAGTTTACCGGCAATTGGAACGATGGTTGTTGATGTTAACAAATATGCAGTTGTCAGCCAGGTCATCATGCTCAAACCGCCGAGATCACCGACAATTTTCGGCATGGCCGTTCCGACAATGGTACCGTCAAGAGCTGAAAAAAACATGGCAATAATTAAGCCTGTTATTAATAACGTCCGTTTTGATTGTTTGCCTTCATTACTCATTTCATCCGTTTCCTTCTTTCATATTTTGCTTTTCATCAGTTTCCGCTGCAGCCTGTGCGAGCTTTTTTGTAATATGGGCCGCCTGAAGCATTTCCTCCTCTGTCAAGAAGGAAAGGTACCGTGCCATAATGGCCTTTCTGCCTGCCAAAACCTCCTCGAACTTTCTGTCTCCTTCATCAGTAAGACTGATATCTATCACTCGTCTGTCTTTTGTGTTGTGTGTTCTGGCGATGAGATTTTTTTGTTCAAGGCGATCTGCCATTAACGTCACCGCGCTTGGCTTGACCTCCATACGCTCGGCAATTTCAGAAATTTTGAGGCTGCCGTGTTTCTTTAAGCTGGCCAGCACAAACAGCTGCGCTGGAGTGACACCTTGTTTCTCCATGCTTTCCAGCATTTCAGGCTGTATCTTTTGAAAGAGCGCCTGAAGCGATAATTGAATATCGGACATTAACTGATCCGCACTCTTCATATTCATTTCCCCTCTGTTACATACACTGTATATATATTTTGATAACAAAATAGTTAATGCTTATTAAATATAAATAAGCGTAAATGAAAAGTCAACTTATTTTACACAAAAAAAGGATAGATGTCCGAAAGAACATCGTATCCCTTTTACTGATAGTGTTATTGCTGGTATGGAGACTGCTGCTGAATGGTCTGCTGGAACTTTTGATAGGACTGCTGCAGCTTCTGGGCATCCTCCGCTTCAACAGAATACCATCCATATTGGAACATGAGGTCATACAGTTTTCTTTGCGCTTTTTGTGACTCATCAAAAATGGATTGAATATCCTGATAAAGAGACTCGTGGCTGAATTCGTGCAAGGCTGTGCAATAAGCTGTTGTCATGTATTTTTCTGTTGTCAGCAGTTCGTTGACGAAATCTCTGTCATTCATCTCCGAAGTTGTCGGTATAGGTGTCTGAGGGTTGCTGATTTTCTGATTTTGCTGATTCATTCTGGCGCCTCCTTATTGGATGTAGCCGGACTGCTGCTGGCCTGGCTGCAGATGCTTTAATATTCTTTGATAGTGATCATGATGCATGTGTCCGACGCGGTCGAATTCTTGTTTTAATGATTGATCCTGGCACTGCTGCGCCATGAAATGTGCTTTTTTCATCGCGAGCAAATTCCAGTTCAGCATGTCATTCAGATACAAATGATCCTTTGTCGAAATAACGGAAGGCGGCATTTGAGATTGCTGCTGATTGTCCATTGTGATCCTCCTTTGATTTCTGTTCATTTATAGTTTCCTTCAGTCTGGGAGTTATATACAGGTGTTTTGAAGATGACGGCAGGAGGGAATCGGGATGTTGAGACATATGTTTTTATTCTTATCAAAAAATAAAACACTTACCAAGTTCGCAAAAGCATACGGAACGCGGCTTGGAGCACGAAGGTTTGTCGCAGGGGATACAATTGAATCGGCGGTTAAGACCGTCAAAAGACTAAACAGATCCGGATTGTGCGCAACAATCGATTATTTAGGCGAGTATGCCGCTTCGGAAAAAGAAGCGAATCAAGTCGCAGGGGAATGCAAAAAAGCCATTCAAGCCATTGCTGAACACCAACTGGACTCAGAACTTTCATTAAAGCTGACATCAATCGGGCTCGATCTTTCAGAAGAACTTGCCCTTTCTCATTTGCGTGCTATTCTATCTGCTGCGAAGCAATATGGCGTTGCTGTGACTATTGATATGGAAGACTATTCTCATTATGAACAGACACTTGCCATCTACAGGCAATGCAAACAGGAATTTGAGATGCTCGGCACGGTGATTCAGGCATATCTGTACCGGGCGGCAGAAGATATCAGACATATGCGCGATCTAAAGCCAATTCTCAGGCTCGTGAAAGGCGCTTATAAAGAATCTGCGGCTGTAGCGTTTCCTGACAAAAAAGGAACAGACCTTCATTTTCAAAGCTTAATAAAGCTGCAGCTGTTAAGCGGGAACTACACGGCTGTCGCCACACATGACGATGATATCATTGCGTTTACGAAACAGCTCGTTGCTGAACATCATATCCCAGCGTCACAATTTGAGTTTCAAATGCTGTACGGCATCAGGCCGGAGCGGCAGAAGGAACTTGCCAAAGAAGGGTACAGAATGCGTGTGTATGTCCCATATGGAACGGACTGGTTCAGCTACTTTATGAGAAGAATTGCCGAACGGCCCGCCAATGCAGCGTTTGTGTTAAAAGGAATCTTGAAAAAGTGAAAGCAGCCGCGAGAAGCAGCTGCGTCATGATTGTTCCATGTTATGTTTTTTATACTGCTGATTTTGACTTGTCCGTTTTCCGCCGCCGTAATGCTGGGTCGGACCGGCGTCTCCCTTTACGCTAGCCGCGCTGACTGCCGCTGAAGACGGATTTTTTTTCTCTCGCACCATTCCCTTCACCTCCGGGCTTAAGTTGCCCGTCTTTTATACGCTTCATTCAAAAAATAACAAATTAGCTATTGAAGTCGAACCGGAAATCTTTTAAGATGAAAGAAGAAACGGGTTTCATTTTTTTTGGTCAAAAAATGAATGACTATTCATTCAATGTTCAAGGGGGATGTCTCATGCACAAACACATTCGGAAGGCAGCCGTTTTAGGATCGGGGGTAATGGGTTCCGGGATTGCAGCGCATTTGGCTAACATCGGAATTCCTGTCCTGCTGCTAGATATTGTGCCGAACGATTTGACAAAGGAAGAGGAAAAAAGGGGGCTGACGAAGGACAGTCCGGAGGTGCGCAGCAGGCTGAGCCGGCAGGCGGTGAAAAAACTGCTGAAACAAAAGCCGGCTCCCCTCACATCAGCGAAAAATACCTCCTATATCACTCCAGGTAATCTGGAGGATGATGCAGCAAAGCTGAAAGAAGCAGATTGGATTATTGAGGTTGTTGTCGAAAACCTAGAGGTCAAAAAGCAAATTTTCGCTCTTGTGGATGAACATCGAAAGCCTGGAAGCATTGTTTCAAGCAACACATCCGGCATATCAGTGCAGAAAATGGCAGAAGGCAGATCGGATGATTTTAAAGCTCATTTTCTCGGAACACACTTTTTTAATCCCGCCCGCTATTTAAAGCTGCTGGAGATCATTCCGATTAAGGAAACGGACCCTGCTATTTTAACGTTTATGGCATCCTTTGGTGAAAATGTCCTCGGTAAAGGCGTCGTCACAGCAAAGGACACACCGAACTTTATCGCAAACCGCATCGGAACGTACGGGCTTCTCGTTACAGTCCAAGAAATGCTGAAAGGCGGCTATCAGGTCGGGGAGGTTGATTCAATCACAGGCCCGCTGATCGGAAGACCGAAAAGCGCGACCTTCAGAACGCTTGATGTTGTCGGGCTCGATACATTCGCCCACGTCGCTCGAAATGTGTATGACAAAGCGGATGGTGACGAGAAAGAAGTGTTCCGCCTGCCAGGCTTCATGAACGATATGCTGCAGAAAGGGTGGATCGGAAGCAAGGCCGGCCAAGGCTTTTATAAAAAAGAAGGAAAAACGATTTATGAGCTTGATCCAGTGACGCTTACTTACGGCGAGCGGACAAAAATGAAAACAGCCTCACTTGAAGCAGCAAAACAGGCAAAAGGGACAAAAGCCAAAATGAAAGCGCTTATTTACTCGGATGACAGAGCAGGCAGGCTGCTGTGGAATATCACTTCTCAAACCTTGCTTTACTCAGCCGAACTGCTTGGGGAAATTGCTGATGATATTCATGCGATTGACCAAGCCATGAAGTGGGGTTTTGGCTGGGAGCTGGGCCCATTTGAAATGTGGGATGCCATAGGCCTCAAGCGATCGGCGGAAAAGCTTGAACAGCTTGGAGCAGATGTGCCTGGCTGGATCAAAGACATGCTGGACAAAGGAAATGAAACCTTCTACATCAAAGAGAACGGAACGATATTTTATTATGACCGCGGCGAATACAGAGCCGTGAAAGAAAACAAAAAACGGATTCATTTACAAGCGCTCAAGGAAACAAACGGCGTGATTGCGAAAAACAGCGGAGCAAGCCTGATCGATCTTGGAGATGATGTGGTCCTTCTTGAATTTCATTCGAAAAGCAATGCGATCGGCCTCGATATCATACAAATAATCAACAAAGCGTTAGAGGAAACAGAGCGGAACTACAAAGGTCTTGTCATCGGGAATCAAGGAAAAAATTTCTGCGTCGGTGCGAATCTTGGCATGATCCTAATGGAAGTCCAAGATGACAACTATTTGGAAGTTGATTTCGTGATACGCCGTTTCCAGGAGACGATGATGAAGATCAAATACAGTGCGAAACCGGTTGTCGCCGCTCCATTTGGCATGACGCTCGGCGGAGGAACGGAAGTGTGCCTGCCGGCGGCGCGCATTCAAGCAGCAAGCGAAGCCTATATGGGACTTGTGGAATCCGGTGTCGGCCTCATCCCTGGCGGAGGAGGAAACAAAGAGCTGTACATCAACCATCTTCACCGCGGTCTTGATCCGATGAATGCGGCAATGAAAACATTTGAAACGATTGCGATGGCGAAAGTGTCCGCTTCCGCCCAAGAGGCTCGAGAGATGAACATCTTAACAGAAACAGATCACATCAGTATAAATCAGGACCACCTGCTGTATGATGCAAAGCAGCTTGCCGCATCTTTATACGACACCGGCTGGCGGCCGCCAGTAAAGAAAAAGGTCAAGGTGGCGGGAGAAACCGGTTATGCGGCACTCTTGCTTGGCGCCGAGCAAATGAAACTGTCCGGCTATATATCTGAGCATGATTTCAAGATCGCGAAAAAACTCGCTTATGTCATTGCCGGCGGAAAAGTGCCGTTCGGTACTGAGGTTGATGAAGAGTATTTATTGGAGATCGAGAGAGAGGCGTTTTTGAGTTTGGCTGGAGAGGCGAAATCTCAAGCGAGAATGCAGCATATGCTTGTGAAAGGTAAACCTTTACGGAATTAGGAGGGAGCTTATGAAAGAGGCAGTCATTGTGTCAGGTGCAAGAACACCGGTTGGGAAAGCAAAAAAAGGATCGCTGGCCACCGTTCGCCCGGATGATTTGGGAGCGATTTGCGTAAAAGAAACACTGAAACGGGCAGGCGGCTACGAAGGCAATATTGACGACTTGATTATCGGCTGTGCGACACCTGAAGCAGAACAGGGGCTTAATATGGCGAGAAATATCGGCGCGCTCGCTGGCCTGCCGTACACGGTCCCGGCGATTACAGTCAATCGCTACTGCTCTTCAGGTCTTCAGTCCATCGCATATGCGGCAGAAAAGATTATGCTCGGCGCCTACGATACAGCGATCGCGGGCGGAGCAGAATCCATGTCGCAGGTTCCGATGATGGGGCATGTGACCCGTCCGAACCTCGCATTGGCAGAAAAGGCGCCGGAATATTACATGAGCATGGGCCACACAGCCGAGCAGGTCGCGAAAAAATACGGCGTCTCCCGCGAGGATCAGGATGCGTTTGCTGTTCGCAGCCACCAGAACGCGGCCAAAGCCCTTGCAGAGGGAAAATTTAAAGATGAGATTGTACCCGTCGAAGTGACGGTGACAGAAATCGGAGACAACCATAAGCCGCAGGAAAAACAGTTTGTGTTTTCTCAAGATGAAGGCGTTCGCCCGCAAACGACAGCCGACATCTTAGCGACATTGCGTCCGGCTTTTTCCGTAGACGGAACGGTTACTGCGGGCAACTCCTCGCAGACGAGTGACGGAGCGGCGGCTGTCATGCTGATGGACCGGGAAAAGGCTGATGCGCTGGGCTTAGCCCCGCTTGTAAAATTCCGCTCCTTTGCCGTAGGCGGCGTACCGCCGGAAGTGATGGGCATCGGTCCGGTGGAAGCCATTCCGCGTGCCTTAAAACTTGCCGGGCTTCAGCTGCAGGACATCGGCTTGTTTGAACTGAACGAAGCTTTTGCATCACAGGCCATTCAAGTCATCAGAGAGCTGGGAATTGATGAAGAAAAAGTGAATGTCAACGGGGGCGCAATCGCACTCGGACACCCGCTTGGCTGTACGGGTACAAAGCTTACACTCTCATTGATTCATGAAATGAAACGGAGAAACGAGCAATTTGGAGTCGTCACAATGTGTATCGGCGGCGGGATGGGAGCGGCCGGTGTATTTGAATTATGCTAAAGGGGGAAAAACAAATGGCAAAAAAAGCGGCTGAAGTACAAAAAGGCGGCGGTTTCTTAATCGAGGATGTCACATACGACCAAATGTATACACCGGAGGATTTCACTGACGAGCATAAAATGATTGCGAAAACAACAGAGGATTACATTGAGCAAGATGTTCTCCCTCATATAGATGATATCGAAAACCATCAGTTCGAGCATTCCGTCAGGCTGTTGAAGAAAGCGGGCGAACTGGGACTGCTTGGCGCCGATGTGCCGGAGGAATACGGAGGACTCGGCCTTGATAAAATCAGCTCGGCACTCATCACTGAAAAATTTTCGCGTGCGGGAAGCTTTTCGCTTTCTTATGGGGCGCATGTCGGCATCGGTTCCTTGCCGATCGTCTTTTTCGGATCAGAAGAACAAAAGAAAAAATATTTGCCCGGGCTCGCTTCAGGCGAAAAGATCGCGGCTTATGCATTGACTGAGCCGGGCTCTGGCTCTGATGCGCTTGGAGCAAAAACAACAGCCGTGCTGAATGAAGCGGGAACCCATTACGTATTAACCGGGGAAAAACAGTGGATTACCAACTCTGCCTTTGCTGATGTATTTGTCGTTTACGCTAAGGTGGACGGCGAAAAGTTCTCGGCCTTTATTGTAGAAAAAGATTTCCCGGGAGTATCCACGGGTCCGGAAGAAAAGAAAATGGGGATTAAAGGATCATCGACAAGAACCCTCATTCTGGATCAAGCTGAAGTCCCAAAAGAAAACCTGCTTGGAGAAATCGGCAAAGGGCATATCATCGCCTTTAATATTTTAAATATCGGCCGCTACAAGCTGGCGGTTGGCACAATTGGCGCGTCTAAGCGGGTAATCGAGCTCTCTGCGGCATACGCAAATCAGCGCCGCCAATTTAAAACGCCGATTGCAGCATTTTCGCTGACACAGGAAAAAATGGCGACAATGGCATCGAGGCTGTACGCGATGGAAAGCTCTGTGTACAGAACCGTCGGGCTGTTTGAAGACAATATGAGCCAGTTTACGGCCGAAGATCTCAAGGACGGACGGCAAATTGCCAAGTCAATTGCTGAATATGCCATCGAATGCTCTCTGAATAAGGTATTCGGCTCTGAAACGCTTGATTATATCGTTGATGAAGGTGTGCAGATTCATGGAGGCTACGGTTTTATGCAGGAGTACGAAGTAGAAAGAGCCTATAGGGATTCAAGGATCAATCGGATTTTTGAAGGCACAAACGAAATCAACCGGTTGATCGTGCCAAGCACCTTCCTGAAAAAAGCGCTCAAAGGCGAGCTCCCTCTATTTGAAAAAGCACAATCACTGCAGGAAGAACTCATGATGCTTATGCCTGAAGAGCCTGGCAGCGGCGTTTTAGAGCAGGAGAAATATATCGTCAAGCAAGCCAAAAAAATCGCGCTATTCGCCGCCGGCCTCGCTGCGCAAAAATACGGAAAAGCCATCGATCGCGAACAAGAAATTCTCGTAAACGTCGCGGATATCGTCAGCAATGTGTACGCAATGGAATCAGCTGTGCTCAGAACGGAAAAGGCCATTGCCGCACAAGGCGCAGAAAAAGCAGCGCAAAAGGTGCTGTATACGGAAATTTTCGTTCAGGAAGCCTTTAACGAAATTGAAGCGCACGCGAAGGAGTCCCTTATCGCAATGGAAGAAGGAGATTCACTTCGCATGATGCTTTCCGCTCTGCGCAAGCTGACGCGCGTAACGCCTAAAAACGTCATTCAGAAAAAGCGCGAAGCGGCAGCGGGCATTTTTGAAGCTGAAAAATATATTGTCTGATTGCCCAAGAGCTCCGCATGTGCGGAGCTTTTTTTAAGAAGCACCGTTTTAGGTTTTTAAAACAAATTGTGTTAAAATAACCTCGATTATTTTATTGAGGGGGAAGAAGATGTCGTTAACTTTTTACTGGTACCCTAAATGCGGAACGTGCCGCAAAGCAAAGAAATGGCTTGAAGAGCATGGGAAAGAAATAAACGAAATACATATTGCAGAGCAGCCTCCAAGCAAAGAAGAACTAAAAGCGATTTATGAAAAAAGCGGGCTGGATCTCAAGAAATTTTTCAACACGAGCGGCATGAAATACCGCGAGCTGAATCTCAAGGAAAAGCTTTATCATATGTCGGAGGATGAACAGCTTGAACTGCTGGCTTCAGACGGAATGCTGATCAAACGCCCGCTTACAACAGACGGCGAAAAAGTGACAGTCGGTTTTAAAGAAGAGCAATTTGAAGAAAACTGGGCTTAATGTAAATTTTTTTCGAAAAGTGTGGTATCTTCTTATTGTAGTGCTGTAAAAAATGGAGGGATTCAATTGAGCATACCTAAAGATTTGCGTTACTCAGGAGAACACGAGTGGGTAAAAGTTGAAGGAGAAAAAGCCAGAATCGGGATTACGCATTTTGCCCAGTCCGAGCTAGGCGACATCGTGTTTGTCGAACTTCCTGAAGTTGGCGCTGAAATCAAAGCGGACGAGCCATTCGGCAGTGTTGAATCCGTTAAAACGGTATCTGAGCTTTATGCACCGATTAACGGAACTGTTGTAGAAGTAAACGAAGATCTTGATGACAGTCCGGAATTCGTTAACGAATCTCCGTACGAAAAAGCATGGATGATCGTCGTTGAGCCGTCTGACGCTTCTGAAATTGAAAAACTGATGACAGCAGAGCAATACGAAGAGATGACACAAGAAGACTAAAACAGGATAGCTGTAAAGGCAATTGGACACGCTAACGTTATGGGAGGTGTCCAATATGGCTTTCAGCAAACAAAAGCTCGATGTTACCAATGATGTGACAGGCCGCTTTCAAAATGGCCGGCTCTCGTTATATCATGATAATGAGATGATCGGCCAAATGACAAGCATGGATGAATATGAGCTAAAATCCGGTTATTCCTTTGAAAATGAGAAATTTTATAAGACAGCCGATGTGGTCTCGGAAAACGATGAAAAATATGTGGATTGTGACTACGAAAACGGCTGGTGTTAATGTTGGCGGTGAATTTCACTGCCTTCTTTTACAATCTGAACGTTTCAAATTTGACGCGGCAGGTGAAGAAGATGAAGATGGAAGAGCTGGAAAAGGTTATGATTGTCGAAGGGAAATCAGATAAAGAGAAAATCGAAAGCGTCCTGAATGAACCAGTGCGCATTATCTGCACAAACGGAACAATCAGCCAGCTGAAGCTTGAGGAATTGGCTGACGAGCTTTATGATAAAGACGTCTACATATTAGTTGATGCTGATGATTCAGGCGAGAAATTGAGAAAACAGCTGAAAAGAGAATTTAACGAAGCCTGCCATTTGCATATCGACAGAGCCTATAAGGAAGTGGCGGCTGCGCCCAGACACCATGTCGCCGCTGTATTGCTGCGCGCGAATTTGAATGTGCATACTATTTTTCTTGAAAGAAAGTCCCGAGGTGTATAGCATGAAAGAACTCCAAGAACACGAGCTTGAGCACATTGCTGATGATGTGTATCTCCTATATTTATATACTCCGTTTTGCGGCACCTGCCAGCTTGCAAGCAAAATGCTGACAGTCGTGAAAGAAATGCTGCCCGATGTCGCCTTCTATAAAAACAATGTCAATTACTCTCCGACATTCGCAAAAGCGCATCAAATTGAAAGTGTCCCTTGTTTTCTGCTGTTTAAAGGCGGAAAAGTGGTCGAAAGGGGATATGCGTTTCATTCCGTTTCTTATTTATATGAGCTGATCAAACAAAAATCATCTTCCGCGTCCCATTTATGACATATTTCTCAGCACATTTCAATGAAATTGTCGTTCGTTTTATAAAGGGGTTCTTGCGCCAGAAAGAGAAATGTGTATGTATGACCAACAAATAGGAGGTTGTACATATGGAGAAAGCGGAAGTTTTAGAAGATGAGTATCAGCATCTGTTTTTAAAACCCCTTTTGAACGCTTCAACATTGCTCATTACCTTCCAAGGAGAAACAGAAGCCTTAACCGTCTCAATAAACGAACAGGGAGAAATGAAAAAAATTTCTCCGCCCCAAACGTCCAACCTGACCTTTTACGGAAACCAAGCAGAAATCATTCATTTATTGCACGGAGACATTTCCCTTCAGCACCTGATCCAGAGCGGAAGCCTAAAAGTGAAGGGGTCATTCAGAGCCCTGTTAAAACTAGAAGCCATTCTCTGGCTGACAAATGGATTTTTTCAGAGGATTTTGAAAAATTAAAAAATAGGAAATTATTATAATAGTAAAAGTTGACATTATTTATTTTATTGACATTTAATCATTCGCCATGCTATTCTACATTAAGAATTTCCGGACGAAAAAGACTATATATTTCTCTTATCAAGAGAGGTGGAGGGAAGTGCCCTATGAAGCCCGGCAACCATCAACGCTGTTGAAATGGTGCCAATTCACACGAAGCGTTCAGCTTTGAAAGATGAGAGAAAGGCATTTTTATATAAGCCTTTCTGCTCAAGTGTGCAGAAAGGCTTTTCTTTTGCAAAAAAACCCGGAAGATTTCTTAGAATAGTGTTAAGGCAGGTGATTGCTTTGATCAATCTTCAAAATGTTTCAAAAGTTTATAAGTCGAAACATGGAGATGTCAATGCTGTCCAAAATGTCTCGCTTTCCATTAAAAAAGGTGAGATTTTTGGAATTATAGGATATAGCGGAGCTGGTAAAAGTTCCTTAATCCGTCTGCTGAACGGCCTTGAGAAACCAACCTCAGGAACCGTGGAAGTGGCGGGAACCAAGATTAATGAAGTAAATGGACGCGGTTTAAGAAAAGCACGCCATGAAATCAGTATGATTTTCCAGCATTTCAATTTGCTTTGGTCGCGGACCGTCAGAGATAATATCATGTTTCCTTTAGAAATTGCCGGGGTGAAAAAGAGCGAGCGGATCAAGCGCGCCAATGAACTGATTAAACTGGTAGGTTTAGAAGGAAAAGAAAAATCTTACCCGTCTCAGCTGAGCGGCGGGCAAAAGCAGCGTGTCGGAATCGCCAGAGCGCTTGCAAACAATCCGAAGGTTCTCCTTTGTGATGAAGCGACATCAGCATTAGATCCGCAAACGACAGATTCAATTTTGGATTTGTTGTCCGATATTAATGAAAGACTCGGTTTGACGATTGTGCTGATCACACACGAAATGCATGTGATCCGCAAAATCTGCAACAGAGTCGCTGTCATGGAAAACGGAAAGGTTGTTGAAGAAGGCGAAGTTCTCGATGTCTTCAAAAATCCGAAGGAAGAAATGACAAAACGATTTGTTCAGCAGGTGACAGAACCGGAAGAAACGAAAGAAACGCTTCAGCACCTTCTTAATGAAACAGCATCAGGAAAAACGGTTCAGCTCACATTTGTCGGCGATTCAGCTGAACAGCCTCTGATTACAGAGATGATCAGAAACTTTAATATCAGTGTCAATATTCTGCAAGGGAAAATCTCGCAGACGAAGGATGGGGCGTACGGTTCACTGTTCATCCACATTGACGGAGACGAGGAAGAAGTACAAAACGTGATCCGGTTTATTAATGACAAACAGGTGAAAGCAGAGGTGATCACGAATGTTTGAAAAATACTTCCCGAACGTTGATTTAACTGAATTGTGGAACGCGACATATGAAACACTTTATATGACGCTGATCTCTTTACTGTTTGCCTTTGTCATCGGGGTGATCCTCGGTTTGCTGCTCTTCCTGACAAGCAAAGGGAGCCTTTGGCAGAATAAAGCGGTCAACTCTGTAATTGCGGCCATTGTCAACATATTCAGATCGATTCCGTTCCTCATTTTAATTATTTTACTGCTAGGGTTTACGAAGTTTTTAGTCGGCACCATCTTAGGGCCAAATGCCGCATTGCCGGCCTTGGTTATCGGCTCTGCACCGTTTTACGCGCGTCTTGCTGAAATCGCGCTTCGCGAGGTGGATAAGGGTGTTATTGAAGCTGCTAAATCAATGGGCGCTAAAACGTCTACAATTATTTTCAAAGTGCTGCTTCCGGAGTCGATGCCGGCTCTGATTTCTGGTATTACGGTTACGGCCATCGCATTGATCGGCTCAACGGCAATTGCCGGTGCCATCGGTTCAGGAGGCCTTGGAAACCTTGCGTACGTAGAAGGCTATCAGTCTAATAATACTGATGTTACCTTCGTTGCTACTGTGTTTATTTTAATCATCGTATTTATTATTCAAATCATCGGTGATGTCATAACAAATATTATAGACAAACGATAAGGGAGGATTTACATTGAAAAAGCTATTTTTGGGTGCATTATTGCTTGTATTTGCAGGAGTTATGGCTGCCTGCGGTTCGAATAACGGCGCTGAATCCGGCAAGAAAGAAATTGTCGTTGCGGCAACAAAAACACCGCATGCGGAAATTTTAAAAGAAGCTGAACCACTGCTGAAAGAAAAAGGCTACACGCTGAAAGTGAAAGTGCTTAGTGATTACAAGATGTACAACAAAGCTTTATCTGATAAAGAAGTGGATGCGAACTACTTCCAGCACATTCCTTACCTTGAGCAAGAAATGAAAGAAAACACAGATTACAAACTTGTGAATGCCGGTGCTGTTCACTTAGAGCCATTCGGTATTTACTCTAAAAAATACAAATCATTAAAAGACCTTCCAGACGGTGCGACAATTATCCTGACAAACAACGTTGCTGAACAAGGCCGTATGCTTGCAATGCTTGAAAATGCAGGATTAATTACACTTGATTCTAAAGTGGAAGCAGTTGACGCAACTTTGAAAGACATTAAGAAAAACCCGAAAAACCTTGAGTTCAAAAAAGTAGCGCCTGAATTAACGGCAAAAGCATATGATAACAAAGAAGGAGACGCGGTCTTCATCAATGTAAACTATGCGATCCAAAATAAATTAAATCCTAAAAAAGACGCGATTGAAGTAGAATCAACGAAAAACAACCCATACGCTAACATCGTCGCAGTAAGAAAAGGCGAAGAAGATTCTGCAAAAATCAAAGCGCTGATGGAAGTTCTTCACTCTAAAGAGATCAAAGACTTCATCGACAAAAAATACGACGGAGCTGTGCTTCCTGTATCTGAATAAGACTGAAACCCCGGATGAGAAATCCGGGGTTTTTTTCGGGTATTTTCCTAAAAGCTGTTCATAATAAAAAGGAATGTTAAACAGATGGAGGGATTTTCTTTGAATCAAGACAGAGGAAGCATGCAGGACGCGCTAAAACAGTATAAATTAGGTTTAGGCACATTTGAACAAAAGATGCCGCTGATGGGAAGAAAGTTTAACGAGTTTACTGAACAATGCTTTGCCGGCAATTCTCTGACTGAAAGAGAAAAACAGCTGATCGCCCTCGGAATCGCCATCAATGCCCAGGATGAATATTGCATGATCTATCACACAAAAGGCTGTCTTGATGAGGGAGCGACAGAAGAAAACATTCTCGAAGCCGTCAGTGTGGCAGCGGCATTTGGAGGCGGCGCGGCTCTCAGCCAAGGCGTGACAGTCGTCCAGCAGTGCATAGAGGAATTCGGAAACACCACGCATTAAGAGAAGGAATATTCCGAAAAACCATTCTCATTTGATCTAAAAGGATGCTTTCGTCTCATCTGCCGCTATTTCAAGCCATATCCTTTTTGCGGCACCCATCTCAGCGCTGATACAATAGAAGCAAATATATGAAGGGATTGATTCATTATTTGCAGCAGCCAGGACAGACTGGACCTCGATTATACGTCAGAAATGGAAAAAGCGATGCAGCTGTCTCACGGAATTGGATACGAGGAATACGGACGCCGGCTGGAAACAAGAATGAAAGTAGAGCGGCAGAGAGAGCTTGATTATGAAAAAAGCAAGCGGATTTCTGCGGGAGCTTATTGAGAAAATAATCTTTAAAAAAGGGTGGGAATCCACTCTTTTTCTTTTTCAATCGCTTTAATAAAGTGCTGATCTTTGTTAAACTTGAGGAATGTGCAAGGCACGATAAAAAGTTGTATTTACTTTTCATTTGTTATAAAATTAGAATGAGAATAAATTGAGAATAATGATTATATATTTTTGGAGGTATAGATATGGCTGCTTCAACATTAACGATCAAAGATCTTCACGTTGAAATCGAAGGGAAAGAGATCTTAAAGGGTGTAAACCTTGAAATAAAAGGCGGAGAGTTCCACGCAGTAATGGGACCGAACGGAACTGGTAAATCCACTCTGTCAGCTGCTATTATGGGGCATCCTAAATATGAAGTAACAAAAGGCAGTATCACGCTTGACGGCAAAGATGTACTGGAGATGGAAGTGGACGAGCGTGCGCAGGCAGGTTTATTCCTTGCGATGCAGTACCCAAGTGAAATCAGCGGTGTGACAAATGCCGACTTCCTTCGTTCAGCAATCAATGCGCGCAGAGAAGAAGGCGATGAAATTTCTCTTATGAAATTCATCCGCAAAATGGACGAAAACATGGAGTTCCTTGAAATGGACCCTGAAATGGCTCAGCGTTACCTTAACGAAGGCTTCTCAGGCGGGGAGAAAAAACGCAATGAAATCCTTCAGTTAATGATGATTGAACCGAAAATCGCCATCCTTGATGAAATCGACTCAGGTCTTGATATTGATGCTCTGAAAGTTGTATCTAAAGGAATCAACAAAATGCGCAGCGAAAACTTCGGCTGCCTGATGATCACTCACTATCAGCGCCTGTTAAACTACATCACTCCGGATGTTGTTCACGTTATGATGCAAGGCCGCGTTGTAAAATCCGGCGGTGCAGAACTTG
Organism: Bacillus sp. SN1; assembly: GCF_002796895.1. NCBI lineage: Bacteria > Bacillati > Bacillota > Bacilli > Caryophanales > Bacillaceae > Bacillus > Bacillus sp. SN1. The sequence continues at coordinate 104,349 of NZ_PHIE01000006.1, forward strand.
CACAGCGTCTTGAAGCAGAAGGTTATGACTGGATCAAACAAGAACTTGGCATTGAAGACGAAACTGTAGGCCAAGAAGCGTAAGCGTTAGGGGGATTAATATGACACTAGGTACAAAACTATCCGTAGATCAGGAGTATCTCAAAAGCTTTTCCGAAAAGCATCAAGAACCTGCCTGGCTGAAAAACCTGCGCTTACAGGCTCTTGAACAAGCTGAGGATCTGCCGATGCCGAAGCCTGACAAAACAAAAATCACAAACTGGAACTTCACGAACTTCGCGAAGCATACAGTTGATAACGAACCGCTTTCTTCATTAGAAGATTTGACTGATGAAGTAAAAGCGCTGATTGATGTTGAAAATGAAGATAAAACATTATACGTACAGCGTGACCAGACACCGGCATACCTTTCTCTTTCACAAGAATTGAAAGACAAAGGCGTCATCTTCACTGATATTCTGACTGCCGCACGCGAGCACAGCGACTTGGTGGAGAAATACTTTATGAAGGACGGCGTGAAGGTTGATGAGCATAAATTAACTGCACTTCACGCAGCTCTTGTTAACGGAGGAGCATTCCTTTATGTTCCGAAAAATGTTCAGGTGGAGACGCCGGTTCAGGCTGTTTATGTCCACGAAAGCAACGATACAGCTCTATTCAACCACGTGCTGATTGTGGCTGAAGACCACAGCTCTGTAACATATGTAGAAAACTACATCAGCACTGTAAACCCTAAAGACGCTGTGTTCAATATTATCAGTGAGGTCATCACAGGTGATAATGCCAGCGTGACATACGGTGCGGTGGATACCCTGTCTAGCGGTGTGACAACATATGTTAACCGCCGAGGTGCTGCGCGCGGACGCGACAGCAAAATCGAGTGGGCTCTCGGCCTGATGAACGACGGCGACACGATTTCCGAAAACACAACAAACCTTTACGGTGACGGCACATACGGCGATACGAAAACGGTTGTTGTCGGAAGAGGAGAGCAAACAGAAAACTTTACAACACAAATCATTCATTTTGGTAAAGCTTCAGAAGGATACATCTTGAAGCACGGTGTAATGAAGGATTCCGCTTCTTCTATCTTTAACGGGATCGGCAAAATCGAACATGGCGCTTCTAAAGCGAATGCGGAGCAAGAATCACGTGTGCTGATGCTCAGCGAAAAAGCACGCGGAGACGCAAACCCTATTCTTTTAATTGACGAAGACGATGTAACTGCAGGACATGCGGCATCTGTCGGCCGTGTGGACCCTATTCAGCTTTACTACCTGATGAGCCGCGGTATTGCGAAAGAAGAAGCAGAACGCTTAGTCATCTACGGATTCCTTGCACCGGTAGTAAATGAACTTCCGATTGAAGGCGTTAAGAAACAATTAGTTTCTGTTATCGAAAGGAAAGTGAAGTAATGAATATCACAGATATTCGTGAACAGTTCCCGATCCTTCATCAGCAAGTGAACGGACATGATCTCGTTTATCTCGACAGCGCGGCGACTTCCCAGAAGCCGCGTGCTGTCATTGAAACACTGGATAAGTATTATAACCAATACAATTCCAATGTTCACCGGGGCGTCCATACACTTGGAACCAGAGCGACAGACGGTTATGAAGGAGCGCGTGAAAAAGTCCGCAAGTTTATTAACGCGAAGTCAATGGCTGAGATTATTTTCACAAAAGGCACGACCACATCACTGAATATGGTGGCGTTAAGCTATGCGCGCGCCAACTTGAAACCGGGTGATGAAGTGGTCATCACCTATATGGAGCATCATGCGAATATCATTCCGTGGCAGCAGGCTGTAAAAGCGACTGGCGCCACATTAAAATATATTCCGCTGCAGGAAGACGGAACGATTTCTTTAGAAGACGTCAGAGAAACGGTCACAAGCAACACAAAAATTGTTGCAGTGTCTCATGTATCTAACGTCCTCGGCACGATCAACCCGATTAAAGAAATGGCGAAAATCGCTCATGACAATGGGGCTGTTATTGTGGTGGACGGTGCACAAAGCACGCCTCACATGAAAATTGACGTGCAGGATCTCGATTGCGACTTCTTTGCGCTTTCTTCCCACAAAATGTGCGGCCCTACCGGTATTGGTGTGCTGTACGGAAAGAAAGCCCTGCTGGAAAACATGGAGCCTGCTGAATTCGGCGGTGAAATGATCGACTTTGTCGGGCTTTATGAATCAACTTGGAAAGAGCTTCCGTGGAAATTCGAAGCGGGTACGCCGATTATTGCAGGAGCAATCGGCCTCGGTGCCGCCATTGATTTTCTCGAAGAAATCGGTCTTGATGAGATTTCCCGCCACGAGCACAAGCTTGCAGCTTATGCGCTTGAACGCTTCCGTCAGCTTGACGGCGTGACGGTTTACGGACCAGAAGAGCGTGCCGGGCTTGTTACATTTAACCTTGATGATGTTCATCCGCATGATGTGGCAACCGTGCTTGATGCGGAGGGAATCGCTGTCAGAGCCGGCCATCATTGCGCGCAGCCGCTGATGAAATGGCTGGATGTAACTGCTACTGCAAGAGCAAGCTTTTATCTGTATAATACAGAGGAAGAGATTGATAAGCTTGTGGAAGCTCTTCAAAAGACAAAGGAGTATTTTACAAATGTCTTTTAATGCAAATTTAGATACATTGTACAGACAGGTGATTATGGATCATTACAAAAACCCGCGCAACAAAGGGGTTTTGAATGACAGCATCGTCGTGGATATGAACAATCCGACGTGCGGCGACCGAATCAGACTGACAATGAAGCTTGACGGAGACATCGTGGAAGATGCGAAATTTGAAGGGGAAGGTTGTTCCATTTCAATGGCATCCGCTTCGATGATGACTCAGGCGATTAAAGGGAAAGATATTGAAACAGCCCTTTCCATGTCTAAGATTTTCTCGGATATGATGCAAGGGAAAGAGTATGATGATTCTATAGATCTGGGGGATATTGAAGCCCTTCAAGGCGTTTCAAAATTCCCTGCCCGTATCAAATGTGCAACCCTGTCATGGAAAGCACTTGAAAAAGGAGTCGCAAAAGAAGAAGGCGGCAATTAAAAGGATTGGAGTGAAAATGGATGGCTAAAAAAATGCCTGATATTGGTGAATACAAGTATGGTTTTCACGACAAGGACGTTTCCATTTTCCGTTCAGAGCGCGGATTGACAAAAGAAATCGTAGAAGAAATTTCTCGCATGAAAGAAGAGCCTCAATGGATGCTTGATTTCCGCTTGAAATCACTTGAGCATTTCTACAACATGCCGATGCCTCAATGGGGCGGAGATTTAAACTCACTGAACTTTGACGAAATTACGTACTACGTAAAACCGTCTGAGCGTTCAGAGCGTTCTTGGGATGAAGTTCCTGACGAAATTAAGCAAACATTCGACAAGCTCGGTATTCCAGAAGCTGAACAAAAATACCTTGCGGGTGTTTCTGCTCAGTACGAATCTGAGGTTGTATACCACAACATGAAAGAAGATCTTGAAGCGCAAGGCATCGTCTTTAAAGACACTGACAGCGCGCTGAAAGAAAATGAAGATATTTTCCGTGAGCACTGGGCAAAAGTGATCCCGCCGACTGATAACAAGTTTGCGGCGCTTAACTCAGCAGTTTGGTCCGGCGGATCTTTCATCTACGTCCCTAAAGGCGTAAAGGTGGAAACACCGCTTCAAGCTTACTTCCGCATCAACTCTGAAAACATGGGTCAGTTCGAGCGTACGCTGATCATCGTTGACGAAGAAGCAAGCGTTCATTATGTTGAAGGCTGTACTGCGCCTGTTTACACAACAAACTCACTTCACAGTGCGGTTGTTGAGATCATCGTGAAAAAAGGCGGCTACTGCCGTTATACAACGATCCAAAACTGGGCGAACAACGTTTACAACCTTGTAACGAAGCGTACGATCTGTGAAGAAAACGCAACAATGGAATGGATCGACGGCAACATCGGTTCTAAACTGACAATGAAATATCCGGCTTGTATCCTAAAAGGCGAAGGCGCGCGCGGTATGACGCTTTCTATCGCTCTTGCGGGTAAAGGCCAGCATCAGGATGCGGGTGCGAAAATGATTCACCTTGCACCAAACACATCATCTACAATCGTATCAAAATCGATTTCAAAACAAGGCGGAAAAGTAACGTACCGCGGAATCGTCCACTTCGGACGCAAAGCGGAAGGCGCCCGTTCTAACATCGAGTGCGATACGCTCATTATGGATAACAAATCAACGTCAGACACAATTCCTTACAATGAAATCTTAAATGATAACATTTCATTGGAGCACGAAGCGAAAGTGTCTAAAGTATCTGAAGAGCAGCTCTTCTACTTGATGAGCCGCGGTATTTCCGAAGAAGAAGCAACTGAAATGATCGTAATGGGCTTCATCGAGCCATTCACAAAAGAGCTTCCAATGGAATACGCAGTTGAAATGAACCGTTTAATCAAGTTCGAGATGGAAGGTTCTATTGGTTAATGATGAAGACACCTTGTTTTATCAAGGGTTTAAGGGATTATTATAAATTTTAAAATTGTCGGCGTGCCGATTTCGTGTGTAGGAGGCGAACTTTTGAAGTTCGCCTCCTTTTATTTTTTTAGTGATATCAAAATAAGTATCCGCTGTTGTTTAGATGGTTTTATGTCCTAGTCGATTAGATACATATTTCAGACTGGCGCCAGGTTCAGGCAGTTTTTTCTTTTTCTTTTTTGTCAAAAGCCTGTTCTTGTTGTGATAATGACCACATTATGCCGTCTCTTTTGTCCTTTTTAATAATTTCAATCGGGGCAATATATCCTGCTTGCACAAGTAATCTTTTCTATAAGGTTCAAACTACTATTATGTGACTTTAACGGCTACATGATTCAGTTCCTATATCACGCAACCGTACAGTTGCTTATTCTTGACATGCAACCATATAGTTGCTTATACTCAATATATGAATTGGGACAAAGACACTTTATTCAAAGCACTCGGCGATTCGACTCGGCGGCTTATATTAGACGAACTATCCGAACGCAACGAGCTGACGTTGTATGAACTTACGATACGTCTCATTACGAAGCACGGCCTTTCCATTACGCGGCAGGCGATAGCTAAACATCTTTCTGTACTGGAAGATGCAGGGCTTGTAAAGTCAAAACGAAAGGGAAAATATCGAGTACTTATATTCAACAACGAACCACTTAAAAATTTGCTGAAAGGATGGATAGAGTAATTTTATAAAATCGGAAAAGGATGTCTGACAAATGTGCGGGTTGTTTTGCTGGCAGCCAGACTGTTAGCACAGTACCGTGCGTCATAAATAATCAAAGGAGGCAAAAACAGTATGAAAATCATTGTTACCAGTATATTCGTACAAGATCAAGACAAGGCACTGGAGTTTTATACAGAAAAACTGGGGTTTGTAAAAAAGGAGGACGTTCCCATGGGGAAATTCAGGTGGATAACGCTTGTTTCTCAAGATGATCAAGACGGAACCGAGCTTTTACTTGAACCGAATGAACATCCTGCCGCCAAGGAGTATCAAAAGAAGATATTCTCCGAAGGCTTCCCAGCAACAATGTTTGGCGTTGCAGATATTCAAAAAGAGTACAAACGATTAATGGAAAAAGGCGTGAACTTTACTATGGAACCGACAAAAATGGGCCAAGTCACAATAGCTGTCTTCGACGATACATGCGGTAACCTTATTCAAATTGTACAGAAGTAATCAATGCATGAAATAACCATATTTCTAAGCGATTTATTGGTGAATTCTAATCAAAAATTATAACTGTATTATTTACGATTAATTAAGTTTCAATCGGGTAATTGTTTCATAAAAAAGGACGTGGCTGGTTTTCAGTCGCGTCCTTTTTGTATGCAGGAGAAAAACCGCTGGCCGGGGGCCGCGGTTTCTTACTCTTCGATCTCCTGATTGATGATTTGTTTTACAGATGTATTGCTGTTATGCTCCCTGTTCATCTCTTGTAAACGAGTATAGGCCATGTCGAATTCCTCTTTTGACATCTGCTTTGCGGCTAATGCTGAGCATAAAATGGCAAAGGCGATCGGCATTGTATCAATGTGGATATCGATATGGACCTCTGAGTTGCCGCTGTTTTCGATCATAGATCCATTGTTAGGCATATCTTGAGTATGTCTATTGATAGGAATGATATTCTCGTTCATTACTCTTCTCCGTCTTGAGACTGTGCCTGTGCCTGATCCTGATCTGTATTCACGTTGACTACGACTTTTGCATTGCCGCTGTTTTCAACTTTAGCAACTGATACATTGCGCTTTTGGTTTTCTTCATTTTCATGACGATTTTCGCTCATGGTATCATCCTTTCTCTATTGATAGTGACAGGATATTCGATAGGAGAGTGAAGAGATTGGACGAACTTCGCGGTTTTTCCACATTAGGGCAAAAGGTCGAAGGAAAGCACTCTATTTGGTAAAATGAATAGACATTATAATAGAAAAGGTGTTTGCATATGAAATCTTACATCATCATCGGCGCCGGTATACTAGGTGCGTCGACGGCTTATCATCTCGCAAAATCAGGAGCTCGAGTTACTGTCATTGATCGGAACGAACCTGGACAAGCGACTGATGCGGCGGCGGGGATCGTCTGTCCTTGGCTCTCTCAGCGCCGCAATCAGGATTGGTATCAGCTTGCTAAGGGCGGGGCGCGATACTATGCGGATTTAATCAATCAGTTGGAAGAGGACGGAGAAACGGATACAGGATATAAACGTGTCGGTGCGATCAGCATTCATCCTGATCCGTCAAAGCTCGATAAGATGGAGGAAAGGGCATATAAGAGACGGGAGGATGCGCCGGAAATCGGCGACATTACCCGCTTGTCTGCAAGTGAAACGAAAAAGCTGTTTCCGATTTTAGCTGATGGTTATGAATCGGTTCATATCAGCGGTGCCGCCCGGGTGAATGGAAGAGCGCTGTGCCGGTCGCTTTTAAGCGCTGCAGAGAGACGAGGCGCAAAGATCATCAAAGGAAATGCGTCCTTGCTTTTTGAAAACAGCACGGTTACCGGGGTGCAAACAGACACACAGCAGTTTGCGGCTGACGCGGTGATTGTGACGGCGGGGGCATGGGCCAATGAGGTCATGAAGCCTCTTGGCATTCATTTTCAAGTGTCCTTTCAGAAAGCGCAGATTATGCATTTTGAAATGACGGAAACGGATACAGGATCTTGGCCGGTTGTGATGCCGCCGAACGATCAGTACATTCTTTCGTTTGATAACGGCAGAATTGTAGCTGGCGCCACGCACGAAAACGATGCCGGACTTGATGATCTGCGTGTGACGGCCGGAGGCCAGCACGAAGTATTGAGCAAAGCGCTAGCAGCGGCTCCGGGACTTGCTGATGCCGCTGCCATTGAAACAAGAGTGGGCTTCAGGCCGTTTACACCTGGGTTTCTCCCGGTTGTGGGCGCTGTACCGGACGTTCAAGGTCTTTTTGCCGCTAACGGTTTAGGCGCCTCGGGATTAACGATGGGGCCATTCTTGGGGTCAGAGCTCGCAAAACTAGTTCTCGGAAAGCAGACAGAAATAGATCTTAGCCCTTATGATCCAGCCGGAGCGTTGCATAATAAGTAAAAGCATAACAAACAAATATAATAAAGCTGTTCTGGCTTTTCTTTTCTGTCTGTGTTAGCATTTATCTTTAATGAAAAAGAGGACGTGAACTAATTTTGATAAAAATTGATATACCCGCACCGAATGTCACCATCACTGAACGACAGCAGTCAGCTAATGATAACGAGCCGAAAATAAAGGCGATTCACGGATTCATTGACTTTCACCAGATACCAAGGGATAAAGGCGGCATCTTCATGTTTTACAACATTCATGACGAGCTGCTGTTTGTCGGTAAAGCCAGAAAGTTAAGACAGAGAATTAAGAAGCATTTTGAAGACACTGTCTCACCGATCAAACATCACAGAGACGAAGTATATAAAATTGAAGTATGTGTAGTCGATAATCCAATGGAAAGAGACATTTACGAAACATATATCATCAATACACAGCACTCGAAGTACAATATAGACAAGGCATTTTTTAAATAAGACGTCAGTCTGCGGATTGAACAGCGAAGCCAGAGCTTATGTTAAGTTCTGGCTTTTGGTTTGGGCATTTTCCGCATGTAGACCCTTTGTCTATCGTCCAAGTGAATTATTGAGAAATTTCAGAAAATAATATTGACAATCCTAGCTGCGGACTTTAATATAACAATATATAATGTTATATAACGTTATATAATAAAAATGAGGAGTGAAGGATTTGAGTCAAGCCACAGCAAAAGTAAATCGTGAGGTTCAAGCTTTCTTGCAGGATTTGAAAGGGAAAACCATTGACCATGTATTCTTTGTCGCATGCGGAGGCTCTTCGGCCATTATGTATCCGAGTAAGTATGTGTTTGACAGGGAGTCAAAATCAATGAACTCCGACCTTTACAGCTCTAACGAATTTATTCAGCGCAACCCTGTTCAGCTTGGTGAAAAATCTCTTGTTATTTTGTGCTCGCATTCGGGAAATACCCCGGAAACAGTCAAAGCTGCTGCGTTTGCGAGGGGCAAAGGCGCACTTACGATTGCGATGACGTATAAACCGGATTCTCCTTTAGCACAGGAAGCGCAATATGTTGCCCAGTACGATTGGGGTGATGAGGCGCTTGCAATGAATACGAACTATGGCGTTCTGTATCAAATCGTTTTCGGCACCCTGCAAGTATTAGAAAACAATACGAAATTTGAACAAGCAATTGAAGGGTTAGATCAATTGCAGGCTGTGTATGATGAAGCCCTTAAGCAGGAAGCTGACAATGCACAGCAATTTGCAAAAGCTCATGAAAAAGAAAGCATTATTTATACAATGGCAAGCGGTGCAAACTACGGTGTCGCTTACTCCTACAGCATCTGCATTCTCATGGAAATGCAATGGATTCATTCCCACGCCATTCATGCCGGAGAATATTTTCACGGACCGTTTGAGATTATTGATGAATCCGTGCCGTTTATCATCCTGCTCGGTTTAGATGAAACTAGACCTCTTGAAGAGCGGGCGCTTACCTTCTCGAAAAAGTATGGCAAAAAGCTCACTGTGCTTGATGCTGCATCTTACGATTTCACTGCGATTGACGATTCAGTTAAAGGCTACCTTGCCCCGCTCGTTCTCAACCGTGTGCTGAGAAGCTATGCGGACGAGCTGGCAGAGGCGAGAAATCATCCTTTATCTCATAGAAGATACATGTGGAAAGTTGAGTATTGATCTGAAAATGCGGAACCATTATGCATTAGACTATAATGTTATATAACATTATAGTCTAATGTCCAGAGGAGGCCAACCCTTTGAAGAAAATGTTGTTGTTCTTGATCATTGCAGCTGTCAGTATGCTCACCATCGCAGGCTGTTCAAGCCAAAGCAGTTCAGCGGACGGAAAGGTGACATTGAAATTTTTCCACAGATGGCCAAAGGAGCCGGAAAAAAGTTATTTTGAAGAGGTTGTAAAAGAATTTGAAAAAGATCATCCGGATATCGACATTCAAATTGAAGCCGTTTTGAATGACTCCTATAAAGACAAAATTAAGGTTATGCTGGGAACCACCAGCCCTCCTGACATTTACTTCTCTTGGAGTGACGAGTTTGCGTTTAAATTCATCAGAGGCAATAAGGCACTTGATCTCTCGTCCTACTACAAAAATGATACAGATTGGTCATCACAGATCGTTCAATCACAAATTACACCATTTACTTATGAAAGCAAGCAATATGGCGTACCGTGGCAAATGGACGCTAAATCATTCTTCTATAATAAAGACATTTTTCAAAAGCTGAACCTTGATCCCCCGAAGACATGGGATGAATTAATCGATGTGTCAAAGAAGCTCAAAGAAAAGGGCTACACACCGATCAGCTTCGGAACAAAGGCGACTTGGACAATCTCGCACTATATCGGCACGCTCAATCAGCGGATGGTCGATGAAAAAACACGACAAAAGGATTATAACGCCAAAACGGGTGAATTTACTGATGAAGGCTATGTGAGAGCACTTGAAAAGCTTCAGGAGCTGATGCCTTACTTCAATAAACATGTAAACTCCGTCGACCACGAGTATGTGAGACAGCAATTTAAGAGCGGAAAGTCGGCGATGATATATGCGGAAACAGCGGAAATCAAGCTGGTTGAACCGGTGAATCTGGGGATGTTCCCATTTCCTGAAATCAGCGGGCAAAAAGGTTCTTCAGAGGCATTAACGGGAGCGCCGGAAGGGTTCATGATTTCCTCAAAAACAAAACATCCGAAGGAAGCGATGGAATTTTTGCAGTTTCTGACGTCGAAAAAAATGGGTGAAAAGCTCGTCAAAGATGTCGGGAAATACAGTGCGGTGCAAGGAACTGCTACTGAAGAAAATTCTACAGCCATTCAGCGTGAAGCGGTTCAGCAAATTGTTGATGCCGAATCAATGGTTCCATGGTTTGATATGGATGTTGATGTTGAAATCGCAGACGCGTACTTAACGGGCGTCCAGCAAATGCTTGGCGGCGACATGACACCGGAGCAGGTGATGAAAGCCGTTCAAAAAGCAGCGAAGCAAGTGAGGGCGTCAGCTGAATAAATCAAAGAAAAGGTGAGCTTTGCACCTTTTCTTTTTATAAAGGAGATGAGATATCCTTGGTCAATCAGAATAAGGTAATCCCCTATTTGTTTTTGGTGCCCGCTCTCGTTTTTTTACTTTTCGTTTATATCCCGATTTTTGAGAATGTCTTTCTCAGCCTGTTTCAGTGGAGCTCTTTTTCTCCTGAAAAAACGTTTATCGGCTTAAAAAACTATGTTGAATTATTTCATGATCCTGTCTTTTATCAGGCACTTACCAATAATGTGCTTTACGCAGTGATCTCTATTGTATGCCAGGTATTTGGCGGTTTGATTTTGGCGGCGGTGCTTGAGGATAAGCTGGTCAGAAAATGGTCGCCGTTTTTTCGCACCGTTTTCTTTTTGCCGGTTGTCATCTCCATGACGGTGATCGCGCTTTTGTTTGATTTTATTTACAACCCTGAGACGGGGCTTTTGAATCAGCTGCTACAGGCAATCGGTCTTGATCAGCTGACGAGGGCTTGGCTCGGTGATGACAGCACGGCTATGCTATCTGTCATTTTTGTGTCTCAATGGCAATCTGTCGGTTATATTGCGATGCTGTACATTGTGTCAATTCAAAAAATACCGGATGAACTGTATGAAGCGGCCCGGCTTGACGGCGCGGGGAAAATTCAGCAGTTTTTTCATATTACCGTTCCCCAGACGAAAGAGATGTCTTTTGTTGCGGTGGTCATGACGCTGACCGGCGCCTTTACGGTATTTAATGAACCGTACATATTGACAGGCGGCGGGCCGGGAAACGCTTCAGAAGTGTTAAGCACGTTTTTATATAAAAGCGCCTTTACAAAGGATATGATGGGCTATGCGTCAGCGATTGCCACCGTTGTGTTAATCATTACCCTCGCATTGTCGCTCATGCAAATGAAGTTCTTTAAAACCGGAAAGGAGGACTAACAGATGCTGCCTCAGAAGAAGACAGATTCGTTCAGATTGGAGCCAGTGCCTGACCGGCACATTGAGATGAAAAGAAAACCGAGACGAAAATGGTACATCGGAGAAACGTCTGTGTGGGTTTTTCTGTTTCTTTATCTTATTGCGATCGCCTATCCGCTGTTATGGATGGTCATGAGCGCCTTTAAAAGCTCGGACGATATCTTTGAGCACAGCTGGTCGCTGCCGTCTTCGTGGCATCCGGAAAACTTTGTGTCCGCCTGGAATCAGGGGATTTCTTCTTATTTTATGAACAGTGTCATCGTCACGGCGCTGACGTGTGTGATTACTGTCTTTATCAGTGCATGGGCGGCGTACGGCCTTTCCCGGTTTGAGTTTAAGGGAAAAGGATTCTTTTTGGTGCTTTGTCTTGGCGGTTTGATGCTGACGCCGCAGGTCAGTCTTGTGCCGCTGTATTCTATTATTCAGTCGCTGGGCCTTTACAATACGTATTGGGCGTTAATCTTGCCGTATGCGGCTTACCGGATTCCATTCACCATCATTTTGATCCGCTCTTATTTTCTTTCTATTTCCAAAGAATTGGAGGAGGCGGCTTATTTAGATGGGTGTACGAGTTTCGGAGTATTTTTCAGAATTTTCTTACCAATGAGTGTGCCGATTTTGGTGACATCCGGTATTTTAACGGCTTACCATACGTGGAATGAGTTCATGTTTGCGATTATTTTCATAGATGATGAGAATTTGCGGACCATTCCAGCCGGGCTGATGCAGTTCAGAGACGCATTACAGACAGATTGGGGCGTCCTGCTGGCGGGATTAACGATTTCAGCCGCGCCGATTATTATTCTATTTTTATTTATGCAGAAATATTTTGTCCGCGGGATTGCGAGCGGAAGTGTAAAAGGATAAGGAGGAAGCATAATGAAATTGATTGCGGTTGGAGATAACGTTGTAGATTACTATCAGGATCAAGAAACGTTCTACCCGGGAGGAAATGCCTTAAACGTCGCGGTGCTTGCCAAACGGCTCGGGCATGAGGCTTCCTATATCGGAATCGTCGGCAATGACGAAGCAGCGGCACATCTTTTGAACGTACTGAAATTGGAGAAGGTCAATGCGGATTATATCCGCCAGGCGCACGGAGAAAACGGGATGGCGATTGTCACCCTTGATGAACAGGGGGACCGTATTTTTGTCAGATCAAATAAAGGCGGCATTCAGTCCCGGCTCCGTCTAGTGTTCCAGGAGAAAGATCTAGCCTTTATCAGCGGGCATGATCTGCTGCATACCAGTGTGTACAGCCGGCTTGAGAACGATCTTCCGCAGCTGTGCGGACTGATCCCGGTTTCCTTTGATTTTTCAACCAATCGGGAGGATGATTATTTGAGGAAGGTCTGTCCTTATGTGACGTATGCGTTTTTTTCAGGAAGCGATCTGAGTGAGTCGGAGTGCGGTGAGCTTGCGAAAACAGCTCATGGGTATGGAGCCAAATTCGTTTGTCTGACCCGCGGGGGACAAGGAGCAATCCTGTCTGCGGGAGGCCGAATCTATCATCAGCCGATTGTGGAAACTGATATAATAGATACACTTGGAGCCGGAGATTCATTTATAGCGGGCTTTTTGACTGCCTTTTGCGAGAAGCAGGACATGACGCAAGCTTTGCGCCAAGCGGCCGAAACGGCTGCGAAAACATGCGGCGTGTACGGGGCATTCGGCTACGGCCATCCTTTTCGTTTGGAGGACGGGGGAAGCAGTGAAAAAACGAGAATACTATAAGCAGTGTCTCGTTTTTTATGCCTGTTATGTGTAAGGGCTGTTGATCGTAAAGGTGACACGGTTTGTGTGCATCAAAAACAGTGAGCAGTAGATTGGCTGGTTGTTTGATGTAAAAGCCGTTTTATCAATTTCAAACAGTGCATCCCCGATATCGCAATCCAGGTATTTGCTTTCCTCCTGCTGGGCATATACAACATTTAATAGCTTCGTATTGTGGGTGGGAACAACTTGGTATTGCTGTTTCAAAATATCATGCATGGATACGCCGTCAGCAATAAAGGTATCAATGCCGGGAAACAAATCAAGCGGATAATGCGTCACTTCAAAGGTGAGAGGCTGATCATCGTTATATAAAATCCGTTTTAATTCAACGACAGGGCTCTCGGGATGGATTTGAAGCTTTTCGGCGATGGGTTTTGACGCTGGAATGATGTCATGGGACAGCACCTGATGCTTCGGTTTTTTGCCGGTCGATTCCATAAATTCCGAGTAGCCGTTTACAGCGATCAGCTCTCGCTTTAATTTAGGGCTTTTAACGAACGTTCCCTTTCCCTGCTGCCTGATCAGATAGCCTTCTTCGACTAAATCAAGAATGGCTTTCCTGACAGTAATGCGGCTGACATTATACTTGCTGCAAAGCTCGTTTTCGGTAGGCAGCTTGGTGGTTGGGGAATACACGCCCTTTTTGATGTCATCAGTGATGATTTGTTTTAGCTGAATGTATAAAGGTGTAGAACTTCCGTTGTTTAACAAGGGGTAGCCTCCTTTTAACCTATTATTCATATTATAATGTATTATGACGTTATAATACAAATTTACATTTTTTATTTTAGAAATATAGCAAAAATAGGAATCGATTACTCTAAAAATAACAGAAAGACCGAGTTGTTTCCAGTGACGAAATAACGGGTCAAAAGATAGGGGGACATTTCTGATGGCTTCATTAACATTTGAGCATGTCAAAAAATCATATCATTCACAATTAACGGTGAAGGACTTTGATTTAAATGTAAAGGATAAGGAGCTTTTGGTGCTGGTGGGGCCGTCAGGATGCGGAAAATCGACAACGCTGCGGATGGTGGCGGGACTGGAAAGCATCTCTGAAGGAAACCTTCTTATTGATGGGGAGCGGGTCAATGATCTTCCGCCGAAAGAACGTGATATTGCGATGGTATTCCAAAACTATGCGCTTTATCCGCATATGACGGTTTTTGATAATATGGCGTTCGGATTAAAGCTTAGAAAGATGTCGAAACAGGAAATTGCCGAGCGGGTTCATGCGACAGCTAGAATTTTAGAGATTGAACATTTGCTGAAGAGAAAACCGAAGGCGCTCTCCGGCGGGCAGCGGCAAAGGGTGGCGCTTGGCAGATCGATTGTGAGGGAGCCGAAGGTCTTTTTAATGGACGAGCCGCTTTCCAATTTGGATGCGAAGCTGAGAGTGACGATGCGGACAGAAATCAGCAAGCTGCACCAGCGTTTGGAGGCAACCATCATTTATGTCACGCATGACCAGACCGAAGCGATGACAATGGGCGATCGGATTGTCGTGATGAATGAAGGGGAAATCCAGCAAGTGGCGAAACCTCATGACATTTATCATTACCCGGCGAATCTGTTTGTCGCAGGCTTCATCGGCTCCCCGGGAATGAACTTTCTGAAAGGCGTCATTGAAGAGCAGCATGGCGAGCTGTTTTTCACAAACCCTTCAATCCGGCTTCATATTCCTGAAGGAAAAGCGAAGAGCCTTAAGGAAAAAGGATACGCCGGAGAACAGATGATTGCCGGCGTCCGGCCGGAGCATATGACACAATTGATGGGAAATGATCAGCTGTTTGATTCAGTGCTTAAAGCGAGGGTGGAAGTGAATGAAAATCTGGGATCGGAGCTGATTGTGCATGTCATGGCTGGGGACGAGCGGCTTACGGTCCGCCTGGATGGAAACACGCGAATCGCCGCAGGCGATTCGATCCAGCTGTCGGTGAAAATGGATCACGTCGTCTTTTTCGATGCGGAGACGGAAGAGGGTGTGTATTAGGAAAGGTGCTCCTTAAAAGGAGCACCTTTTTCTTACGGCCAAATGTCGTCCGCCCATTCAGGGTGGTCGATAAATGGATTGCGGTTGTGCTGATACTTTTCATAAATGATTTCATTTCTTTTTCGCTCGCGGTCATCAACCGGGTCCTGCCTATTCCATTCGAGCAGGGCAGATTGTTTTCCGTGGTAAGGGGCTGAGCCGTTGCCTGTTTTATCATTAAGCTCAAGATCAGGGTAGCCGTCATCCCCTTCGTAACGGACAGCCATGTAAAACAGCATGCGGGCGACATCGCCCTTCACATCATCACGGGGCTCCCATGAATCTCCGTCATAATAATTTCCGGGCGCTTTCGCATATTCAGTGCCGCCATTGTCAAAATCCATATTTCCTCTGGCGCTGTTAACTTGAACATCAGCCGGGCGCAAATGGTGAATGTCGGTGCCAGGCCCCATGCTTGTACCAAAATCGCCATGGGATTTTGCCCAGACGTGCTCGCGGTTCCAATCGCCGACATTGCCGCCGTTCAGGTTTTTCGACCGCGATTCATTCGTATAGAGCAGGATGACGTTATTCGGGTTTGCCGGATCTTCATCGGTTTCTTTCAGCGCGTTCCATACTTCGCTGTAGGACAGCATCGTGTGTCCGCTGATGATGCGGTGCAGGGTGCTTTTTAGCGATTCTCCAGTTTTTCCTTCAGCCCCTTCATAATAGGTATCTGTGTCAGCGTAGGGTGCAGCGGGAGCGGTTAATGAGAGAAGGTCCCCGGTTCTTGAAGGGGAAGACGCCAATCGGTCGTTCAGGCTCAATGCGGTTTGCGCGCTTGCTGTAGCGGCGGGCGCAAACCATCCGGAAATCAGTAATACACAGACGAGCGGCAGAAACCTTGCTTTTTTTGTCATCACTTGCCCTCCTTTTATCAGATCATGTCTATTATCTAAAATTGAAATAAAGGATAGAAGTGTCATTTTGTATATTTTTCATTAAAATTGTAAATTAGTCCCTTTGGAGGAGGCGGATATCCACTGTTCCAATAACTTTAGGCCCCGTTTTTGCTCCGGCTTGTTGCATATTTCAGCGGAAGCACGTCGCTGCTGTGAAGAAATGCCGGTATGCCTCTTTCCGAGAGTAAAAGAGACGCAGGAATGGTGGCGAGAAAAGAGCGCCTGCCCGTATACGCCCGGCAAAATCGACGGCATGTCCGCCGATGTGTGGCGGTAATTGAAGCACCGAGGAATGCGCCCGCATTGCTTCGGTGATGCCCAGCAATTCGTCCGGCGATTCTGTTTTGATCCGTTCCGCGATCAGAAACGCTGCGATCTGCACATCGCTTGCCTCGCCAGAAAATATCGCTTCTCCCGCAAGTTTAGCTTGTTCCTATGAAAGGTGTTTTGACCCCTTTTTTCCTCTTGCTGTTTCTTTAATCCATTGCTGCATATTGGCTCTCTCCCTTACTGTGTTTTCTTTTGGCTTTATATGAGAATAGCCCTGAGAGGTAGGGTGTTTTCTGGCTGCTTGATGCCGGATAGATACTATGACTAAAAAATAAACGTTTTTTTGGTTAATCTGCCAATGAACTATCGTGTTCCTCCTTCTATAATGAAGTCACCATAACGGCCAGAGGGGGGAGTACATGGAAAAGCAGAAGCTTTCAGTAAAAAGCGGCATCGCAGATTATATCGAATGGCTCGCCCAATACGGCGCATCCGCTGACGACGGTGTGACGAGGCTTTTATATACAAAAGAATGGATGGACGCGCAGCTTGCCTTGAAAAGGGAAATGTCTTCATTCGGACTTGAAACAAGATTCGACGATGTCGGCAATGTGTTTGGAAGGCTTTCGGGCACCCAGTCTCCGGATGAAGTGATTGTAACCGGTTCACATATCGATACTGTCATCAGTGGGGGAAAGTATGACGGCGCCTATGGCGTCCTTGCGGCAATGCTCGCGATAAAGCAGCTCAAAGAAACGTACGGAGCGCCGAAAAAAACACTCGAAGCGGTGTCCTTATGTGAGGAGGAGGGCAGCCGTTTTCCAATGACCTATTGGGGATCAGGGAATATGACGGGCGTTTTTTCATTACAGGATGGAGTAGAACCGAAAGACGAAACAGGCGTCTCTCTGCAATCAGCGATGTATGAGTGCGGTTTTGGCAAAGGTGTGTATCAGGCTCCGTACAGGACAGATATCAGCGCCTTTGTCGAGCTTCATATAGAACAGGGACAGACATTGGAAATGTCAGGTCGGGATCTTGGCATTGTGACAAGTATTGCGGGGCAGAGGCGATATCTCGTCACGCTGGAGGGGGAATGCAACCACGCGGGAACAACCTCCATGAAATGGCGCAAAGACCCGCTCGCAGCCAGCAGCCATATTATTCATGAACTGCTGCTGCGGTCGGAAGAGCAGCCGGATGAGCTCCGTCTGACATGCGGAAAAATAACTGCAGAGCCCAATGTAGCCAATGTGATACCGGGACGCGTGCAGTTTTCAATCGATATTCGCCATCAGCATGAGCACGTGCTGGAACAATTTCATGAAGACATGGCTGCTTTGATCAACGGCATTTGCCATCAAAAAGGGATTCGCGCTGTAATTGATGAATATATGCGGATAGAGCCTGTACCGATGGACGAAAGACTGAAGGCTGCGGCTCTGGAAACAGCGGCAGAAAACGGCATCAGGTGTGAAGAAATGGTGAGCGGAGCAGGGCATGACGCGCAAATGATCGGAAGGCGCCATCCTGCTTGTATGCTGTTTGTACCAAGCCGCGGCGGCATCAGCCACTCATCGAAGGAATATACCTCAGCCAGACAGCTTGAGATCGGCGTCCGCACATTGACTGATTTATTATACAAACTGGCTTACTGATAAAGGAGGAATGGCTGTGTCAGGCAGAAAAGAGTTATGTACACCGTTAAGAACAATTATGACACCGGGTCCTGTTGAGGTTGATCCGCGTGTATTAAGAGTGATGAGCACCCCGGTTGTCGGCCAATTTGATCCGGCGTTTACAGATATCATGAATGAAACGATGGAGATGCTTCGGGAGGTATTTCAAACGAAAAACCGCTGGGCATACCCGATTGATGGCACTTCACGGGCGGGTATCGAAGCGGTGCTGGCGAGTGTGATTGAGCCGGGAGATGATGTGCTCATTCCGATTTATGGGCGCTTCGGTTATTTGCTGACTGAAATTGCCGAGCGGTACGGGGCGAATGTTCATACGCTTGAGTGCGAGTGGGGAACGGTTTTTGACCCGGATGACATCATAAGGGAAATGAAAAAAGTGAAACCGAAAATCGTGGCGATGGTGCATGGGGAAACATCGACAGGTCGGATGCACCCGCTGAAAGCCATCGGCGAAGCCTGCCGTGTCCAGGAAGCATTGTTTATCGTCGATGCAGTCGCTACGATCGGCGGGTGTGAGGTAAAGGTGGATGAATGGAACATTGACGCGGCCATCGGCGGCACGCAAAAATGCTTGTCTGTTCCATCGGGAATGGCGCCGATTACATATAATGAGCGGGTGGCGGATGTCATTGCGGCCCGAAAAAAGGTGGAGCGCGGGATTGCGACACAAACTGACAGGATTTCAGGAAATCGGCCGATCACAAGCAATTATTTTGATTTGAGCCAGCTTGAGGATTATTGGAGCGAAAGACGGCTCAATCATCATACAGAAGCGACGACGATGCTGTACGCCTTGCGTGAGGGTGTCAGACTGGTGCTTGAAGAAGGTCTTGAAGCCCGTTTTGAGCGCCATCGCTACCATGAGACCGCATTAGCAGCAGGGATTAAGGCGATGGGGCTGAGGCTGTTTGGAGATGACGGCTGCAAAATGCCTGTTGTCACCTGTGTAGAAATCCCTGATGGCATTGACGGCGAGTCTGTCCGCCACATGCTGCTGGCGCAATTCGGCATCGAAATCGCCAGCTCATTCGGCCCGCTGGCGGGGAAGATCTGGAGAATCGGCACGATGGGCTACAGCTGCAGAAAAGAAAACGTATTGTTCGTGCTTGCCGGTTTAGAGGCTGTGCTTCTCAGACATGGCGCAGGAATCGAAGCAGGAAAAGCACTCCAGGCAGCGCTTGATGTGTATGAAAACGCCGGCCGCCAGGCTGCGGTATAAAGAAAAGCTTGCGGGAACTCCGCAAGCTTCAGCGTGTCGACAAACCCTCGCATTCGTTGTCAAGGCTGCGCTTCGGTGCTCACGAATTTTAACATTCGCTGTGCTCCGATGCTCGCCTTTTCTAGACTTCAAGGGTTTTCAATCACGCTGAAAAGATGACAAAATCCTAAAACTATAAACCGTTTTAGGATTTTGTCAACAATCTAAGCTTGCGGGAACTCCGCAAGCTTTTTTAGTAATACGTTTTCGCTTTTTCTCCAATCTGTTTTTCTTCGTTTGACTCTTTTTACAAATCCTCTTTCCCTGTGTTGCATTTTCTGACGAAGCATGAGTCATTTTTCCTTCCATCATCTATTCTTTATACAAGTTACCTACAAAACCACGCTGAACTAGTTGTTTCTAACAGCGATTTTTGAGAGGAGGATGCAGCATTGGGAAATTTGCACATGATATTAGATGCGCTCCTGGAATATCAGGATGAGGCTGTGCTGGCGACAATTGTTCAAGTTGAGGGCTCCGCGTATCGAAAAGCAGGCGCCTCTATGCTCTTTAAGAAAAATGGCGAACGGGTCGGCTTGCTGAGCGGCGGATGTGTGGAAGAAGATTTATTCCAAAGAATTAGTGAGATGGCCGATCAGCTGACGTCAGCGCTGATTTCCTATGACATGCGGGCGGAGGACGATCTTTCCTGGGGCATGGGGGCCGGGTGCAACGGCATGATTCATATTCATGCGGAGCGAATCACTCAGGAAAGAAGACGGCACTATGAAATCGTGAGGGACTGCCTTCATTCAGGCAAAGCTGTAACAGCCGTTAAACAGATTCAATCCTCCCGTTATTTATTTCTGTCTGAGAACGGGCGTTTTGGGAACTGGCCGGACGCGCCTCTGCAGGACATTCAACGTATCGCTTCTACGCTTCATTTACCGCATTTTGATTCATCAACCAACATGTTTATTCAGCGAATTGAACCGAAGCCGCGTCTCATTCTGTTCGGAGCGGGACCGGATATTGTGCCGCTTGCCAATTTGGCGGCTGATACAGGGTTTTCTGTTATCGTGACAGATTGGCGTCCCGCTTATTGCACATCCTCCCTTTTTCCAAAAGCGGATCAGCTGATCACCGCTTTTCCAGAACATATGCTCAATGAATTTCAGTTTTTTCCGCAGGATGCAGCTGTTGTGGCAACCCACCATTTTCAGCATGATCAAGCGATCGTCGACTGCTTATTTTCTCAACATCTTCATTATATCGGATTGTTGGGTTCGGCAAACCGTACCAAACGGCTGCTGAACGGAAAACAGCCGCCGGCTCACTTTTACAGTCCGGTCGGGCTGAAAATCGGTGCGGAAGGCCCTGAGGAAATTGCCGTCAGCGTTGTCGCGGAAATCATTCAAACAAGAAAACGGCTGGCGGTTGTATGAGAAGCCCCTATATTATCGGAGTGTTTCTCGCTGCCGGCAAAAGCAAAAGAATGGGCCAAAACAAGCTGGCTTTGCCGCTAAAAGGAGAAACCATCGGATCGCTTTCTTTGAAAACAGCTCTTCTGTCCCGCCTAGATCATGTGCTGATTGTCGAGAGAACAGAACATGCTTCCCTTGAGTGGATGGGAGCGCCTTATCACGCTCCGCCTTTTCGAAAACGCTGGACCCTGCACGTTTGTCAAGACGCAGAAAAGGGTCAAGGACATTCAGTCAGCAGCGGGGTGAGAAAAGCAGAAAGCATGGGAGCTGAAGGCGTTGTCATTTTGTTAGCCGACCAGCCGCAGCTTTCCGTCAATCATCTCAATGCCCTTGTGGCAATCGCTCCTGAGTCATTTGCCGTGTCATCATTTTTAGGCGCGTTCACCCCGCCAATCTATTTCTCATCGGCTTGTTTTCCTTATGTAAAGGAGTTAAAGGGAGATGAGGGGGCTCGCAGGCTCCTGAAAAGCGGACAGCTTGGAACAGGAGCGGTTTTGGAGGCGAAGGAAAGCGCGGAGTTGAAAGATATTGATACACCGGAGGAATACGACATGGTAAGGAGGGCGATGGTTTGAACGGCCAAGTGACAAAAGCAAGGATGAATATTCAATTATGGAGGCCGGCAGCGCTTGATGAGGCCTATTCGCTTTTGGAGCAGCATGCCCCGGATGTGTGTGCCGCATCGGGAAGCACGCTGCTTCAGCTTCAGTGGGACAAAGGGGTTCTTCCGAAACAGCATCTCGTCAGTCTTGAAGGAATTGAAGAGATGAGAGGGATCAGCGCCAGTGACACCCACCTCTCGATCGGGGCACTCACAACGCTGAGTGAATGCAGAAAGAACCCTTTGATTAAGAGTGCGCTCGGTTGTTTCAGCGACGCTGCTTCCGCTGTCGCCGCACCCGGAATTCGCAGCCGGGCCACGATTGGCGGCAACATAGCGAGTAAAATCGGGGATTTGATTCCCCTCCTGCTTGTGCTAGATGCTGAGCTTATCGTATATCAAAAGGAGCTGATCAGGCTGCAGCTTGGCGATTGGCTCATAGATGAAGACTTTGGAAATGCCATCGTCACGCGTGTCAACATTCCGCACGCAAAGGGAGAGCGTGTGTTTTACCGCAAGCTTGGGAGGCGCCAGGCTTTTACAGGAGCTGTTGCTGTTGCAGCTGGACGTTTTTTAAAAGACGGCGGCATTCGCCTCGCCGCTGGCCATGCTGATATCACACCGGAAAGATTAGTGGAAAGCGAAGCGAAGTGGATGGTGTCAGGGTGGGATCCTCACGAGCTGTACGAAACACTTATCAATGAGCTGCCGTTTTCAGCAGATGCTTTTATGTCAGCGCCATACAGAAAAAAAGCCGTGGCCAACGTCATTATGGCAGAGCTGATGGCTGAGGGAGGGGAATAAATGATCGTCAACAAACCGTCAAGAGTGAGGCCGGATGGAAGAAGAAAGGTCACAGGGGAACTGAAATATATGACCGATCTCAGCTTTCCAGGAATGCTGTATGGCAAAGTGCTAAGAAGCGCTTATCCTCATGCGGAGATCGTGTCGATTTGCACCATGAAAGCGGAAGAAATGGAAGGTGTGCGGGCAGTCGTTACTCATATAGACGTTCCCGGCTTAAACCGCTTTGGCATTGTCATCCCTGATCAGCCGGTTTTATGTGAGGACAGGGTGCGGTATGTCGGGGATGCGATCGCCGCAGTTGCTGCGGAAACGGAGGAAATCGCGGAAGCGGCGCTGGAGTTGATTCGCGTTGAATATAAAGAACTGGAGATCATTGATTCACCGGAAAAAGCGCTTCGGCCTGACGCGCATAGACTGCACGAGGACGGGAACATCCTTCACCGTGCGTTTTTTTCACACGGCGATGTGGAAGAAGGGTTTCGAGCATGTGACATAGTCCTCGAAGAAACCTACGGGCTGCCGCGTCAGATGCATACGTATATGGAAACAGAAGGAGGCGTAGCTGTTCCGGAAGACGATGGGGGCTTTACGATCTATGCAGGAACGCAGCACGGCTATAAAGACCGTTTCCAGCTTTCCCGTGTGTTTGACATGTCTGAAGAGAAAATCAGAGTTGTGTCGAGTCCGATGGGCGGCTCGTTCGGCGGAAAGGATGAGCTGAATATCCAGCCGTATGCCGCGCTTTTGGCCTTGAAAAGCGGACTTCCTGTCAAAATTCATCAGACCAGAAAGGAATCTGTACGCTCGGGCATTAAGCGCCACCCGATGAAGATTACAATCAAAACAGGTGCAGATCAGGCAGGAAAAATTTTGGCTCATGATGTGAAAATTGTGGCGGACACAGGTGCTTACGCTACGCTTGGACCGGCTGTTCTTGATTTTTCTGTCGAGCATGCTGCGGGTCCGTACCGTATTCCAAATATCCGGACGGAAGGGATTTCTGTGTTTACGAACAACGGGGTTGCGGGAGAATTCCGGGGCTTTGGCGGCAATCAAATCACATTTGCACTCGAAACCCATCTTGATCGTCTCAGTGATATGCTCGGCATCGATCCGTTGGAGCTGAGAAGAAAAAATATCAGAAAACCGCATGACTTGGGGCCGCTTGAGCATCGGATTGCACCGACTGACGGAGCGGCGCAGGTGTTGAATGCCATTTCTGAATCTCCCATTCTCACAAGAAAACGCAAGAACTCCGGGTATATACGGAGAGGCACGGGAGCGGCAATTACGATGCACGGCGGCGGGCTGGGTTATGGCCGAATGGATACGGCAGGAGGCCGTTTGTCCCTTTCGAGTGATGGCAAAATCACAGCTTCGTTCGGATTTGAAGAATGCGGACAGGGGATTCTAGCGGCGATTGAACATATTGTCATGGATGAGCTGGGCTGTGCGGCAGAGGATATATCCATTGTCATTGGGGATACCGCAAAAGTGCCGAAGTCAGGCTCCTCCACAGCATCCCGCGGCACAAGCATGGTGTGGCACGCGATCCAGCGTTTGAAGAAGCCGTTTCTATCTCAACTAAAAAAACGGGTGGCAGAATGGAGCGGCTGTTCAGCGGAAAACCTTATTTTCGGTGCAGCGGGCTTGCGTGATCAAAACACAAAGGAACTCGTGGCGACGTATAGAGAGCTGGCTGAAAAAGGCCCTTTGGCAGCGGAAACGGCATTCGACTTTCCGACAACACCTGATCCTGTAGTCGGCGGCCATTTTCTCTACTCATTTGGAGCGGCTGCTGTTGAGGTGGAGGTTGATCTATTAACAGGCGATGTCAGAGTGATAGATTGTGAGCACGCCATTGCGGCAGGTCCGGTTGTCAGTCCGCAGGGCTATCGGGGGCAAATTGAAGGCGGCGCTGCTATGGCACTCGGCTATACGCTGATGGAGGAAGCTAAAATGACGGACGGCCGTTACGCGGCGGAAAATCTCGACCAGTATGTCATTCCCGGTGTGAAGGATGTTCCCGATATGAAGCTGACCGCGATAGAAGAGCTGTTGGAAGGGGATTTCTACGGCCCGCGAGGTGTTGGCGAAATCGGAACGATCGCCATCACCCCAGCGATTGTAAAGGCTGTACATGATGCGGTCGGCTGCTGGATAAATAAGCTGCCAATTTCAAGAGAAGAGCTTCTAACCGCGATAGACAGAAAGGGGCTGAAGCAATGGACGTAAAAGAAGCCGGGCCATTTCCTGTAAAAAAGGAAAAATTCCGAATGACTGTGAATGGGCAGGAGTGTGAGGTTGCAGCCGTTCCCACGGCACGTCTGATTGACCTGCTGCGAACAGAATTTCAACTGACCGGGACAAAGGTGTCCTGCGGAATCGGCCGTTGCGGAGCATGTTCCATCTTAATTGACGAAAAGCTGGCCAATGCATGTATGACCATGGCTTATCAAGTGGACGGCCATTCCATTACAACCATCGAGGGAGTTCAAAAAGAAGAACTGGATATCTGCCAAACTGCTTTCCTGGAAGAAGGCGGCTTTCAATGCGGCTACTGCACCCCAGGAATGATAATGGCGCTTAAAGCACTCTTTGAGGAAAAAACGCATCCGTCTGATGAAGACATAGAAGAAGGGCTGGCGGGGAATTTGTGCCGGTGTACCGGGTATGGAGGGATTATGCGGTCTGCATGCAGGATTAGAAAAGAGCTGAACGATGGAAAAAGGGAGTCCGGTTTTTAAAAGCGGGCTTATTAGTTTTCGAAATTGTAATATAATGAAAGAGCAGCCGGATGCTCCATCGCTGGTGCCCTTGCTGAAGCACTGTGGACGAGTAAACTATCATTAGTTAATTGCGTCAACCATTAATATGCCTTGGAGAAATGCATAAACGAGGTGTTAATTACTAAATGAATCGTATATTAGTTTCAATTGCTATAATCATATTCATAATTGAATATTTTATAGCTCCACTCACACATTTAGACACAGGAAAGTACGGTACGTTTATTGGTTTGATTTTATTAAGTATTGTGGTTCTAAGATTAGATGATGTGAAAAGGAAAAAAGGGCAGGGATAAACCTGTTCTTTTTTTGTTTTTGAGTTAATAAAACCTAGAAAAGAATAAGAAATATTCGTATGGTGAAGTGATTGCCTGTGAGACCGCAGCTGCTACGAAGCATCTTATGTTTATCATTTGTTTAGAATGTGGTTGGGAACCAGTTTAACAGAAAACCAAACACATATACTTTTCATATTGCTTCAAATCGTCTTCAAAACCTTCTAAAGCGGAGGATCTTTTTTTATGTCTCAAAAACGATGTTTATATTTCCTTAGTTCAGAAACTTTGTCAGCAAATCACATAGCAAAACGCCATAAAAATTTCTTATGGCGTCTAGACCGAACAGGGAGGTGCTTATAACATACTAAATTGGAACGCCTTCTGGATAGCCTCCAAAGAAAGATGCTCCAACAATGATTAATAGAATGAATAGCACCACGATCAAAGTGAAGGAGCTGCCATATCCATTTGAGTAACCCATATTGCCACCTCCTTTAATGAGGATAGTATAGGATATGGCAAACGATCATTTTCGACATAGATTGAAGTCTAAATAAGAAAAAATGAATATTTTGTTTAAAGTCTTAATAGAAAATCATAATCAAAACCTATTAAAACAAACTCAAAAATGGGTGGTGAAATGTGACAAGAGCGGGAGGAACCGAGAAGTTAAAAGACACTACCGAAGAATTAGGCGTAACAAGCAGCACTGTTCGCAAATGGAAAGTAAACAATAAATGGGAAGAAAGCTCATTAATACAGGATTACACTGTAAAATAATCATGATCGATATCTTTAGTTTCCCTTTTGTGTAAAAAATATGAAATTATTACCTTGTGGAAGTATTTGTAAATTAGGGCGAGTAATAATACAAAGACTTTAATTTTAAGGAGGAGATTTAATATGAAAAAGTTATTAGTATCAATGTGTTTTGTTTTGATGTTAATCTTTACTGCTATGGGAAGTGCATCAGCCTATGAATTTAAAGGTATACTTCCTCTTAATGACAAAGTAAGTGGATCTTTTGCTGATGCCGCTGCTGCTAAAGAAGGAGATGAGTGGCAATTCCATCCGGGATCAGCTACAAAAGTAAAATTTTATTTGTCCAAAAGTAGTAACACAACCGCGTTAAAAGTTAGTATTTACAAAGAAGATATCAATACTGGAAAAGTAACTCTTGTGAATTCTTATGATTCCTCAGAATTATCGAAGCACACTATTGCAGTCAGTAAAAGCTATACTTATAGTATAAGGGTTGCTGGATATAGCACTGCAAAAACTGGTGGATCATACACATTGGAAAATTCTGTAATAGAATGAATAAAAGGGAGCATGGCTCCCTTTTTTTATTCTAAGAATCCAAACGTATTTAGATTTTTGACAAATTCAAAGGGAAGAATGAGTGTATGACTTTTAAGAAGATGATATGTCTTATTCTGAGTTTGTCATTCGTTTTAGTATGTAGTTTCGTAACCAACTTAACAGAAAACCAAACTCAAAACGCATTTCATATTGCTTCAGATCGTCTTCAAACCTGAAGAACGATTACTCCTAAAATCCCTTCTATACGGAGGGTCTTTTTTATGTCTTCAGAAACGATTGAATCGAATACGATGTTTATATATCCCTGGTTCAAAAAATATGTCAGATATGATTAGTTAATCACGTAGCATAACGCCATAAAAACTTCTTATGGCGTCAGCCGAACTAGGAGGTGCTACTACGGCGGAGGTTAGGCAAGAGTAAAAATTAGTAACTACCAAAGAAAGAAGTACCAACAATGATTAATAAAATGAATAGCACCACGATTAAAGCGAAGGAGCTACCATAACCATTTGAATAACCCATATTGCCACCTCCTTTAGTGAGGATAGTATAAGATATGGCAAACGATAATTTTCGACATAGATTTAAGTCTAAATAAGAAAAAATGAATATTTTGTCTAAAGGCTTAATAGAAATGCATAATTAAAAACTATTAAAAACAAAATCAAGATAAATGGAACAGAATCTGAAAGGTAACGTTACTAACCCGTTGGTGCACCTAAAAGGAATAAAAACGCAAAAAGGAAATAAAGGGAGCAAAAGAGAGTAAGCATTCGCCGGGCAACCAAAACGCTAAAGGGAATTGAAGCGGTGCTGCTCCAAAAGGAAATCAAGTGTACGTACAGGTGATTATGAATCAATCTTATTTAATTTCATGGGCGATAAAGAAAAAGATCTATTGGTCTTCGGGAGCGGGAAGCCGAAAGGCGGAGCGGGGTTTATCCCTGCTCTTTTGGTCATGTTCCATGAATAAGGTGTCTTGCTGCAGGATTTCGAGCCAGCGACTTTATTTCCTTCAATGCTATTACCCTGGGCTATCCCTGCCTCTACGAGTATGATTGGGAAGAAATTATGGGACGAAACATGACACCCATAGGCGGGGATTTCGGGAGAAAGTTTTTTAAAAGTTATTTTCACACAATCGTAATAAATGGAATATAAAGTAAGCGAAAGGCGAATTCATTATAAGAAAGAGGTAATTTTTTATGTATCCAAATTATTATTACCCATATACGGGTGAAAGTCGTGCTTTTGAAGGTTTGGTCGGTACGTTTATATCGATTCCCGGTAATCTAACTTTGCCTAATGGTCAAGTGCTGGCTGCAGGCACAAGGGTGTTTATACACAGATCCAGCTTTACTCAAGCTGGCCAAGAACTTGTTACAATCGTCTTTCCTTTAGGAGTTGGCGGTAATTGTGTTGCTGGTTCTGCCCAAGTTTCAGCTTCTCAACTAGGAGGCCCACAAGGAGGAGTTCAGTTTTTTAGATAAATCTATATATTAAATGAAAAGTCTTATCTTTTAGGATGATGCTTTTTTGAAACTCGGAGATCATGTTAGGTGGATATAAAAAGTTTTCCCAGAAGTTTTTTTAGGTTCCAACTTAACCCCTGAACATCATCTAAGCCCGCCTCACCGGCGGGCTTCCTCCTTTTTCTTAACTCCCCCTATACACCTGATAACCAAACGGCGACAGCAAAAGCGGGATATGATAATCAGTATCTGGGTCTGCAAGCTGAAAACGGACGGTGATAATGGTTAAAAACGGCTGGCCGGCTGTACTCGCTTTTTTTCTTGCAAAATAGTCTCCTGCATGGAACTCCATCACATATTCCCCGGACACCAGCTCTTCACCAGCCAGCAGCGGAGCATGGACTCGGCCGTCATCGTTGGTGAATGCCTCTTTGACAAGGCTGCTGCTGCCTTCGCCCAGCCGCTTCAATTCAATTTTTACGTTCGCTGCGGGTTTGCCGCAGGTTAAATCCAAGATATGGGTTGTCAGCTTTCCCATTATGCCTTCAGGCTCCCTAATGCTTCAGCGGCTTTCTGTTTTTCTTTCTCGGCGTCCTCTCTTGTCACGGTAAAGCGCTGGAAACCAAATGGCGGGCGCGGTTCGGTGTAGACTTTACCTTTTGAGCCTGGGATCTCTTCGACGACCGTATCCCATGTGTGATTTTGAGATTGGAAGCTGACATCGGTGAGCTGCGGGAATCTCATTAATATTTTGCAGCCGATATGATAGATTAAGTTTTGGATTGAAGGGGTTTCGAGCTCGTGAAAAACGGTGCTCGCTAAGTCTCGGACTTGTTCAGCCGCAACATAGCGGGCGGGATCGGCAGCATATGCGTCATTTGTGTTTTCATAATGCCAGCTGATGTTTAAATGGACAAACAGCGGGCGGTTGCCGTCTTCCGGGAGTGTTGTATATTTGTCCCGGATAAAGCCGACGAAGGAGTTGCCGCTTATCTTGACGAGCTGAAGATCCATGATTTCGCTGTATTGCTCTTTGATCGTTATTGTATCCCCGGTTCGTTCCGCTTTTAGAACAGACCGGGCGCGTTCATTGCGCGATCTTCTGAAGACGAGGTGGCTGGTACCGAGCTCTTGCTCCTCGTATGCAGGCATCGCTTCAAACGAAATGTCTTCGCCGGTCAGAGTGATCGTGTCCATATGAGAATAGGTATCTAAAAATCGGTGAGCCACATAGTGTAAGAATCCCTCGGCTGTTGTCCCTTCATAGGAAGCGAGATGGCGCTGAATAAAGTTTTTCATTGAGTCTGTAGCTACGACGAGTGTATTATCTCCATCTGTAAATGATGGCAAAAAGGCATCCCCGCCAATTTCACATGTCACATCAACGCCGACAACGGTATTGGCTCTCCCTGTAAAAGATGACTCTGGGATTTGCTTTACTCCTATGAGCGGCTTTAAAAACGTTCGGTATGCAAATACATTGCCTTTGCCGTAAGACATGGTTCTATTCATTTGCGTCTCTCCTTTTTCAGTTATGATGTCCGCCAGACGAAAGCGGGCGATGCGGTAAATTTCTTCAAGAGCCTGCTGGAACTCCGTTTCCCATTCGTTCTTCAGCCTTGCCAGCAGGGCTTCATGAATATCCTGTTTCGTCTTTCCCTTTACCGCTAAAATGAAAGGAAAGCCGAAGCGTTCATAATAGTGTTCATTCAGCTTGAGAAATTCCTCGTATTCCTGCTGTTCAAGCGTGCTGAGACCCGCGTTTTGCTGCTCTCTTACCGAGGAAGCGCTCATTGTTTTCTTTGTTCCGAGACGAGGGTGCTTATTGATTAAACCAAGCTGTGTCTGGCGATCAGCGGCTTTTACAATGCCGGCCATTTTGTGGTGAAGGTCGGAAAGGGAAGAAAATGGCCGCAATGTCGCGGCTTTCTCCGCAATCCATGAAGAGTGTTCAAAAATAGATCCAAGCGTGTCTGTCAGTGTTTGTGCGTCCATTTGATTCAGGTCATCCATTGTGAACATTGGCATCTTCCTTTACGTTTTCATTTCAGCGCCATCCGGCTGCTTGGTTTGAAAAAAAGCGTGCAGTGCAATTGCCGTCAAACTGCCGATCACAATTCCGCTTCCTGCCAAAACTGAGGCCGCACCCGGAAGAGACGAAAACAAAGCGGGAACTGTTGTGGCGCCGAGCCCTAAGCTGACGGAAGAGGCGATGATCAGCAGATTGCCTTGCGAATCGAAGTCAACGCTGGAGAGCATTTTGATCCCGTAAGAAATGACCATGCCGAACATGACAATCATCGCGCCGCCGAGAACTGGGTTTGGAATCACTGTTGTCAATGCTGCGGCTTTTGGAACCAGCCCGATCGCCATGAGCATAATTCCTGTGATCGTGATGACGTTGACACTTTTCATTTTTGAAAGCTGAACGATGCCGACATTTTGCGAGAAGGCGGTATAGGGAAACGCGTTAAATAAGCCGCCCAGCACAATCGCAAGACCTTCCGCCCGGTAGCCCTTTTCCAGATCCCTCTTCGACAGTCTGCGGTTTGTGATATCAGCGAGCGCAAAGTAAACACCTGTCGATTCAACAAGGCTGACAATGGCAACGAGGAGCATCGTGACAACAGCCGGCAGCTCGAAGGTCGGCGGGCCGAAATAAAACAGAGACGGAACATGAAGCCAGGATGCCTCTATGACGTCAGAAAAATCGACTTTTCCCATGAAGAATGCGGCCGCCGTTCCGGCGACAAGGCCGAGCAAAATCGCAATGGAGCGGATAAAGCCTTTAAAGAAATAAAACATCAATAAGATAAAAGCTGTGACCCCAAACCCGAGGAGCACGTTGTCCAGTGTGCCAAAGTCTTTGCTTCCTTCACCCCCGGCCATGTTATTCATTGCTGTTGGAATCAGGCTGATGCCGATGATCATGACGACTGAACCGGTCACGACAGGCGGAAAAAAACGGACAAGCTTTCCGAAAAAGCCCGCAGCTAAGACGACAATCAGCCCTGCGGCGATAATGGCACCATATATCGCTGAGACACCATATGTGCTGCCAATGGAAATCATCGGGCCGACTGCGGTAAACGTACATCCGAGCACAACGGGGAGGCCGATGCCGAAGTACCGGTTTTTCCACAGCTGCAAAAGAGTCGCCGTCCCGCACATGAACAAATCGATCGCAATTAAATACGTCAGCTGCCCTGCATTCAGCCCGATCGCCGCTCCAACGATCAGCGGAACGAGAATCGCTCCCGCATACATGGCAAGCATATGCTGAAGTCCGAGCATCATTAGCTGAAAGGAATTGTACTGTTCCTTCATGTCTTTTTACACCTCTTTTTCTAATGCAAGTGTATGGTCTAATACCGGAAGTTCTGGTTTCTGCGCTGTTGTTTCTTTTTTGCCGCGCAAGCTGAAAAATAGATTCAAAAAGATGGCGGTCAGGCTTCCGGTGATGGTGCCGTCACTGACCAGAATCCGGATTGGAGCAGGGAATTCAGCGAAAATCCCGGGCACCGTGCTGGCGCCGATGCCGAGTGCGATTGAGCATGCGATGGTCAGGAGGTGATATTGATTTGTGAGATCCGCTGTGCTGAGCATTTTGACGCCGGACGCTATCACCATGCCGAACATGACAACGGTCGCGCCTCCAAGCACAGCTGCAGGAACAGCTGAAGCAAGGGCGGCAATCTTCGGAATCAGTCCGAGACAGACAAGGATACAGCCTGCGGTAACGACGACATTTCTCGTTTTCACTTTCGTCAGCTGCAATAAGCCGGCGTTTTGCGCAAAGGTGTTGTAGGGAAAGGCGTTGAAGAGCCCGCCGATGAGAATGGCGATTCCCTCCGCCCGATAGCCTTTGACAAGATCTTTTTCGGTTAGAGGTCTGCCGCATATCTTTCCGATCGCGTAGAAAACGCCGGTTGATTCTACAATAATGACGATTCCAACGATCAGCATCGTTAAGATCGGGCCGATTTCAAATGAAGGGGCTCCGAAGTAAAATGGCTTCGGAATTTGAAAGAACGGGGCTTCGGCGACAGCAGAAAAGCTGACTTTGCCCATGATGGCTGCTGCCGCTGTCCCGGCAGCGATTCCGATCAGAACGGACAGCGTTCGGGCAACCCCTTTGAGAAAGCGGTTGAGGACTAGGATCAGTATAAGGACGCCGACAGAGAGAAGAAGGTTTTCGAGCGAACCGTATTCGGGATTGGCGCTGCCGCCAGCCATATTTTTCACACCTGTCGGAACAAGAGAAAGGCCGATCAAGGTTACAACGGTTCCTGTTACGACAGGAGGGAATAACACGGTCAGCTTGCCGAAAAAACGCGCAAACAAAAAGATAAACACACCAGCCGCGATGATTGAACCGTAAATGGCGTGAATGCCGTAATTGGCTCCGATTGCAATCATCGGGGTAACGGCTACGAATGAACTGCCAAGCATGACGGGAAGCCCGATGCCGATGTACGCTCCGCGCAAGGTTTGCAAAAGCGTCGCGACGCCGCACGTTAACAGGTCAATCGCCAATAGGTAAGACAGCTGTTCAGATGTTACATTCAGCGCCCTGCCTACAAGCAGGGGCACCAAAATCGCACCTGCATACATAGCCAGCACATGCTGAAGGCCAAGAGTAAATACCGCAAACGATCTTTGTTTCACTATAGCCCCTCCTTTTAATGTGAACTTTAGTAACATGATAGCGTGCCGATTGTCGGGTGTCATTGGATACAGTAGCCGAAAAAGACAGGTGTTATTGCTGAAAGTGACGAAAAACGATTCGGTTTGTAAGAGAATGTAACAAACATTAGCTGATCAGCCGCTGCATCCGTAAGGCAAGCCGTAAACGCATCGTCGTCTCAGGATCTTTTAAGCTTTTGCCAAGCAGCTCCTCACATTTTTCAAGGCGGTAGATGACGGTATTGCGATGAACGTACAGACGCTTTGCCGTCTCGGAAATTTGGCAGTGTGTCTCTAAATAGACGGACAGTGTATGAAGGAGGCTTTGATCCTCCTGCTGTTTTTCAGCGAGGCTTTGAAGCGTGGAGTTGTAAAATTTCTTCAAATCCTCAACCGGGAGCAGGCGAAGAAGCTCAGGGACATCTTTGGCGTGATACACTTGAATAAACTCCGTGCTTCTTGACAAATGCCCCGATTGCAGAGCATCAGAAGCCTCTGTGAACGCGTCGGGAACATCAATGAGCTTTTGGCATATATTGCTGATCCCAAAGGACACGGTCCGTTTAAATTGGGCCCTCACCTGTGATTGGAACTGCTCTAAAAAGCTGATCACCGAGGCGTGCATTTCACTCCAGCTGTCTGTTGCTTCGATCAGAATAATGCCGACGTTTCCTTTAATAAAGAGGTGGGGCGGAAACGGGAAGGCCGAGAATTCGCCTTCAAGAAATTCGAATACGCTGTCTGAGGCGAGCTGATTTTCTGTAAAGCTGATCGATTCGTCATTACGGTCAAGTTTTCCGGCAATGCACATGTATTTTTGATCCCAGCGCAGCTTGAATTCTTTCGCCCGGTTTTTAATTTCATCATCTGAAGAAAATGACCGCTCAATAAAATTGCTGAAAAACTCATTGCGCGCCCGCCGGCTGAATTGCTTCAGCGCATTTTCCTTCAGCAGTTCAAAGGAAATCACGTTGGCCGCTTGTTCAATCGTGAGAATCAACCCTTTGTCGCCGGCCTGCACCATGTCCGGTATCAGCAGGTAGCCGCAGTTTTTTTCGTGATTATAAATAGGAAGGACAGAATACGTTTTTTGATCCGAGATTGTAGAGAAACAAGTGAAAAACGGCCCGGATACAGTATTCAGGGTGCCTTTCAGCTTTTCGGTCTCAACTGAAATCTGATGGGACGCAGAGAGCATTTTGGCATGCTGGTCAAGAAGCAGCACGGGAAGCTGAAGGAGGTCTGACACCTTTTTGAGGAGAGATTGCAGCCCCTTGCCGCTCATAATGTGGTTTGTGAATTTTTTGTGCGCGTAAATGGCTTGCTGCAGCTCGTTAGAACGCATATCGAGAATGTGGCTGAGTGTTGCATTCACAATATCGCCAAGGCGGATGTGTTCCGGGAGCTCGATGATCGGAAACGCGTATGAATCGGCCAGTTCGATGATTTCTTTCGGGATATCCTCCAGATAGCGTTTTGTTTTAATGCCGAGGCCCGCGCAGCCGCGTTTTGCCATTTGCCGAATCAGTTCAGATAACTGGTGAGGGGTATCCTTCAGGTGGTACGCGGTAGTGACGAGCAATTCGTTCTTATGCAGAAAGTCTGCGATATCCGGAGCGTCCATCATATTGACATGCTGCACCTCTCTTTCTCCTCCTGCTTTTCCCGCGACTAAATTGGCGTTTTCATAAGCCGGTATTTTCATCACATCAAAAATATTCATAGAGCATTCTCCTTTTCTATAAAAAACATTGGTTAAGATGAATAATTTTCAATAGGAATTCTAGCGGTTTTGCTGATGTAATACGATCATAGTAGCAGTAAACTGTTGAAAATAGAACTGATTGTGTTACATAAACTGACATGAAAAATCGTTATCCTTACATGGAGGGATCAATATGGCTTACGATTTGGTGATAAAAGGTGCGAAGACAGTTACGCCAGATGGCGTTAAAAATGCTGATATTGCAGTTCAAAACGGTGTCATTGCCGAGATTGGTTCAGACATTGAAGCAAGCGGGGCAGCAATGATCCAGGCAGATGGAAAATACGTGTTTCCCGGTGCGATAGACTGCCATGTTCATTTCAATGAACCGGGCAGAGAGGATTGGGAGGGGATTGAAACAGGTTCGCAGATGATGGCAGCAGGCGGCTGCACCACTTATTTTGATATGCCGCTCAATTGCATTCCATCAACTGTGACGGCAGAACATCTTCTCGCAAAAGCTGAACTTGGCAGGCAAAAATCAGTCGTGGATTTTGCGCTATGGGGCGGCCTTGTGCCTGGCCATATCGAGGACATCCGCCCAATGGCTGAAGCGGGAGCGATCGGGTTTAAAGCGTTTTTATCAAAATCAGGCACAGACGAGTTCCGCTCTGTTGACGAAAGGACCTTGCTCAAAGGCATGACAGAAATCGCCGCTGCAGGAAAAATCCTCGCTCTTCATGCCGAGAGCGACGCAATCACAAGCTATTTGCAGATGGTCTTGGCCAATAAAGGAAAAGTGGATGCGGATGCGTACGCCGCCTCCCGCCCGGAGGAAGCCGAAGCTGAAGCGGTGTATCGCACGATTCAGTATGCGAAGGTGACAGGCTGTCCGGTCCATTTTGTCCATATCAGCACGGCGAAAGCGGTCCGGCTGATCAGAGAGGCGAAACAGGAAGGGCTTGATGTTTCGGTCGAAACATGCCCGCATTATGTCTTGTTCAGCCATGACGATTTACGAGAAAAGGGCTCTGTCGCAAAATGCGCGCCTCCGCTCCGGTCGCAGCGATCAATGGAGGCGTTGATCGAGGCGCTCATTGCGGGGCACATTGACATGGTCTCCTCTGATCATTCCCCTTGCCGTCCGTCCTTGAAGCGGGAGGACAATCTGTTTTTATCATGGGGCGGAATCAGCGGCGGGCAGTTCACTTTATTAGGAATGCTGGAACTGGCGCTTGAGCATCAGATTCCGTTTGAAACCATCGCAGAATGGACAGCGGCGGCCCCTGCAAAACGATTCGGCCTTCAGCAAAAAGGACGGCTTGAAGCGGGGTGTGATGCCGATTTTGTGCTCGTCAGCATGGAGCCGTACACTGTCACAAAAGAATCGATGTTTGCAAAGCATAAGCAAAGCATTTACGAAGGGCATACATTTCCCTGCGGCATTTCGGCTACATACAGCAGAGGCCGGTGTGTGTACAGTGGCAGTGACAAAACAGAAAGAGCAATTGAGGGAGCGCTGATCGTTCCATCGTAAAAAACCCGGCAGATTTATTTTGCCGGGTTTTTCTCCTCTAGTTTTTCTTCAATAAAATCCGCAGTATGTCTTACTCCATCTTCTTTATCAATAAGAGAGGCAGCTTCAGATGCACGTTGAGAATAAGTGTTGTTTGATATCAGTTCATTGATTCTGGAAACGAAGGCTGCAACTGTCATATCTCTTTCTTTCAGAGGGGCAGCAGCCACTCCGATGTCTCGCGTTTTTCTTGCCCAAAAAGGCTGATCCCCAGAGAACGGGCATATCACCATAGGTTTGCCGGCCTTCAATGCTGCGGCCGTAGTCCCAGCCCCTCCATGATGAATGACAGCTCATGATTGAGGGAAAATCCATCCGTGAGGAATGGAGCCAGCTGTATAAATATGAGGTGAATCTGTCATCTGTTTGATTCCGCTCGAGCCCGTCAGCAAAATGGCACGCTGTCCGGTTTCTTTGAATGCTTGCTGAAGCATGTTCAGAATGTGATCCGGGTTTTGTAATGGCATACTGCTAAAGCTAACGGTAAAAGGAGGCGGCCCCGCTTCTAAAAAATGCAATAGCTCAGGTGGAGGGTTCCAGTCATCTTCGGCTAAAAACCAGAATCCCTGCATTGAAACATGGCCTTTCCATTGTTGGTCAAAGGGAATGATGGAAGGACTGCACCCATACAGAACAGGAATAAGCTTTCCATTCAGTACGGAATCATCTTTAAAAACAGAACGTTTATCGGGCAGGCTGAGTGTCTCATGTCTCCACTTATTAATCAGCGAAAAAAACGCTGCGGTCA
Organism: Bacillus sp. SN1; assembly: GCF_002796895.1. Classification (NCBI taxonomy): domain Bacteria; kingdom Bacillati; phylum Bacillota; class Bacilli; order Caryophanales; family Bacillaceae; genus Bacillus; species Bacillus sp. SN1. The sequence continues at coordinate 141,308 of NZ_PHIE01000006.1, forward strand.
ATAATCGATTGATTTTAAAACTGGCCTTGTTAAGCGTTCCGCTCTGCAATGAGAACGGAAAGACCGGATTAGTAAAATGACGGGTGGGAGCTACAATAGGAACCGGATGGGCGATAAAGGCAGGAATGTGCAGGGCTTCGGCAATATCATATCCGCCAAATACTTTAGGGTGATAAATGATTGCATCAGCATCTTTAGAGGCCGCCCATATATCCTCTAACATTTGTTCCATCATCGGATAAATGACTGTTTTCATTTGGCTGACAATTGATAGCGGGTTCCCTTTCAGCATGTTTTTTCCTTCTTCTGATTGCGTCAAATGTGTGTAATCCGTTCCGATGGGTGAAAAGGAGAGTTTGTTATTCTCCGCCAGATCTTTGAACGAGCCTTCAGTGCAAATCGTCACATAATGTCCGCGTCTGGATAATTCTTTTCCTAATGCGATAAAGGGCTGTACATCGCCCCTCGTACCAATCGTAAGCAGGTTAATTTTCATGATTCGCCTCCAGGTGTCATTCATTACCACTAATTTATCATACAAAGGATCTGATCAGTTTTTAAAATGCAATCAACGTGGTATCTTTTTTTTAAGGAGGCGGTGGAAATGGAACATGTCAAATACATACTCAAGCAATCATGGTCGCGCCATACGAGCTCTAAATGGACGGAAGAATGCCCGTCATGCGGCCAATGCGGTGTGACGGCATTGGTGATTCAGGATCATTTCGGCGGCGCCATTTTCAAAACAAAAGTCGGTGAAAGCTGGCATTTTTACAACAGCATCAATGGTGTGATGTTCGATTTTACGAGTGAGCAGTTTCAGGCGCCTATTGATTATCAGCATATTCCTTCCTCAAGAGAAGAGGCGTTTTTAGATACGAATGAGGAACAATATCAGCATCTTCGTTCTGCATTTTCCCGCCATATGAACAGCATTTCCGAGGAAACCTGAAAACACGTGTGATAAACTGGAAGAGAGGTGAATGAGTGTGATTTATATCGGACTGACGGGATGGGGGGATCATGACAGCATCTATCCGCCGAAAACGGCCAGCCAGAAAAAATTGCAGGCCTATTCCTCCCATTTTCCGATCGTTGAATTAGACGCGAGCTTTTACGCGATTCAGCCGGCGCGCAATAATGAAAAGTGGGTGAAGGAAACGCCGGAAACCTTCCAATTTATCGTGAAAGCGTATCAGGGCATGACGGGGCATCAGCGCGGCGAAATTCCCTTTGACTCAAAAGAGGAGATGTTTGAAGCGTTTAAGGTGTCTTTAACGCCATATTTACATAGCAATAAGCTTGCCATGGTGCTGTTTCAATTTCCGCCGTGGTTTGACTGCAAGAAGGAGAATGTCGCCTATTTGAGGTGGTGCAAGCATCAAATGGGAGATATCCCTTGTGCGCTTGAATTCAGAAACCGCTCCTGGTTCTCGCCGCCATTTTATGAGCAGACACTTTCATTTATGAAAGCGGAAGGCTGGATTCACAGTGTTTGTGATGAACCGCAAATCGGAGAAGGCAGCGTTCCGACTGTTTTGCGCGCCACCGATGAAAACAAAACGCTCGTCAGGTTTCACGGACGCAACAAGCAGGGCTGGATGAAGCCTGATGGCGGGAAAAACTGGCGGGAGGTCAGGTACTTATACCGCTACAACCAACAGGAGCTGGAGGATTGGAAAAAGCACCTGGATGAATTGCAGCAGCAATGTAAGGATGTTTTTGTCCTGTTCAATAACAATTCCGGCGGAGACGCCGCGGATAACGGCAAGCAAATGCTTGAGCTGCTTGATATCGAGTACAGCGGACTTGCTCCGAGACAGCTCGATTTATTTTAGAAAAGAGGTTTTCATTGATGTCGTTTGTGATTTTGGCCGTACTGGGATTAATCGCAGGTACGGTGGGAAGTCTGATTGGGCTTGGCGGCGGAATTGTCATCGTGCCGTCTCTGATGTTTTTAAGCACAGTGACGCCGCTGTTTCAGGATGTGACGCCGCAGGTCGCGATTGGAACTTCGCTTTTGGTCATTATTTTTACGGGTCTTTCTTCAACTTTGGCTTATATTAAATATAAAACCGTTGATTATAAGAGCGGTCTCATTTTCTTTATTGGCTCAGGTCCCGGCAGCATTATCGGGGCTTACGTGTCAAAGCTGTTCAATTCAAACTCGTTTTCCGTATGGTTTGGCATTTTTATGATTCTTATTTCATTATCCTTAATGCTGAAAGCGAAAGCCCGGCCGATCAACAAAGCGCACAAAGGGATTATTCGGACATTTCAGGATGATGCCGGTGAGCCTTATACGTACTCATATCAGGCTCCTATTGGCATTGCGATTGCCTTTGTTGTCGGCTTTTTAGGCGGGCTTTTCGGAATAGGCGGCGGTTCGCTGATGGTTCCGGCGATGATGCTGTTATTCCTGTTCCCGCCAAAGGTGGCGGTGGCAACGTCCATGTTTATTATTTTCCTGTCCTCTATGACAGGGTCTGTTTCACATGTTATTTCCGGGCACGTCAATTGGCTGTATGCCCTAGCGCTGGTGCCCGGCGCTTGGTTCGGCGGAAAGCTTGGCGCCGCCATCAATAGGAAAATGCAGACGGAAACGATCGTTATGATCATGCGGATCGTACTGATCTTGATCGGCTGCCAGCTCATTTATGAAGGCATTTTCAGCTGAACGATTAGGGAGAGATAATATGAAGGAGAAGCTCCGCTTATATCATACAAATGATTTGCACAGCCATTTTGAAAACTGGCCGAAAATTGTAGATTATATCGAGCAGAAAAGAAAAGAGCATCAGTCAGACAGCGAAGAGACGCTCGTTTTTGATATTGGCGATCATCTTGATCGTTTTCAATTCGTGACAGAGGCGACATTCGGAAAAGCGAATGTTGATCTCTTAAACCGTCTTCACATTGATGGAGCGGCGATCGGCAATAACGAAGGGATTACGCTTCCGCATGAAGAGCTTGCCGCACTATATGATCATGCTGAATTTCCCGTTATCGTCTCCAACCTGTATGACAAAACAGGAAACCGTCCGTCCTGGGCGGTTCCTTACCATATCAAATCATTGAAAAACGGTATGTCCATTGCTTTCTTAGGCGTAACTGTGCCTTATTACCCCGTTTATGACAAGCTGGGATGGACAGTAACCGATGCTCTTGAAAGCATAAAGGAAACCATTCAGGAAGTGAAAGGGCAGGCTGATATCGTCGTTTTGCTGTCGCATTTAGGCATTCTTGATGATCAGGCAGTGGCTGAAGCGGTACCTGAGATTGATGTGATCCTCGAATCGCACACCCATCATTTGCTTGAAGATGGACAAGTAGTAAACGGTGTATTGCTTGCCAGCGCAGAGAAATACGGGCATTATGTCGGCTGTGTAGAAATCACGGTGGACAGTGTACAGCGAAGCATCATCAGCAAAACAGCGTCTGTGCAGAACATGGCGGAATGGCCAGGAGAATCCGCCGAAACTAAAGCGTTTCTTAATGAGAAAGAACGTGAAGCCGAGGAGAAGCTGTCCGATGCCGTTGCGGAGCTTGCACAAGATGCTGAGGTGAAGTGGTTTGAAGAATCAGAGCTGCCTTTGCTTCTGGCGTACGCGTTAAAGGAATGGTGCGGGACGGACATCAGTATGGTGAATTCCGGTGTCATTCTCGGTCCGCTGAAAGCGGGTCCAGTGACGAAGCTGGATCTGCACCGCATCTGTCCTCACCCGATCAACCCGGTGGCTGTCCGCCTGACGGGAGAAGAACTCAAAGAGACCATTGTCCATGCCGCTTCAGAACAAATGGAGCAGCTCCGGATCAAAGGGCTCGGCTTCCGCGGAGAAGTGATGGGAAAAATGGTGTACGCTGGTGTTGATGTAGAAACGAAACGCCTGGATGACGGAATCACGCATGTCACACGGATCACGCTGAACGGGGAAGAGATTGAAAAACATAAACAATACTCCGTTGCGGTTCTCGACATGTTTACGCTCGGCAGGATGTTTCCGATCATCCGCGACGCCGCAGAAAAAGAATATTTTATGCCTGAATTTTTGCGGGATCTGCTCGCTTGGAAGCTCGCGCAATAAGGGAGTCAGCCCACAACAAGCTGTGCCCTTCATCATAAAGTGATGAATGAAGGGAGTGGTTGACGTGGTAAATCTGACACCAATCATGATAGAAGGACAGCCTTTTACAGCTGTGACAGTGAAGCTTCCAAAAACGAATTTTATGGCCGTCACCAATGATCACGGATACATTATGTGCGGCGCGCTTGATGTGGCGCTGCTGAATGAAAAATTAAAGGAGCGGGGCATTGTGGCGGGGCGCGCAGTTGGTGTACGAACAATTGACCAGCTGTTAGACGCACCTTTAGAATCCGTCACGCATGCCGCGGAAGATCTCGGCATCCATGCCGGCATGAGCGGCAGAGAAGCGCTTTTAAAAATGGTGAAATAAAAATTTGGCCCGGCTATTACTATGTCCCCTCTTACAAGCATACATTGTGATATGTAAGGGGGGATTTTCTTGCCAAGATATCGCGGCCCTTTTCGCAAGAGAGGACCTTTGCCTTTCCGTTACGTGCTGCTCTTGTCAGTTGTCTTTTTTATCCTGTCAACAACAGTCAGCCTTTGGATGATCAATGGCTCGATTAAACCTGTTTTAATGAGCATCGGCGAGATGGAAACGAAGCGTGTGGCGACAGAGGTGATCCAAGATTCAATTGAGGATTATATGTCTGACAGTGAGAATATGAAAGATATGTTTCAAATGAATTCTGATGAAAACGGAAATTTAACGACAATCGATTTTAATACACAGGTTGTAAACAGTGTGAAAACAAAAGTGACAAAGCAGCTTCAGGCTCATCTGAAAGAGATGGAAACCCACACCGGACACAGCGGCGCCAGTGAAAATATTATGATCAACATTCCGCTGGGGCAGGTAACCGGCAACAGCCTCCTCGGAAACCTCGGCCCGAAAATCCCGGTCCGGTTCAATTTAATCGGTGACGCTTTTACAGATGTCAAAACCAAAATCAAGCCGTATGGCATAAATAATGCACTAATTGATATCAGCATCTTTGTTGAAATTAAAGTGAAGGTCATTATTCCGTTCGCAAGCAAAACCGCTGTCGTCACAAATAATGTGCCTGTATCGATTAAAGCAGTTCAGGGCGAAGTGCCGCAGTTTTATAACGGAAGCGGCGCCTCGGGTGTCACGCCTTCTGTCCAGCTTCCGAGCAGCAAAAAAGAGGACAGTGCCGAATCAAAAAATGAAAAAAGCAGCAAATAAGCCGCCTGTCGAAGAGGCGGCTTTTTGTTATTTCTTTTTTCTGTATTCATACCGCTCCCACGCTCTCAAATGCGGGTATGGATCAAACGACCATTCGGTTTTTCCGTTATCTTTGTACATGCCGTAGTGAAGATGCGGCGGGAATTTCCCAGCGGTTCCCGGCGGGCCGTATCCTGAGCTGCCGACTGATCCGATTACTTGGCCGGGCTCAACAATTTGTCCTGTTTTAATCCCTTTGGCAAACCCATTAAGATGGGCAAAATAATGATACGTATTGTTAATGTCTCTTATGCCGATTCTCCATCCTCCGAAGCGGTTCCAGCCCTTCATTTCAACTACGCCGTAACAGGTGGATCTGACAGGAAGGCCGTAATGGGCAAAGATATCCGTGCCTTCATGAATCCGTCTCCCCCCAAAGCCCCGGGCATCTCCCCACGTGCTGCGATAGCTGTAATCGGTTCTGATTGGAAGCGGAAACGCATGCTCGCCTAGATCAATATGGCCGTAGGCTTTAAACAGCTTCATGAATTCAGATATGATCCCAACTGTCTGATCACGCCGGTAATAATCCCAAAGCCCAATGCGGATGTTGTCCTCATCTGTGCCATACGACAGCAAGTATTGGCTGAACGTATACAAAATATCTTCATCATTGCTGACCTCGGCTTTTCCGTCTCCGTCACCATCCATTCCGATCCCGTCAAATACTTTAATGCTTAACGGCGCATCGTCTTTCGGATTCGGGTTTTCAGGCCCGCTCCAGATTTCATCCGGTATATAGATGCTGATGATTCCCGCTTTGTCAGGCAGATCTTTTCGGTTGCTCCGCACATTTTCCTCGTATTGATCTACAGCGGCGAGCGCATACCAAGGAATCTGCGTCACAGCCTCGACTTTATGATATAATTCCATCCGTTTCGACAGCACTGGATCTGAAAGCTCTTTTCCAGACGCATAAGGCTCAAGCGCAAACAAAAGGAGAAGAAGAGCGGTTAACAAAACTTTCACAAAATAATCTCCTTTCATATTGAATACACATAGTTTGCGGCAAGCCGGCTTAAAAATGTCAGTAATCATCTTCCCTTGTCGAGAAATTTTTCCTATGTTAAAGTGTCTAGAGAAAAGACTTTCTTTAGTTAGAAAAACATTATTTTTGTTGCAGAAATACCTTTCTCGTTTTCAGAATGTTTCGTGTCAGAAATTGAGTATATTGGATATTGGAGATGATGGGAATTGGCAAAGAAAGACGAACACCTCAGAAAGCCCGAATGGCTCAAAATCAAATTAAATACAAATGAAAACTATACAGGCCTCAAAAAACTCATGCGGGAAAACAACCTGCATACCGTATGCGAAGAAGCAAAATGTCCGAATATTCATGAATGCTGGGCGGTCAGACGTACAGCGACATTTATGATTTTAGGTTCTGTTTGTACAAGAGCATGCCGTTTCTGTGCTGTCAAAACGGGCCTTCCAACTGAGCTTGATCTGCAAGAGCCGGAACGCGTAGCGGATTCTGTCGCGCTTATGAATCTGAAACACGCGGTCATTACGGCTGTTGCGCGTGACGACCAGAAAGACGGCGGAGCAGGCATTTTCGCGGAAACTGTTCGTGCGATCCGCAGAAAAAGCCCGTTCACAACAATTGAGGTGCTGCCGTCTGATATGGGCGGAAATTATGATAACCTGAAAACCTTAATGGATACACGTCCAGACATCCTGAATCACAATATCGAAACGGTTCGCCGCTTGACGCCAAGAGTTCGCGCGCGTGCGACGTACGACCGTTCGTTGGAATTTTTGCGCCGTGCGAAAGAAATGCAGCCTGACATTCCGACAAAATCAAGCATCATGATCGGACTTGGCGAAACGAAAGAAGAGATTATTGAAGTCATGGACGACCTCTTGGCAAACAATGTGGATATTATGGCAATCGGCCAATATTTGCAGCCGACAAAGAAACACTTAAAAGTCCAAAAATACTATCACCCTGATGAATTTGCAGAATTAAAGGAAATCGCAATGCAAAAAGGCTTCAGCCACTGCGAAGCCGGTCCGCTTGTCCGTTCATCTTACCATGCGGATGAACAGGTGAACGAAGCATCTAAAAAGCGCCAAGCACAAGCATAATGCCAAAACGCCAGATCATCTGGCGTTTTTGTCATTCCTGTCGATTTTCATGTCCTGACGGGTTTCTCCGTTGGCATTTTCATTCTCTGAGACAGGGCTTCCTTGAGGGGAGTTTTTCATTTCTTGAATGGTCCCCGACATGATCTCTCTAATATCCCTTGAACCGGAACCGAGATTGCTGTAATTTTCGATGGATTGCATATGGTTTGGATTATCAGAAATATACACATGATAGTATCGCGGTATCACAGAAGCTGCCGTTTTCTTCACCTGATCGGCGGTCAGCCCGCGGTTTTTGGAATCGGTTTTGTACACGACAAGCGCTTCTCGATCGGTCACCAGTGTGGCAGCATCTTGAATATGAGGGAGCTGAACCGTTAAACTTGATATGATGTGAGCGGTTTCTTCCCGATTCATCACCGGTGCTTCCTGCTGTTCGCCGTCAAATTGTTCTTTTTGATAACGGACATAGCCAAATTGTTCGTTCTCATCATGCCGGTTAAAAGCCTCGTTGCGGTCAGACACATAAATGGGCCTGGTTTGATTCCGCGTCTGGTTTTGGACATTTTGCTCGGCATTATCTAATCCTGCGCCTCCGCATCCGGATAAAAGACCGGCCAACAGGCAGAGGCTGACAGCAGTTGGTTTCATTTATAAATCCCTCCTTATGTGTAGGGTAGCCAAATCGCATGATTTATTCTTTAGCAATTGATGGGGACGGGGCAATGAATTATGATAGGAATGAGTGAAAAAGAGGTGAGATCATGATTCTTATTCAAAATGCCGAATTTGAATTGGTGCACAATTTCAAAGACGGCTTCAACGAAGAGGCTTTTAAAGCCCGCTACTCCGATATTTTAAATAAATACGATTATATTGTGGGAGACTGGGGATACGGTCAGCTTAGGCTCAAGGGCTTCTTTGACGACCAGAATCAAAAGGCAACCTTCGAAACGAAAATCAGTACATTAGATGAATACATTTACGAATACTGCAATTTCGGCTGTGCGTATTTTGTCTTGAAACGGATCAGAAAATAAACATACACAAAGGGGATGCTGTCATGTATTTTGTTGACAGAAACAAGATCGAGCAAACACTTGGGTTCTTTGAGCACCAGCTGGCGCTTTTTAACTCACAAACAGACTGGCAGTCTGAAATCGGGGGACTGGCGCTTCAGCGTATAGGCCATTTGCTAATCGAATGCATTCTGGATACAGGAAATGACATGATTGACGGTTTTATTATGCGGGACCCGGGCAGCTATGATGACATTATGGACATACTTGTTGATGAAAAAGTTGTCACAGAACAAGAGGGAACGGAGCTCAAAAAATTGATCGCCTACCGCAAAACATTGGTTCAGCAGTACCTGCTCGCTGACAGCGCAGAGCTTTACAGGCTGATCACGGCACATCAGACAGCTCTGCAAGACTTCCCGCAACGGATCAGAAGCTACTTGGAAACAGAGCTTGGCCCTGTTTCCGCGTTTAAATAACAACTGGAGTGTTGGAAATGAAAACATATAAAGGGTATTTAATTGATTTAGACGGAACAATGTACAATGGCACGGAAAAAATCGAGGAAGCGTGTGAATTTGTCAGAACGCTGAAAGATCGCGGCGTTCCTTATCTTTTCGTGACAAACAACTCTTCGCGCACACCGAAGCAGGTGGCGGACAAGCTTATGTCTTTTGATATTCCGGCAACAGAAGAGCAGGTCTTTACGACAAGCATGGCGACTGCCCAGCATATTGCCCAGCAGAAAAAAGACGCGTCTGTGTATGTGATCGGGGAAGAAGGCATCCGCCAGGCGATTGAAGAAAACGGCCTGACGTTTGGCGAGGAAAACGCGGATTTTGTCGTTGTTGGTATTGACCGGGCCATTACATACGAAAAATTTGCTGTCGGCTGCCTTGCAATCAGAAATGGCGCCCGCTTTATTTCCACTAACGGAGATATTGCGATACCGACTGAAAGAGGCCTTCTGCCTGGAAACGGCTCACTGACATCTGTATTAACCGTATCGACAGGCGTACAGCCCGTATTTATCGGCAAGCCGGAATCAATTATTATGGAGCAGGCGATGCGCGTTCTCGGCACAGATGTGTCGGAAACACTTATGGTCGGCGACAACTACGCGACGGACATTATGGCCGGCATTAACGCCGGTATGGATACGCTGCTTGTTCACACAGGCGTAACGAAAAGAGAGCATATGACAGACGATATGGAAAAACCGACTCATGCCATTGACTCTCTGACTGAATGGATTCCAAACATTTAAAAAAGGGCGCCCCAAAAGGGTGCCCTTATTCTGTGTGCCGCGCGCGGTGTGCGAGCCTGCTTGAGGCCGCGGCGGAAATCGCACCGACGATGTCATCTAGAAAGGTATGGCACTCGCCGGTTGATTTATCATTCAAATGTGTAAGGATTCCGGGTTTTTCTTTGTCGATGTAGCCGTAGTTCGTAAACCCGATTGATCCGTAAATGTTCACGATGGAAAATGCCAGAACTTCATCTACTCCATATAGGCTCTCATCTGTTTCCAGCATCGTTTGCAGCGGTTCAGACAGTTTTTTCTGCTCAGCAAGAACATCCAATTCAATGCCCGTTAAAATCGCATTTTGCACCTCGCGTTTTGCGAGAACGCGATTGACGTTCAACGTGCATTCATCAATGGTTAAATCCGGATGATATTTTTTCTGCAGAAAAAAGACAAGCTCGGCAATGTCTGACACCTCAACGCCGCGCTCCTTCATCCGTGCTCTTGCTTTTGCTTCCATCTGACTGATTTGTTCGTTTTCTGACATCAGCTTCACCCAATCTTTTTTACTAGTTTATACAAAATGTTTGAGATGTTTACGACTTTTTCTTGCGCCTTCGTCGGATTAAAATATGTATTCATAATTCCGGACGTGTATGACTACGATGTGATGAGCCCTAATTCTACAGGCAGGTGATCATTGTGAAAGGTACAATAAAAGAAAAATACGGTATTCATATCAGGCAGCTTTCCATGTACCAGCACACATATCAATGCTTTCAGACGCCGAATTCATTCTTTCTGATTGTCCCCGTTTCCCAATTCTCAGATACGGAACTGGCGGAGCTTTATTACATGAGTCAGTATTTACAAGAACAAAGTGACCCATACGTTTCGGTTTTTATCTTTACAAAAGAAGGTGAGCTAACGTTTGAACATGAAGGAAAAACGTACGCTCTGCTGAAGGCGGCACCCCCTGTTTCAAACCGGGCGTTCTCCATTGGAGCGGAGCTGGCGGAATTTCACCGAAAAGGCCGAGGGTATCCGTATGAAGTGAAGGCAGCCGGAAGAATCGGCCAGTGGAAGGATCTGTGGGGAAAACGCATTGATCAGCTGGAAGCGTTTTGGCAGCGGAAGGTTCATACCCCTCCGCACGAGCCATTCGATAAAAAAATGATCGAGTCATTTCCATATTATTTAGGTCTGTCAGAAAACGCGATACAATATTTAGTGGACACTGAGCTGGATGACAAGCCCCAAGCCGCTGATTCAGGAACGATATGCCATCAGCGGATGGAAAGACATACATGGTCATCCGAATCCTTGCTTAGGATTCCGGCGGATTGGGTTTTTGACCACGCCTCACGCGATTTGGCTGAATATATGAGACATACGTTTTTGCATCACAGACAGGATTTTAATCAGCAGGGCTTTCTCTTTTTACAGGAATACGGGCAAGTCACGCCGCTGTCTTCGTTTTCGAAACGTCTTCTGTACAGCCGCCTGCTCTTCCCGCTTCATTATTTTGAAATCGTGGAGAGCTACTACATGTCGTCAGAATCAGAAAAGCATTATTATGAAGAACAGCTTGACTTCATTCTTAGCGACTGCGGCCGCTATGAGCAATTTCTCAATACAGCGCAGGAATTCATGAATATGCGGGCGCAGAAGCCATTTGTTCCCCGCGTGAGCTGGCTCGGCAACGGCAGCCCAGGGGGAGGAGAAAATCTGACAAAAATAATTAGAAAATAAAGAATCTTGTCATATCAATGTGTTAAGCGTTTACATTCGTAAAATTCAGCCGATTGCTGTCTTGTCAAAACAGGAGAGGGCTTATATAATGTTTGTAACTTATATGTCTGTGTTGAGTTAACAATTGTCTTTTTTGAGAGGACAATCAATAGAAAGGTGGAGTTTTTTTGAAAGCGATTCGTGTAGGGCTTTTAGGTTTAGGTACCGTCGGAAGCGGTGTCGTTAAAATTATTCAAGACCATCAGGATAAGCTGATGCATCAGGTCGGCTGTCCGGTTACGATAAAAAAAGTGCTTGTAAAAGATCTAGAGAAAAAGAGAGAAGTAGATTTGCCAAAGGAAGTGCTCACGACCGAAGTGTATGATGTCATCGATGATCCAGATGTTGATGTCGTCATCGAGGTGATCGGCGGAGTTGAACAGACAAAACAATATTTGCTCGACGCGCTGAGATCGAAAAAGCATGTTGTCACAGCAAACAAGGATTTAATGGCTGTGTACGGCTCTGAGCTGCTTGCGGAAGCGAAGGAAAATGGCTGTGATATCTACTTTGAAGCCAGTGTTGCCGGCGGGATTCCGATTCTGCGTACGTTAGAGGAAGGTCTCTCATCAGACCGGATTACAAAAATGATGGGGATTGTGAACGGAACAACGAACTTTATCTTAACAAAAATGATTAAAGAAAAAAGCCCTTATGAGGAAGTGCTCAAGGAAGCGCAGGATCTTGGCTTTGCCGAAGCTGATCCGACTTCAGACGTGGAAGGGCTTGACGCCGCACGGAAAATGGCGATATTGGCGCGCCTCGGCTTCTCAATGAACGTGGATCTGGAAGACGTCAAAGTAAAGGGGATCTCCCAAATTACAGACGAGGACATCAGCTTCAGCAAACGCCTCGGCTATACGATGAAGCTGATCGGGATTGCTCAGCGTGACGGCAGCAAAATTGAAGTCAGCGTACAGCCGACACTGCTTCCTGACCACCACCCGCTTTCTGCTGTTCATAATGAGTTTAACGCCGTTTATGTATACGGCGAGGCTGTCGGTGAGACGATGTTCTACGGACCGGGAGCCGGAAGCATGCCGACTGCGACCTCTGTTGTTTCTGACCTTGTCGCTGTCATGAAAAATATGCGCCTCGGCGTAACCGGCAACAGCTTTGTTGGGCCGCAATATGAGAAAAATATGAAATCGCCGTCTGACATTTACGCACAGCAGTTTTTAAGAATTCATGTAAAAGATGAGGTCGGTTCATTCTCGAAAATTACGTCTGTGTTCTCAGAACGGGGCGTGAGCTTTGAAAAGATCCTTCAGCTGCCGATTAAAGGCCATGATGAGTTAGCCGAAATCGTGATTGTGACACACCATACATCTGAAGCTGATTTCAGTGATATCCTGCAAAACCTAAATGATTTGGAAGTCGTTCAAGAAGTCAAAAGCACATATCGTGTAGAAGGGAACGGTTGGAGCTAATGTGGAAAGGACTTATCCATCAATATAAAGATTTTTTACCTGTAACAGATCAAACACCGGCGCTTACTTTACATGAAGGAAACACACCGCTTATTTATCTGCCGAAGCTGTCTGAGCAGCTCGGAATTGAGCTTCATGTTAAAACAGAAGGCGTCAATCCTACGGGATCATTTAAAGATCGCGGAATGGTCATGGCTGTGGCGAAAGCAAAAGAAGAAGGCAACGACACGATTATGTGCGCGTCAACAGGAAACACTTCCGCTGCTGCGGCGGCTTATGCAGCCCGCGCTAACATGAAATGCATCGTCATCATCCCGAACGGCAAAATCGCATTTGGTAAACTCGCTCAGGCTGTCATGTACGGAGCCGAGATTATTGCAATTGACGGAAACTTTGACGATGCGCTTAAAATTGTCCGTTCCATCTGTGAGAAATCACCGATTGCCCTTGTCAACTCAGTTAACCCTTACCGCATAGAAGGCCAAAAAACAGCTGCCTTCGAAGTGTGCGAGCAGCTGGGAGAAGCGCCGGATGTGTTAGCGATCCCGGTCGGAAACGCGGGAAACATCACTGCGTACTGGAAGGGCTTCAAGGAATATCATGAGAAAAACGGCACAGGCCTTCCGAAAATGCGCGGCTTTGAAGCGGAAGGCGCGGCGGCAATCGTGCGCAATGAAGTAATTGAAAATCCCGAAACAATAGCAACGGCCATTCGTATCGGAAACCCGGCAAGCTGGGACAAAGCTGTAAAAGCAGCTGAGGAATCCAATGGGAAAATTGACGAAGTCACTGATGATGAAATTCTTCACGCGTATCAACTGATCGCCCGTGAAGAAGGCGTGTTTGCAGAACCGGGTTCTTGCGCGTCTATCGCAGGAGTGCTGAAACAGGTGAAATCCGGAGAAATACCGAAAGGCAGCAAGGTCGTCGCTGTGTTAACAGGAAACGGACTGAAAGATCCGAACACAGCGGTCGACATTTCGGAAATCAAGCCTGTCACATTGCCGACTGATGAAGACAGCATCCTTGAATATGTAAAAGGAGCGGCCCGTGTATGAACGAAGCCGACATGCTGTTCACTGTCACTGTTCCCGGAAGCACGGCTAACCTAGGCCCCGGCTTTGATTCAGTCGGAATGGCGCTCAGCAGATATTTGAAGCTGACCGTCTTTGAAAGCGACAAATGGTCTTTTGAAGCTGAAACAGAAACAGTCGCCGGAATTCCGGCGGGTACAGATAATATGATCTATCAAGTGGCAAAACGGACAGCAGATTTGTACGGCAAAGAAATGCCGCCTGTCCATGTGAAGGTGTGGAGCGACATTCCGCTCGCACGCGGCCTTGGCAGCAGCGCCGCGGCGATTGTAGCGGCCATTGAACTGGCTGATGAATTATGCAGCTTAAAGCTGTCTGAAGCGGACAAGCTGCATTTAGCCAGTCTTGAAGAAGGACATCCGGACAATGCGGGCGCTTCTCTCGTTGGCGGACTTGTTATTGGCCTGCATGAAGAAGACGAGACACAAATGATACGCGTCCCGGATGCTGACATTGACGTTGTCGTTGTCATTCCTTTTTACGAGGTGCTGACAAGAGACGCAAGAGACGTGCTTCCGAAAGAGTTTCCATATGCCGACGCCGTAAAAGCAAGTGCCGTCAGCAATATACTCATCGCTGCGATCATGTCCAAGGATTGGGCGCTCGTCGGGAAAATCATGAAGAAGGATATGTTTCATCAGCCGTACCGGGCGATGCTTGTCCCTGAGTTGTCCAAGGTAGAACATGTCGCCGAGATGAGGGGCGCATATGGAACGGCGCTCAGCGGGGCAGGCCCGACGATTCTCGTCATGACTGAAAAAGGAAAGGGAGAAGAGCTGAAAGAACAGCTCGCGCTTCATTTCCCTCATTGTGAAGTTGACGCTTTGACCGTTCCGAAAGAGGGAAGTATAATAGAGCGAAATCCTTTATATCAAGTAAAAAGTGTATAGATCATGCCAAGCGTTCCTCAGCGTCAGCGGAGGGCGCTTTTTTTCTGCTGGAGATAAAGGAGTTTTTATTTAGAAAAACGAAATACTTGTAAAAAGGAGGAGATGAAAATGAAAAAGCTGATAACCGCAGAAGACATCACAGCGATTGTCTCTGTGACCGATCCTCAATATGCCCCAGACGGCAGCCGTGCCGCATATGTGAAGTCACAAGTGAACCAAGAGAAAGATTCGTATACATCAAATATATGGATCTATGAAACGAAAACGGGCAGATCTGTTCCTTGGACACACGGAAAAAAGCGGAGCACGGACCCAAGATGGTCTCCGGACGGGCGCACGCTTGCCTTTATATCTGATCGTGAAGGCGATGCGGCACAGCTGTATATCATAAGCGCTGAAGGTGGAGAAGCGAGAAAATTGACTGATATCCCGTATGGCGTGTCAAAACCAATATGGTCCCCGGATGGCGAATCGGTGCTGGTCAATGTCAGTTTGGGAGAGGGAGAAAGGATTGATGACCAAGAAAAAACGGAGCCGGACAGCTTTGAACCCATTGAAGTGCAAGGTCTATCCTATAAACGGGACGGCAAAGGGCTGACGAGAGGTGCGTATGCCCAGCTTGTGCTTGTCAGCGTGAAGTCTGGTAAGGTGAAGCAGCTGACAAATCACAAAGCCGATCATGGCGACCCTGCCTTTTCTTCTGATGGCAAATGGCTTGTTTTCTCAGCTAATTTGACTGAGACGGATGATGCCAGCAAGCCGCATGATGTTTATATCATGTCGCTGGAGTCTGGAGATCTTAAGCAGATTACACCTCATCGCGGCTCATTCGGACCAAGCTCATTTTCACCGGACGGAAGGTATCTTGCTTTGCTTGGGCATGAAAAGGAATATCATAATGCAACGCTCGAAAAGGCGTGGCTCTATGATATCGAACAAGACCGCCTCACATGTCTGACTGAGATGCTAGACGTTCATTTAGCGGATGCGCTGATTGGAGATTCATTGATCGGAGGTGCCGAACAGCACCCGGTTTGGACGAAAGACTGCCAAGGGTTTTATGTTATCGGCACAGATCAAGGCAGCACGGGAATCTATTATATCTCGATTGAAGGCCTTGTGTATCCGATTCGTCTCGAAAAAGAGTACATCAATAGCTTTTCCATTTCACCTGACGAACAACACTTTATTGCCAGTGTGACAAAGCCGGACAGACCGAGCGAGCTATACAGCATCCCGCTTGGGCAGGAAGAGAAACGGCTGACTGGCGCGAATGACAAGTTTGTCGGCGAGCATACGATTTCAATACCTGAAGATATTCAATTTGTCACAGAAGACGGCGTGACGGTGAACGGCTGGCTGATGAAGCCTGCACAGGCGGAAGATGAGACATCATACCCTCTTATTCTCAACATACACGGCGGACCGCACATGATGTACGGGCATACATATTTTCATGAATTTCAAGTGCTGGCAGCGAAAGGGTACGCGGTAGTTTATATCAATCCGAGAGGAAGCCACGGCTACGGGCAGGAATTTGTGAATGCCGTCAGAGGAGATTATGGAGGAAAGGATTATGAGGATGTGATGCAGGCTGTGGACGAGGCTATCAAACGAGATCCGCAGATTGATCCGAAGCGGCTCGGTGTCACGGGAGGAAGCTACGGAGGCTTTATGACCAACTGGATCGTCGGGAAGACGAACCGCTTTAAAGCTGCCGTCACCCAGCGCTCCATATCAAATTGGATCAGCTTTCACGGCGTCAGTGATATCGGCTATTTCTTCACAGACTGGCAGCTTGAGCATGACGTGTTTGAAGACACAGAAAAGCTCTGGGACCGTTCCCCTATAAAGTACGCAGCAAATGTCGAGACACCGCTTTTGATTCTGCATGGCGAGCAAGATGACCGGTGCCCGATCGAGCAGGCTGAGCAGCTATTTATTGCCTTGAAAAAAATGGGCAAGGAAACCATGTTCGTCCGTTTTCCGAAAGCATCGCACAATTTGTCACGCAGCGGTCACCCGGGACAGCGGATCAAACGCCTGAATTATATCAGCTCATGGTTTGATCAATATCTCTAAAAAAAAGCCAGGCTGATGGAAATATCAGCCTGGCTGCTTTATTAAAAGACTTGTTCTACTTCAACGACACCCGGCACTTCTTCAAGAAGAGCGCGTTCAATTCCGGCTTTCAGCGTAATTGTTGAACTTGGGCAGCTGCCGCATGCGCCTAGAAGACGAAGCTTTACGATACCTTCATCTACGTCTACAAGCTCACAGTCACCGCCGTCACGAAGTAAAAACGGACGAAGTTTGTCCAGTACTTCCTGCACCTGTTCTTTCATTTCAACTTCAGTCATGACATTCGCTCCTTTCGTCGTCATAAAACCATTATATTCAGTGTAACAATAAAAATCTATTGTTTGGTTTGCAAAGTTGCTTTCCCTATTATAGCACATTCAGACTTGAACACAAAAACGGTTTTTTTCTATAAAAATGTCTCTTGGCTCTGTATACTGAATAGAAAGGAGAAGGAGGGTTTATCAGTGACAAAACCAGTCATGCTCAGCGTGTACGGGGCAGAAACCATTTGTGCAAGCTGTGTCAATATGCCGACGGCCAAGGATACATACGAATGGCTTGAGGCAGCGCTGAAAAGAAAATATCCAAATCAGCCTTTTATGATGCAATACATCGATATTCATGAGCCGCCTGACAATGAACATGCGAAAGAGCTTGCGGAGAAAATCAGAAATGACGAGTATTTTTATCCGCTTGTGCTCGTAGCAGACAAAATTGTCGGTGAAGGCAATCCGAAATTAAAAGACGTTTATGAGGAAATGGAGAAGCATGGGTATGCAGAAAACCGCTGATATGATCAGCGGTTCTTCTCTATCATTAACCGTTATGGTGTTTGTACATCCACAGCAAGCCGGATTTCAGCATACGCGGAACACGGCCGATCAGCGGGCGGTCAGCAACAAGACCGAAGCCGGCTTTTTTACCGAGTGAACCGAGAACGCCTTTCAGCTTGAACTGCGGCATTGATTCTGGAAGGGCTTCTCCATTCCAGCGTTTTTGCAAGATTTGGACAATCTGCTCTGCTTGAGCCTCTGCCAGCTGGGCGCTCGGTGCATGAGGAAGGCTGGCGCAATCGCCGACTACGTACAGATGTTCATCACCAGGAATATTGTGATGAGGCGTTAATACGATACGCCCTTGTGCGTCCTTCTCCACATCTAAGTCTCTGACGACTTTGTTGGGCTGGATGCCGGCTGTCCATACAATGGCATCTGCAGAAATCGGATCATCGTGGTTATACACAATGCCTTCTTCTACTTTAGTGATATTTGCCCTATTAATGATGCGGACACCGTGCTCTTCGAACCATTTTTGCACATATTTGCTCAAGCGCTCGGGAAAGCTTGATAAAATGAGATTGCCGCGGTCGAACAAAATAATGTTCAGGTCATCACGGCTTTCTCTCAATTCACTTGCAAGCTCAACGCCGCTAAGGCCCGCTCCGACAATGGCGACAGTGGCATTAGCGCTCAGGTTATTCAGCTTTTGATAGGTTTCGCGGGACTGGTCGATGGTTTGAATGCTGTAGGTGAATTCAGGCGCTCCCGGCACGTTGTGATATTTATCCTCACAGCCGAGCCCGATCACGGCGTCATCGTAAGAAATCGGTTCACGATCTTGGAACAGCACTTGTTTTTGTGCAATATCAATTGATGAGATATCACCGTATTGGACATCCAGGCGAGGGTGCTCTGGGAATGACACTCTGATATGATGGTCAGAAATTGTGCCTGCGGCAAGGGCATAATATTCTGTTTTCAAGCAGTGATAAGGATTTCTGTCAATTAACGTGATTGAAACATCATCAGGCAGCTGGTTTGGCAATAAGCGATGAAGAACACGCATGTTCCCGTAACCTCCGCCGATCAAGACCAATTTTTTCATTTGAATTCCCCTTTAATCCGAAGAGTATGATAGACACATTGAAGAAAATACGAACTATGTAAAATAACATCTAGAATTATATCGAATTTGATCTAAAATCACAATAATAGTTTCAAAATAACCTACAAATTAGCCTTTAATCACAAATTAGTAAAACGTTATTTGAGGAATGATATGTTACGATAATAAATTTTGATGAATCTGTTATCTTTGACGAATGGTAAAAAATTCGCGATAATGGACATATGTGAGGTGAAACCGCATGAATCCAATGATTGAATTTTGTGTCAGCAATCTGGCTCACGGCTCTCAGGAAGCCCGGGCGATTTTGGAGAAGGACCCAAACCTGGATGTTCTCGAATACGGCTGCTTAAGCTACTGCGGGACATGCATGGAGTCGCTTTTCGCTCTTGTAAACGGAGAAGTCGTCATGGGTGAAACGCCTGCTGAGCTTGTTGAGAATATATATACATTTATTGAAGAAAATCCAATGTTTTGAAGAAAAGGGCCTGTCCAGGCCCTTTTTTATTTTGTCATACAAAAGAACTAAAAAATGTGTAGACATCAAAAAATATTATTGTTATCGTATAAAAGATATTTTTTTAAATAAAATGTTAAGAGGTGTAGGTGTATTCATGAGTGTTCTGTGGGGACTGCTCGGCGCAGTTGCGATCATTGCTATCGCGTTTTTATTTTCAGAAAAGAAAAGCAATATTAAGATAAGAACCGTCATCATTGGTTTATGCACACAGGTGGCGTTTGGATACATCGTGTTGAAATGGGAAGCAGGACGCGCTGTTTTTTTATGGTTTTCAAGCCGTGTACAGCTTCTGATTGATTATGCGAATGAAGGCATCAGTTTTATTTTTGGACCGCTTCTGAAAGTCGGTGACAGTCCGGCATTTGCATTAAGTGTACTGCCCGTTATCATTTTCTTCTCAGCACTGATCGCCGTTTTATATCATTTAAAAATCATGCAGCTCATTTTCCGTGTCATTGGCGGCGGGTTGTCGAAGCTCCTTGGGACAAGCAAAACGGAATCTCTTGCAGCTGCTGCTAATATTTTTGTAGGACAATCTGAATCTCCGTTAGTGATCAGACCCCTTATTGCAGGGCTGACGCGCTCTGAATTGTTCACGATTATGACGAGCGGTCTATCGGCTGTTGCGGGTTCAACCTTGTTTGGGTACGCGCTTCTCGGTATTCCGATTGAATACTTGCTTGCGGCCAGCTTTATGGCTGCTCCCGCGGGTCTTGTCTTCGGTAAATTGATTATACCCGAAACGGAAAAGCCCCAAACCGTAAAAAGCGATTTCAAAATGGATGAAGGCGAAGGCGCAGCCAATGTCATTGACGCAGCTGCAAAGGGAGCGTCAACAGGCCTGCAAATTGCTTTAAACGTTGGAGCGATGCTGCTTGCGTTCGTTGCATTAATCGCCGTAGTAAACGGTATTCTTGGCGGAGTTTTCAGCTTGTTCGGCTTAAAAGGCGTCACATTAGAATCTATCCTCGGCTATGTGTTTTCTCCAATTGCCTTTTTGATTGGCGTGCCTTGGCATGAAGCGTTGCAGGCAGGAAGTTATATCGGCCAGAAATTGGTGCTGAATGAGTTTGTTGCTTATTCTAACTTCGGTCCGCACATCGGCGAGTTTTCTAAGAAAACCGCTACCATTATCAGTTTCGCATTATGCGGATTCGCCAATTTTTCATCAATTGCGATTATGCTCGGTACGCTTGGCGGTTTAGCGCCGAGCCGCCGTTCAGATATCGCACGCCTTGGCTTGAAGGCTGTTCTAGCGGGAACATTAGCCAATCTGCTCAGCGCAGCCATTGCTGGCATGTTTATATAAACGATAAAAGCTCCTTGCGTCAGTGCAAGGAGCTTTTATGTATGAAAAACGGGGGATAATTGTATTGTGTCCGTTTATAATAGCTTTTATACTAAGTAAAAGAAAAAAAGTTGGAGGCACCTATGAACTCATTTCGATTTACCAAAATGCACGGCCTGGGAAACAGCTATATCTATGTGAATCAATTTGAAGAACAGCTGCCGGAAGAAAAACTGTCTGAGATTGCCGTTCAGGTTTCTTCTGTTTATACAGGGATCGGTTCTGACGGAATGATCCTGATATGCCCTTCAGATCAAGCGCCTGTCAAAATGCGGATTTTTAATAATGATGGGTCTGAAGGGAAAAACTGCGGCAACGGCCTGCGCTGCGTCGCAAAATACGCATATGAGCATAAGCTGGTTGAGGAAACATCTTTTCTGATTGAAACCCTCTCCGGGCTAGTGAAAGCGGAGGTTCAAGCTGAAAACGGAAAAGTGAATGTTGTCACTGTCGATATGGGCGAACCGCGCCTGACAAAAGCCGAGCTGCCAATGCTTGGCGGCGGGAAAGAGCACACGATCAATCAAACGATGACGTTTGGTGAAGCCGAACTAACAGGCACTGCTGTTTCAATGGGAAATCCGCATATCGTTTTTCCGATCGCTGACATTGAACAGGCACCCCTGACGACACTGGGACCGGTGATTGAGAAAGATCCGAGATTTCCGGAAGGCATCAATGTGGAATTCGTCGAAACCGTGAATGAACATGAACTGCATTTCCGCGTCTGGGAACGGGGATCAGGCATTACTCAGGCATGCGGGACAGGAGCGTGTGCAGCGGCGGTCGCATCAGTGTTAAACGGCGTATCAAAACGAAATCAAGACATCACGGTGCATTTAGCAGGCGGAGACTTGGTGATTAACTGGAAGGACAACGGCCATGTGATGATGACAGGGCCGGCTGAGACCGTTTGTGAAGGTGTCTATTTTTTGTAAAACACCTTGTTTGAGAATTGAACCGATCATGTTTATAATAAAAGACAACATCCGGTTTTTAAAAGGAGGTTCACAAAGATGAGCAACCCGGTAACAATAACAGAAGCAGCAGCTTTGCATATAAAAGATATGATGAAAGAGCATGAAGAAGAAAACGCGTTTCTGCGTGTCGGCGTCAAAGGCGGCGGCTGCAGCGGTCTTTCTTACGGCATGGGCTTTGAGCATGAAAAGGGCGAAAAAGACAGTATGTTTGATCAGCATGGCATCACGGTTCTTGTTGACAAAGAAAGCCTTGATATCATGAACGGCACTGTGATTGACTATAAACAATCCATGCTCGGCGGCGGCTTCACCATCGACAATCCAAACGCCATCGCCTCATGCGGCTGCGGTTCTTCTTTTAGAACAGCAACGAATGCAGGTAAGCCTGAAGAGTGCTAGGCGCCCCGATATTTCGAGATATGAATCGATCATCTCACCAGTTTTGGAGGATTGCGTGATTGCATCCTACGAGTAACCGTTAGATTGTTCATGACGCTTTTCTTAGCGATAAACCATCGTTAAGGGAGGCGTTTTTATTATGGCTTAAATAGACAAAATTCACTTTACGCGGCCTCCTTCATCTTCATTTATATTGTAAATGCAACAAAGTTGGGTTATATTTAACGTACGGTATTTTTATTGTATTTGCAACAAAAAATACATGTGAGGGAGATTCTTCATGAAATTGAAGTGGCAGCAAGGGCCGTATCTGTACCTTGTCCGAATATGTACAAACCCAGGAATCCTCATGAAAAAGTTAGCCGAAAGGATAAAGGTAGATCGAACAAAAAACTTTTTCCAACAGAGAAAGGAAAAATGTATTTCCATTTATAAAAAGAAAAAGTATAGAAAAGGACTGGAAATTTAGAAAAACACGAGAAATTATTGATTATATAAAGGAGCGACATAAATGACCATAAATATAAAAAAGTGCAGCCAAGAAGACTTAAAAATACTTCAAGAAATTAGTATTGAAACATTCAATGATACATTTAAAGACCAGAATTCACCTGAAAATATGAAAGCCTATTTGGAAAGTGCATTTAACGCTAAACAGTTGGAAAAGGAATTATCCAATACTTCTTCGCAGTTCTTTTTTGTTTATTTTAATCATGAAGTCGCTGGATATTTAAAGATCAACACCGATGATGCTCAGTCTGAAGAAATGGGTAAAGAATCACTTGAAATAGAGAGGATTTATATAAAGAACAAATTTCAAAAACATGGGCTTGGCAAACATCTATTAAACAAAGCTATGGAAATTGCCTTGGAACGTAATAAAAAGAAAGTCTGGCTGGGTGTATGGGAAAAAAATGAAAATGCCATTGCTTTTTATAAGAAAATGGGGTTTGTTCAAACCGGCGCTCACTCTTTTTATATGGGCGATGAAGAACAA
This sequence comes from Bacillus sp. SN1, assembly GCF_002796895.1. Classification (NCBI taxonomy): domain Bacteria; kingdom Bacillati; phylum Bacillota; class Bacilli; order Caryophanales; family Bacillaceae; genus Bacillus; species Bacillus sp. SN1. The sequence continues at coordinate 164,431 of NZ_PHIE01000006.1, forward strand.
ATAGACTATATCATGGCCAAAACACTCCTATAACTTGTTGAAATGGGGATTAACATGTATATTCCAAAGTATTATAAGGTCACAAATGTTGATGAAATTGTTGATTTTGTTCAAAATAACTCTTTTGGCACGATTGTCACAACAAAACAAGGGAAACCAATTGCCACTCATTTGCCCTTAGGATTCAATAAAAAAGGTGATGATTGCTATATTACTGGGCATATGGCTTATGGAAATCCTCAGTGGAGAACATTTGCAGCATGTGAAGATGTGCTTGTGATGTTTCAGGGACCGCACGCTTATATTTCTTCTTCTTGGTATTCCCGCGAAAATGTTCCGACGTGGAATTATCAGGCTGTCCACATGTATGGTAAAGCAAGCATTTTAGAGAAAGATGAATTAATTGAAGAATTAACAATTATGTTGGGAAAATACGAAAAACATCGAGAAAATCCAGTTTTATGGGATAAACTTTCTCCAACTCTTTTAGAAAGTGAATTGAAAGGTATAGTTGGATTTAAGATTAAGGTAGGAGACATTCAGGTGGCATATAAATTAAGCCAGAACCGAGATGAAACGGATTATACGAACATCATTAAAGAATTACAAAATGAAGGAAATCTAAATTCAAAACAAATGGCAGAATTGATGGAAAAGAGATTCAAAAAGCAAATATAAGCCCACTTTTATGAAACCCTCCGTATGCCAGTGGGCCTGAAGGTGCTAATAACAGTAAACGCCAAGTCAAGCGGAAAACCGCTGACTTGGCGTTTTTGTATTATTAATATTTATCCCCATTAAAAATCGAATTCTTCACAATCACATAATCCACATTTCGGATCGCATCAAGCTTTGTTCCGCCTGCATAAGAAATAGAAGATTGCAGATCCTGTTCCATTTCAATCAGCGTATCCTTGATTGAGCCTTTATGCGCCACGTGCATTTTTTTGCCTTCTACATTTTTCTTTTCGCCTTTTTGGAATTCAGAGGCTGAGCCGAAGTACTCTTTGTAGAGCTTTCCGTCTTTTTCGATCGTTTGGCCTGAAGATTCTTCGTGTCCGGCGAATAGTGAACCGATCATGACCATCGTTGCGCCAAATCTGATTGATTTTGCGATGTCGCCATGTGTACGGATGCCGCCATCCGCGATAATCGGTTTGCTGGCTGCTTTGGCACACCAGCGTAGCGCCGCTAATTGCCAGCCGCCTGTGCCGAAGCCGGTTTTGATTTTCGTAATACATACTTTTCCCGGTCCGATGCCGACTTTAGTGGCATCCGCTCCCGCATTTTCAATTTCTCTGACCGCTTCCGGCGTTCCGACATTGCCAGCAATAACAAAGCTGTCCGGCAAATGTTTTTTTAGGTGCTGGATCATTTCAATGACAGCATTTGAGTGCCCGTGAGCAATGTCAATAGTCACGTATTCAGGAGCCAGATTTTCTTTTGCCAGCTGGAGGACAAATTCATACTCCTCATCTTTGACGCCCACGCTGATAGAAGAGAATAATCCGCGTGCGTTCATATCTTTAATAAAATCAATCCGTTTTTCAGTTTCAAATCGGTGCATCACATAAAAGTAGCCATTTTCGGCTAATGAAATCGCTAGTTTTTCATCTATAATCGTCTGCATATTGGCAGGGACGACGGGCAATTTAAATGTACGTCCGCCTAAACGTACGGATGTATCACATTCTGATCTGCTATTTACAATGCATTTTGCAGGAATTAGCTGAATATCTTCGTAATCAAATACGTTTTCCATGGTTTTCACTCCTAAAAACGAATATTTAAAATGATATTATATGAAATGTTCGCCTTCTATAATGTACTCTGTTTTATTTAGGATGTCAAACATTATTATTTGCTGGCACGTATGTACAAGTGCCGAAGCTTGTCATGCTCAGTGAGTTTGGGTATCATAGTCTTAACGAAAAGTCTTAGAGAGCGGATCAAAACGCGAATGATATACGTTCAGCAAAGCTTGGTCGTTCAGCACCAGGCTTTCTTTATGACATGGACATGTGAAAGGAGCGAATGAGATGACGCAAAACGAAGAAAGAACACCGAAATCCCAAAAGATCCAAGACCGCATTATTATGGCAATGATCTGGATCGTCGCAGCCCTTGTGATTGCGCTGGTTCTTGGAACTGCGATGAATTATATAAATATCTTCAAATAAAAAAAGGAGCTGTGTCGTTGACACAAACTCCTTTTTTTATTATTTATTTTCAAAAAGACTTGTTGAGTGAAGAGGCTGTACGCGGGCTTTCGGATCCATGTAAGCTTTGGCGTTGTTCACTGCTGTCGGCGCCTCGCCGAAGCCGCTTGCAATCAGGTTGACTTTTCCTTCGTATGTGCAAATGTCACCTGCTGCAAAGAAGCCTTCGATGTTTGTTTCCATTGTTGATTTCACGACAATGGAATTTTTCTCGATGTCCAGACCCCAGTTTTTGATCGGTCCAAGAGATGAAACGAAACCGTAGTTGACGATTAAGTCATCGATTTCTAAAATCTCTTTTCGATCGCCTTTCACTTCTTCAAGCACAAGCTGTTCAATTTTGTCTTCCCCGATCAGCTCCGCAGGGACGAATGGTGTCAGGACATTAACCTTCGACGCATGAAGGTTTTCCACACTGTGCTCGTGCGCGCGGAACTTATCGCGGCGGTGAATGATGGATACTTCTTTTGCGATTGGTTCAAGCATAAGCGCCCAGTCAACTGCTGAATCTCCACCGCCAAGGATCGCAACGCGTCTGCCGGCGAATTTTTGCAAATCGTCAACGAAGTAGTGAAGGTTTTTGCCTTCATACTGCTCGGCATTTTCAAGTTCCAGCTTTCTCGGTTTGAATGCGCCGTTTCCTGCAGTAATGATGACTGTTTTAGAATAGTGGGTTTCTTCATTTGTCACGAGCTTAAACACGCCGTCCGCTTGTTTCTCAACAGATTCAACCGCTTGCTCCAGACAAATGGTTTGGTCGAATTTCGCCATTTGCTCTTTTAGGTTATTGATAAGTTCTTGTGCGCGGATTTTCGGGAAGCCCGCTACATCGTATATATATTTCTCAGGGTAAAGGGCGCTAAGCTGTCCGCCGAGCTGAGGCAGGCTTTCGATAATTTTGACGCTTGCCTGTCTCATGCCTCCGTAAAAAGCGGTGAATAAGCCGACCGGTCCCCCGCCTATAATTGTAATATCATAAACCTTTGTATCCTCTCGCATACGAAAATTGCCTCCTAAATGAAAATTGTTATTAATTATACCATATTGCCGTTTAAATTGACGAGTCAGCAGAAAAAATCCTAAGTGTATGGCGTGCGCATCCGTTCTTGAAAATATTTCCGCCGACCGATACGATGATAACCAAATGAATTGATCTTTTTCTGAATGTTTCTTGGGCCAGCCGGATAAATATGATAGTAGTGCTATGCGTGAGGACTTCACAAAAAACTTTTCAATATATTTCATAAAATCCCGCCAATAAGCTGAAGCTAACACAAATGATGATTTTATTATGCGTCTAACAAAAGCAAAAAAAGAGAAGGTGGATGTGATGGCATTGAATAAGCCCAAAATCGTGATTTTAGGTGCAGGATATGGCGGATTGATGACGGTAACTAGGCTGACAAAGTTTGTCGGGCCGAATGATGCTGATATTACGCTTGTGAATAAACACAATTATCATTATGAAACGACATGGATGCATGAAGCGAGCGCGGGTACGCTCCACCATGACCGCTGCCGTTATCAGATAAAAGATGTAATCAACCAGTCGCGGGTCAATTTTGTACAGGATACCGTAAAGGCAATCAAAATAGATGAGAAAAAAGTTGTGCTTGCAAATGGAGAGCTGCAGTACGATTATTTAGTCATCGGACTCGGCGCTGTGCCCGAAACGTTCGGCATTAAAGGTTTGAAAGAATATGCGTTTCCGATTGCCAACATCAACACGTCGCGCCTGCTGAGGGAACATATTGAGCTGCAGTTTGCGACTTACAATACGGAAGCGGAAAAACGGCCGGACAGGTTAACCATTGTTGTAGGCGGAGCCGGATTTACGGGGATTGAATTTCTTGGCGAGCTGGCAGCCCGCGTGCCTGAGCTCTGCAAGGAATATGACGTTGACAGGAGTCTTGTGCGCATTATTTGTGTGGAAGCGGCGCCGACCGTTTTGCCGGGATTTGATCCTGAGCTTGTCGATTATGCGGTTCATTATCTTGAGGAAAACGGAATTGAGTTTAAGATCGGAACGGCTGTGCAAGAATGTACACCGGAAGGAGTCAGAGTCGGCAAAAAAGATGAAGAACCAGAGCAGATCAAATCGCAAACTGTTGTATGGGCGGCAGGTGTCCGCGGCCATCCGATTGTGGAGGAAGCCGGTTTTGAAAATATGCGCGGACGGGTCAAAGTGAATCCGGATCTTCGTGCACCTGGACATGACAACGTCTTTATACTCGGTGACAGCTCGCTGTTTATGAATGAGGATACAGAGCGCCCGTATCCCCCGACTGCGCAAATTGCGATGCAACAGGGGATAACGGTTGCTAAAAACATTGGCAGGCTCATTAAAGGCGGGGAGCTTGAGGAATTCAAGCCCGACATTAAAGGAACGGTGGCTTCTCTTGGCGAGCATAACGCGGTTGGAGTCGTTTATGGCAGAAAGCTGAAAGGCACGCCGGCTTCGTTTATGAAAAAAGTCATTGATAACCGCTCGCTGTTTTTGATCGGCGGACTCGGACTGACGCTGAAAAAAGGCAAGTTCAAGTTTTTCTAAAAACCCGCGGAAGCGGGTTTTCTTTATTGAAAAACGCCAAAATAAAAAGAGAACAAGAGGAAAACAAGTATGTTTCCGCTTACATCAAAAGATTTGTCACATGATCTGACTTTATTGTTGACAGCTCGATATGTTATATTATCAGAAAATTAAGAAAAATGGTGATGATCAGATGAAAACTGCAACGACAACCGCTTCGCATACATGCCCATTTTGCTCAGGGAAAGGGTATTTTCAATTGATCCTCGGCGGTTCAGAGACTTGTCCGTCTTGCCAGGGGACAGGAAAAGACAGTCATTCTTTTTCCAGCCGTTGACTTTATTTCAGCCCCCGCGTTACACTAAAAATAACGCAGGGGGTGGGATAGGTTGATTAGTCTGCCAGTCGTAATCATCTCAATTGTTTTGTTTTTTGTCTTGTTTTTTGGAATCGGTTTCTTATTAAACATGCTGCTGAGAATGTCTTGGATTATGGCTGTGATTTATCCGATTGTATGCCTTTTCATTATCAGCAAGGAAAAGCTGATCAGCTATGTCCAGTCGCCGGGAGAATCCTTTGCCGGCCTGTTTCATCGTGTCGTATCATTAGCGGCTGCCGATGTGCTGATTTTGGCCAGCGGTTTGGCTGGCGCCATCGTGTCCGGTATAGCGATCAACATGCTCAGAAAAAGAGGATATCAAATGTTTTAAATGCCGCTTTCTTCTAAAAGAAAGCTTTTTTTGTGCTTTCAGCTCATTCACCATTTTGAATATTGCTCTCTCCAATTGGGAACAATGATCCGGAGGAGAGGTGAATGATGTTGAATATGATCAGACGTTTGCTGATGACCTGTTTATTTCTGCTTGCATTTGGCACGACATTTTTATCAGTGTCAGGAATCGAAGCGAAGGACTTGTCAAAATGGGTGCAGGAACATCAAGAAAAGCACTTGAAGCATGCAGGACTGACATTAAAAGCATTGCAACAGAAAAAAACACAAACCATGTCAGCGGCCAAGGATAAAACAAAACCGTTAGAAGAAGCATTTGACTGGGACGAGTATCCGGTCCAAAGAGTAACCGCAACAGGCTACACAGCAGGAGTTGAATCGACGGGAAAGAAGCCCGGCGATCCATTATACGGGCTTACATATTCAGGTGTGAAAGTGAAACGGGATTTATACTCCACGGTTGCCGCTGATCCGTCCGTTTTCCCGATCGGCACGATTTTATTTATCCCGAACTATGGTCTCGGAGTTGTGGCCGACACGGGATCAGCGATTAAGGGAAACCGCCTTGATCTGTACTTTGAAACCGTCAAAGATGTGTACAATGAATGGGGCAAAAAAAGCCTTGATGTATATGTGATTAAAAAGGGGACGGGAAAGGTCACCGAGGATGAGCTTGAGAAGCTCAATGAAACAAAGTCTTTGCAGGTGTTCAGAAATCAATATAAAACTGTGAAAGAATAAAACGCTCCAGCAACTGCTGGAGCGTTTTTTACATGAAAAAGTAAGCGAGTATCAATGTCAGTAAAATACCTGTTAAGCCTCCGAAAAAGACCTCGATCGGCTGATGTCCGAGAAGCTCCTTCAGCTTTTTTTGCTTTTCTTTATCTTTGGCCTTCGGGAAGTCCTTTGCTTCATGTACGAAGCGGTTAAAATCAACGACAAGCTTATTGATGACTGTTGCCTGCTCACCGGCGTGACGTCTGACGCCAGTTGCGTCAAACATGGTAATGACGGCAAAAATGGCAGAAACCGCAAAGAGAGAGGAGCCTAATCCATGCTCCAAGGCTACGCCCGTAGAAAGCGCAGTGACCGCTGCGGAGTGAGAGCTCGGCATGCCGCCTGTGCTTGTGACCAGCGACCAGTCCAGTTTTCTGGACACGATAAACTGTATGGGCACTTTGATGACCTGAGCAAAAATAATCGCGGCCAGGCTTGATAATAAAGGAAAATTCGTTAAAAGTTCCATCGGCGACATCCTTTCTATTTAAAAAATCCTTCGTGTTTCAAAAGAAAAAAGCAAGTCTTAGACTGTTGTTTGATAAAATAAGTGTAATGGAAAGAATGTTTTTCCTATTATACCATTGTTCATTACAAATACCCATTACGTTAGGAGTGTAAGCCTTATGTTTTATGCGGTTCAGCAATTAGAGCATACAGAAACCCTTGTGGTCGGACTTTTTCAAAAAAGCCAGCTGACAGGCAAAGCATTGGAAATTGATGAGATGCTGGAAGGCCATCTGACACAGCTTTTGAAAGATGGTGATGTCTCTTCGAAACCGAATCAAGTATCAAAAGTATTCCCTCCATCTTCTGCGGGTATGAAACGGATTTATTTCGTTGGTCTGGGAAGAGAAGCAAATTATTCGTTTGAACAGGCGAAGGAACGGTTTGCCCATGTTTTTCAAGCCATTCATAAAGACCGAAAACAAGAAACAGCTGTCCTGCTTGACACATTTATTGCGGAAGACGTGCCTCCAGCCGATGCCGCTCATGCTTTAGCTGAGAGCTGCCTGCTTGCTTCCTATGAGGTGCAGGATTATAAGCACAAATCAAATGAGCCGGATAAACAAATTGAAACCGTGTACGCCGTCACAGATGAAGATACACAGGAAGTGCAGGCGGGACTTCGCGTCGGCCAGGCATACGGGCAAGGGACAAATTCGGCAAGAACGCTTGTGAATATGCCCGGAAATATGCTGACAGCGACTGACCTCGCTTCTTATGCAGAGGAGCTTGCGGCGAAATATGATTTTGAGTGTGAGATATTGGAGAAGTCAGAGATGGAAGAGCTCGGCATGGGCGGAATACTTGCGGTAAACCAAGGCTCTTCCGAACCGCCGAAAATGATTGTTTTGAAGTATCAGGGCAAAAAGGATTGGGAAGACGTCGTCGGACTTGTCGGAAAAGGGATTACCTTTGACACAGGCGGCTACTCCATTAAAACGAAATCTGGAATTGTCGGCATGAAATCTGATATGGGAGGAGCAGCTGCGGTTCTCGGAGCTATGGAAACGATCGGAGAGCTTCGTCCCGAGCAAAACGTGCTGGCTGTCATTCCGTCAACCGACAACATGATCTCCGGAGGGGCGATGAAGCCTGATGATGTGATCGTATCATTAAGCGGAAAAACAATTGAAATTCTCAATACGGATGCTGAAGGAAGGCTTGTGCTTGCTGATGGCATTACATACGCCAAACAGCATGGCGCCTCAGTTCTTGTTGATGTGGCTACGCTTACCGGCGGTGTCGTTGTGGCATTAGGAACAGAAACGACAGGAGCTATGACAAATGATCAAGGCTTTTATCAGCAGGTAGCTGATGCTGCGGAAGAGTGCGGCGAGGCGATCTGGCAGCTGCCAATAACAGAGAAGGATAAAAAGCGTGTGAAAAGCAGCCAAATGGCGGATCTCAGCAATTCGCCGGGACGCGAAGGACATGCGATTATGGCAGGAACGTTTCTTGGTGAATTTGCTGAAGCAACACCTTGGGTGCATCTTGATATTGCGGGCACTGCGACTTCCAATAAAGCAACCTGCTTCGGGCCGTCCGGGGCCACCGGTGTTATGGCCAGAACACTGGCCACACTGGCGGAACGATTTACATTGGAAGAAGATAAAAGCGAATAATGATGAATCCCTGCTGCAGTATACGGCAGGGATTTTTTCTTCCAAAATCTTTAGTTGACTAAAGTGTATCAATTATGATACGATACGTTCGTACTTTATTTATCTACTACATTAGCAAACTAAAGGATTTTTTGGAGGGGTATCATGAATGCAGTCGTCATCGCGGTGCTGCTTATGCTTGTCTTAAGCCTGCTGCGTGTCAATATTGTTATCGCATTAATTATAGGCGCTCTGGCCGGCGGGTTAACAGGCGGGCTCGGTCTTGGCGAAACGGTTAAAGCTTTTACGGACGGACTCGGCGGAAATGCCACCGTTGCAGTCAGCTATGCCATGCTTGGCGCGTTTGCTGCGGCTTTAACGAAAACGGGTCTACCGGACGCAATGGTGGAAGCCTCTGTTAAATTAATCGGAAATAAAGAAGATTCTCGCAAAAAAGCACTGTCTAAAGTTCTGATTGTGCTGATTATTTTAATTGTATCTTGTTTTTCGCAAAACGTGGTTCCGGTTCACATCGCATTTATTCCGGTGCTGATTCCGCCGCTTTTGAAAATCTTTAATGAACTTGAAATGGACCGCCGTCTGATTGCGTGTGTGATTACATTCGGTTTAACGGCGCCTTATATTTTACTGCCGGTCGGTTTCGGCCAAATCTTCCAGGGGATGCTCAAGGACAATATGGCGGATGCCGGGTTAAACGTTCCGCTTGCTGACATACCATATGCAATGATCATCCCTGTTGCAGGTATGGTTGTCGGCCTTATTTTATCAGTCATCGTATTCCGTAAACCTAAACATTACGAAACAAAAGACATCTCAGGTGCAGAAGCATCGCCTTATACGAAAAAAAGCCTGGCTATCGCGGTGCTTGCCATCGTCGTGTCACTCGGCGTCCAGCTCTACTTATCTCAGACTTTGGGAGTAGAAGGGATGATTATGGGGGCGCTGGCAGGTCTGATTATTCTGTTTGTCAGCGGTGTGATGAAGCGTGATGAAGCGGACTCACTAATTACTGATGGAATGGTCCTAATGGCCTTTATCGGTTTCGTTATGCTCGTTGCAGCCGGATTTTCAAATGTATTGACGAAAACCGGAGATGTCGAGTCACTGGTCAAAACGTCAGCTGGTTTTATCGGACACAGTCAGTCATTGGGCGCATTGCTGATGCTCATTGTCGGCTTGTTAATTACAATGGGAATCGGCTCTTCTTTTGCGACGATTCCTGTTATCACAACCATTTTTGTGCCTCTATGCATGCAGCTCGGTTTCAGCCCGATGGCAACGATTGCGATTATCGGAGCGGCTGCTGCGCTTGGCGATGCCGGTTCACCTGCAAGCGACAGTACACTTGGGCCGACTTCAGGTTTGAGTGCGGACGGCCAGCATCACCACATTTGGGACACTTGTGTGCCGACATTTATATTTTATAATATTCCGCTTGTTATCTTTGGCTGGATTGCAGCGCTTGTTTTATAGGAAAAAGGCTCCCCTTTACTGGGGAGCCCTTTTCTCATTATGGTAAAAAAACGTCCAATAGAACGGTTTTTACGTGGACGATATGTGATTTCGGTTAAAGCCGGTTGCTTTATGAATAGAGCGGTAGATCGCAGGGGCGATAAACGCCAGAATCACAGCCAGCGCCGTGTCTTTTACCATAAACCAAGTCATAAATCCCCAAGCCGTACCATATCTCACCGGCGTATGAATCCACAGATTCAGTGCAAGATACATATAAGTAGTCCCGATGATATACATGATGGCCGTTCCGATAAGAGAAGCAATCAGAAACCGGATTTTGCTTGGCTTAATTTTGCGTTCTAAGAACCATCCAGCTGCAAATGCTGCCGGGATGTATGAGATAATAAACCCGCCGCTTTTTCCCACAAACGGTGCGAAGCCTGCTGAAAATTGAGCAAAAACAGGCGCTCCGGCCAATCCGACAAGTGCATATACAATCATGGCAATACCTGCTCGTTTGCTGCCGAGAAGCAAGGCTGCCAAGAGACAGAAAAACGGCTGCATCGACAGCGGAATGCCGGCTACTTGTAAAAAGGGTGCTACTGATGTAATGTTGGCGCCGACAGCCATAAGTGCGGCGAACATGCCGATCAGCGCCATATCTGCCGCACGAAGTTTACGTTGTTTCATAGTTGTTCCCCCTTAGGTTTACATACACAATCATAGAGTAATAAAGTACAAATGGATTGTCAACATAAATTGGAATTAGGTTAACAAAAAGGAGGGTTCTATATGTATTTCGGAAAAACAAAACAATCTGACCAATCTGGGAGAGTGCCGCCAAATCAAAACGTCACAACCTCATTTCCTGTGCTTCATACGGGAAATGTCCCGTATTACAAAGATATGGCCAAATGGAATCTGCAAGTATACGGATTGGTTGACCATCCGATGCTGCTAAGCTTTGAAGATGTCAAAGCCTTTCCTCAGTACGAATCGAAAAATGACATTCATTGCGTTACTGGCTGGTCAAGGCTTGATAATGTGTGGCAAGGCGTGCGGGCTCGTGATATAGCGGAAAAAGCGGGTGTAAAAGAAGAGGCGGGCTACGTCATTTTACATGCGGAAGAGGGCTGGACGACCAATCTGCCGCTTGATGATTTTTTGGCAGAAACTTCACTTCTTGCTTATGCGCATCATGGCGAGCCTTTAACGCCTGAACACGGCTTCCCGCTGCGGGGCGTGTTTCCGCATCTGTATTTTTGGAAAAGTGCCAAGTGGCTGCGCGGCATCCAATTTACGAAAGAAAATCACCCCGGCTTTTGGGAGCAGAACGGCTATCACATGAGAGGCGATCCTTGGCAAAATCAAAGATTTACATGGGATTAAGGTTCTATTTCAAGCAGGACCATCTGCATCTTTTGTAGGTTTTTATTTCCATATCGATAGTCTTCAGGTACCTTATTTGATGAAGGTGCCTTTTTTATTCGGGAAAAAGTTGACTTTCTCTGGAAGAAAACCTATTATTTGAGTTGTCTAGTTGATAGTGAAAATCATTATCATACATTGCGGTTTAGTTTAAGGAGAGGAATGTCGTACTGCATGAATGAGAATACAACAGACCGGGTGAAAGGCGGGACACAAAACGCATTTACCATTCCTGGTACAGAAGTGCGTATGTTGTCTTCACGAAATGAAAACCGTGCCTATCAAATTTTTATCTCGAAGCCGAGTACGCCTCCGCCGCCCGCTGGTTATCCGGTTATTTATCTGCTGGATGCCAATTCTGTCTTCGGAACGATGGCGGAAGCCGTTCGAATACAGGGGCGCCGTCCTGAAAAAACCGGGGTGATCCCTGCTGTGATCGTGGGCATTGGCTATGCGACGGCAGAGCCGTTCTCCTCAGCGCGCCACCGGGATTTTACTATGCCAACAGCTCAATCGAATCTTCCTGTAAGGCCCGACGGCAAAGAATGGCCGGAGCATGGCGGAGCAGAGGGCTTTTTCAGATTTATTGAGGAGGATCTAAAACCGGAGATAGAACGAGATTACCAGATTGACAGAAACAGACAAACGATCTTTGGGCACTCGCTTGGCGGGCTGTTCGTGCTGCAGGTGCTGTTAACGAAGCCGGATGCGTTTCAAACGTATGTCGCGGGAAGTCCGTCGATTCATTGGAATAAACCATTTATTCTCGAGAAAGCGGACCATTTCGCCTCCTGCTTCAAGAAAAACAATCAGTCTATCAATATCCTGCTTGCAGCAGGAGAATTGGAGCAGCATCATAAAAGCCGGATGAACGATAATGCGAGGGAGCTTTACGAGAGGCTGGCCGTTTTATCTGAACAAGGCATACGGGCAGAATTTTGCGAGTTTTCAGGAGAAGGACATATTTCGGTTCTTCCTGTTTTGGTCAGCCGGGCGCTGCGTTTTGCGCTTCACCCTGACGGACCGCATATTTCAATGGGCTGAGACATTCTCAGCCTTGGTTCTAAAAACGTCACTGAAATTATATTTGACTGTCACATGACATTTGGATATGATTATTTTTATAATTGATAATGATAATCATTATCAATAGATTGCGCTTTTTTTGAGGCGCAGCAGTCTTTTTCGCTGGATGTCCGTTCGGCATCTGAAGTGAAGAAAGGAATTGATGATATGAATGCAATGGGTATAAAGGGCAAAATTGCTTTTATAACAGGAGCTGCCCAAGGAATAGGTGAAGCTGTTGCACGGACGCTTGCCAGTCAAGGCGCACACATTGCGGCAGTTGATTATAATCCTGAAAAGCTGGAAAAGGTTGTGAGCAGCCTCAAAGCGGAAGGCTGCCATGCGGAAGCCTTTCCCGCGGATGTAAGAGACAGCGCAGCGATTGACGGGATCACGGCGCGCATCGAACGTGAAATGGGGCCGATCGATATTTTGGTGAATGTAGCGGGTGTCCTTCGCCCGGGACTGATCCATTCACTCAGCGATGAGGAATGGGAAGCCACGTTCTCAGTGAATTCGACCGGCGTTTTTAACTCCTCGCGTTCAGTCAGCAAATATATGATGGACCGGAAATCGGGTTCGATTGTAACGGTCGGATCGAATGCTGCGGGGGTGCCAAGGACATCTATGGCGGCATATGCCTCTTCAAAGGCAGCGGCAGTGATGTTTACGAAATGCCTTGGCCTGGAGCTTGCAGAATATAATATCCGCTGCAATATTGTGTCTCCCGGATCAACGGAAACAGACATGCAGTGGTCATTATGGGCCGATGAAAATGGAGCGGAGCAAGTCATAAAAGGATCACTTGAGACATTTAAAACAGGGATCCCGCTCAAAAAACTGGCTCAGCCTTCAGATATTGCAAATGCTGTGCTCTTTTTGGTTTCTGGCCAGGCAGGGCATATTACGATGCATAATTTATGCGTAGATGGCGGCGCGACCTTAGGCGTGTAACTCAATTTAAAGGAGGTTCATGAGAATGTCGGAACAAAACGTTATATCACAAACAAAAGCGGAGCAATTGCTTCATGAGTATGAGCCGGGTGCTTTTTTCTTAGCTTCTCCTCATCGTGTACTGTTAGCGAAAGGAATTAGTGAAATCGTACCGGAGGCAGACGGGCAAAACCAAATAGAAACCCTTTCCGGCCGTATTGCAGAGACGCTGAATCAAGCAAAGCAATCGGGGCAAAGCCGTCCGCTTGTTGTCGGTGCCGTTCCTTTTGATCATGTAAAAGCAGCTCGGCTCGTTGTTCCTGAAGAAGTGAGCTGGTCAGGACCGCTTCAATTTGATCATGCGGAGAAGGAACAGCAGTCTGGGCATACATACCACATAGAGCCTGTTCCTGCACCAGAGGATTACAAAAATGGTGTGGAACAAGGACTGGCACGCATTGCCGATGGGACACTCAGCAAGATCGTCCTGTCCAGATCACTGCATTTGACATCGTCTGAACCGATTCAGACGGATGAACTGCTTCGCCATCTGGCGCAGCACAACACGCACGGCTACACGTTTGCCGCGGACGTGTCCAGCGAAGCGGAAACGTCTTCCCGCCGAACATTGCTCGGTGCAAGTCCGGAACTTCTCGTTTCAAGAATGGGCACTCAGGTTGTTTCCAATCCATTAGCCGGATCAAGGCCTCGCAGTGACGATCCTGCTGAAGACCAGCGCCGGGCAAAAGAATTGCTTTCTTCCGCAAAGGATCTCCATGAGCACGCGGTTGTGGCTGACGCGGTTGCGGCAGCGCTACGGCCTTTCTGCCGGACGCTGGATGTTCCGGAAAAGCCTTCACTGATCAAAACGGAGACGATGTGGCATCTGTCCAGCGTGATTAAGGGGGAGCTTTCCGATCCGTCCGTGACCGCACTGGAATTGGCGGCTGCGCTCCACCCGACGCCGGCCGTCTGCGGAACACCGACTGATCTTGCAAGAGAAGCGATTCTCAGCATTGAACCGTTTGACCGCGGTTTCTTTACCGGCATGGTCGGCTGGTGTGACGATGCAGGTGACGGAGAATGGGTCGTGACGATCCGTTGCGCAGAGGCAGAAGAACGCTTACTTCGCCTGTATGCCGGAGCCGGTGTTGTTGCTGGATCAAAAGCTGAGGACGAGCTTCAGGAGACATCCGCGAAGTTTCGGACGATGCTGCGGGCAATGGGCGTGAATCACATATGATCAGAATGAATTGCTGGAGGGATACAACATGCTGAATGGATTTACTCCTTGGCCTGATGAGTTAGCTGAGACATATCGAAAGAACGGCTGCTGGGCCGGCGAGACGTTTGGAGATTTGTTAAGGGACCGGGCTGCCAAACATGGCGATCGCATTGCAATTACTTGCGGAAACACCCATTGGAGCTATCAAGAGCTTGACACGAGGGTTGATCGTCTGGCTGCCGGATTTCAGAAGCTCGGCATTAAACAGACGGATCGTGTCGTGGTGCAGCTGCCGAATATCGCAGAGTTTTTTGAAGTCATTTTTGCGCTCTTCCGTCTGGGGGCGCTCCCGGTCTTTGCACTGCCTTCTCATCGAAGCAGTGAAATTACATATTTTTGCGAGTTTGCTGAAGCGGCTGCTTATATCATTCCCGACTCCTATTCCGGCTTTGACTACCGATCACTCGCCAGACAGGTACAAAGCAAGCTACCGTCTTTGAAACACGTCATTGTCGCAGGTGAGGCAGAGGAATTTCTGTCCCTGGAGGATTTGCATACAAAACCTGTAAAACTGCCTGAAGTCAAATCTTCAGATGTGGCGTTCCTTCAGCTTTCTGGTGGAAGCACCGGCTTATCAAAACTGATTCCGCGGACGCACGATGACTACATTTACAGCCTGAAGCTGAGTGCAGAGGTTTGCTGGCTCGACCACAGTACGGTGTACTTGGCAGCATTGCCGATGGCGCACAATTATCCGCTCAGCTCGCCTGGGGTTCTCGGCGTATTATACGCCGGAGGAAGAGTGGTGTTATCTTCTTCTCCAAGTCCTGATGACGCATTTCCTTTGATTGAACGGGAACAAGTCACGATTACCGCTCTTGTTCCGCCCCTTGCGATGGTATGGATGGATGCGGCATCCTCACGCCAAGACGATCTATCCAGCCTTCAAGTGCTGCAGGTTGGCGGCGCCAAGTTCAGTGCTGAAGCTGCGCGCAGGGTAAACGCTGTTTTCGGCTGCACGCTGCAGCAGGTGTTCGGAATGGCAGAGGGGCTCGTCAATTATACGAGATTGGATGACCCTGAAGAGGTCATTGTCAACACCCAAGGAAAACCGATGTCCCCATATGATGAGGTACGTGTTTGGGATGATCAGGATCGTGACGTAAAACCTGGTGAAACAGGACATCTGCTGACACGGGGACCGTATACAATTCGGGGTTACTATAAGGCAGAAGAGCATAACGCTGCTTCATTTACTGAGGATGGTTTTTACCGCACGGGTGATATCGTCAGACTGACATCAGACGGCTATATCGTCGTTGAAGGCCGGGCGAAGGATCAAATTAACCGCGGAGGAGAAAAAGTGGCGGCTGAAGAGGTGGAAAATCATCTGCTGGCGCATCCGGCTGTCCATGATGCCGCAATGGTCTCTATGCCTGACCAATTTCTTGGCGAAAGATCTTGTGTGTTCATTATTCCCCGGAATGAAGCTCCGAAAGCCGCAGAGCTCAAAGCGTTTTTGAGAGAGCGCGGACTGGCGGCATATAAAATCCCTGACCGGATTGAATTTGTTGAGTCCTTTCCGCAGACAGGGGTAGGAAAAGTCAGTAAAAAAGCGCTCCGTGAAGCCATTTCCGAGAAGCTTCTTGCAGGATCAAAAAAATAAAACAACAATTTGAGAGGAAGTGTTCAAATGGCTATACCTGCCATTCAGCCGTATCAAATGCCGACAGCGTCTGATATGCCGCAAAACAAAGTCTCATGGGTGCCTGATCCAAATCGGGCGGTCCTATTAATACACGATATGCAAAACTATTTTGTCGATGCTTTCACAGCTGGAGCTTCTCCGGTAACAGAGCTTTCGGCGAATATACGCAAGCTGAAGGATCAATGTGCCCAGCTTGGAATACCTGTCGTCTATACTGCACAGCCTGGAAGTCAAAATCCGGCAGACCGGGCGCTGCTGACAGACTTTTGGGGTCCGGGATTAAACAGCGGCCCTTATGAGGAGAAAATTGTAACTGAGCTGGCACCGGAAGATGATGATCTCGTGCTGACAAAATGGAGATACAGCGCGTTTAAGAGAACGAATCTGCTTGAGATTATGCGCAAAGAGGGACGTGATCAGCTGATCATTTCCGGAATTTACGCCCATATCGGCTGTCTCGTTACAGCATGTGAAGCATTTATGGAGGATATCGAAGCTTTTTTTGTGGGAGATGCAGTTGCTGATTTTTCATTAGAAAAACATCAAATGGCGCTGGATTATGCAGCTGGGCGCTGTGCGTTTACCATAATGACTGACAGTCTTCTCGACCAGCTGAAGCAGGTGCCTGCTGCTGCTCAGAAAACGTCAATGACTACTGGCAGTGAAGTGTTTACATGTGAGAGTATCCGTAAACAAATTGCTGAGCTTCTTCAAGAAACACCTGAAGACATTACAGATCAAGAGGATTTGCTCGACCGGGGGCTTGATTCGGTAAGGATCATGACATTAGTAGAACAATGGCGCCGTGAAGGAGCCGAGGTAACATTCGTGGAACTGGCTGAACGCCCGACGATCGAAGAATGGCAGAAATTGCTTACAACCCGCAGCCAGCAAGTGCTGCCAAACGCGGATTATTTATAAAAGGAGGGTAAACAAACGGATGCCTGATACAAAAGACCTTCAATATTCTTTGACCGGAGCGCAAACCGGCATATGGTTTGCTCAGCAGCTTGATCCGGACAATCCAATCTACAATACAGCGGAATATATAGAAATCAATGGACCAATCAATATTGCTCTATTTGAAGAAGCTTTGCGGCATGTGATAAAGGAAGCGGAATCGCTGCATGTCCGCTTCGGTGAAAATATGGACGGGCCTTGGCAGATGATAAACCCGTCTCCGGATGTCCAGCTGCACGTCATTGACGTCAGCTCTGAGCCTGATCCGGAAAAAACAGCATTAGACTGGATGAAAGCAGATTTGGCAAAGCCGGTCGATTTAGGATATGACCCTTTGTTCAATGAAGCTCTTTTTATAGCCGGGCCTGATCGTTTCTTTTGGTATCAGCGCATTCACCATATTGCGATCGACGGCTTCGGTTTTTCCCTGATTGCTCAGCGTGTGGCAAGTACGTATGCCGCGCTTGTGAAAGGACAATCAGCTAAAGATCGTTCCTTTGGGTCTCTCCAAGCCATTTTGGAGGAGGATACAGATTACCGCGGATCCGAGCAGTATGAGAAGGATCGTCAATTCTGGCTGGATCGTTTTGCTGATGGACCTGAGGTTGTAAGTTTGGCAGACCGGGCACCAAGAACATCTAACAGTTTTCTTCGTCATACGGCGTATCTGGCTCTATCTGATGTATACGCGTTAAAAGAAGCGGCGCGCTATTTCTCAGGAAGCTGGCATGAAGTCGTGATTGCGGTGTCAGCTGTTTATGTGCACCGAATGACCGGCTCTGAGGATGTTGTGCTCGGTCTGCCCATGATGGGACGGATAGGGTCCGCATCACTGAATGTACCGGCTATGGTGATGAACCTTCTCCCGCTTTGGCTGTCTGTAAGCTCTTCGATGAGCTTTTCAGAACTTATTCAGCAAATTTCCCGGGAAATCCGCAGTATTCGGCGACATCATAAGTATCGCCATGAAGAGCTTCGACGCGATCTGAAATTGATAGGAGAAAACCATAGATTATTTGGCCCTCAAATCAATCTCATGCCGTTTGATTACGGTCTCGACTTTGCCGGGGCCCGGGGCACAACGCATAATCTTTCAGCCGGTCCTGTTGATGATCTATCAATCAATGTATATGACAGAACGGATGGCAGCGGGCTGCGAATTGATGTAGACGCGAATCCTGAGGTATACAGCGAGTCTGATATTAAGCTTCATCAGCAGCGTATTTTGCAGCTGCTGCAAATAGCTTCAGCTGGGGAGGACATGCTGATTGGGCAAATGGAGCTCCTATTGCCAGAGGAGAAAAAACAAGTCATTAGTGAATGGAATGAGACGGCAAAACCTGAGAACCTGCTCAGCCTTCAGGACATGTTCGAGAAGCAGGCAGTTCTTACGCCAGAACGTATCGCTCTCATATGTGATGATGTTCAAGTAAACTATCAAGAGCTGAATGAAGAGGCAAACCGCCTCGCGCATCTGTTGATCGAAAAAGGCCTTGGTCCGGAGCAGTTTGTCGCTTTGGCGCTGCCGCGTTCTCCAGAGATGGTAGCTTCGATGCTTGCTGTACTGAAGACTGGTGCGGCGTATCTTCCGTTAGATCCGGAGTTTCCGGCCGACCGAATTTCCTACATGCTGGAGGATGCAAACCCATCATGCATCATAACGACTGAGGAAATAGCAGCCCGTCTGCCTGATGACCTGGCTGTTCCGCAGCTTGTGCTTGACCAAGCTGTTACACAGGAGGTTGTAAAACGCTATTCGCCTGACAATCCGAATGTATCAGTTTCTCTTGCCCATCCTGCGTACATCATCTATACCTCAGGATCAACAGGAAGACCGAAGGGTGTCGTTGTTACACTTAAAAGCTTAAGCAATTTCCTGCTGTCCATGCAGGAGGTATTTTCTCTAGGAGAAGAAGACAGGCTGTTGGCTGTGACGACTGTCGCTTTTGATATTTCAGCATTGGAGTTATATCTTCCGCTTATCAGCGGGGCGCAAATCGTGATCGCACAGAAAGAAACGATCCGTGAGCCACAGGCATTAGCTCAAATGATTGAATATTTCGATATCAATATCATGCAGGCGACACCGACACTGTGGCATGCCTTGGTGACGAATGAACCTGAGAAACTTCGGGGACTCAGAGTACTTGTCGGAGGCGAGGCGCTGCCGAGCGGTCTTTTACAGGCGCTTCATGAGCTTCATTGTCCAGTCACGAACTTATACGGTCCGACTGAAACAACGATTTGGTCTGCAGCAGCTTTTCTTGAAGAAGGACTGAAGGGCGTTCCGCCAATTGGCAAACCGATTTGGAATACGCAGGTGTATGTGCTTGATAACGGTTTGCAGCCGGTGCCGCCGGGAGTTGTAGGAGAGCTTTATATTGCAGGAACAGGCTTGGCTAGAGGTTATTTCCGCCGCCCTGATTTAACGGCTGAGCGTTTTGTTGCAGATCCATACGGACCGCCGGGGGCTCGGATGTATCGGACCGGAGATCAGGCCCGCTGGCGCGCTGATGGGTCTTTGGATTATATCGGGCGGGCGGATCATCAAATCAAAATTCGCGGATTCCGAATTGAACTTGGAGAAATTGATGCCGTGCTTGCTAAGCATCCGGACATCGAACAGGCCGCGGTTGTCGTTCGGGAAGATCAGCCGGGAGGCAAAAGATTGGTGGCATATGTAGTCGCTGCTTCAGCTATTGATACTGCCGAGCTTCGCCGTTATGTGGGTGCCAGTCTTCCTGATTATATGGTGCCGGCGGCATTTGTAGAGATGGACGAACTGCCATTGACACCTAATGGCAAGCTCGATCGGAAAGCACTGCCGGCGCCTGATTTAAGCACATCTGTCAGTGATAGGGGACCGCGAACTCCTCAGGAAGGGATATTGTGTGACTTGTTTGCCGAGGTTCTCGGTTTGGCACGGGTCGGCATCGATGACAGTTTCTTCGAGCTGGGCGGTCACTCTCTTCTTGCAGCCCGTCTAATGAGCCGCATTCGCGAGGTAATGGGAGCCGAACTTGGTATTGCCAAGCTCTTTGACGAACCGACAGTAGCCGGACTCGCTGCCCATCTTGATCAGGCGCAGAGTGCACGTCCCGCATTGCAGAGAGCTGAGCGGCCTGAAAGAATTCCGCTTTCTTTTGCTCAGCGCCGGCTATGGTTCCTCCATTGTCTTGAAGGGCCGAGCCCTACTTATAATATACCGGTTGCTGCCCGTCTGTCGGGTGAACTGGACCAAGGAGTGCTGCAAGCTGCACTATATGATCTCGTCTGCCGCCATGAAAGCCTTCGGACGATCTTCCCTGAATCACAGGGGACATCCTATCAGCATATTTTAGACGCTGATCAAGCAAGGCCTGATTTACATGTTAATGAGATTACTGAGAAGGAGCTTTCTGAGCGGTTTGCTGAAGCCGTGCGTTACAGCTTTGATCTTGCAGCTGAACCTGCTTTTCGTGCCGAGCTATTTGTCATCGGGCCTGACGAGTACGTGCTTCTTCTCCTCGTGCATCATATTGTCGGGGACGGCTGGTCCTTAACGCCGCTGACCCGTGACCTTGGGGCGGCTTATGAGGCTCGCTGTCACGGAAAAGCTCCCGAATGGGCGCCCCTTGCTGTGCAGTATGCAGACTATGCGCTTTGGCAGCAAGAACTGCTTGGGAGCGGAGATGATCCAAATAGTTTGATTGCCGGACAGCTTGCTTTCTGGAAAGAAACCTTGAAAAATCTGCCTGATCAGCTTGAACTGCCAACCGATTATTCACGTCCGGCTGAGCCGAGTCATGATGGGGATACGATTCATTTCCGTATTGAGCCTGAGCTTCACAAGCGATTGCAGCAGCTGGCTCGCGCAAATAGGGTGAGCCTGTTTATGGTGCTTCAATCCGGTCTCGCCGCTTTATTGACAAGACTGGGAGCGGGCACTGACATTCCGATCGGCAGTCCGATCGCGGGTCGGAATGATGATGCGCTAGGCGATCTTGTGGGACTGTTTATCAATACATTGGTGCTCAGAACCGATACGTCTGGTGACCCAAGCTTCCGTGAGCTTCTTGACAGAGTGCGGGAAGTGAATCTGGCAGCCTATGAAAATCAAGATCTGCCGTTTGAGAGACTTGTAGAGGTGCTCAATCCGGCTCGCTCACGGGCGACGCATCCTTTATTCCAAATCATGCTTGCGTTCCAAAACACACCAGATGCTGAACTGCCTCTTCCTGACATGGAAAGCAGCCTGCGGATCCACAGTGTCGGTTCTGCCAAGTTTGATTTGACGCTGGAAATCAGTGAAAACCGTCTTGCTGACGGGACACCAAACGGATTGGATGGACTGCTAGAATACAGCACTGATCTTTTCAAGCGGGAAACTGCTCAGGCTCTTGCTGACCGTCTGATGCGCCTGCTGGAGGCTGCTGAGTCTGATCCTGACCAGCAAATCGGAAATCTGGACATCCTTGCACCGGAGGAGCGCAGCAACATGGCGACAGAATGGCAAAATGTTTCTGAAAAAATTCCGCACGCAAGTTTGCCGGAGCAGTTTGAGAAGCAGGCTGCTTTAAGCCCTGATGCCATTGCTGTTGTTTACGAAGATCAGTCACTGAGCTATGCAGAGCTGAATGAAAGAGCAAATCGGCTTGCCCGAATGCTGATCAGCGAAGGCGTCGGTCCAGAGCAATTTGTGGCCTTGGCACTGCCTCGGTCATTGGAAATGGCTGTCGGGCTATTAGCGGTGCTGAAAGCCGGCGCGGCTTATCTGCCACTCGATCCGGACTATCCGGCTGACCGAATCGCTTTTATGCTGGAAGATGCGCAGCCTGCGTTTATCATGACGAACACAAAAGCTGCAGAGCACATTCCGCCAGCCGAAAACGTGCCGAAAATCGTGCTGGATGATCCAAAACTGTCAGAGAAACTAAACACATACCCTACTGAGAATCCGAATAATACGGATAGAATTCAGCCGCTTTCTCCTTTGAATACGGCGTATGTCATTTATACATCCGGTTCAACGGGTGTTCCAAAAGGTGTGATGATCCCTCACCAAAACGTAACACGTTTATTTGCAGCAACTGATCACTGGTTCCATTTCAGCTCAGACGATATTTGGACCATGTTCCATTCCTATGCGTTTGACTTTTCTGTGTGGGAGATTTGGGGGCCTCTGCTGCATGGCGGACGTCTTGTCATCGTGCCTCATCACGTCAGCAGATCACCAGAAGCGTTTCTGCGCCTGCTGGTAAAAGAGGGTGTAACCGTTCTGAATCAGACACCGTCCGCTTTCTATCAGTTTATGCAGGCTGAACGAGAGCAACCGGATCTCGGACAGGCGCTCAGCCTTCGCTGTATCATTTTTGGCGGAGAAGCGCTTGAACTCAGCCGTCTAGAGGATTGGTATAACCGCCATCCTGAAAATAGACCGCAGCTGATCAATATGTATGGTATTACAGAAACGACGGTTCATGTGAGTTATATCGAATTAGACCGAAGCGTTGCAGCTTTACGGGCAAACAGCTTGATCGGCTGCGGCATTCCGGATCTTGGCGTATATGTGCTGGATGAGCGCTTGCAGCCGGTCCCGCCGGGTGTTGCCGGAGAGCTGTATGTATCAGGAGCTGGGTTGGCACGAGGTTATTTAGGCCGGGCTGGATTAACAGCAGAACGCTTCATAGCTGATCCGTTTGGTCCTCCGGGCACTCGGATGTATCGCACTGGGGATGTGGCCCGCCTCCGCGCTGACGGCTCTCTCGACTATGTCGGCCGTGCCGATCACCAAGTGAAAATTCGGGGCTTCCGGATTGAACTGGGAGAAATTGAAGCCGCGCTCGTTCAGCATTCGCAGCTTGAAGATGCGGCAGTAATCGTGCGTGAGGATCAGCCGGGAGATAAACGTTTGGCAGCTTATGTCATACCTTCTTCAGAAGAAACGCTTGATATGGCGGAACTGCGCAAATATGCTGCTGAGAGATTGCCGGATTACATGGTGCCTTCTGCCTTTGTGACGATGAAAGAATTGCCGCTGACACCGAACGGAAAGCTTGACCGTAAAGCGCTGCCTGCTCCGGATTTCGCAGCGGCAGTAACAGGACGCGGACCGAGAACGCCGCAGGAAGAAATCCTCTGTGACCTGTTTATGGAGGTGCTACACTTGCCGCGTGTCGGCATTGATGACCGTTTCTTTGATTTAGGCGGACATTCCTTGCTTGCTGTTCAGCTGATGAGCCGTATTCGTGAAGCGCTCGGCGTTGAACTTAGCATCGGCAACCTATTCGAAGCGCCGACTGTGGCCGGGCTTGCTGAAAGACTTGAGATGGGTTCAAGCCAAAGCGCACTCGACGTTCTGCTGCCGCTCCGAACTAGTGGAGACAAGCTTCCTTTATTCTGTGTACATCCGGCAGGCGGACTCAGCTGGTGCTATGCTGGTTTGATGACCAATTTAGGAACAGATTATCCGATCTACGGCTTGCAAGCACGCGGAATCGGACAGCGGGATGAGCTTCCAAAAACACTTGACGACATGGCTGCCGATTATATTGAACAAATCAGAACAATCCAGCCGAAAGGCCCGTACCATTTGCTAGGCTGGTCCCTAGGCGGGAATGTCGTTCAAGCGATGGCCACCCAGCTGCAAAATCAAGGAGAAGAAGTATCCCTATTGGTGATGCTGGACGCCTATCCGAACCACTTCCTTCCTATAAAAGAGGCGCCGGATGATGAGGAAGCGCTTATTGCCCTTCTGGCGTTAGGCGGGTACGACCCGGACAGCTTAGGGGACAAACCGCTTGATTTTGAAACAGCGATCGAGATTCTTCGCCGTGACGGCAGCGCGCTTGCGAGCCTGGATGAATCGGTCATTTTAAATCTGAAGAATACGTATGTCAATTCTGTCGGCATTTTAGGCTCATATAAGCCGAAACCCTTCCGTGGAAATGTCTTGTTTTTCAGATCAACAATCATTCCTGATTGGTTTGATCCGATTGAACCTGATTCGTGGAAGCCTTATATTCACGGACAAATTGAACAAATCGACATCGACTGCCGTCATAAAGATCTTTGTCAGCCGGAACCGCTTGCTCAAATCGGCAAGGTTCTCGCTGTCAAACTGGAAGAGATGAATAAATAAGGGGGAAGCAATAGATGGCAAATCCTTTTGAAAATGCGGATGGCACATATTTGGTGCTGATCAATGAAGAGGGCCAGTATTCCCTATGGCCCGGTTTTATAGATGTGCCGAGCGGCTGGACAGTCGTTCATGAGCAAAAAGGGCGTGAAGCTTGTCTGGACTATATCCAATCGCATTGGAGCGATATGAGGCCAAACAGCTTAAAGCCTGTTGAAAATGTGTAATCGCAAAAAAAGAGACTGCTTGCTGCAGTCTCTTTTTCTATCTTATGCAGAAGTTTGGGTATGATCACAGTCTCTGACCGGGTTCCCGTTTTCATCTGTACACCACGATTGGGATAAAAACGCTAAAAACACAGCGGCCCACTGATCTGCAAATTGAATCAGAATGCCTCCGTCATGCCAAGAGCCGTTGTCTTTTTTCCAGCGGGTATCCATTGCATTCCCTTGATTCATATGGATATTGTGCATGCCGTTGGTCGGAGTAAACCCGAATATTTTATCCGGAGCCTGTTCCGGCCCAAATTTTGAACCGAATATATAAACCGGCGCTTTCTCGTCTTTCGCTTTCTTCATATACGTTTCAATAAAATCATTTAAATCATTATCTGGCCCCGTGATTTCATGCGGCAAAGGCTTCATTTTCCGCGGGTCAAACAAATTGCCCCGCACATAATCCAGCGCCACTTCACGGTTTGCCTCATTGATCCTTGTATATCCATACGGCATGTTCGGAAGGATGGTAATCGAGCTTGAATCAAACTGATCGTCAGCCAAATACAATACTTCAGATTCCTCAGAACTGGACATCACATTGATGGCGCACCTGTAATACGTATTCTCTTCACCGAGCACTTTGACTTGGAAATGAGGACTGTCATCATCGGTTTCACGCTTCATGTCTAAGACAATGCCTTTTAACACGCCATATTGCTGAACAGCCATATGAATCCTCCTTTATGATCAACTTCATAGTTTTAGTTCGTGAAATGGTCTCTTTTTTCCTTTTAAAAGATAAAAAAAGCCTGCAGAAATCTTTCTGCAAGCTCAATGTGAATTAAGCACCCGCCACAGATGACTCATCCTGTAAAGCTTTCTCGGCAGGCACATACTCATATCCTAAATCTTTTGCCACAGCCTCATAGGTCACGTGTCCGTTTGCTGTGTTTAAACCAGCTCTCAGTGCCGCATTGTCTGTTAGCGCTTTTACTGCCCCTTTGTTAGCAATTTGCAGCGCGTATGGAACAGTAACGTTAGTCAGGGCGATTGTTGATGTACGAGGGACAGCACCCGGCATGTTTGCTACAGCATAGTGGAGAACACCGTGTTTTTCATATGTCGGCTGATCATGGGTAGTAATATGGTCGACAGTTTCGACAATGCCGCCTTGATCGATCGCAACATCGACAATCACTGAACCAGGTTTCATTTGTTTTACCATTTCCTCAGTCACAAGAGTTGGAGCTTTAGCACCCGGAATTAATACCGCGCAAATGAGAAGATCCGCTTCTGCCACAGCATCTGCGATATTGACCGGATTAGAAATTAGCGTTTTAATCTGATGGCCGAAGATGTCATCAAGCTGGCGCAGGCGGTCTGCGTTTAAGTCGATGATGGTCACATCTGCACCGAGGCCGACAGCCATTTTGGCCGCGTTTGTGCCGACAACGCCTCCTCCGATAATCGTTACTTTTCCGCGGGAAACGCCTGGCACTCCGGCAAGCAGAATGCCTTTTCCGCCTTTAGGTTTCTCTAAGAATTGAGCTCCGATTTGCGCTGCCATTCTGCCTGCAACCTCTGACATTGGCGTCAGAAGCGGCAATGTCCGGCCGTCACTAACCGTTTCATAGGCGATGGCCGTAACCCCTTTATCCTTCAAGGCCTGTGCAAGCTCAGGCTCAGCTGCTAAATGAAGGTACGTAAACAGCACAAGTCCTTCGCGGAAGTAGACATATTCTTCCGGCAGCGGTTCTTTGACCTTCATGACCATTTCGGCGTCCCAGACCTGTTTTGGATCAGCAATGATTTCCGCTCCTGCTGATTCATAGGCTTCATTTTCAAATCCGCTTCCAAGGCCCGCGCCTGTTTCAACCAGTACCCGGTGGCCGTTTGAAACGAGCTGAGAAACGCCTCCAGGTGTTAGTGCGACGCGGTTTTCATTGTTTTTTATCTCTTTAGGAACCCCTATGATCATATCTGTCTCCTCCTGTATCTATGATGTTTTTAGTGTAGCTTGATTTTTTGGAAAATTCTTTGTTTGAATAAGAAAATAAAAAAACATGGATTTGTGAAATTTCACAAATCCATGTGCCGAAGCTTGATATCTAAATAGATGGTGAATTTTTGATTCACATTTTTTAAATCGATTTCAGCGATCTGGCTGATGCGCTTGAGACGGTAATTCAACGTATTAACGTGTATATTCAAAACCTTGGAAGCGGTATTCACGTTGCTGTCTGCTTCAATAAAACGCTCTAGCGTTTCTACCATATTAGACTGGTGATCGCGGTCATACTGTTCCAGTTTGGAAAGTGAATAATTAAAATATCCCGTCTGTTTCCGTTTTTCATCTAGGACATCCAAGTATTGATAAATGCCTAGCTCAGAAAAACTGAAAAGATGTTTTGTCTCTTCTGCGAACCGTTCCTTGGCTTTTAAGACGGATAATGCTTCCTGATAGGAGCGGGAGACAAAAGAAATAGTATTGTATATTCCGCCAAAAGCGATCGAAACGTCTTCTATTTTATAACGTTCCTTCAGCTGTTTTTGCGTACTGAAAGCAAACTGCTTTAAATCTTGAAAAGGGTGATCTGTTTTAGGAGCGGTTAAAATAATGAGTTCATTGGAATCTACTGTTGTCAGCAGAACGTGAACCTGCTGGGTTGTTTCCTGCAAATATTGCAGCTGCTGTTCGATTTTTTCTGTCAGCTCGCCGTTTATCCGGATGATCATAACGGAAAACTCAGAAGGGGCGACCATTCCAAGCTTGTGGAACCCATCCGCCATGTCTTGCTCCTGATAAATGTGTCCGGTCAGCATTTTCCAGAAAAACTCTTGGCTGCGTTCTTCATTTTTCGTTTTTCTGATTTGGAGTTTGAGAAGCTTGTTTCTTACTGCTTTAGCCGCCATTTGCAGTGTCATCAGATCATCGTCAGACAATGTTTTTTGGATCTCAAGCGCCCATATGAAGCCAAGCACTTGGTTGTTTTTCCAAATGGAAATTGCAACGCGATTGCTTAGGCCGACTTCATCTATTTGCTTTACTCTGATCGGCTGGTCTGTTTTTAAAAGAGCTGGAATCGTCCCGTCTTTCCACAACTTGTTAATGACCTTCTCCGGTACTCTTCTGCCAATGATTGTAGACGTTCGGGCAGGATCTGTACAGTCGCTGTGTGTGCTGTAGGCAAGCAGCTTGTGGTTGAAATCTTCTATAGTAATCGGGCAACGCAGAACGTCGCTGATATGATCAGCCACATCTTCAAGTCTGTCAAAACTGTATTTAAACGGATCATTCGGCATGGTCATAAATCTCCCTACTTTTCATGCTTGATTTCTCTTTGACATCTCATCCCCTTCCTTTTATTATGATTGTTGTTGTTTGTGAAAATCAACAACAAAGAGCGGAAGCCAAAAAAACAATTACATGGCATACTGAGAGAAACGTCTTATATGATTGGCGGTGCATCCGCCTCTTTGCAGTACAGTTGTATGCCTTATATGATACGAAAGCTTATCCTATTATTCTTCTAAGAAAGTCATCGGGGGCGAGACTGATTAAGGAAAGAAAAAACTGAACCTTTCAGAAATGGTGCTCTAGCATCAAATTTTCTGAAAGGTTTTTTTTGGGAGTTGGAGAATCATTTGGGTCTTTTGGATTATTCGGAGGATGAAGAGAAGATTGAGAAAATGAACCTACCTATTTAACAATTTATGTCATTTTTAAGTGATTTGGGGTAAACCATTGGACTCATTTTGTAAAATTAAAACATATTTGTTTGACTGTACCGAAAAACTGTTTTTATAATAATGACGTTCTAAAAATAAGTGAATTAGCCCATATTTAGGCTGATGGCACAGGAGGTAATGAGGAATATGGCAGGATTAATTCGTGTCACACCCGAAGAGCTAAGAGCGATGGCGAAGCAATACGGCGTTGAAAGCCAAGAAGTATTGAATCAGGTTGATCGTTTAAACCGAATGATCTCTGATTTGAAAAGCATGTGGGAAGGTGCTTCAAGCGAAGCGTTCGCAGATCAATACGAGCAGCTCAAACCTTCATTTATCAAAATGTCAGATTTGCTTCAAGATGTGAATCAGCAGCTTGATCAAACAGCAAATACACTTGAGTCTACTGACCAAGACATCGCAAATCAAATCCGCGGATAACAGTATGAAAGGGAAGGAGCGCCTGATTCACGAGAAGACGGCGCTCTTTCTATGTAAGGGTGATCCTAAAATGTATATTGATATTACAATAGATTTGAAACATTATAACGGCAGTGTCTTTGATCTCAGATTGTCAGATTACCACCCGGTGAAAAAAGTAATTGATATTGCTTGGCAGGCTCAAAGCGTAGCTATACCTCCGCGCGAAGGGCACTGGATCAGAGTGGTTAATAAGGATACGGTGTTTTCCGGAGAATGCAAGCTGTCTGATTGCGGCATTACAAACGGAGACCGGCTTGAAATATTATGAAAGGATCTGGTTGAATGTCGGATAAACAAAAATCATATTTAGAAAACCAATTAGAAGCCGTTGCCGAGAAAACAGATGCCGGCTATACATTTACCTTTCAGCGGGAAAAAATAAAGCTTCTGGACGGTCTCGAAGCCAACGTGATCAAAGATGTAAATCCATTTTTTCATAAAGAGATCGATGTGACGGATGATGAAGTAATCATCACAATCCAACCTCCTCCCTCCTATAAAGCATTCCGCTTAATGAAAGCTAAAGATAAAAAAAGCAAATGGCAGTTCGCCTATCAGCTTGTTCAAGCTGTACAGCAGCACAATCTGTCGAGGCTGAATTTGATTGTCGCTCCTGAAAATATTGTATTCGATAAAGGCCTAACGCCTTATTTTCTCCATTATGGAGTAAAAGAAAGCATTCCTCCTTACGAGCGTGATGAGGAAAGAGTGTGGCGGGAGCTGAAAGCGGCAGCAGCTTTGGCAGTTGACGGCGCGTTTGCATTTGAAGACTACCTGAAATTCAATGATACGCTGACGTTCTCCGCAGAGGCTAAGGCGATATTGGATGCGGCGACCTATGATGACCTGCTCGAGCAGATTCAAACTTATATCGATGAGCTCGAAGCCAAAGCGAAAACATACATACATATCCCGAGAAAAAAGTGGAACATTCAGCGATATATCGGCCTGGGGCTCATTGTTTTGCTGGTGCCGGCCCTTATTTATTCGATGTACGCTTTATTTTTCGCACAGCCAAAGCACCAGGCGATAGTGGACAGCAACCGCGCTTTCCTAAACAAGCAGTACAGTGAGGTTATCAGCACACTGTCTAAATACGATGCGGAAAGCCTGCCTGAATCGGTGCAGTATCAGCTGGCGACGTCTTATGTTGAGGTTGAAAATCTAGGGAGTGCAAAAACGAAAAATATTGAAAATAATTTAGTCACTCTGCAATCAGACCCTCAGCATTTCTTGTATTGGATTGATTATGGCCGAGGGAATTACAAAGAAGCTATCAGTATTGGCCGTAAACTTGAGTACAATGATTATATTTATTTTGGCCTTGCTAAATATAAACAGCAGCTTTTATCTGAAGATACAAATGATGAAGAAATACAAAAAGAACTCGATTCAGTAAATAGTGAGCTTGAAAAAGCAAAAAAGGAACATGACGACAATCAAGGACAGTCTAATACTGACACGTCTTTAGTCGATACAGCCGAAGAACAAACAGACGAAGAAAAACAACAAGCTGAAGAGAAAGCGGCAGAAGAAAAAGCCGCAGCCGAGGAAAAAGCGAAAAAAGAAGAACAATTGAAGAAAGAAAAAGAAACAGAAAAGAAAGATGAGAAAAAAGATGACAAATAACGTGATACATGAAGCGCGGGTCATCGCATGCTGCTATTCGGCCGTTAGGAGGTTCGCCATTTGAGTCTATTATGGGTTTTTTACCAAAATAACGTTCAAAAACTGAAACTGACTGACCTCCCGTCGTCCCATCCGGTGACCATAGGGCCTGATGTGAAGGATTCCGTTACGATCGGCACTATTCCGTTTGAAAGCGGAGTGATTTCCCTTCAAAGAAACGAATCCGGCGGCCAATACGAAGTTTTCCTGGGAAATGATTGTCTCGGCACGATTGAGCCGGATACATCATTTTCTCTCCAAACGGATCAGCAGGATATACGCTTGATATTGACGGGCAGTGAGCCTCATAAATCCGTTTATTTTACGGGGAATCGGGATGAAATCATATGCTCTTCAGAAAAGACAAATGCAGATATTTATCTGAATCCGCAAGAGTTTGCTTTTGCAGAACACAGCACGTTCTCTTTGCTTCTTGTCGGCAGAAGCTGGTCGGTTCGTCCTGAAAGAGGGACGATCTTCTTGAACGGAGAGAAGATCATCGACAATACAACGCTCCAGCCGGGGGATGAAATTTTCTGGAACTTTACGCAAATGAGAGTGACGGAACAAGACCTTTTAGAAATTGTTCATTTTGCCCCGTTTGAAACGGCATTAACAGAAACGGTCAAACCGAGCACAGAGATGCAGAAAAAATATCCGCAGTACAGAAGAACGCCGCGAATGGTGTACGACCTGCCGGATGACCGCGTTTCTTTCAGTTTTCCCTCTCAGGAGAGCGATCAAACCAATAGAGGGCTGTGGCTCGTCATTCTGCCTCCGCTTGTGATGCTGATCGTGATGGGCGTTGTCGCAATCATTCAGCCGCGCGGCATATTCATACTCGTTTCTCTGGCGATGTTTATGATGACCCTCATTACCTCGACGGTGCAATATTTCCGGGATAAAAACCAGCGGAAAAAACGCGAAGAAAAACGGGAGCGCGTGTATAAGCTTTACCTAGACAATAAGCGGAAAGAGCTTCAGGCGCTTGCTGAAAAGCAAAAGCAGGTTCTGGAATTTCATTTTCCTTCATTCGAACAAATGAAATACTTAACAAGTGAAATCAGTGACCGGATCTGGGAAAAATCGCTTGAAAGCAAGGATTATCTCCAGCTGCGGCTTGGGACGGGAACAGTCCCTTCAAGCTATGAAATCAATATGAGCGGCGGGGACTTGGCCAATCGTGATATCGATGACCTCATGGAGAAATCCCAGCACATGCAGCGTGTCTATAAGGACATTCGCAATGCCCCGGTTACGGTTGATTTGGCGGAAGGTCCGATGGGGCTTGTCGGTAAATCGCAAATTGTGAAAAATGAGATTCACCAGCTGATCGGACAGCTGTCGTTCTTCAACAGCTATCACGATTTGCGTTTCGTTTTTATTTTTCATGAAGAAGAGTATAAAGACTGGGAGTGGATGAAGTGGCTGCCGCAATTTCAAATGCCCCATATTTATGCGAAAGGTTTTATATATAATGAGCAAACCCGAGACCAGCTCCTATCTTCGCTTTACGAATTGATCAGAGAGCGCGATCTCGAAGATGACAAAGAAAAACTGCAGTTCAAACCGCATTTTGTATTTGTCATTACGAATCAGCAGCTGATCTCAGAGCACGTCATACTCGAATATTTAGAAGGACAGCATGAGCATCTGGGCATCTCTACAATTGTCGCTGCGGAAACAAAGGAAAGCTTGTCGGAAAACATTACGACTCTTGTCCGCTACATCAATGAGCATGAAGGCGACATTTTAATACAAAAGAAAAAAGCGGTAAGAATTCCGTTCCGCCTCGATTATCATCAGCGCGGGGACAACGAACGGTTTTCACGCACGCTGCGGACGCTGAATCACCAGGTCGGCATTACGAATTCCATTCCGGAAACGGTATCGTTCCTGGAGCTTTTCCATGCGAAGGAAGTAAAGGAAATCGGCATTCAGCAAAGATGGATGACGAGTGAATCGGCGAAGTCGCTGTCAGTGCCGATCGGCTATAAAGGAAAAGATGACATTGTGTACCTGAACCTTCACGAAAAAGCCCACGGTCCGCACGGGTTGCTTGCAGGGACAACGGGGTCAGGGAAAAGTGAATTTCTCCAGACCTACATTTTGTCACTTGCGGTGCATTTTCACCCGCATGAAGCGGCTTTCTTATTAATTGACTATAAGGGCGGAGGGATGGCACAGCCGTTTCGCAATATTCCTCACTTGCTCGGCACAATCACAAATATTGAAGGCAGCAAAAACTTCAGTATGCGTGCGCTTGCTTCCATAAAAAGCGAGCTGAAAAAAAGGCAGCGCCTGTTTGATCAATATCAAGTCAATCACATCAATGACTATACAAAGCTGTACAAGCAGGGGAAAGCAGAAGTGGCGATGCCTCATTTGTTCTTAATTTCTGATGAATTCGCCGAGCTGAAAAGCGAGGAGCCGGATTTTATCAGAGAGCTTGTCAGTGCCGCGCGTATCGGGCGAAGCCTCGGCGTTCATTTGATTTTGGCGACACAGAAGCCGGGCGGCATCATTGACGACCAGATCTGGAGCAACTCGCGCTTTAAAGTAGCGCTGAAGGTTCAGGATGCCACCGACAGTAAAGAAATTTTGAAAAACAGCGATGCCGCAAACATTACCGTGACAGGACGCGGGTATTTGCAGGTCGGCAACAATGAAGTGTATGAGCTGTTTCAATCAGCTTGGAGCGGTGCGCCTTACTTAGAGGAAGTCTACGGAACAGAGGATGAAATCGCGATCGTCACGGATACGGGTCTGATCCCGCTTTCCGAAGTTGATACCGAAGATATCGCGAAAAAAGACGTTCAAACAGAAATCGAAGCAGTAGTTGACGAAATTGAACGCATCCAAGATGAAATGGGAATCGAGAAGTTGCCAAGCCCTTGGCTGCCGCCGCTTGCGGAACGTATCCCGCGCACTCTTTTTCCTTCAGAAGAAAAAGACCATTTCCACTTCGCGTATGTCGACGAACCTGATCTGCAAAGACAGGCGCCGATTGCTTATAAGATGATGGAAGACGGAAATATCGGCATATTCGGCTCTTCTGGCTACGGAAAATCGATTGCAGCCGCAACGTTCCTGATGAGCTTTGCGGACGTATACACACCAGAAGAACTTCATGTCTATATCTTTGATTTCGGAAACGGAACGCTTCTGCCATTAGCGAAGTTGCCTCATACAGCGGATTACTTCCTGATGGACCAGTCAAGAAAAATTGAAAAGTTCATGATTCGAATCAAAGAAGAAATTGACCGCCGTAAACGTCTGTTCAGGGAAAAAGAAATCAGCCACATCAAAATGTACAATGCGCTGAGCGAGGAAGAGCTTCCGTTCATTTTCATCACCATTGACAACTTTGACATCGTCAAGGATGAGATGCATGAGCTTGAATCGGAATTTGTCCAGCTTTCCAGAGACGGACAGAGCTTGGGTATCTACTTCATGCTGACAGCAACGCGTGTGAATGCAGTCCGCCAGTCATTGTTAAATAACCTGAAAACAAAGGTTGTCCATTATCTCATGGATCAATCTGAGGGATATTCCATTTACGGACGGCCGAAGTTCAATCTTGAACCGATTCCGGGGCGCGTCATCATTCAAAAGGAAGAGCTTTATTTCGCGCAAATGTTCCTGCCTGTTGACGCGGACGATGATATCAGCATGTTCAACGGCCTGAAATCAGACGTTCAGCATCTTCAGGAGCGCTTTGCTTCAATGGACCTGCCGGCACCGATTCCGATGCTGCCTGAGAGCCTGTCGACAAGAGAATTTTCTCTCCGCTTCAAGCTGGAACGCAAGCCTTTATCTGTACCGATCGGGCTTCATGAAGAAACAGTCAGCCCAGTCTATTTTGATTTGGGCAAGCATAAGCACTGCCTGATTTTAGGTCAGACCCAGCGCGGGAAAACAAACGTCTTAAAAGTAATGCTTGAACATCTGATTGATGATGAAACCGAAATGATCGGCCTGTTTGACTCGATTGACCGCGGCTTGTCCCAATATGCGAAGGAATCAGACGTCTCATATTTGGAAACGAAAGAAGATATTGAGCAGTGGATCGAAACAGCAGAAGATATTTTTAAAACAAGAGAAGCCATGTATATAGAAGCCGTCCGCCAGGGAGATGTGCAAAACCTGCGATTCTCACAAGTGGTGCTGATGATTGACGGGATTACGAGATTCCAGCAGACGATTGATACGAGAATACAAGACCGTCTGGCAAACTTCATGAAATCATACGCGCATCTTGGCTTCAGCTTTATCCCGGGCGGAAACCACAGCGAATTCTCAAAAGGCTATGACTCCTTGACGACAGAGATGAAGCAAATTCGCCACGCGATTCTGCTGATGAAAAAATCTGAGCAAAATGTCATTCCTCTCCCGTACCAAAGACAGGAGCCTGAGATTCAGCCGGGCTTCGGATATGTTGTGGAAAACGGGAAGGAGCAAAAAGTTCAAATTCCTTTATGTTCTGCTGAAAGGGAGAGTGCTAGATGACAGAACAACGAAAAAGCTTGATCAAGTTAATATCCGCCGTCATCATCATTTTGCTGCTGCCGGTTTTGTTTTTCCGCTTTATCGGAGACGATCCGACGAAAAAAGCAGTCAATTCCACGCGGCAAATCGCGGTGGTGAATGAAGACACAGGCGTATTGAGTGATGAGGTGAAGTCTGATGAAGAGGACAAATCCGCCCATTTCGGCAAGGAAGTAGCGGCCGTTCTGGGTGAACGTCCCGATTATTCGTGGACGGTCGTAAACCGAAGCGCGGCCGAGACTGGTCTCGCGTCAAAGAAATACGATGCGATCGTCTACATCCCCTCAGATTTCTCAAAAAATATTTTGAGCTATGACAAAGATCATCCTCAAAAAGCAACGCTCGAATTCAGCATTCAAGATAACCTGAATGCGGTCAACAAAGAAAAAGTTCAGCGTGAGCTTGAGGATGCCCAAAAGACAATGAACAAAAAAATGTCGGCCTTATACTGGAACTTTGTTTCGCAAAAAGTGGACAACATCAGAGGAGAATTTGACAAAATCGTCAATAAAGAATCTGAATTCCAGAATGTCATGTACAACTTTTACAAACCAAGCTCTAATGATTTAGCAGGTGAAATCAAACAGCAAAAAGACTTAATCGATGAGCTGAAGAAATCAATGAATGAAGCGCAGGGCACGACAAAAGAAAAAGCTTCAACAGCGGAGGAAGCCAAAAACACGCTGAAAGAATTCGTTGATACAGTTGAAAGATACAAAGAATATCAAGAAAATCAGAAAAAACTGCTTTTGGCAGCCCAGGATTCAACCCAGCAGCAAATCCACACAGGCCTG
Organism: Bacillus sp. SN1; assembly: GCF_002796895.1. NCBI lineage: Bacteria > Bacillati > Bacillota > Bacilli > Caryophanales > Bacillaceae > Bacillus > Bacillus sp. SN1. The sequence goes on from NZ_PHIE01000006.1 coordinate 200,147, forward strand.
GATGCCATCCAAGCTCAGCAAAAGGCGAATCAGTTCAGCGAACGCATGAGCGGACTATCAACAGGGATCAGCCAAGTGAAAACACAGCTTGGGCAAACCAGCACAGTTCTGGCAGCCGCACAGCAAATCAGGGAAGGCCAGGTGCCTCAGCAGGAACTTGGCATGGCAAAAATCCAAAGTGATTTAATCGATCAATATCAGGCAACATCAAGGCAGGCTGCATTAAACCAAGTATACGGACTCCTTGTTGAGTCTCGCGCAGCGCTTACTGTTGCGAAAGGCGATCCGGAGCCTGATGGAGATGATGGTTCAGATGATGAAGATAAAGATCCAAAGGAAGAAAACCCTGAAGAACTGAAAATAGATCTTGAAAAACAGCGTGAAGAACTGAAAAACATCGCAGCAGACATTCAGGACATTTCGGACAATCTAAAAGAGCCTGAAAAAGAGGAGCCGACGCCAGAGAACCCTGGAACTGAAAATCCTGGAACAGACGAACCGTCCACTGACAACCCGGAAAATCCTGATGACGGAAACAACACAAATCCCGATGATTCACAGGGAGACACCGGAAACGATGATAACAGCAGTGATACCGGGAATGACGGACAAACGGACGGCAATACTCAGGATCAAGACCAGCAGCAGGGAACAGACGGTCAGGAGCAGAACGGAGATGCCTCTAATGATGAGTCAGACAGCGGAAAAACCGAAACAGGCACATCTGCTGAACAGACCGCTTCATCAGATTCTGCCCTTCAATTGATCCAGCTGGCAAATGAAGACGGAACCGGCGATTCAGGAGATACCGGAGGCGACGGCGGCACGACTCAGCCTGAGGACGAAGATCAAACAGGAAACGATGAGATTTCTGATATCGCAAAAGCAAAAGAACAGCTCAGCAAAGCGTCTGAGCGAATCAAGCAAATTGAAGAAGAGCTCAAAGAAAAAGAAACTGCCCATAATGAAGAGCTGAAAAAGAAATTAGAAGAACTAAAAGAGCAAATGGATGGTCTTAATGATGAAATTGATGACTTGAAAGACCAAGTAAAGAAGCTAGAAGGTAAACTTGAAAATCTTGAAGCGAAACGGAAGAGGGAGTTCGAAGGGATTTACAGCGCGATTCGTGAGCTTGAAAATAAAGATCAGCTTCAATTCCCGGGAGAAATTAATACAGAAAGCATCTCCGCTTTAATGAGATACTATAAATATTTATCTGTTTATGACTCTGTATTATCCGGAACTATCGACAGCATTGCAAAAACCAATGCCATTGACGGTCAGCAGGGCAACGTCAAATCCATCCTGGCTCTCTCACCTGCAGAATCAGCCAGCTGGGAAGATCTCAAAAACAACACGATGCAAACCGATGAAGACATTAACAGCTTTATCGACGGCATGACCAAATTTGCGGACGAATACAGCGGTTTTATCCGTGACACTCAAGCAGGTGTTCTGGACGAGCTGACGAAAATCTCTGAAAGTGCCGCAAAAGCGTCAGAACAGCTGGTAACGGGCGCAACACAGGAATCTGCGACGTTCAGTAACGACGGGCTGTCTGGCACAATGGCGCTGAGTGTACAAGATACGGTCGGCCAGGAAGTGCTGCAAATGTCAGACATGATGGGTTCATTATCTGACCGCCAGTCAGGCATTATCGATTACACAACCAACATGCAGCAAAGCGTCAATGATGTACAGACGAAAGCTGACACCTTAAACAACAACTGGGGGAAAAATGTCGCCTCAACGAAACTCGTGCGGAATGACGTATACGGCATATTGGGGAATACATTAGTAGACGGGCAAAACAACGGCTATGTATATGATTACTTGGCGAATCCGCTTAAGATCAGCGGAGAGGTTCCGGAAGAAAAAACTCAAACGGTGCCGCCGGTTGTCATCCTTGTCATTGTGTTGATCAGCAGTCTGTTAATCGGCTATTTCAGCTCGTATTACCAAAACGCGCCGCTTCTCGTCAAAGGAGCGCTATTTGGAATTCTGAATATCCTTGTCGGATTGATGATCAGCTTGTTCGGTTTGAATATTTATTCATTGCCGGACGATCAAACGATTAAGTGGTCAGTGTTTACGATTCTACTGCTGGTCGCAAGCTCAGCCTTCATCCGTGCGGCATTCAGATTCGGATCGATCCCTGGATGGGTGGCTTCGGCAGCAATGATTCTATTCTACGTCGCACCGCTTATTGATTTGATTATGCCGAACTTTACATTTGAAGATCCGGTATCGAATGTATATATCGACATCCAGTATGGTACTGGGCATTTGTTTGCAATGGGAATATCGGTTCTACTGATCATTACGGTGATTGCCGCGGCTCTGCCGCTTATTATCCGGCTGATGGCAGAAAAAACAGCAGAAAGCGATGAAACGTATGAAGCGTAATCGCAGCATGGAAAAGGGGATCATGATTTGTATGCTCTCCTTTTCCCTTTTCATACCCTCTGCCGCCGCTGCCGAAACCGAAGAAAATACAGATGTCGCGCCAAACCAATATGAGAAAAAAGACATTGAAATCGATACGAATTATTTGCATGAAGATACCTACTATGAAGAAAAAACAGAACTGCCTGAAGAACAGAAGGATATCACCTTTGATAAGCCGGAGGATAAGGATGCAGAGCTGTTAAAAGATTTGTTTACATCAACAAATACCGAGGAATCCAACACGATTGCGGCTCAATCGAAACAGCTTGGGATTACCTTTGCTGAAAAACCAATCACAAAGGCGTCATCCACGGAAACAGAAGAAGAACAAGAAACATCTTCTCTGCTGCTTCCGATTATCTATGTCGTGCTGATTCTGCTCGGAATAGCAGGCATTGTGTTCCTCATCCCAAAAGTCACAGCGCAGGAGAACAAAAAGGCATAGGCTCCCGTGCTTGTGTTGAGTAAAAGCGGTACGTACAATAGGAACGGAAGGAGGAGGTTTCCAATGGAACTTTATATCATTACCGGAGCGTCAAAAGGACTGGGTGAAGCCATCGCATTGCAGGCTTTAGAGAAGGGCCATGAAGTCCATGCCTTATCCAGGACAAAAGCTGATGTCTCACATGAAAAACTGACGCAGCATCATATAGACCTCATCAATCTCGAAGAAGCTGAACAGCAATTTGAATCATTGCTTTCATCCATCAATCCAGATCGTTATTCAGGTATTACCCTGATCAATAACGCTGGAATGGTAACACCGATCAAACGCGCCGGCGAAGCGTCTCTTGACGAACTGCAGCGCCATTATCAGCTGAACCTGACAGCGCCCGTGCTTTTGAGTCAGCTGTTTACAAAACGGTTTGCTTCATACAGCGGCAAAAAAACGGTTGTCAACATTACGTCAGGCGCCGCCAAAAAACCATACAAGGGATGGAGCGCGTATTGCAGCTCAAAAGCCGGGCTTGACATGTTTACGAGGACATTCGGATTTGAACAGGAGGATGAAGAACTGCCCGTGAACATGATTTCTTTCTCACCGGGTGTTATGGACACTGAGATGCAAGCCGTCATCCGTTCTTCATCGAAAAAGGATTTCCACGACATTGAACGATTCCGGAAATTAAATAAAACAGGAAGCCTTCGCAGTCCGGCCTTTATTGCCGATACGCTGCTTTCTTTATTAGAAACAGGCGCGGAAAACGGCCGCATTTATGATATAAAAGAGTTTTTGTAGAGCAGAGATTTTCTGCTCTTTTTTTTATAAAAAGGCAACAGTCCGCGCACTTTGTTGAACAGCCGCATATACTGACTGAAACTCTGCTTTTAGGGTATAACAATGATGATAAGAAGATAAAATGATGTGACATAAGAATTGAGTTTCTCTGCAAATTATGTTAGGATTCTAAAAATATCTAAAGGAGGGGTTTCCATGAGAAAGGTTACATTAATGGATGTTTTCACCCATCCAATTGCACAAAAATATATGCAGCGCTCAGGCGTGGCACATGCGATTGCTTGCGCTTATCATGCATACAGGCTGTCTGTAAAGGCTGGCATCAACCCTGATTTAGCTGCAAAAGCGGCACTGCTGCATGACATCGGCCATTATGAATGGTATACGGACGGTGAGTGGGATTATGAGAAATACAAACGAAATGACATTCATGCCATCAAAGGAGCAGAACGGGCGCATAAGCTTCTAATTCGGCTTGGCGAGGAACCGAAAGCGGCAAAAGAAATTGCCCTTGCCATTTTGCTTCATACCGATTCCTATTTGCCTGAAGGTGAATTAGATAAAAACACGCTGCAGCAGATTGTCAAAAAAGCGGACGAACTTGATGAAGAGCCGGGCGGCCACCATCATTACCGTCAAATTGATCCTTCAACTGCACGTCAAAAAATAGAAAAGCTGGACCAATTAATCGACCAAGCCCAGGCATCCATGATAAAGCAAGTATAAGTCCCGCTTTTTACACGGAACAGCGCCAGCTTTCTACGCTGTCTCCGCTTCATTACCATTTCCTTTACACCCGCTTCCAAACATATTCTCCTAAAATCCCCGCATCCCTCGTTTTCTCAGGTAAGCCTGTGTCATTATCCATAATTGCGGCATAAGCTGAGATAAAACATAAAAAGGGGATTGAAGTATGGTCAACCAAGGTAGCCCGCAACTGGTCTCTTTAGTCGATCCTTATGTCTATCAGACCATTAAAAAGCTCATCGGCTCAAGGTTCGTTATACAGACAGTACGAGATACGGTCAGAGGCAGACTGATCGATGTAAACCCTGACCATATCACAATTGAAGGAGCCCGAAATGCTGTTTGTTTGATTAGAATCCAGCACATGATTTCCGTCACGCCAGATTACAGTGAGCGGGTTTAACAGTGCTTGCGCATGAAAAATAGGCGTACATCGGGACGTCCTATTTTTCAGTTAAGCGCTGCAAAAACGCACTGTGATACATCGATTCGTCAAGGTCAAAACCGGCAAATTCCTGGCAGCCGCCATCTGAAAAACAAAAAGTGACACCGTACACTGTATAGCTGGAACGGACTGAAGCCTGTTGACGAACACGAAAGTGATAGCCGTCTGCATCTTTTACATAGAGCCGTGATTTCCCGGCAAACGGGGCACAGAGCAGTGCTGCCTCACCAAAACATTCGAATCCGGCGATTTTGCCGTTTTGGCCGATATCCAGCAGGATACAATCATTGACTTTAAGCTCCTCTGACCGTACATTCCTGCTCTCTTTCGGATGAAGAAGGTGGATATAAACCAGTCCGGAATCTTTATCGTATGTCACAGCCTGCATCACCAACACTCCTTTCATCATATTAAGAGTTCTGATATGAGTTCATTTTTGTTACAATGATGGGGTATAAGTCCTTTTATCTGACACATAAAGAAAAACTAGGAGGAACAAAGCTTGTTGAAATCAAAAGTCCATTTTTGGACATTGCAGATTTTATTTGTTTTGCTGATTATTTACGTAGCAACAAAAGTTTCATTTGTATTTCAGCCGTTTATTGTTTTTATCTCGACACTGTTTTTCCCGATGCTGATTGCGGGAATTTTGTATTTCATTTTTAATCCGGTCGTCCGCTTGCTTGAGAAAAAAATTCCGCGGACATTATCCATTCTATTGATCTACTTACTCTTTATCGGTTTGCTTGCCTTCGTTTCAGCGTCGGTCGGACCTGTTATTACATCGCAGGTTACCGGGCTGTTTAACAATCTTCCTGATTATATAAAACAGATTCAGGCGCTGACAAAAGATTTGTCCCATTCCCAATGGTTTACCTGGATGATGAATCAGGATTATGTATCGATATCAAAAATTGAACAGTCGTTGACAAGCTTTCTCCAAAACCTGCCGCAAAATATCACGTCCAGTTTATCTGCGGTGTTTGGCGTCGTGACAAACATCACGCTTGTTATTATCACTGTTCCATTTATCCTTTTTTATATGCTGAAAGACGGACACCGCTTTCCGAACTTGGCAGTAAAAATTCTTCCGGCTTCATATCGGACAGAAGGCTTGAAGATTTTTAAAGATTTATCCGATACGCTTGCGGCTTATTTTCAGGGACAGCTGTTAATCTGTCTGTTTGTCGGAACAGCGTGTTTTATTGGCTACTTAATAGCCGGGCTGCCGTATGCCCTGATTCTTGGGATTGTCATGGCGATTACCAATATCATTCCTTATGTCGGGCCTTTTCTCGGTGCTGCGCCGGCTGTCATTGTCGGTTTTATGGATTCGCCGGCCAAAGCGCTGTTTGCGATTATTGTAGTTGTCGTCGTTCAGCAGCTTGACGGGAACTTGCTGTCTCCTCTCGTGATCGGAAAGCGGCTGAATACGCACCCGCTTACAATTATTTTGCTGTTGATCGGAGCCGGAAGCTTCGGCGGAATTCTCGGCATGATTTTAGCGGTGCCGGTCTACGCGGTAGTGAAGGCATTCTTCCTGAATATTGTCCGCTTAATCAAACTGCGTCAGCGGTCACGCCTTGAAGAAAACGCAAAGCCCGCTGAATAGGCGGGCACCATTTGCGCCTCTTTGCATATGATGCTGTAAGTCAATGCGGAGGTGGGGAAATGCCTGCGATTGTAGGTCCGATTTATATTATGTCCATATCAGGTGATGCAGCGGCCAGCTTTGGAGATGTGTTTGCGATTTCGCCGAAAAGCGTTGATCATACCGGAGCGGGATCGGGTGCGTTTCAATTAGGTGATTATATAAAGATCAATAATGAACACAGTAAAACCATCCTCAAAGATGCCGATATCATTGATGAAACAGTGTCGTTTAACGGGTAACAGCCTTTTCGGAGAGGCTGTTGCTTTTTTTATTGTATAATATGGTTAGTCTTTAAATAGTGAGGTTATGTTATGAAAATCAGAAAAGCGAATATCAATACGGAAACCGGAATGATCACGGACGTGTATCTGCATGAAAACAGAAAAGAACTGCGCACGCTTGTAGCGGTTCCGCAGCTGGAGTGGAGCACGATCATTTCTTATGAGGAAGATAAAGCATCTCTGCCTGAACGGCTGGAAGCTTCTTTGCGCCGGCATACAGAGGAAGACCCGGCTGGTGAGCTGGCCAAAAAAATCATTCATTGGGTAACAGAAATGTAAACGGCCATTGAAAGTTTAGCTCCTGCCTGATCAGGTGATAATGAAGACAAACAAGACGGGAGGACGAGCTTTTGAGTGATGATAAAATGGATCTCTATTTGCAGCAAGGAATGTATGGGCCCTTGGAGACAAAGCCAGACGAGCGCCATTTGTTTTTAGGCTCATTAAGGGAAAGAGTCCTTTTGGCACTGACGAAAGGACAGGTGCTCAGAAGCAAACCGTATGAAGAAGCGGAACACGCACTCAAAAACAGCAAAAACATCACTCTTTTGATTAATGGAGAGCTTCAGTACCAGTCTTACTCTCCCTATATCCAAATGGCGAACCGGAACGGAGTGAACTTCAAGATCGTATCTGATTTTCAGTTTCATACGCCTTTAGGCCTTGTGATTGCGGCTGATATCGCTATGAATCGTGAATTGATATATGTTCAGGACGACATTTTTAACCGGTCAGTGCTGAAACCTTAAGAGACAAACGGATCGTTTGTCTTTTTGTTCATGGCAATTCACTTACAACTGGAGATAAGATATAATGTTCTCATACTGATGGCGGGGAGGCCGGCTATGAAAAAAGCACTTATTTGTATTGATTATACGAATGATTTTGTGGCGAGTGACGGAAAATTGACCTGCGGGGAGCCCGGCAGAATGATTGAAGAGGCGATCGTCAATTTGACCGAAGAATTCATCACAAACGGTGATTACGTCGTATTAGCAGTAGATTCTCATGATGAAGGGGATCAATATCACCCTGAAACCCGTCTTTTTCCTCCGCATAACATAAAAGGCACGGAAGGAAAAGATCTGTACAGAAAGCTTTTGCCTCTATATCAGAAACATGAACATGAACCAAATGTTTACTACATGGAAAAAACGAGATATTCTGCTTTTGCGGGTACTGATTTAGAGCTCAAACTCAGAGAGCGGCAGATTGGCGAGCTGCATCTTGCCGGCGTCTGCACAGATATTTGTGTGTTGCATACAGCGGTTGACGCATACAACAAAGGTTTCCGGATTGTTGTGCATAAACAGGCTGTTGCCAGCTTTAATCAGGAGGGGCACACGTGGGCTCTTTCCCATTTTGCAAATAGCATCGGAGCGCAAGTGGCAGAGTAAGGAAGGGGAAAAACAGTGTTAGAGTACGGATTTAAAGATGACAGCCTGTCATTACATACAGACCTTTATCAAATCAACATGGCAGAAACTTACTGGAGAGACGGCATTCATGAAAAGAAAGCGATTTTTGAGCTTTTTTTCAGAAGGCTTCCGTTTGAAAATGGCTATGCGGTTTTTGCGGGCTTGGAAAAAGCCATCGAATACTTGGAAAATTTCAAGTTTACGGATAGCGACCTGAGTTATTTACAGGATGAGCTCGGGTATCATGAAGATTTTATTGAATATTTGCGCGGTTTATCTTTTACAGGTTCTCTTTACTCCATGAAAGAAGGAGAGCTCGTCTTTAACAATGAGCCGATTATGAGGGTGGAGGCCCCCTTGGTAGAAGCACAGCTGATTGAAACGGCTTTGCTCAACATTGTGAACTACCAAACATTAATCGCAACAAAGGCTGCCCGGATTAAAGGCGTCATCGGCGATGAAGTCGCACTTGAATTTGGAACAAGACGGGCGCATGAAATGGATGCGGCCATGTGGGGAGCGAGAGCAGCTTTAATCGGCGGCTTCAGCGCAACAAGCAATGTAAGAGCTGGAAAGCGCTTTAATATCCCGGTATCCGGCACGCATGCGCATGCGCTTGTGCAGGCTTACCGCGATGAATATACAGCTTTCAAAAAATACGCGGAAACGCATAAGGATTGCGTCTTCTTAGTCGACACGTATGACACGCTTCGTTCAGGCATGCCGAATGCGATTAGAGTTGCTAAGGAATTCGGAGACCGCATCAATTTCATTGGCATCCGCCTGGACAGCGGCGATTTGGCGTACCTGTCAAAAAAAGCCCGGAAAATGCTTGATGAAGCAGGGTTTACAGACGCGAAAGTCATTGCTTCAAGTGATTTGGATGAGCATACCATTATGAATTTAAAGGCTCAGGGAGCGCGCATTGATGTCTGGGGTGTCGGTACGAAGCTGATTACCGCCTATGACCAGCCGGCTCTCGGCGCAGTTTACAAGCTCGTTGCCATTGAAGAAGACGGGAAAATGGTCGACACGATTAAAATTTCGTCCAATCCTGAAAAAGTGACGACACCGGGCAGAAAGAAAGTATACCGCATTATCAATCAGTCCAATCATCATTCTGAAGGCGACTATATTGCGCTTTATGATGAGCAGGTGAATGATCAGAAGCGGCTCAGAATGTTCCACCCGGTTCATACATTCATCAGCAAATTTGTCACGAATTTTTATGCGAAGGATCTTCATGAGCTGATTTTTGAAAAGGGTATTCTTTGCTATCAAAACCCTGAGATCTCAGACATACAGCAGTATGTGCAGGATAACCTCAGCCTGCTGTGGGAGGAATATAAGAGAATCAGCAAGCCGGAGGAATATCCAGTTGATTTAAGCGAGGACTGCTGGAGCAATAAAATGCAGCGGATCCACGAAGTGAAAAGCAGACTTGATGAAGAGCTTGAAGAAGAATAAAGAAAACTGGCCATTCGTTCGCGAAGAGGCCAGTTTTTCTTTATGAATATTATTTTTCATGTTTAGACAATTTTCGTCAAATTATTTGATATACTTAGGGGTGAAAGCCGCGCGCATTGTAAGGGGGATAAACCAATGAGGGTGTTTGTTGCAAGACAGCCTATTTTTAATAGAAAAGAGCAGGTTGTTGCTTATGAACTGCTGTATAGAGAGAGTGAAGAGAATGTGTATAGCGCTAAAGACGGCGATCAGGCAACAACAGATTTGGTGATCAACAGCTTTTTAAACATCGGTATTGAGAAGCTGACGGAAGGGAAACGCTGTTTTGTTAATTTTACGGAAAGCCTGATGTTCTCGAATCTTCCCACCTCCTTCAATCCGAAACAGCTTGTCATTGAAATCCTTGAAGATATACCGATCACGCCGGCCCTCATCTCAAGATGCAGAGAGCTAAAAAAAATGGGGTATATGCTGGCGCTTGATGATTTTTATGCCATAAATCCGCAAAATGAAGACTTACTGGAAAAGCTCATGAGCTATATTGATATATTGAAAATTGATTTTCTCAAAACAACACGAATGGAACGCAGAAAAATTTTGCAAACCTACGGCTGCAGCGGTTTGATTTTTTTAGCGGAAAAAGTAGAGACCCGAAAAGAATATAAACAGGCAGCCCAAGACGGATTTCAATTATTCCAGGGCTACTTTTTCAGCGAGCCGCGCATTATCAGCGGGCATGATCTGTCGACTCATTTCTATTCTTATTATGAACTGCTTAACGAATTGAGCAAAGAACAGCCTAACATAAAACGTGTGACAGAGTACATAGAGCGGGATTTATCACTGTCCTATCAAATCTTAAAATTTTTAAACTCATCCCACAGCCGACTGAGCCAGAAAATTGAAAGCATTCAACAGGCCATTATGCTGCTTGGGTTTAATGAAATCAAACGGTGGATATACATTCTTTCCTTTAAGGATTTAAGCAGAAAAGGGAATTCCAGCAAGCACGAAATCATTAAGATTTCTTTGATGAGAGCAAAGCTTTGTGAACTGCTGGCGAGAAAAACAGCCCGGCCGCAGCCTGCTTCTTATATGCTGATCGGAATGTTTTCTCTCATAGACACCCTGCTGCACAGAGAAATAGAGGATATTATTCAAGAATTGCCTTTAAAAGATGAAGTCGGACAAGCGTTATTAGGCCATCAAAACGACTACTACCAAATGCTCGAGCTTGTGAAATTAATTGAAAGCAACAACTGGGACACCTGCACAGAATTAGGCAAAGAACTGGACAAAGAAGAAGCGTATGAATGTTATCTTGAGGCTCTGGAGTGGTGTCATAAGCTTATGGACGCAAAGTGATTGCGGTCTTCTGACCACCGCAAAGCAAGAATCATTCGGCTTTGCGTCCCGATGAGGCTGATGTAGATGCCGTCGGGATTAAAGACCGCATCCACTTCATGCCGGACGCCCATTTGTTTGATCAGGCGCTTTACAGTTTGTTTATCTGACTGCTCGGCTGCGGTCAGGATGCGGCGCGAGAGCTCCCGCGAGCCCGCAATGCGGCCTAAAACGAGCTGGGCATCGGCGAACAGCCCTGCGGCCTCTCTCGCTGAACGGATAAAGGTATCTGTTTGGACAGCGGGAGCAGGCGGGCGGCGAATCTCATACGGATAGGCGTAAAACCAAGGATAATGATATCTCATGGGAGCACCTCACACAAAAGGATGTTTCTATATGTATAGATCTCAAATAGCCGAATATGACAAAGCGAAAAGGCCACAACTTTAGCGTTGCGGTCTTTTCGGTGTTTGTCGGTCAGGATACGCCAAGAATCGCATATTTAATTTTGAAAATACGGTATGAAGGACTATAGTCTTGCTTAGTGAAAATGCGAAACACGTTAAAATCAAGGGAATTAAGAATCTTTCTCAATTTCAGGGGAAAGAAACGCTCCTCTGCATAGAAATATAGTCCCGTTCTCATTGTGATTCCTTTGAGTATAAGGGCCTATTGATATTTGCGGTGTCACGCAGGACTTTTTTGTATATTTTTCGGTGAAAAATAAGCCAAAAGCAGATACACTATTAGTAACAGATCAAATACCTAGGACTCGTTCACCATACACAATTCATTGATCTTTCAAAAAAAGGAGTGTGGAAACGATGGAAAAGAAACTTGAAGAAGTAAAACAATTGTTATTCCGACTCGAACTTGATATTAAAGAAACAACAGATTCATTACGAAACATTAACAAAAGCATTGATCAGCTCGATAAATACAATTACGCAATGAAAATTTCGTAAAAAAGACTTGGAAACAAGTCTTTTTTTTCGTTCCACCCATACAATAAATGGATAAAGTATTATATGATTGTTAAAAAACGAAAAACCTGCTGTCCTTTAAATGTCCCATTTAGTAAAATGGAATGGGAGGGGGGAAGTCGTTATTGAGCAGATGTGTTTAGATTCTGTCCGAATCAAGGAGAAAATGAAGGAGATTGTTAGCCAAAAAATAATGAATCGTGACTTGGAACGATATCTTCAGAATTTTATTGAGTCTAAGGAGACTTTTGAGTTTGCCGATTTGGCCCTTCATCATTATTTAGCTTTTAACGGTCAGGACAAAAAAGCAATCGAATTGCTAGCTGCCGGAATTGAATTGCTTATACTCTCATTCGATATTTATGATGACTTAGAGGATAAAGATAATAGAAATGCTGTATGGATGAAGATTGATTCGTCTATCGCTTTAAATGCAGTTACAGCTCTATACACCCTAAGTATACAAGTGATGTGTCAAGCTAGTCATGAACCACAATTTTCACAAAAGATATTGAATTTTGCATTACAATCAATTCAAGGCCAGCATGATGATATTGTGAATGCGCCGAAAACTGAAGAAGCCTGTCTTGAAATGATCAAAAATAAATCAGGAGCGCTAACAGCACTGCCCTGTGTTATGGGAGTAATGCTGGCAACCGGCAAATACCATCCCATCGTGGCTTCTTATTCTTATGAACTCGGCATTATTGCACAAATTGAAAATGATTACCAAGGTTTATATTATTTAAATAACGATTTTATTCAGAAGAAAAACACATTGGCATACTTATACTTAAATAAACGTTTTAATGAAGCTTCTGTAGAAATCTTGAGTTGGTATGAAAATGCTGAGTTGTTCTTATCATTAAATCCCAAACATATAAAAGAAAAACTAACTGAGGCAGGCGTAGTGCAATATTTACTTGTGATGAAACACTTGTCATTACAAAAACTAAAAAAAGAAATTGCTAGATTAGAATTACAAGAGAATAAAATAAAAGAATTAATAACAGGAATCATAAAATAAAGGAGGATTTATATGCAGGAAATAGTCGGATACTTAGTGAAAAATCCAGAAGTTTTAGATGAGGTCATGGAAGGTAGAGCCTCTTTATTGAATATAGATAAGGATCAATTGAAAAGTATAGTTGATGCCTTTAGAGGATTGCAAATTTATACTAATGGTAATTGGGTTCCTTCGTGAGGCTTTATTAAATGAAGGCATGGTACAACAAAGTTTCAATTTTTTTGATTTTAGTGAGTTTAGTCTATGTAAGTTATTTAACGTATATAAGTTCGAGTAAACTTTTAGTTGGTGCAGCAGTAGCCAAAAATCAAGACAATGAAGTTGTAATAACAAATATTGAGGAGTTCTCTACGGCTTATTATTCAGGAATACAAAAAGGGGACGTCATCAAAAGTATCAATAATCATAAAGTTAAGCGTCCTCTTGAAGTTCAAAAATACAATTCAAACCATGTGAACTCAATAGTCGTCGAGAGAAATGGAGCAAAGGTTAAAATTAAGCCTGATTTAATGAATGATGGAAATTTTACTACTTTTGTGATCCCACTAATATTTTATATAGCTTGTCTATTTTGTTGTTTCTTCATTCTTAAAATAAATGAATCGAAAAAACTACTCTCTGCTTTGATTTTAATAATTTTTTTGTTATCTGCTTCTTTAGCTTATTTAAGTGCGGGTGGATCTGCAAAGGGAGATTGGTTAAGCAGATGTATAATGGTATTCACTTTAACATCTGTAATGTTTAACTATCTTCTTTTCTTATATCAGTATTTTAAAGAGCTAGGCACTGTGTTATTTAACAAAAAAGTTTTTATAGTATATGCAATTCCAGTACTAAATCTAGTTTTTGAATTGTTGCGAACTCACCTTTTCTTTAGACATTATGTGCCTAAAATAAATTTACTTTCGTTCTTTATTTCATTTATAATCGTGAGCGTATATTTTGGATCTATTTTAATTAAAAGTAAGGATACTGAACAAGCGCATATTTTAAAAGTTCTTACCATAATTAATATTTTATCTTTTTCGCCGTTTTTGTTTTTATATATAGTACCTTATGTATTCTTAAGCACTGATGGGATTTCTTCTTTTATAGCTGCTTCATTTATGTTCCTAATACCATTTTCTTTGGTTTATCAATTTATGACAAATAAAATTTATAATGTGGATTTTATTTTAAGTAGGTTAAAATATTATGGAATTTTAGCATTAACGCCCACAATTATTTTAGTTACTGTATTTGAGTTAATGGGAAGTCCAGCTGGAGATTATTATTATTTCAGACTTGCGATTCTGATGTATATTATTATGGTGGCAGTGTTTTATTATAAAGAAGTTCTTGATTTTAAATTTAGATTAAAAAGGGTTTCGGAAAAATTCAATTATCAAGACAGTATATATAAATTTACGCAGCTGATTAGAGACTCAACTTCCCTGACTCAAGTATTTGAAGAACTGAAAACTACTATACTTGAGGTCTCCCTTGTTAGCCGAGCCCATGTTTATGAAGTTTCAGCTGATGGAAGTATTAAACTATATGATGATGAGATCGTAAATTCATTTGAAAAAGTATATCAAAAAGAATTTAGAAAAGTAACACCCGAAATAGGGAAAATCGTTGAATTTAATAAAGGCTTTGTCATGAAGATAGGTGAACGCGGCGGTAAATCATTTGTGATTCTTTGTTTATCTAAAATGAATACGCCCCGTCTCACACTTGAGGAACTTTCTTGGCTGAAAACCTTGGCTTTTTATACAAACGTATCGATCGAAAACGTCATGAAAATTGAAGAGCTGATGAGTCATTTAGAAGAAATAAAACAACAAGAATCAAATCCAGTATGGCTCAAAAAACTCATGTACACGATCGAAGAAAAACAACGCTCTGATCTCGCCCGCGATCTCCACGATTCCGTTCTTCAGGATTTGATTTCCTTAAAACGCCAGTGTGAGCTGTTTTTGGCTGATTTTAAGAAGGATGATGATCCATGCCGTGAAGAGGTGCAGGACAAGCTCGTACAGATGAATGAGCAGATGTCTGATGTGATTTCGATGACGAGGGAGACGTGTCATGAGCTGCGGCCGCAGCTTCTGTATGATCTTGGGCTGGTGAAGGCGCTGTCGAAGCTTGTGGCGCAGCAGCAGGAGCGGGTGCCGTTTCATATCCGTTTAAATACCGGCAGATTTACGGCTTCGCTTGATCTGGATTCGCAGCTGAATTTGTACCGGATCATTCAAGAGTTTCTGTCTAATGCGGTCAAGCACTCTCAGGCGACGGATGTGCTGATTATGCTCATCAGTATTCAAAACAAAATCGTTCTTCATTATGAGGACAATGGCGTAGGGTTTGATCAAGAAAAAAATAATGAGCATTCCATGAGTATGGGGCTTTCTGGCATTAAGGAGAGAGTCAGGGCTTTAGATGGACGCCTTCGGATTGAAACAAGTGAAGGAAAGGGCTTTAAGGCTGATATTGAAATCGAATTGTAATGGTTTTATAACGGAAACGACTTGGCACAGGCCAAGTCTTTTTTATAAAATGGAAATGAGTGAGTAAAAGGGAGGAAAACATGAAAAAGATACTAGTGATTGATGACCATCCGGCTGTCATGGAAGGCACCAAGACAATTTTGGAAACGGATTCGAATCTGTCTGTTGATTGTCTCAGTCCTGAACCGAGCGAACAGTTTATCAAGCAGCATGATTTCTCGTCATATGATCTCATTTTAATGGATCTGAATTTAGGCGGCGAGGTCAATGGGATGGAGCTTTCTAAACAGATTTTACAAGAGAATCCTCATTGTAAAATTATCGTGTATACCGGTTATGAGGTCGAGGATTATTTTGAGGAAGCGATTCGTGCGGGTCTGCACGGTGCCATCAGCAAAACCGAATCGAAAGAAAAGATCACCCAATACATATACCACGTACTCAACGGAGAAATTTTAGTCGATTTTGCTTATTTTAAACAGCTGATGACTCAGCAAAAAACAAAGCCGGCTCCTTCCTCTCAAAAAGAACAAGATGTGCTCACACCTAGAGAATGCCTGATTCTTCAAGAAGTTGAAAAGGGATTTACAAACCAAGAAATCGCAGATGCGCTTCATTTAAGCAAGCGGTCCATTGAATACAGCCTGACATCAATTTTCAATAAGCTGAATGTCGGTTCCCGGACGGAAGCGGTTTTGATTGCAAAATCAGACGGTGTACTTTAAATAAGGGAGTTGTATATGATGGATATGAAACACACATTGCTTGAAGCGCTTGGAATCGAGATTGTTGAAAGCACGGCGGAACGATGCATTGCGGTCATGCCGGTGGATCATCGGACGGTGCAGCCGTTCGGATATTTGCATGGAGGCGCTTCAGTTGCTCTGGCGGAGACCGCGGCGAGCGCAGGTGCGCAAAATCTGATTGATCACACAACACAAGCTTGTGTCGGTTTGGAGATTAACGCCAATCATTTGAAATCCGTAAAGGAAGGAACGGTAAAGGCAGTAGCCGAACCTGTTCATAAAGGCAGAACGACCATTGTCTATCAAATACACATCTATGACGAGCAAGAGAGGCTGATCTGTATATCCAGATGCACGCTGGCTGTCATCAAGAAATAAAAAAACAGCCGGAACTCTGCCTGTCCGGCTGCTTATTTTTATAAGTAAGAATCCTCTTTTCGTTTAATCACAAAGTTTCTGATCCCGTTATAGTCATCCTGTACACTTTTCTCATCAAGCTTGACGCCGGAGTTGTACGCAGCACGGCAGATCAAGTGTCCTCCGACAGGCGACGTAATAAAGATAAAGAAAATCCCGAGCAGGATTTTAGCCGATATTTCCCCGGTTATAAACCACAAAAAGAAGAAGACACCGAGCAGAACCATATTGACGCCTAATGTTGAGCCTTTAGAAGCAGCGTGTGAGCGTGTATACATATCAGGAAGACGAAGCGTCCCAAATGAAGCGGCAAGGCATACAAGAGAGCCGAGCAGAATGAATACAGCCACGACGACTTTAGCGATTTCGATCATTTTCGATAATCTCTCCTTTCTCCAGGAACTTAGAAAATGCAATTGTTCCGATAAACGATAAGATCCCCAGCAGCAAAATAATATCCAGAAACGCACTTGTTTTCAGCAAAATGGAGACAAGCGCCGTGATCGCGATCAGATTGATGCCGATTGCATCCAGAGCCACAACCCGGTCAGGCACAGTCGGTCCTTTAATGACACGAATGACATACAAAAGGGTAGACACTGCCATAATGCCGAGCGCGATTTGCAGAATCAGCGTAAACATCAGCGGCTCACCTCCTGTATGGCTTTCTCAAATGACTCCCGAATATCAAAAATGGCTTTTTCCGCATCCTCAATATCCATCGCGTGAATGTAAAGAATCGTCCTGTCATCGGAAATATCCATCACCAAGGTTCCCGGCGTTAACGTAATGAGCAGTGACAGCAGGGTGATTTCCCAATCCTTCGTGAGCTCTGTTTTAAAAGCAAAAATGCCCGGTCTGATATTCAGTTTCGGCGATAGGACTGATTTCATCACACTGACATTGGCAAGGTACAGTTCCTTTAAAAAAATCAAAAAGAGTTTGATAATAGAAAACATTTTCCATAGATAAAACTGGCGGGTAAAAAAGCGCCGGAAGAAAAAGAGAGAGAGCATTCCCAGAGCATAGCCTGTGATAAATCCTGCGGCGCTTGGATCATTGCTCAAGAACATCCAGCAAAATGCGAGAAACACATTTAATAAAATTTGAAATGCCATGCGATCTACTCCTTCAAAACAGCTTCAATATATTTTTCCGGATTCAGCAGCGTCTCAGCCGCTTGATCAACGTAAGGGGACACCCATTCTGTGCCCAAACCGAAGAGCAGAGACAGTAAGAGAAAAATAGCTGCCGGATAAAGAAGTCCTTTAGCTGTTCTATGATTTGGTTTTGGTGTTTCTTTTTCTTCGCCCCAAAACGCATGTATAAAGATCCTCAGCACAGAGTATAGTACGAGCAGACTCGAAAGCAGAATCAGCATGGAAATCGTAAATTCACCTTCCGCGAAGCCGCCCTCCGCAATTTTAAATTTGCCGACAAATCCGCTGAGAGGCGGGATGCCCGCAAGAGAAATAGCTGAAATGAAAAACATCCATCCAAGAACAGGGTAGCGTTTGATCAGCCCGCCCATTTTATGCAGGCTCGCTGTTCCAGTCAATGCGATCAGCGTGCCCGCCAGCATAAATAAAGCGCCTTTAATCAGCATATCGTGAATCAGGTAGTAAATTGCGCCTTGAATGGATGCGGGGGTATGAACTGCCACACCGAACAAAATCACGCCGACAGCGGTGATAATGTTGTAGATCACAATTTTCATGACATCCGTATAAGCGAGTGAACCGATAACACCGAAAATCACAGTCAGTGCCGCCAGCCAAATCATCAGCTGATGGGTAAAGGCTGTATCGTGAATAAAAATCAATGTGAAAACCCTCGTGATCGCATATAAACCGACTTTTGTCAGCAATGCGCCGAACAACGCGGAGATTGCCGCCGGAGGCGCGTAATACGAGCCCGGAAGCCAAAAGTAGAGGGGGAAGATTCCGCCCTTCATACCGAATACAATCAGCAGCAGGACACCGATGACAGTAATCAGGCCTGTTTGCCCGGATTCACTGATTTTGGCGCTTAAGTCCGCCATGTTCAACGTACCGGTTACAGCGTATAAAAAGCCGACACCGATGACAAACATGGCCGACGACACGATATTAAACACAATATATTTAATGGACTCCCGCAGCTGAATTTTTGTGCCGCCTAATACAATCAGCATATAGGAAGCAATAAGCAGAAGCTCAAAAAATACGTACATATTAAATAAATCGCCTGTTAAAAACGCTCCGCTGACGCCGGCAAGCAAGAACTGCACGCCGGAGTAATAAAAGGAACGCTCCCGTTTTTCACCAACGGAACGGAAGGAATAAAGCCCAACCAATAAACCGATTACCGCTGTTGTGAGAACGAGCAGGCTGGCGAATTGGTCTGCGACGAGCACAATGCCGTACGGCGCTTTCCAGCCGCCCAGACTGAGTGTCTGGATACCTTTTGTAAAGACAGTCTGTACGAGTATGCCGCTGATCACAATCCCGATTGCCGATGCCGCAGTGCTGAAGATTCGCATGAGCATCAGATTCTTCGTCATGAAAATCAGCAGAATGGCCGACAGGAGCGGGATCAGGATTGGCAAAATAACAAAATTATTCATGTTGATCATTTCCCCTCATTTGATCCATATCGTCCGATTTCAATTCCTGATAAGCCCTAAAGGCCATGACGAGGATGAATGATGTAACGCCAAATGAAATGACAATTGCCGTCAAAATCAGGGCTTGCGGAAGCGGATCGACAAATGATTTGGCATGCTCGCTCAAAATCGGAGCAGCGCCTTTCTTTAATCCTCCCATAGTCAAAAGCATTAAATGAACGCCATGGCTTAACAGTGCTGTCCCGATAATGACGCGGAGCAGGCTTTTAGACAGCAGCAAATACGTAGCTGCCATAAAAATAATACCGGCTAAAACAGCCATTAAGATTTCCATTATTCTTCCTCTCCAATCGTTTGAATAATGGTCATCGTAATGCCTACGACAACAAGATAAACGCCTAAATCGAATATCGTCGCCGTGGCAAGCTCCGTTTTCCCAAGGATCGGCAGCTGAAAATATCCGAATGTATGGGTTAAAAAAGGAGCTCCGAAGACAAAGGAGCCAACGCCGGTTAATACAGCGAGCAGAAGTCCGGCTCCCGCGACATAAATGAAATTAACCGGCAAAATCGAACGCACGGTTTTTAAATCATATGCCAGCAGCAATAGAACGATGGAAGAGGACGTGATCAGCCCGCCGACAAAGCCTCCTCCAGGCGCGTTATGCCCTGATAAAAATAAATAGAAAGAGAAAAGCAAAATGATAAAGGATACAAGCTTTGTCACGGTTTGAAGAATTAAGTCATTTGTTTTTTGTTCATTCACCGCTTTTCCCCTCCTCTTTTACTTTTGTTTTAATCATGCTGTAAATGCCAAGAGCGGCAATCGTCAGCACCGTTATTTCAAACATCGTATCAAAGCCCCTGAAATCAACGAGGATGACATTGACGACATTATCCCCTCCGCCGAGATCGTGGCTGTGTTTTGTGAAGAAGGATGCGATGCTGTCTTTTGTACGCTGGCTTGAAGATGCGATGCCGAGCAGAGTGACGATAATCCCGACGCCTAAAGAAATGATGAAATTCGTCATCCGGAATGTTCTCGTTTTCTTTTTCAGCCGCAGCTTCGGCAGATGGTAGAAACAAAGCAGAAACAGTGCGACAGAAATCGTTTCAATGACAAGCTGGGTCAATGCCAAGTCCGGCGCTCTGAAAATCACAAAAAACAATGCGAGCGTATAACCGACAACACCGAGTGAAATAATCGCCGTCAGTCTTGATCTGGCAAAAACAGTCGCCGCTGTGCCGCTGATCATGACAAGCGTCAGAATAATTTCGTATACGCCGATTTTAGCCATGCCTTCCGTTGTAAAGGAAAATCCGCCTTTGATGACAAAAGCGCCGCCCATCAGAATGATGAAACCAGCGAAGATATACAGCAAATAATCCCTTAAAAAGCCGGTCATATATTGTTTGGTGACTCGGTAAGAACCTTTTTCCATCAGAGTCACAAGCTTGTCGTATAACCGATTGAGTGTGAGCTTCGAAGGAAATAGCTTATAGATTCCCTTCCACTTATTCATCGTCAAATATCCAATGGTGCCGATAACAATAATTCCTGCAGTCATCAGCACTTCCGTATTCAGCCCATGCCATTGCGAAATGTGAACATGGAATTTCTCATGGCTGTCCAGCAGTGTCGGATAGATCGAGTTCATCGCCGGCTCAATCAAGCTGTAGGACAGGATATTTGGGAAAAAGAAGAGACTGACAGCGAACGCGACCAGAATGACAGGAGATATGAGCATGCCAACCGGCGCTTCGTGAGCCTGTTTTTCAAGCTGCTCAGGCTGGTAACTTCCCCTGAACGTTTTAAACAGCAATTTCATGCTGTAGATAAATGTAAATACGCTTCCGATCCAGGCCAGAACAGGAAATAAAGCGCCCCATGTCTGCACGTTGAACAGATCGAAATGTGTTACGCGAAGCATGCTTGTGAAAAACATTTCCTTACTCAAAAATCCGTTAAACGGCGGAAGTCCGGCCATTGAAAATGTCCCGATTAAGGAAATGGTAAATGTAATCGGCATAATCGCCATCAGGCCGCCGAGCTTCCGGATGTCCCGAGTGCCTGTTTCGTGATCGATAATCCCGACTGCCATGAACAAGCTTCCTTTAAAGGTAGCGTGGTTGATTAAATGGAAAATGGCAGCCATGGCGGCAACTGTATAATATTCTGTATGGCCGTAATGAAGAGCTGCGGCACTGACCCCAAGCATGGAGATGACCATACCGAGCTGGCTGACGGTTGAAAACGCCAAAATCGATTTTAAATCAGTTTGTTTCACGGCATGGAATGAACCCCATACCATCGTAAAGAGCCCAACGAGGGAAACGATCCAAAACCACTGAGCTGAAAAGGCGAAAATAGGACTGAATCTCGCAATTACATAAATGCCGGCTTTCACCATAGTAGCTGAATGGAGATATGCGCTGACAGGCGTCGGAGCTTCCATCGCATCAGGCAGCCAGATATAAAAAGGGAATTGCGCGGACTTTGTAAATGCCCCTAATAAAATGAGAATCATAGCTGGGATAAACAAGTCGTGTCCGGCAATTAATTGAACCTGATGAATCATCTCTCTAATACTGAAGGAATCTGTTATCAGATAAAGGAGAATAAATCCGCCGAGCATGCACAGCCCGCCGCTGACCGTAATTAAAAGTGATTTGGCAGCGCCGTAGCGCGACTTTTCACGCTTATACCAATATCCGATCAGCAAGAAGGATGAAAGGCTTGTCAGTTCCCAAAACATATAGAGAACCATGACATTGTCTACAAGAACGACACCGAGCATCGCACCCATAAACATCAATAAATAGACATAAAAGGGCCCGAGCTGTTCTTTTTCTTTCGATAAATAAAAAATGCTGTAAAGAGTGACCAAAGAGCCGATGCCTGTGATCAGCAAGGCGAATAACAATCCGAGACCGTCTATATAAACGGTAAAGTTAATGCCAAGTGAAGGAATCCACTCCAATACCGACCGCAGTGTTTCTCCCGAATGTGTCATCCTGATCATTGGGAGAAAGTATATAAACAGCAAGACGGGCAGGATCAACACAAACCAGCCCGTGTGCACTCTTTTTGCGTATTTTGCCAAGAAGGGAATGATAATGGCAAATAAAAAAGGCGATAAAATAGCAAAATGTAAGAGCTGCAAAGATAAGACCTCCTTTTTCTCGTTCTCAATTAAAAAATGCGCTATGTATCAAATATACGGTCAAACGACCCAGTCCAAATTATATCGCACTTTTTTGGAAGCCGCCATGCTTCGAACTGCTGCAATAGGTTTTTATGAGTTCCTTTGACCTTAAAATAAGTCTAACAAAAATGATGTTATTTGTATATTTAAAATCAATCCTGATCAAGCTGAATGTAAGGAGCTGATCATGTGAAGAGCAAGGTTCTGATGTGCTCAGGTTTATTCTGCTCAGTATTCACAGGGGCATTCATTTTGAATCAGTATGACGGACGCAGTGGTGCGGCTAGTGATGAGTGGGAGCTGTATTTATTGGAGCACCACCTTTCAGCCAGAATGAGTGAAATGGAATCAAAGGATCTGCCGTTCGGTCCCCGAGAGTATATTCGAATTGTGAACAGATAAAAAAAGAGTTCCGCATATGACGGAACTCTTTTTCTGTTTATGAAGTGAAGAAACGAAGCAGAATTGTCGCGCAAATGACTGTACCTGCACCGCCGAGACGGGTGGAAATTTGGGCGAATGGCATAAGGCCCATTCTTCCTGACGCTGATAAAATCGCAACATCACCTGTTCCGCCTAGACCGCTGTGGCAGCAGGTAACAATGGCGGATTCAACCGGGTACATGTTCATCAGCTTGCCTACAAAATATCCAGAAGCAATCATCGCGACAACAACTGAAATACAAATGATGACAAACGGAATAGAAATCACAGACGCCACGTCATCCAATGGAATAAAGAGGATGCCGAGACCAACCATCAGCGGCCAAGTGAAGCTTGAAGAAATAAACTTATAAAGCTGGTAAGCGCCATCTTCCATTTTTTTCGGAAGAACATTCGCATACTTGACAGCCGCCGCTGAAATAATCATTAAGATCGCGCCCGGGATGAAGATGAATTTCTCCAATAACCCGCCGAAGATAAAGAATGTACACGCGAGCAGAACACCGGCTCCCATCAGTTTAAAATCAATTTTTGCTTCGGCTTCTTTTTGATTGAAAATCTCATTTGCTTTTTTAGATTTGACGAGACGGCCGTTTCCATTCAGATCTGGACGCTTATCGCCAAGCTTTTTCATTAAGGCTGCACAGATGATAGCAAAAACATTTCCGATAATAGCAGCAGGGACCAGCTGAGACACATACACATCAGCGGATGAACCGAGTATTTGTGAATAGGCGATCGAGAGCGGCAAAATTCCTTCGCCTATGCCCCCAGCAATAATCGGAACAACGACAAAGAAAAAGGAATCGTAGGCACTGTAGCCAAAAATAAATCCGACGAGTATGCCGGCCGCAACTGCTGCGATCGTTCCTGCAACCAGTGGAACAAACATTCTGATAAAACCCTGTATTAAAACAGTTCTGTTCATTCCGAGGATACTTCCCACAACAAGACAAGCGATATAGAAATAAAGGAAGTTAGATGTTTTCATCAGATTGGTTACAGCGTCTAAAGATGTTGAATTCAGCACATTGTAAAAGACTAAAAATGAAGGAACAAACAAAGATAAAATGGCAGGGCCGCCAATATCCTTCAATATCGGAATGCGCTGGCCAATGTCTCCAAGAAACACACCCAAAATCATAATGATGGCAAACCCGCCAAGCATATTTGCGGGCAGCTCATTGTAATAGGCTGCAAGAATAATAATAATAGCTAATACTGTGTATAATGGCAGAGGAATCACACCGATTTCCCAGGACCATATTTTTTGAAACAGGTTTTTCTCCTGTGTGACTTTTTGCTCAGGTGAAATTGTCCCCGTTTTTGGAATTGCTCCCATGTTATACACCCCCATGTATTGTTTGTTACAGTCTACAAGAAAGCGTTAACACTTCATATTTTTTTAAGTTAAAAAAGTGATAAACAACTAAATTAAGAGGGTCTTTTGGATTAGAAAAAATCCCCTGAGAAGCGTCTTCCCAAGGGAGAATGGTTTATCGTTTTCCTTTAATATAAGGCACACCATTGGCTTTTGGCGCATCAGCCCGCCCGATAAAGCCGGTTAAAGCGATAATCGTTAATACATAAGGCGCCATCAGCATATACACATTTGGTATGTCTTTAAAAAGAGGGAGCAGTGAGCCGATAATGCTTAAGCTTTGGGCGAATCCGAAAAACAGGGCGGCGCCCAGTGCTCCAATCGGATGCCATTTTCCGAATACAAGTGCTGCCAGGGCGATAAAGCCTTGCCCGGAGATGGTAGAGTGCGTGAAATCAAGCGCAATCGTGGAAGCATATACGCCGCCTCCGAGCCCGCCGAACAATCCGCTGATCATCACGCCGGTGTAGCGCATTTTATATACGTTGATTCCCATCGTATCCGCTGCCATCGGATGCTCTCCGACAGAACGGATGCGAAGGCCAAACGGTGTTTTGAACAAGAGAAACCAAGAAATAAAGGCCAGTGCAATGGCAAGAATAGACGTATAATAGACATCCGAAAAGAAGATCTTTCCCAATACGGGAATGTCGCTCAAGCCGGGAATATTCGTTTTATAAAAAGGCTCAGGGATTTTATCTGTCTGCGCTTTGCCGTAGATCAGTTTTATGATAAATAAAGTTGCCCCAAGCGCCAGCATGTTAATGGCGACGCCGCTGACTGTCTGATCGGCGCGAAACGAAATCGCCGCTGCCGCGTGAATCAGTGAGAACAGCGCGCCTGCTGCCATGGCGGCAAGAAGCGAAAGCCAAGGCGCGGCGGCGCCCAATTCCTGACCTAGAAATAAATTAAATAACACGCTGGTGAACGCCCCGATAATCATGAGGCCTTCAAGGCCGATATTCACAACACCTGATCTCTCAGAAAACACGCCGCCGAGAGCAGTTAAAATTAGCGGGGCCGCATAGACGAGTGTGGCTGGGACAATGATGGATAAAATCTGCACAAAGTCCACTTAGTTCGCCCCCTTTTTCTTCAATTTGTCCATGACAAAACGAATCGCGTAGCTTGAAGCCACAAACAGAATGATAATGGCAATCACAATATCGACGACCTCTGATGGAACGCCGGATTCAATCGGCATATTTAAAGCGCCGATTTTCAGGCCGCCAAGCAGGCATGCCGCCAGCACAACTCCGACAGCTGTGTTCCCCCCGAGAAGAGCGACAGCGATACCGTCAAAGCCTACGCCGGTAAATGCACCTTTCACGGCTGCGTACTCGAATGTCCCAAGGCCCTCCATGGCGCCGGCAAGCCCTGCAAAGGCACCTGAGATGAGCATGGAGGTCATGATATTCTTCCGTACGCTCATGCCCGCATATTGGGAAGCGTGCTGGTTGAATCCGACCGCCCGAAGTTCAAATCCCTTTGTTGTTTTGTTGATGATAAACCACATGACAACTGCTGCGAGAAGGGCGACGATGATCCCCCAATGCAGCCGTGAGTAATCGGTGATCTGTTCAAGAAACGGCGAGCGGAGGGAGGCGGATTCGTGAATTTTCTCCGTTTTATCCTGACGATCTGTCAAGACGTTTGAAATGATGTAATTGGTCATATGAAGCGCGATATAATTCATCATAATGGTGACAATGACCTCATGAACGTAGAAGCGCGCCTTCAAAACGCCGGGAATCAAACCCCATAATCCTCCGGCAGCTGCCGCTGTAATCAGTGCAAGCGGCATATGAATATAAGCCGGTCCGTCAAATGCCGTCCCGACCCAAACCGCTGCTGTCCAGCCAACGAGCAGCTGCCCCTCGACGCCGATATTAAAGAGCCCGGTTCGGAATGCAAAGGCAACAGCTAATCCGGATAAAATATAAGGCGTAATTTGCCGGATGGTTTCTCCGACATAATAGATTTCTCCGAATATCCCATTCCACAAAGCCGAATAGCCGCTGATCACACTGTATCCACTCGCAAGCATAATCAGCGCGCCGGCCGCAAGACCGAGGATGATTGCAATGAGCGGCACGAGTAAATGAGAGAGTCGTTTAACCATTTGCTTTCCCCGCTTCCTTTTGCGTACTTCCTGCCATCAAGAGACCGAGCTCCTGCTCAGTGGTGCCCTGCGGATCGACGCTGGCTATAATGTGTCCTTCAAAAATAACGGCGATTCTGTCACTGAGATTCATAATTTCATCAAGCTCAAACGAGAGGAGAAGAACGGCTTTTCCGGCATCACGCTGCTCAATAAGCTTTTTATGGACAAATTCAATCGCTCCGACATCAAGGCCGCGGGTCGGCTGGGCAGCGATTAATAAATCAGGGTTCCGGTCTATTTCCCGCCCGATAATCGCTTTTTGCTGGTTTCCGCCTGACAATGCCCGGGCGTGTGTATATTCATCCGGCGTTCTGACGTCGTACTCGCTGATCAGGCTGCGTGCTTTTTTATACATGTCGCCTTTATGTAACACGCCAAATGCTGAATACGGCTTTTTGTAATAGCTTTGCAGCACCATATTTTCTCCGATCGGAAAATCGAGGACGAGACCGTGTTTATGGCGGTCCTGGGGAATATGCCCGATTCCGGATTCGGTGACTTTTCTGGGCGGCAGGTTTTGGATCTGTTTACCGTTTAAGGTGATTGTTCCTGAATCTGTTTTGCGGAGTCCTGTTATCGCTTCAATCAGCTCCGACTGCCCGTTTCCGTCGACACCGGCTATGCCGACGATTTCTCCCGCTTTAACAGAAAGCGACAGATTCCTGACTGCCTCAACTCCGCGGGTATCCTTTACGGTCATTCCGTCAATCGCAAGCACTTCCGCTCCCGGATGTGCAGCCTTCTTTTCAGTTTTGAACGAGACTTCGCGGCCGACCATAAGACTGGCGAGCTCATCTTGGTTTGTATCACGGACATCAAGTGTTTTGATGCCTTTTCCTTTGCGGATAATGGTCACGCGATCACAAACCTCCATAATCTCTTTCAGTTTATGGGTGATTAAGATGATTGATTTCCCTTCATTGACCAGATTCTTCATGATTTGCATCAGTTCTTTGATTTCATGAGGCGTCAATACAGCCGTCGGTTCGTCAAAAATCAGAATGTCAGCCCCGCGGTAGAGGGTTTTTAATATTTCTGCGCGCTGCTGCATGCCGACTGATATGTCAGCAACTTTTGCTTTAGGATTGATCTGAAGGCCGTATCGATCGGAAATGTCCTGCACCTCTTGGGCAGCCCGCTTCCGGTCAATTCTGCCAAACTTTTTTGGCTCTTTCCCGAGAATAATATTTTCAGCAACTGTAAAGGTGTCAACAAGCATAAAGTGCTGATGCACCATTCCGATTCCAAGGTCATTCGCTTTGTTCGGGCTGTTGATGTGCACCTTCTCGCTGCGCACCCGAATTTCACCCCGCTCCGGCTGATACAGCCCGAAAAGGACATTCATCAACGTTGATTTCCCCGCTCCGTTTTCACCGAGCAGCGCGTGTATTTCGCCTTTTTTGACCTGAAGATTGATATTGTCATTGGCGACGATACCTGGAAACTCCTTGCGGATATTGAGCATTTCAATGACATATTCCACTGATTTGACCGCTCCTTTATTCAATATAAAAGAAAAACAAGGGATAAGGGCTCGACCTCCTTATCCCTGCGATTCTTATTCAGCTTTGAAGGTTTTCAACTCTCTCTCAGTTGCCGGCACTTCCAATCCGTCGATGATTTTTTTCTTCCATTTATCAACCGCTTTGATCACATCATCCGATAGATTTTGTTTAGATGGGGAAATGCCGACCCCGTCTTGATCAAGGCCGTAGGTGAGCGTCTCACCGCCCGGGAACTTTCCTTCGCTTGCTTTTTTCGTTAAATCTTCAACCGCTGTATCTACTTTTTTGACCATGGAAGTGAGGGTGACGTTATCATCTGTTCCTTCTACCTGGCCTTCTGCGTATTGGTCTTTATCGACACCGATGACCCAGACATCGCGTTTCGGATCTTCTTTTTTCAGGTTTTTCGCTTCAGTAAAGACACCTGTGCCAGTGGCGCCTGCGGAGTGATAAATCACATCTACGCCCGATTTATACATGCTTTCGGCGGTGGCTTTGCCGACATCGGCTTTATCGAAACCGCCCGCATATTTTACTTGGACAACGGCTTTAGGGTTTACGGCCTGCACGCCGGCACGGAAGCCGACCTCGAATTTTTTGATTAACTCAGATTCCATGCCGCCTACAAATCCGATTTTTTGTGATTTGCTTGATAAGGCTGCGGCCACTCCGACGAGAAATGAGCCTTCCTGCTCTTTAAACGTAACACTTGCGACGTTGTCTTTATCGACAACAGCATCTATGATCGCAAAGTTTGTATTTTTGCGCTGGTCAGCAATTTCGCTGATTGAGTCCTCCATTAAGTAGCCGACGCCGTAAATCAAGTCGAAATTCTCACGTGCTAATTTATTTAAGTTTGTTGTGTAGTCAGCATCTGATTTTGATTGAAGGTAATCGTAACCGTTTTTGCCTTTTTCCAGCCCGTTCTCTTTCCCGAAGGCTTGAATGCCTTCCCAGGCTGATTGGTTGAAGGATTTGTCATCCACTCCGCCTACGTCAGTAACCATTGCCACACTGAATTTGTTTTTGTCAGTGTTTGTGCCGCTGCTTTTATCGCTGGTTCCGCATGCTCCTAAAATGGTGCCTGCTGCGATCACAAGTGACATCGCCAATCCGATTTTTCGTTTATTCAAGATATAACCCCCCAGAAAAATTTGGTTCAAAGCTGATCCGGTCAGTCATGTGATGGGCTGTCCTGAACAAATTCTTAGAATCGATAAAATTTTCCGATAATAATAAATGGAATGCGCTGAGACAGTTCTGATCTTCCCTGAATA
Source organism: Bacillus sp. SN1 (assembly GCF_002796895.1). NCBI lineage: Bacteria > Bacillati > Bacillota > Bacilli > Caryophanales > Bacillaceae > Bacillus > Bacillus sp. SN1. The sequence continues at coordinate 229,434 of NZ_PHIE01000006.1, forward strand.
AGCGTGGTGTGAGTGTTTCCTTCGAAAGGCGGGGAAGAGAAGGATGCGGAAGGCATTCCGGGCGGAAAACCGTGACATCTTTTTCTGAAGTGAGACTTATGACTTAGTTTTTGGGATCAACTAACCAATCATAATTTATCATTTTACTTACAAGAAATAAATAGAATTTCGCATAATTTTTTAAAAAATATCTATTTTTAGAATTGTTTGATCAAAAGTGTAAAAAAGTCTTTTATTATTCTTGTATAACTTATCATCAATAGAATCAAGGATCTTGGCAAGAGATATGACAGAAAAAACCGCACTGCTCAGAGTGAACAGTGCGGTTTTTTATAGAAATTGCTTAATTGCGTTAAGGTTTCCTGTGTTGACGTTGTACTGAAACACAGGTCTTCCGATTGTTCCGTACGCCATTTCTACATTCAGAACCTGTATATCTTCAAGAAACTTTAAGTATTTTCGTATGGATACTTGAGAGATTTCTGTGTGCTTTGCCAGGTCTTCTGTCGTAAATGATTCATTTTCAAATGACTGGATACTGGACCAAATCAGCTTCAGCGTGCTTTTTGTCAGGCCTTTAGGAAGCTGCACTTTTTCTGTTGCTTCTTTCTTTTGAAAAAGTTCGGCGTCCAGTTCTTTTTGGCTCATGTTGCGATGGGTTGAATATACCTTTTGTTTTCGTCTGTAATCAGACAGGGCAGTTTGGAAACGTTCAAATTCAAACGGTTTGATTAAATAATCGACAGCTCCGTAACGAAGTGTTTTCTTGATAACGTCAAGCTCACTGGCCGCTGAGATGACAATGACGTCAACCGCTTCATTTTGGGCTCTCAGTTCCGTCAGCAGTTCAAGCCCGTTTTTACCCGGCATATAAATATCGAGCAAAATGAGGTCGATGTGATGCTCTCCTAAAATATGCAGAGCACTTTGAAAGGAAGAGGCAATGCCTTTCAGCTGAAAGCCTTCTATCTGGCTTAAGTATCGTTTATTTAATTCACCCACCATGGGGTCATCTTCAACTATTAGTACATTAATCATGATTTTCCTCCTTCGGTTCGTACGGGATGCGAAGACTGAATGTCGTTCCTTCATTCTCTTCGCTTGTGAGGATCATTTGGCCCTTTAAATTTTCGATGCTTTGCTGTGTGAAATAAAGGCCAAATCCCCGGTTTTTGCCCTTTGTTGAATAGCCTTGTTCAAAGACTTTGGCTTGATCTTCTTCAGACATGCCTGCTCCTGTATCGGTAATTTCAATGTCCAGTATGCTGTTATGAAAACGCATGGACATGGTAATTTGTTTTTTCGGCATATTGGCAACGGCGTCCAAGGCATTGTTGATGAGATTTCCGATGATTGTAATAAGTTCATGAATGACTGAAGGATCTGCCGCGTTCGGGATGACACCGCTGCATTCAATATCAAGATTTGCGCCCTGTTCCCGTATGAAGCTTTGTTTTCCGAGCAGAAAACCAGCTAGCACGGAGCTTTTGACATCATTTATAATTTCGCTTGTTTCTGATTTTTGCTGAATCGCAATATCTTTAATATAATCTCCAAGATCGTCATACTCTTTCAGCTGGACGAGACCTAATATCACATGCAGCTTGTTCATAAATTCATGAGACTGCGCTCTCAGTGCGTTTGCATACATTTTAACACCGGAAAGCTGTTCAGCTAAATGTTTTACCTCGGTTTTGTCGCGGAATGTCGCAATCGCTCCGACGGTTTGTCCTTTCAGCTGGATGGGAACTTCATTAAATACAAGCTCTAATCCGTTAATGCGGACGTCTCTGTCTTGAAGAGGTTTCTTTGTCTCAATGACCTTTTTCAAGCGGCTTTTCGGCAAGATGTCATTTACATCCTGATCAACGGGATTTGTATTAATGCCCATTTTCACGAATAGGCGCTTTGCTTCCGCATTGGCTAGTTTGATTTTGCCGTGTTCATCGACAGCGAGTATTCCTTCCTTCGTCGATTCCAGCATCGCGCTCCGTTCTTCAAGAAGAGTCGCAATTTCATAAGGTTCAAGTCCGTACATAATATTTTTCACCGTACGGGCGACGATAACAGCTCCCATCACACCAACGAAAATGCTGACGCAGATAATAAAGTAGAGCGGCCGTAAGCTGTGGCTGATCACTTCATCAATTTCATTTACAGTGATCCCGACCGCAACTGCACCGACCTGTTTTCCATTCTCGGCGTAGACAGGGACGAATGCTCTCTGTGATTTCCCGAGCGTGCCAGAGGCTGTGCTGATGTGGACATGTCCTTTTAGTACTTCGGCTTCATCACCGCCCATGAATTTTTTTCCGATTTTGCTTGGGTCAGGATGGGTTTTGCGAATGCCGTTCATATCCATGACAACGACAAATTCCGTGCCGGTGATTTTCTGAACCCGCTTTGTGTAGCTTTGCAGTTCCTTCTGGTTTTTTCCGCTCTCTAAAGCAGAGGCTGTGATCGGCGCTTCGGCTACCATTTCAGCGGTCTGCATCGCTGTGGCTTTTTCCTGATCTCTAATCCGTTTGGTGGTTTGGGCACCGACTGTAAAAAACGTAATGAGCAGTGCGATCAACACAACGATACAAACAAATATGGTGAGTCTGGTTTGCAGTTTCAATGTTTTTTTCATAGTAAACTTCCTTACGTTTTATGATTCCTGCGTACTACTTTACTCTCAAAAAGCTGCTTTGTGAAGATTTGGGATCGTAATTCGTAAAAAGGAGAAAAAATGGAATAATTTATCTTGTCAATGTGTTTTAAGTCCTCCATAATAAATGAGGTAGATTATAGAAAGGGACTTTTTTATATGAAAAATACTTATTTGACGGGATACTTTCCGCTGATTGCGATCCTGCTTTTTAGTTCGTCTTTATCCATTTCAACTTCACTTTATGCGTTGAAGATGCTGTCTTCATTTGGAATGTATGATGGAATGCTCGACTATTTTTCAGAGAAAGGGATCAGGCTTGCGTTATTTGCTGCCTTTGCCCTTTTATACTTTATGGTTCTGTCCGCTCTGAAATTAATTGCGAATACCGTGACTGAGCTGTCATTGCTGTTTTTTGCTAACGATCCGGAAGGGAACAATCTGAAAAAAATCAGAATGGGTTCCATGATTTATTTAGGAGGCGGGATTTTATCCTTTGTGCTCTTGCAAAATGTCATCTGGATTGTGATCTGGTTTGCGGTCGTCACGCTCGCTTACTTTGTGTTTATCGTATACCGGATTTATTCAACGCTTTCTCTCATGTCATTAGTCGGATTCATTTTATTGGAACTGCTGTTTTGGTTTACCTTTGTTATCGGTATTCTGTTCATATTTATCAAGCTTTATAATAGCATAATGGCTAGCTTACCTGTGTAAGCTAGCCATTTTTTCGTTTACGGTAAAAATCTTTTTTTAATAGAAGGGGAGGGGAGCATACATTCATTTTTTTTGCCAAACCACTTATAGCGGTTTTTGGCAATGAAAGAATAGACCATATCTCTGACAGGCTTCGGCACTGCGAAAAACAGGACGAAGAGCCGCCATGGGCCCCGCAGATGCCTGAAAACCTTTATGGCTGCAGTTGACTTTGTGTAAACTCGGCCGTCTTCAATAAAGACAAAGCTGTCAAACTGATCAGTCGGGAGCCCGCTTTTTTTCAGCAAGCTCTGACCTGTTTCCGACTGCAGCGATGTAAAAGAAATCAATCCGTCCGGATCACGCTTAATGATAAATTGCACGGCGCCGTTGCATAAATTGCACACGCCGTCAAACAGCAAAACGCGATTTGGAATTTGTTCTGATTGCACGCCAGATCCCCTCCGATTCTTTAATAAGCCGTTTGCAGCGTTCCTTTCCAGATGGAAAGCTGAGGGCTGATGCTGTGAAGATATTCAACGCTGCTCGGTGTATCTTTTCCGACCCAAACACCCATTGTATACGTATCTGTCAGGCCGACGAACCACATATCGTGATAATCATTTGATGTTCCTGTTTTACCGCCGATGTAAGGCGCTTTAAAATATGCTTTTTTCCCTGTCCCGCTTTTCACAACGGAAGACATTAGTTTTTTCAGCTGCATGTTCGTGCGGACGCTGAATATTTGAGTCGACTTATCATTCCATTTATAAAGCGTTTTTCCCTTTAAATCTGTCACCTTTGTAATCGCATGGCTCGGCGTATAGCTTCCGCTGTTGCCGAATGTCGTATATGCCTTTGTCATCTCAAGAGGCGTCATGCCGTTTGTAAATCCGCCAAGCGCCGCCGGGAGAAGATAGTCGCTGTCGACAAGTTTGGAAAAATGATATGGCTCAATATAACTGAATGCTCTTTGGATTCCCACACGGTCCAGCATTCTGATGGCCGGTGTATTATATGAATTTTTAAACGCTGTATCGAGCGTCACTGTGCCGTACGTGCGGTTATTGTAGTTTTGCGGACAGTAATCTCTGCTGCAAAACTTGCTGGCATCAATGGAGCTGCTTGCTGTCGCGCCGGTCTGTTCAATATAAGGGCCGTAATCAAGAAGCGGCTTAATGGATGAACCCGGCTGTCTGTATGCCTGGTAGGCGCGGTTAAAATCATATTTTTGATAGTTTTTCCCGCCGGATAGAGCGATGATTTGATGCGTCTGATGATTAATCACAGCCGCTCCGCCCTGTACGTCCGCATACGGGAGCTTGGAATTCATTTGTGCCACAACTTGATTTTGCATGTACGGATCAAGTGCGGTATAAATTTTTACGCCGTCTTTCATCAGAGTGCTGACTCTTGCGGACAGCTCGTTTTCGATCTTTTCTTTTTGTTTTCCTGACGCTTTTTGAAGACGTTTATCAAAGCCTTCTGATTCAGACACCAGCTGAGTGAATTCATCATTGACATAGGAAACATAGTCCGGATATTTATCTTCTCTTTTTTCAACATCCAGTTTGATTTTTTGTTTTACGGCTTTTTTCAGCTCTTTATCCGTAATGACACCGGCATTTTTTAACCCTTTAAGCAAACGTTCTTGACGGCTTTTCGTGTAGTCAAAATGCTTGAGAGGATCATATAATGTAGGGTTATTAGGTATAGCGCAAATAAAAGCCATTTCTCCCACTGTGAGAGATTTGAGCGGTTTGCTGAAATAGAATTCAGCCGCTGAACCGACGCCGTAAACGCCATTGTTGAAATAAATAGTATTTAAGTAAGCTTCAAGAATTTCATTTTTCGTATACTTTTTCTCTAGCTGATAAGAATATGCGAGCTCAGTCAGCTTGCGGCTGAAGGAGCGTTCGTGGCTTAAATACAAGTTTCTTGAAAGCTGCTGTGTGATGGTGCTGGCGCCCTGGTCAATTTTTTTGTCTTTTACGTTAGAAGCAGTTGCCCGCACCATTCCCATAAAGTCAAAGCCTTTATGCTCGTAAAAATGTTTGTCCTCAGACGTTAAGAAAATCTGTTTGACTTCCTCGGGAATCTTGTCAAATGGAACGAGCACGCGGTTTTCGTGATCGCTGACGATTTCCGAGACAAGGGAGCCGTCCCTGTCATACATGTAGCTGTTCTGAACAAGGCTGATATCTTTCAGATTAATATTTTTATCAAGCACCTGATCCAGGGACTTCATTTGTTTTACTTCTTTTCCGGAAGCGATAACTGTAAATGCAAACAATGGGATTATGCAAAGGAGCAAAATCCATCCGATTATTTTTCGTAACATGGTCACTCTCTTTTCTCCTAAATTCTAGCCATATCGTACCATTCTTTTGAGTTTACGAGAAGGTTAAATTTAGAAGATTCCTTAGTTTTTTCTGAGAATCAGCTTGCTTTGGCATAAGAATCTTTCCGGAATTTTTGCATGATCCAAAGCAGGCAGGCGCCGGCGAAAAAGAGAAACGCTGTGACATAAAAGGCGGCCGAAATTGTAAAATGGCTCGATATGATTCCGCCGAGAAGAGGCCCAAGCACATTTCCTAAAAAGCGAAAGCTGACATTGTAGCCGAGAACTTCTCCTTGGATGCTGCCGGGAGCCTGTACGCGGATCGCTGCCGTGATGCATGGAAGCAAGCCGCCCATCGCCATTCCGAATAAAAATCTGAAAACAAGGAGCACGCTGAGCGATGACGCGAGCGCCTGCGGAATAAAAAAGATAGAGGCGGCGAGTAAAAGTCCGATTAAAATGCGGCGGTGGCCGTAGCGATCGCCCAGATCTCCCCATTTTCTAGCCAGCAGCAAACTTCCGAGTCCCGTTGCTGAAAATGCCATGCCTGAAAAAAAGGCCAGATTGACAGGTCCGTGCAGCTCATTTACATATAAAGCGAGCAGCGGCTGGATACTGAAATTTCCTGTTTGAATCAGCATGGTTAACAGCATCATGACCCAAAGCGCCGGCTGGTGAAAAATATAAGAGAGCACTTCTTTTCTCGAGTAAGACGTACGTTTGGCTGCCTTTTCTGCAAGAGGCTGTTCGTTGACACCGAATAACACGAGAAGAACGGATAAGAAAATCACAAAGGATGTGATAAAAAAGGTATACGTAAAGCCGAAACGATCAGCAAGCATGCCTCCCAAAAGCGGGCCGAACAAGCTTCCGGACACTTGCCCCATTTGCAGCGTGCCGAGGGTTTTACCGGCTGAGCTCTTCGGAGTCTGTGCCGAAATCATCGCAAGAGATGTCGGGATGAATCCGGTTACAAGCCCCATTGCCATACGCAGAAAAAACAATTGGTACACCGATGTAACAAAGCCCATGAATAAAATACTGAGGGCAATGCCCGTTCCGGTTGCCATAAGGATTTTCTTGTATCCGCGTTTGTCTCCGAACCGCCCCCAAAACGGGGATACCAAAAACGCCATGAGAAATGTAATGCCGAACACATAGCCGCTCCACCTTTGCACAAAGCCGTTTGAAAAAGTGCTGAGCGTCTCAATGTATAAGGAGAGAAAAGGAACGATCATCGTTGTGCTGGCTGATACAAAGAAATTCGCCAGCCACACAATGACAAAGTTTTTCTTGCGGATAGAAATAACATCACCTTCTTATTATTTCGGGTTCCTTACTAATTATAAAGAAACGATTCACGATTTAAAAGAAACAAAGCGGCTGGGGAAATTCATTATTTTTAGAAAATGAAGAAAGGTCGAGAAGGGGAATTGATATACTATAAAGATAGCATTTTCTGATCGGAGGAAAGGCAGGTGTAAAAAGGTGACGACAAACAGCTTACTCATTATTGATTTCGAATTTACGATGCCTGATGGAAAGTACAGCCCGCAAAATTTCTTCCCGGAAATCATTGAAGCCGGAATTGTAAAGTCGGTTGATGATGAAGTAGTTGAGACGTTTTCGAGCTATATCAGACCGAAAAAATTCCCGAAGCTGACAAAACGCTGCAAATCGTTTTTAAAAATAACCCAAAAGCAGGTAGACGAGGGGATGAGGTTCGAGGATTTCATCCGCAAACTAAACGAGCTTGATCCTGAGAAGAACAGCACGATTATTACGTGGGGAAACATGGACATGAAAGTGCTGAAGCAAAACTGTATGTTTAACCATATTCCTTTCCCGTTTAAGGGAGAAATGAGAGATTTATCGCTTGAATACAAAAACTTTTTTGGAGACCGGACACTGACGGGTTTATGGAAAGCTGCCGAGGAGTATGGAGATACCGGAACCGGCACCCATCATAAAGCGCTTGATGACGCCCTCACAGCATATAAGCTTTTTAAGCTTGTTGAGCAGGATAAGCAGTATCTCGAAAAGCCAAAACCGCCGACAATCGGCGAAAGAATCGATTTATCCGAACTGTTTAAACGCGCAACTTAAAAAAACCCAATCTTTTGTCAGACTGGGTTATGGCCGGTTAAAATATTCTTTTTCTAAAACGTCCAGATTATTCAGGGAGCGCTTTGCCCACTCCGAACCATCCTCATTCAATTTGGCTCTCAGCTGTGCTACCGCCTCCCGCAGAGACTCGGTATAATCCGGCACTTCGCCATCATAAGGCTTCACCATATGATGGGGGATATTGGTCTGTTCACCGTATGCGAGCGCTCTTCTCTCATGGAAAAACGGCACATCAGCCTGTTTTGGATGATGAAGGTCCCCTTGAGCGGGATGGGTGAGAACCGCTTTGACTTTCACTAAATAATGCTGCGGCCTGCAAGCCGTGATTTCTCCTATGTATACACCTGTTTTATAAAATCCTTTAACGATAGAGCCTGTCTCAAACGTGCTCATCTGTCATCACCTCGCATTTATTCTATTAAAGTTCCAATCGATTTGCTAGTGAGGAAGGTCGGCGGGAAGCTTAATCGTCACCGTGGTGCCTCTTTGGAAGCTGCTGTTAAACGAAATGGTCCCGTGATGATGCTCAATAATGGAAAAGGTCACTGTGAGCCCGAGTCCCGTTCCGTTCGTTTTTAATGAATAATAAGGTTCACCGAGTTTTTGCATTTGATGGTCTGTCATGCCGACTCCATTATCTGAGATGTTAATCATGATCGTATGGCCGCTTCTTTTGGCTGATATGTGGATCATTCCCTTCCCGTGGGGAACCGCTTCAATGCTGTTTTTCATCAGGTTGATGACAGCCTGCTTCAGCTTTGTTGCGTCTCCGTATAATGAAAGGCCCGGCTCTGCTTCGGCCTCAACGGTTACAGACTTGTAATTGGCATACGACACCATAAGGGAGCTTGTCTCTTTGATAAGAGCTGATAAATCAAAAACCTCTTTTTCGTACAATTGCTGTTTGGCCATATCGAGATAGTTTGTAATAATGCCTTGCGCCCGGTCAAGCTCTGACAGTACAAGCTTTTTGTAATCTGTACTCGATTTGTTTTGAAGGGTTTCGTCATTAAAAAGCAGCTGGACAAACCCGCGGACTACTGTCAGCGGATTTCTGACTTCATGAGCGACGCTCGCTGCCAGTTCACTCACAATCGTCATTTTTTCTGAATGGATCAGCTGTGAACGCAGGGCGATATTTTCGGCGATGCTTTCGATAATATAGATGCTTAAAAGAAGAACGCTGGAGCGGAACAGCCCAGAGACAGCCGCCTCATAAAGTAAGATTCCTGATTTTTGAAAATTTAAAATATTCAAGGCGGAAAAAATCCAGCTGGAGGCGAAAAATAAGAAGATCTCCAAGCAGCCGATCAATAAAGACAGCAGCAGTTTTCTCGCTTTGGACATGAATGGCCATTTTTTCTGAAATAAAATTGGGATGATAGTAAGAAAAGGCAGCAAAGTGAAAACAAACATTGCGGAAGGTTCATAAAACAGCAGTTCAAAACATAAGACAGATGCGGCGACTGTAAGCCCGGAAGCAGTACTAACGTAAAATAAACAAATGATAACGGGAATCATCTGGAGGCCGTATTGTATGTAGTTCATTTCATGAATAGGGAATATAATGCATAAAATGGAGGCGCCGCAGGCAAATAACGTGACCAATCCGCTGTTTATTTTTGGCACAAGGATCGCCGGCTTTCCAAGCCAAAACACTTGGTAGAGAAGAATAGGAAACAAAATAAAGCAAATATGCAGGAGATAGTCTTTTAGAATTTCCATTCGTGTGAAATCCTTTCGTATAAAATATGAATCTATTATAACACTAAATATTAGAAGTAAAATATAAAATTCCTTTATAAAGAACGCCTTTACGAATGAAGACGTAAAGGCGTTTAACAGCTATATTTACGCTAATGCGGCTTTGATGCGGCGCAGGCCGTCCTGTAAGGTTGCGAGAGGGCATCCCGCGTTCAGGCGCATAAATCCTTCTCCGCCAGGCCCGTATTTCGTCCCGGGCTCTAAAATAATTTTCCCCTTTTTCAGCATCCTTTGCTGAAGCTCCGCGTCGGACAAGCCGTAAGCGCTGAAGTCGAGCCAGAGCAGGTAAGATGCATCCGGCTTCATCATTTTGACTTTTGGGAGCTCGGTGCTCAAAAAGGCTTCAGCTTCGTTCATGTTTTTCTCAAGGTAAGAGATCAATTCATCGAGCCACGGTCCGCCTTTTGAGTAAGCAGCTTCGATCGCCGTAACTGCAAACGCGTTCAGCCCGCCTAAACCATTGCGCTGCAGACTTGCGGAAAACTTGGCGCGCTTCAGCCGGTCCGGAATAATGATGGCCGACGCCTGCAATCCGGCGATATTAAATGTTTTGCTTGGCGCAGCACATGTCACGGATATCTCAGCGAAATCGTCAGAGAAAGAAGCAAACGGCGTGTGTTTGTTTCCGTACAGCATCAAGTCGGAATGGATTTCATCTGATACAACTGTAACGCCGTGCTCAAGGCACAATTCGCCGAGCTTCAGTAAATCCTCCCGGCTCCACGAACGCCCTGAAGGGTTATGAGGATTGCATAAAATAAACATTTTAACGCTTGGATCACTGAGCTTCGCCTCCAAGTCCTCAAAATCCATTGCATATGTGCCATCTTTTTCTAGCAGCGGATTATGTAAAACGCGCCTGCCGTTTTTCTCAATCATATGGTAAAAAGGTGTATAAACAGGAGGCTGGACAACCACTTGGTCTTCAGGTTCCGTGAAAGCTTGTACCGCCATGCTCAAAGCTGTGACAACGCCCGGGCTGAATGTGATGCTTTCGGGGTTCACCTTCCAGCCGTGCCTGTTTTGCATCCATCCGCACACAGCATCCTTCGTTTTTTGATCTGGGGCCGTATAACCGAAAATCCCGTGGTCAAGGCGCTCTTTTAATGCTTCATTTATCTCTTCCGGCGCGCGGAAATCCATATCAGCCACCCACATCGGGAGTGCGTCTGTCACGCCGAATAATTCGCCTGTTTTGTCCCATTTGACCGATTGGGTGCCTAGGCGTTCTTCTCGTTTATCAAAGTTCATTCTGTTACCCCCTCATGGTTTCTTCTTCTTAACGTAACTATGATAAAATAGAACTGCAAATCTTATTATAAGCGGTGATGATTATGGAAGAAAGTCAAGCGGTCAGGGAAATGATCAAGATCATTGCCAAATGGGACCCGTTTAAATATGGAGAAGAATTTTACGAAACGGAAGCTGTTGATGTCGTGCAGGCTGTCTATGATGAAGACGATCCCGACGTGTTGGCGAAAAGCATTCAGCATATATTTGAAGTTTCTTTTGAACAAACGCTGCCGATCGACAGCTGCCGGGAAGTGGCTGGCCAGCTTTTATTTATTAAAGACAGCAGCTCCTGCACGCCTTAAAAAACCGGTTCTACACCGGTTTTTTGTTATTTAATAAACTCTGCAATATGTTCGGAAACGAATTCAGGCCGTTCCTCAGGCACCAGGTGTCCAGTCTGGCCAAGTGAGTACAGCACGGAATCAGGCAAATCCCCGTGCAGCCGTTTACCGATCTCCACAGGAACGATTCGGTCTTCCTCGCCCCAAATCAATAAAGCAGGCTTGTTCATTTTCTTTAATTGTTCGGGTTCTAAATCTCCTTCTCTATGGCGGATAAACCTTGTCATGGCTTTGAAAATCTGCCCGTCTTGAAACGGCCTGCCATAGCCGTCAATCATCTCTTCATCAATCAGCGATTTGTCATGCACAACATTTAATAAATTTTTCATCACGCCTTCTTTCGAGAGCCAGCGCTTGATATAAAGATGAAAATACGGGAGGTGGGTCCCGAAAGTGATTGTCGGGTGCGAACGTTTTAAATACCCTGAACTGCAAAGCAGCACAACCTTTGAAAAAAGCTCCGGCTTTTGCAGAACAGCAGACAGCGATATCTGTCCGCCCATAGAATGGCCGACAAGCGCAGCCTGTTTGACTTGCAAGTGTTCCAAAATCCCAATGACAAGCTTCGCGAGGTTTTGATAGGTATAGATAAATGTTTTCGATTTTTCGGATTGGCCGAAAGGAGGCAAATCAAGCGCGATGATGTCGTACTTGTCCCGGAGAAGTGGGATTATTTTTCTGAAGCTGAAAGCAGACGATAAAAAACCGTGTACGCAGACAAGCGTTTGCCTGCCCGGATTTTGATAATGTTCATAGTATACATTGACTCCATCGACCGTAAGCCGCCTTATTGGTGAAACCCCCTCCATTCTGTGTCACTCCCTTTTATAAGATGTCTGTATTGTGCCCTTAAATTGACAATTCTAGCGGAAGTTTCTCCTTGTTTTTTTCTTAGCATTCGTCAAAAAACGTGATATAATGTCATGAAGATTTCTTGACATTGCAAAGGTGTGAATCGAATGAAATTGACAGAGAAAGAAACAGAAATATTAGAAATTTTAGACGAAAACAGCCGCGCCGATTTAGAAACAATTGCAAAGATGGCGGGGATCCCTGTAAATGAAGTAAAAACAATTATTGACAAACTGGAAAAAGAAAAGGTTATCATCGATTATTCCGCTATGATTGACTGGCGAAAAGTCGACGGGCATGAAGGCGTAACAGCCATGATTGACGTCAAAGTAACGCCGAAGCGGGGAGTCGGTTTTGATGAAGTGGCGGAACGGATTTACCGGTTCCAGGAGGTTGAATCAGTTTACCTGATGTCAGGCGTGTACGATTTGTCTGTCGTGATTCGGGGCAATTCGATGTCTGATGTAGCGCGTTTTGTTTCAGATAAACTGTCCACACTTGATTCAGTTGTATCTACGACAACTCATTTTATCCTGAAAAAATACAAGCATGACGGCAAAGTGTTTGAAACAGGAGACGACGACAAAAGAATCGTGGTGTCCCCGTAAATGACTTCGTATTTATCTGACTATGTACAACAAATAAAGCCGTCCGGCATCCGCAAATTCTTTGATTTGGCGGCAACGATGGAAGGCGTCATTTCTTTAGGCGTCGGCGAACCTGATTTTGTTACCGCATGGAATGTCCGTGAAGCAAGCATTCTCTCGCTTGAACAGGGCTATACGTCATACACAGCCAATGCCGGTTTGTACTCACTGCGTGAGGAAATCAGCCGTTATTTGAGCAGTAGGTTTGACCTTCGCTACTCGCCAGACAATGAGCTGATTGTGACAGTAGGGGCAAGTCAGGCTTTAGATATTGCAATCCGCGCTATTGTGAATCCAGGTGAGGAAGTCATCATTCCTGAGCCGTGTTTTGTGGCGTACGATGCGCTTGTTTCTTTGGCGGGAGGCATTCCGGTTCATGTCCACACAACGGCAGACAAAGGATTTAAAGCAACGGCTGCGGATTTTGAAGCGGCAGTCACTGAAAAAACGAAAGCCATTCTCATCTGCTCGCCATCGAATCCGACAGGTTCGGTTTATTCGAAGGAAGAGCTGAATGAGATTGCTGAGTTTGCCAAAAAACATGATGTAATCGTCTTAGCTGACGAAATCTACGCTGAGCTGACATATGATGAGGAATTTACAAGCATAGCGGCATTACCGGGAATGAAGGAACGGACGGTTGTCATCTCAGGCTTTTCAAAAGCGTTTGCGATGACGGGCTGGAGACTCGGCTTTGCGGCAGCACCATCCGTTCTTCGGGATGCAATGCTTAAAATTCACCAGTATGCGATGATGTGCGCGCCGGCAATGGCGCAGTTTGCCGCTTTGGAAGGTCTGAAGAACGGCATGGAAGATGTAGAAAAAATGAAAAAAAGCTACCGAAGAAGACGGAATTTGTTTGTAGAAACGCTCAATGAAATCGGCCTCAGCTGTCATCATCCGGGCGGCGCTTTCTATGCTTTTCCGTCGATCAAAAGCACGGGAATGAGTTCGGAGCAGTTTGCCGAGGCGCTTCTGACGCAGGAAAAAGTGGCTGTTGTTCCGGGAAGTGTGTTTGGTCCGAGCGGTGAAGGTTATATCCGCTGTTCATACGCAACCTCGATCGAGCAGCTTCAAGAAGCATTAGTCAGAATAAAACGCTTCCTGCACAAAACAACATAAAAAAAGATACGAACCTTTTGTTCGCATCCAATAAAAGGGGGGAATACTAGAAAGCCTTTGGTATTTTCAGTTTACCCCCTTTTTGCTGCGCATAAACCAGATTTTTTACAAAAAAGTTTTCTTTGCGGAAATAAGACATGTGTGATATAATTTTAAATTGCGTATAAACAGATATTTAATTTAACTTAGGAGTTGTTATGAATGGCAGCAAAATTTGAAGTGGGCAGTGTTTACACTGGTAAAGTTACAGGATTACAAGCGTATGGTGCGTTTGTTGCATTAGATGAAGAAACTCAAGGTTTAGTACACATTTCTGAAGTGACTCACGGTTTCGTAAAAGATATCAACGAGCACCTTTCAGTTGGCGACGAAGTACAAGTAAAAGTACTTGCTGTTGATGAAGAAAAAGGAAAAATCAGCCTTTCAATTCGTGCGACACAAGCTGCGCCTGAGAAAAAAGAAAGCAAACCAAGAAAACCTAAAGCTGCGCAAGTAAGCGAAGAAGCTTCTGCACCACAAGGTTTCAACACATTAAAAGATAAGCTTGAAGAGTGGATCGAAATGTCCAACCGCAAAGACCTTATCAAAAAATAAGCACGAAAAAAGCACCGGACAGGAATGTTCGGTGCTTTTTTATCCTATCGCATTTCAGGATTTGCTGCCTCTTCACGTGATCTTTCCTCGTTTGGCTTAAACAGCAGACCGAGGTTGATTAAACCGGCGATTCCGACAAGTCCGTAAATGATGCGGGAAAGGGCTGAACCTTGGCCGCCGAAGATGGCCGCTACTAAGTCAAATTGGAAAAATCCGATCAGTCCCCAGTTAATAGCGCCAATGATGGTTAAAACAAGACAAATTCTCTGAATGGTACTCATGTTCTGCAACCTCCTCCATGAATTATTAAAACAGTTATAGATTGTGACATATTGGAGAATCTATACATGCATTCTCCATATTGAGGGAATCCAGCCTTCCCTTACCTATATCGGTTTCTTTCCCAGTATCCTGCCATATAAAACCAAGCGATATGCAACCCGGTGAGAGCTGATTGCTTTACATGTAGTAAGGACATTCTGCATAATAAAAAATCTAAGGAGGAGATGTCATGCAAAACTTTACATACTGGAATCCGACCAAGTTAATTTTCGGGCGTGGGGAAGTGGAAAGACTGCCGGAGGAACTCAAACCTTACGGGAAAAACGTATTGCTTGTCTACGGAGGCGGAAGCATTAAACGCAGCGGCCTGTATGATCAAGTGATTGAACAGCTGGATAAAGCCGGAGTGACCGTGCAGGAATTAGCAGGCGTTGAACCGAATCCGCGTGTGTCGACTGTTAATAAAGGTGTTGCCATCTGTAAAGAACACAACATTGATTTCTTGCTGGCTGTCGGCGGCGGAAGTGTAATCGACTGTACAAAAGCGATTGCCGCAGGAGCGAAGTATGATGGTGATGCGTGGGATATCGTCACAAAAAAACATCAGCCGAAGGATGCTCTGCCATTCGGAACCGTATTGACTCTCGCTGCGACTGGTTCTGAAATGAACTCAGGCTCGGTGATTACAAACTGGGAAACAAAAGAAAAATACGGCTGGGGCAGCCCGCTCGTATTCCCTAAATTCTCGATTCTTGATCCGGTGAATACATTCACCGTTCCTAAAAATCACACGATCTACGGTATGGTTGACATGATGAGCCACGTATTTGAACAATACTTCCATCATGTATCAAATACGCCGTATCAGGACCGTATGTGTGAATCACTTCTGCGTACAGTCATTGAAACAGCGCCTAAGCTGATCAATGATCTCGAAAATTACGAATTGCGTGAGACGATCCTGTATACAGGAACAATCGCATTAAACGGCATGCTTTCTATGGGTGCAAGAGGGGATTGGGCAACTCATAATATTGAACATGCAGTATCAGCCGTTTATGACATTCCGCATGCCGGCGGACTGGCGATTCTGTTCCCGAACTGGATGAGACACACATTATCTGAAAACCCTGCCCGCATGAAACAGCTTGCAGTTCGCGTGTTTGAGGTTGAAGAAGCAGGTAAAACAGATGAAGAAATTGCACTTGAAGGTATCGATAAGCTGTCTGCATTCTGGACAAGCCTTGGCGCTCCGAACCGTCTTGCTGATTACGATATTAATGATGAGCAGCTTGATACAATTGCAGACAAGGCTATGGCTAACGGTACATTCGGCCAGTTTAAATC
This sequence comes from Bacillus sp. SN1, assembly GCF_002796895.1. Taxonomy (NCBI): domain Bacteria; kingdom Bacillati; phylum Bacillota; class Bacilli; order Caryophanales; family Bacillaceae; genus Bacillus; species Bacillus sp. SN1. The sequence continues at coordinate 245,490 of NZ_PHIE01000006.1, forward strand.
ACTCAACAAAGAAGATGTGCTTGCCATTTTGAAAGCATCTCTATAAAAAAAGGGGAAACAGCTGTTCGGCTGCTTCCCTTTTTCTTTTTGTTAACTTGTGTTACAATGGAAAATCTGTTTTTTTTACCAGCATTATTTGGAGGTTTTACAATGGAAAATTTTACTTATTATAATCCGACGAAGCTGATCTTCGGAAAAGGCCAGATTGAACAATTAAGAAAAGAATTAAAGCAATACGGCAAGAATGTGCTGCTTGTTTACGGCGGCGGAAGCATTAAACGCAACGGCCTCTATGATCAAGTCACAGGCATTTTAAAAGAAGAAGGCGCTGTGGTTCATGAGCTGTCAGGTGTAGAACCGAACCCGCGTCTTGCGACAGTGGAAAAAGGCATAGACCTATGCAGAGAGCATCACATTGATTTTCTGCTTGCAGTCGGCGGAGGCAGTGTCATTGACTGCACAAAAGCGATTGCTGCCGGCGTCAAATACGACGGCGACGCTTGGGATATTTTCAGCAAAAAAGTAACAGCAGAGGATGCGCTCCCGTTCGGCACTGTTTTAACCCTTGCTGCGACAGGCTCTGAAATGAACCCTGATTCCGTGATTACAAACTGGGAAACAAACGAGAAATATGTATGGGGCAGCAATGTGACTCATCCGCGTTTCTCCATTTTAGATCCTGTAAATACGTTCACTGTCCCAGAAAATCAAACAGTATACGGCATGGTTGACATGATGAGCCACGTATTTGAGCAATACTTCCATAATGTCGAAAACACGCCGCTTCAAGACAGAATGTGCTTTGCGGTTCTGCAGACGGTTATCGAAACAGCTCCTAAGCTTCTTGAAGATCTGGAAAATTACGAGCTTCGTGAAACAATCCTGTATGCAGGCACTATCGCATTAAACGGCACGCTCCAAATGGGCTACTTCGGCGACTGGGCTTCTCATACAATGGAACACGCTGTTTCAGCTGTGTATGATATTCCGCATGCCGGCGGACTCGCGATTCTGTTCCCGAACTGGATGAGATATACGCTTGATACAAATGTCGGCCGCTTCAAAAACCTCATGCTCAACATGTTTGACATTGATACTGAAGGCAAAACAGATAAAGAAATCGCACTTGAAGGAATCGACAAGCTGTCTGCATTCTGGACAAGCCTCGGCGCGCCTTCCCGACTTGCCGATTACAATATCGGAGAAGATAAGCTTGAGCTGATTGCTGATATCGCAGCCAAAGAAATGGAACACGGCGGCTTCGGCAACTTCCAAAAACTGAACAAAGATGACGTACTTGCCATCCTTCGCGCGTCTCTATAATCCCAAAGGGCGGAATCCAGTCATTCCGCCCTTTCTTCTTGACTTGATTTCACAGATAAGTTCATATAAAGTGAAAGATGAAAACATTATACCGTTATGGAGGGACAAGCAATGACGCATGTACGCTTTGACTACTCAAAAGCGTTGACTTTCTTCAACGAACATGAACTTACATACCTGCGGGACTTTGTAAAAACAGCACACCATAATATTCATGAAAAAACAGGCGCTGGCAGCGATTTTCTAGGCTGGGTGGACCTCCCTGAACATTATGATAAAGAAGAATTCGCGCGCATCAAAAAAAGCGCCGAAAAAATCAAATCTGACTCTGATGTATTGCTTGTTGTCGGCATCGGCGGTTCTTATCTCGGTGCGCGGGCTGCGATCGAAGCGCTTAATCACGCGTTTTATAATACATTGCCAAAGGCAAAACGCGGCAATCCGCAAGTTATTTTCATCGGAAACAACATCAGTTCATCTTATATGAGAGATGTCATGGATCTTCTTGAAGATGTTGACTTCTCTATTAATGTGATTTCTAAATCAGGCACAACAACTGAACCTGCAATCGCTTTCCGTATTTTCCGTAAGCTTCTTGAGGAGAAATACGGCAAAGAAGAAGCGAAAGCCCGGATTTACGCGACAACTGATAAAGAGCGCGGCGCATTAAAAACGCTTTCTAACGAAGAAGGTTTTGAATCATTTGTCATTCCTGATGACGTCGGCGGCCGTTATTCTGTATTAACAGCTGTAGGCCTCTTGCCGATTGCTGTCAGCGGCGTCAACATTGACGACATGATGAAAGGCGCACTGGATGCGAGCAAAGATTTTGCGACTTCTGAATTGGAAGAAAACCCTGCATACCAATATGCGGTTGTTCGCAATGTGCTTTATAATAAAGGCAAAACAATCGAAATGCTCATCAACTACGAACCGGCGCTTCAATACTTTGCGGAATGGTGGAAGCAGCTGTTCGGAGAAAGTGAAGGGAAAGATGAGAAGGGCATTTATCCTTCTTCAGCTAACTATTCAACAGATCTTCATTCATTAGGCCAGTATGTACAAGAAGGCCGCAGAGATTTATTCGAAACGGTGCTGAACGTAGAGAAACCTAAACATGAACTGACAATCGAAGAAGCGGATAACGATCTTGACGGCTTAAACTATTTAGCCGGAAAAACGATTGATTTCGTTAACAAGAAAGCGTTCCAAGGCACGATGCTTGCCCATACAGACGGAAATGTTCCGAACTTAATCGTCAACATTCCTGAGCTGAATGCATATACTTTTGGATACCTTGTATATTTCTTCGAAAAAGCCTGCGCGATGAGCGGTTATCTCCTTGGCGTCAATCCATTTGACCAGCCTGGAGTAGAGGCGTATAAAGTCAATATGTTTGCGTTACTCGGCAAACCTGGCTTTGAAGAGAAAAAAGCAGAGCTTGAAAAACGTCTGGAAGATTAATGTGAGAAAGCTGACTGGCATCGCCGGTCGGCTTTTTATAAAATCAGAAAGGTGCTGATGTTCATGAAACAAATGGTTAAACATCTCATCATTGCCGTTTTTTCTGCAGCTGTTCTAAGCATTCTAATCTCCTTTGATGCCGTGTATACAGAGTTTTCTTCAAGCTTCGGCGGCACGCTATCACACTTTTTCATCCACGCCTTTATTCTCATTGGTTTGCCGCTTGCGCTTTTTACCGATGCGGTACACCGGATGATGCATTTAAAACGATCTCATACTCTTTTCACTAAATTAGGACTCTATGCCGCAGTTGTTTATGTTTCATGGGAATCTGCTGCAGGGCTTGCAGCGGCAATGGCTGTTTACTTTTTAATTGAATGCGCTTTCTTTTTTGTTGGCCGCACGAAAGAAACAACGATTTCCATGTAGTCCGCCTCTGAATGAAGTCTTGTTCGACGGGACAGGATAAGTGAAAAAGGAGCATTTTTTGATGATACCAATACCTTCCGCGATAGATGGGCAGTCTTTTCTGCTTCAAGAACTGGAACAAGTAATGAAGCCGCTCGGTTATGTGATAAACGGCGGCTGGGAATACGATCACGGCTACTTTGATTATAAAATTGATGATAGAGACGGCTATTTGTTTTTAAGGATTCCCGTCAATGCGGTACAGGGCAGTCTCGATGAACGCGGGGCGGCTGTTCGGATCGGAACGCCATTTATGCTGAGGCAGGTGTTTCAGGCGGATCTTGACGATTATGCCGAGGGAGGGCCATTCCAATCACTGTTTAATCAATTTTCCGAGCCGGAAAGGCGCGACGCGGAAATTGATCCGGCGTATTTGGATATCGGCGCCTCCCTTGTGAAAGAATTGGAGGATGTTCTGCTGCATTAGATCGCAAGAAATTGGTCTGTTTCGAGCACTTTATATGTAAGAGGAGGGGAAATCATCGGCCCTTCCTCTTTTTGTATGCCGATAATTGTCGTGTTGTGATCAAGGAAATGGAGGACGCACGTTTTGTAAGCAGCTCCCTTTAGATTGTCAGGAACAGAAAGAAGCTTCACATGTTGATCAAGTGTCAGCTTAATTCCGTTCTGCTTAGACGGCCGTAATTTGACTTGATAATGCTGCAGCATTGCCCGGCTGATAAATTCTGAAGTTCCGATGATTTGATTAGCGCCTGCCCGCTCCGCATTGGTGACAAACCGGTCAGTCAAAATCTCGACGATACAGTATGCAAGGGGGTTAAGCCCTTTAACAGATAAAAGAATCAGCACTGACAGCATATCTGCTTCAGCTTCACTTTTATACTGATCAGCTGTCACCATCACTGACTCCGCTTCAGCAACATTGGCCCGTTTCAATGTCTCATCATCGGCAGCGTGCCCGCGTATGAAATGGACGTTTTCGATAAGCGGGCCTTCTTTTAAAGATTCATCGATCAGCACAACCGTCTTGGAAGGGGCCGTAAGCTGCAGCTCCTTCAGCAGCCGGTTTGATTTTTCATTCCACCCGATCATAATGATGTGGCCCCGCCCTTTGTAAGCGACTTTTCCTTCGATGTAGCGGTGCTGTCTGCTGATTGCGGCTGCAGATAACGTGGCGAAATATGCGGTGACAAAGCTTGCTCCGCTCAAAATCAGCAGTATTCCGGCTGCCTGTCCAAGCGGCGTGTGCGGCACATAGTCTCCATAGCCGACTGTTGAAACGGTAACGACAGCCCACCAAATGCCTTCAAATACTGAAGTGAACTGCTTCGGCTCAAGAACATAAATGATTTGGCCGAATAAAAGAATCAGAAATAAAATAATAACCCCGATTCGGATAAATAACGGCCACCTGAGCCATGAAATAAATATCCGATTTGATTTCATTCTTTTTCTCCTTCTTCAGATAATGAGATGGATAAAATCTGTTTAATAATTGTATTTAATTTCTCGTTTAGCTTTTCCTGGCCGTACGTATCTCGTGCCTGCTTCATTAAATCGGCTGTATCATCTTCAAGCTGAATAAGCGGCTCATCGATTTCCGATTCATTATAAAGCTGGATAAATGCATCCAGCCCTTCATTCATTCGGTCGATTGCTGTGCTCAGCTGTTCCTTTTCCTCACTCGTCACTTTCATGGCTTCCATCACACCCGTGCTTTTTTCTAACAGTATGTCCCACTTCCGATGATGTTTTTCAAAAAATGAACAAAACATATAAAAATGGATTTCTCCATAAACTAAAACAAAAAGGATGAAAAAGATGACGATCTTGCAAAGAACGATCGTGGTTTTGATCGGTACGCAGCTGGCGGCATCCTCGGTGATTTTGTTTATTTTCGATTTGAATTCATATAATCACTTTTCCGGCAGCTTCTCCTGGCTTCATTTTCTGAAAGAGCTGGTCGGCAGCTTTTCCTTTTATTTGTTTTCAGCAGGTCTGTTCTTTCTGCTGATCGGATTGTGTGCTCCGAGCCGGAGGAAGAAGCGCATTTCTGTACACGGAAAAGAAAACTCATTAAAATAATCGTAATAGAGAAATGATCATGGAAAAAGGATGATGAAAAATGCTGTTTATATTTTTAACAATAGCCGCATTGGGATTGTCGTTTTGGGCACAATTTAAAGTAAAGAGCAACTTTGAAAAATATTCAAAAGTGGAAGCCTCAAGCGGACGTACAGGGGCAGAAACGGCAAGACGGATTTTAGATATAAACGGTCTTTACGACGTGCCGGTCGAACCGGTAAGAGGCACTTTAACAGACCATTACGACCCGACAAGACGGGTGGTGCGTTTATCTGAGCCGGTCTATTACGGCCGCTCAATTTCCGCCATATCCGTAGCTTCCCATGAAGTCGGACATGCCTTGCAGCATCAGGAGTCATATGGTGCGCTTGTGCTGAGACATAAAATCTTCCCAGTCGTGAATTTTGCATCCGGTGTAGCTCCTTTGCTTTTCTTAGGAGGCATGCTTCTCGGTAGCCTGAATCTGATCGGGCTTGGCATCATTTTGTTTTCAGCCGCTGTCTTTTTCCAGCTGATTACATTGCCTGTCGAATTCAATGCAAGTTCACGCGCGAAGCAAATTATTGTGTCAGAAGGATTCATCCGGAACAATGAAGAGAATGGGGTAAATAAAGTGCTGAGCGCCGCCGCCTTAACTTATGTGGCCGCCGCCCTGGTTTCCCTGTTTGAGCTTCTTCGCTTTGTGATGATCTTCTTAAACGGTCGTAATGAGAATTAACGTTAAGGAGGTGGCCCCTTACCATTTATGGTAAGGGCTTTTTTTGCTTATTTTACAACTGATCGCCATTTTTGTTTTGATTGGCATTACGGCTCTTTTCGTTGCAGCGGAATTTGCGATCGTCAAAATCAGAGGTTCAAAGATCAATCAGCTCATCGAAAGCGGTGACAGCCGGGCGCTTGCCGCACATAAAATCATCTCCAACCTTGATGAGTATTTATCAGCCTGCCAGCTCGGGATTACGATTACTGCCCTCGGCCTTGGATGGCTTGGTGAACCGACATTTGAACGTATTCTTCATCCCTTATTTACAATGACAGGCATGCCGGAACCGTTTAACCACATTGTCACATTTATCGTTGCATTTATCATCGTCACTTTTTTGCATGTGGTGATGGGTGAGCTTGCCCCGAAAACGGTTTCCATTCAAAAGGCTGAAGCTGTTAGTTTATGGATTGCAAAGCCGCTGATCTGGTTTTATAAAATCACGTATCCATTTATTAAAGCGTTGAACGGCTCTGCAAGTTTTCTTGTGAAATTGTTTGGCTTTCATTCAGTGAAAGAGCATGAGGTTGTCATCAGCGAGGAGGAACTGAGGCTGATCCTTTCAGAAAGCTATGAAAAGGGAGAAATCAATCAGTCTGAATTCCGCTATGTGAATAAGATTTTTGAATTCGACAACCGGGTAGCGAGAGAGATTATGATTCCGCGGACAGAAATTGCGGTTATCTCTCTGGAGCAGTCGCTTGAAGAAGCGATCCATCACATCATTAATGAACGGTATACACGTTACCCTGTCATTAAAGAAGACAAGGATCATATTTTAGGGATCATCAACAGCAAAGATATGTTTAAAGCTTATTTTCTCGGACAGCCGATCAAGCTGAAGCAGATTATGAGGCCCGTCATCAGAGTCATTGAAAGCATCCCTGTTCAGCAGCTTTTGATCCGCATGCAGAAGGAGCGGATTCACATGGCGATTCTCGTAGATGAATACGGGGGAACGGCAGGTCTTGTCACTGTCGAGGATATTATCGAGGAAATCGTCGGGGAAATCCGCGATGAATATGATCAGGATGAAACGCCGCACATTTTAAAAAAAGGCGAGCACCATTATGTAATGGATGGAAAAGCGCTAATAGACGAAGTAAACGATCTGCTCGACATTGCCATTGAAAATGAAGAAATTGATACGATTGCAGGCTGGCTTCTGACGCAAAAAATGGAGCTGAAAGCAGGAGATGTGATACACGCGGAGGGTTGTGAGTTTAAAATCCTCGACGCCGAAGATCATCACATCCGTTTTATAGAAATTAAAAAAACTGACTTTTTATAAAAAGCAGCCGAAGATTGAGCGGCTGTTTTTTTATGACGTCGGCGGTTTTCTGAAAAAGCAATGCTGTAAAGCCTTTTTTCTACATAAGATATATAGACCGGGACACTTAGGAGGGAGTGGCTGTATGAAAAAGGCTTGGTGGAAGGAAGCGGTTGTCTACCAAATTTACCCCCGCAGTTTTAAAGATTCAAATGGCGACGGGATCGGGGATATTCAAGGAATCAGATCCAAGCTTCACTACATAAAAGAGCTGGGCGCTGACGTCATCTGGATTTGCCCTTTGTACGATTCGCCCAATGCGGATAACGGCTATGATATCAGGGATTACAAAAACATATTAAGCGATTTCGGCACCATGGCTGATTTCGACCAGCTGCTTGGTGACATTCATGAGCTGGGCATGAAGCTGATTATGGACCTTGTCGTGAACCATACAAGCGACGAACACCCGTGGTTCATTGAATCCCGTTCATCCATACACTCGGAAAAGCGCGACTGGTATATTTGGAAGGACGGCAAAAACGGAAAAGCGCCAAACAATTGGGAAAGTATTTTCGGCGGGCCGGCATGGCAGTATGATCAAAAGACAAGCCAGTATTATCTTCACCTTTTTGATAAAAAACAGCCTGATTTGAATTGGGAAAATGAAAAAGTGAGAAATGCCGTTTACGACATGATCAATTGGTGGCTCGAAAAAGGAATTGACGGATTTCGGGTGGATGCCATTACGCATATTAAGAAAAAAGAGGGGCTTCCAGATATGCCGAATCCCAAAGGGCTGGACTGCGTTCCTTCCTTTCCTTATCATATGAATGCTGACGGCATTATGGATTTGCTAACAGAGCTAAAGGAAAACACATTTTCCCGCTATCCGATTATGACAGTCGGAGAGGCAAATGGTGTCGCTGCAAAGGAAGCGGCTGAATGGGCTGGTGAAAAAAACGGCATCTTCAGCATGATTTTTCAATTTGAGCATCTCGGCCTGTGGGATGTAGAGATCAATGAAAGCATTGATATCGTTTCCTTCAAACGAATTCTAACAGAGTGGCAGGACAGTCTTGAAGGGATCGGCTGGAATGCTCTGTTTATGGAAAATCACGACCAGCCCCGTTCCGTTTCTGTGTGGGGAGACGACGGAGTGTACCTGAAAGAAAGTGCAAAAGCGCTTGCTTCTGTCTATTTTCTCATGAAAGGCACACCGTTTATTTATCAGGGGCAGGAACTCGGCATGACAAACGTGGCATTTCCATCTATTGAGGACTATGATGATGTCGCCATGAAACGCCTGTATGATATAGAAACGGCGAAAGGTGCTTCCCACGAGGACGTGATGAAAATTGTCTGGAAAAAGGGAAGGGACAATTCACGAACGCCGATGCAATGGACTGCTGGTCCATACGCCGGATTTTCTGATGCAAAACCGTGGATCGGAATCAATGAGAATTACAAATGGCTGAATGCCGAGGCGCAAAAAAACGATAAAACATCTGTATACCACTTTTACAAGAGCCTGATCAAGCTGCGTCAAACATACGATGTTTTTATCAATGGAACATACGAGCTCATTTTACCGGAAGATCAGCAAATCTTTGCGTATCTTCGGAAAAACGAGAGCCATACTGCACTGATTGCAGCCAATCTGACAGGAACGCCAGCTTTTTTCAAGCGCTCCGGATTGCCATTGTCATCAGACGCACTCGTATTGTCAAATGTGGAAACAGAGCCGCATAAGCACATGACATCAGTACTGTTAAAGCCGTATGAAGCAAGAATATATGTATGGCGCTAAACTCCAGCCAAAGACTGGAGTTTTTGTTTTTATCAAGTTTATGTGAGCGGTTTAACAGGAAAAAAAGAACACAGAACGAATTAGCAAATAGAGCGGACAAATGAAAGGAGAAACAAATGCTGAAAACATTGCAAATCAAAACGACCAAACGAGATGAAATGATTGAGATCACCCGCGAGGTGGAAGCGTTTCTTCAAGAAACAGGTGTAACGAGCGGCGCGGCGCTGATTTACTGTCCTCATACGACTGCGGGCATTACAATTAATGAAAATGCCGATCCCGATGTCAAAAAAGATATGCTCAGAAGGTTTGATGAGGTCTATCCATGGGAACACGAGCTGGATCGCCATATGGAGGGCAATACAGCTGCACACATGAAGTCGAGTACGGTCGGAGCTTCACAGCATGTCATTATTGACAACGGCCGACTCATTCTTGGAACGTGGCAGGGCATATATTTCTGCGAATTTGACGGGCCGCGTACACGGACATGTTATATCAAAATCATAGGGTAACAGGAGGGGTTTCATGACAGAATGGATGAAAGCATTATCGCTGACTAAACCTGTCATCCAAGCGCCAATGGCCGGCGGGCTTGTCACGCCCGGACTGGCAGCCGCTGTTTCGAATGAAGGCGCGCTCGGCAGCTTGGCGTCAGGATATCTCAGTCCCGACATGCTCGAAAAGCAAATCATTGAGATGCAGCAGCTGACTGATCGAGTATTTCAGGTGAATGTGTTTGTTCCGGAAAGCAGAAAAGAACCGGATGAGGACATCATTCAAACTTGGAAAAACAGAATTCCGTTTGCCGAACAGGCTCCTCCATTCTCTTCAGAGGAAGAAGAATGGAAGGACTTCCATGAAAAAATAAACATCATTCTCAAACACAATGTAAAAGCCTGTTCATTTACGTTTGGCATTCCGCCGGACGAAAGCATTCAAGCGTTAAAGAAAAATGGCTGCTCTCTCATCGGAACAGCTACGACTCCGCAGGAAGCTGTCCTGCTTGAAGAACGCGGAATGGACATCATCGTACTGCAAGGAAGCGAAGCGGGCGGCCACCGCGGTTCCTTTCTGCCTGTCAGCGGGGAATCCGCTCTGGGCCTCATGTCGCTGGTTCCCCAAGCGGCAGACGCCGTTTCCGTTCCAGTAATCGCTGCAGGCGGAATTGCCGACCGGCGCGGCGCCCAAGCCGCTCATTGTCTCGGAGCCCAAGGTGTACAGGTTGGGACGCCGTTTCTCATGTGTAAGGAATGCGAAGTATCTGAAGCGTACAGCCGCGAATTAAAAAAAGCGCGGGGGACAGACACGCGCCTCACCTCATTGTTTTCAGGTAAGCCTGCAAGGGGTATAGTCAATCAATGGATGAAAGAGCAGCAAACTGAGGAGGCAAACGCGCTTCCTTATCCATTGCAAAACACGTTAACAAAGCCGATGAGAAAGCACGCAGCCAGTGAAAAAGATTCCGGGTACATGTCTCTGTGGGCCGGGCAATCTGTCGGAATGCTTAACGGGCCCGCTGATGTGAAGACGCTGTTAGCCGAGCTTTGCCGAACGTAACTTGATAAACAGAGGTGACAGATGATGAACATTCTTCAATATTCTTATAAAAAAAGAGGGAAAATTGAGTTTGTATTTGAAGGCTGGCCTCACTCAAAAGTTACAATGGCTCCTATCAAAGGCTACTATTTTGTCCGCTTTATTAAATGGAGCAGCTTAGATCCAATCGTGACAAGAAATGACCTTGAAAAAATGGAATGGGCTGCGAACCAGTATTTTGGCACAGCCCCTTTTTATCGAAAACGAAAAGCATTTGAAACCCCATCGTCCCGGAAATAGGCGATGGGGCTTTTAGCGGACGATGCGGTAAAGAGACGGAACATCCAATCTGGTCGCCTGAGACATAAGGTAGGCCGGCTGTACGGCTCCCTTTCTTCTAAAAGAATTCAGCTTATCGATAATTTGCTGTCCGCTTAAAATTCCAAGGCCATGGGCAAAATATTTATCTTCTCCCAGTAAAATCACATTTTCGCCTCTCCACTGCGCTTTTTGCGGATCGAATTCGGGATTCTTAAAATACAAACAATCTCCGAGGAAAAAGTGATGTCCTGTTTCCGTATATATCGGCAATTTCTCATAATGCCAGTCATATAAAATAATCCTGTCAAAGTTGGCATCAAATTTTTCTTCCCCGATTGTATCAATCAAGGCCAGATAATAAATAACAACAATTGCGGTCGCACATTCAAACGCATAAAACGGGCCGTTTTCTGCAATATCCCGAATGGCTTTTGAAGGCGGCATTCTATATTTCAGTTCCAAGGCGCCTTCCGGTGAAACCCTCCAATACTTTGTATTCCCATATGTTTTCAAAAAAGTGGCAAACTTCGCTCCGCTTTTGTGCAGCGTTTTTGCTGCTGCAACGATATTCATCCGCAGGTTCAGCTCAAACATCAGTTCAGCAATTGAATGATAATCAAACTGAACGGGCGTCTCAATCATCTCTTTTAACAGCGGATTCAAATTCTTATCAATCTTCCAGTTTTCAATATCTTGGGGACGGAGCAATTGTCCGGATACAATAATCATCTTTAGCCCCCCTTGTTTTTTATAAGATATGCAAAGGGCTTGGGCAATGAAAGTTTTAAAAAACAGAAGGCAGCCGAAAAAGAACTTCTTCCATTTTTTATTTTAAAACTTTTTTAAGCAGCCGATATATACTGTATCAAACCCGAAGGAGAAACTGGACATGAAGACTTTTATCAACTGGCTGAAGAAACCGTCTATCTCAAGGAAATTAATCGTCTCATTTATTGCAATTCTCATTATCCCTATTCTTATATTGGAATTTAGTTCTTACCGAAGCGCCAGCGGAAAGCTGGATCAGGAAATTATGGGAAATGCGAAAAACAGTGTAGATACATTTAATACAACAGTTACAAATGATCTGGGAGCAAAAGCGAAAGCAGTCACCTTTTTCAGTGAATCTCTTAAAAGCTCCGCGTTCAAAGGAAAGTCTAATCAAGAAGAGCTCAAGGCTAAGTTTTCACAATATGTCTCAATTAATCAAGGAGTAGCCAGAATTTATGGAGGCGCAGAAAACGGCACCTATGTACAAGCGCCGAAAGAACAATTGCCGGATGGATACGATCCGAGACAGCGCCCTTGGTATCAAGATGCGATGAAGGCCGGCGGTGAAATTGTAGTGACAGATCCTTACGTGGCAGCGAATGACGGAAGCATGGTCATTACTATTGCCCAGCAGCTGAAGGACGGATCTGGCGTTGTCGCCATGGATATTACCATTGATAAATTGTTAGAACAGATGAAACAAATCAAGGTCGGAAAAGAAGGCTATGTTTTCATTGCAACGAAAAACAAAACCTATGTTGCCCACCAGGACCATAAGGCTGGAGAAAAGCTGTCAGGAGAGTGGGTTGCCAAAATGTATGCCAATGACAGCGGTGACCTCCAGTACACTCTGGGTAACGAAGATAAAAAGATGACCTATACAACAAATGAACTGACTGGGTGGAAAATTGCCGGCACAATGTATATGAGTGAAATCAAGGATGCCTCAAAGTCTGTTTTGATAACAGGCATGATCGTGCTGATCGCTTCCATTGCGGCAGGCGGGCTTTTAATTCTGTTTATCGTTCGTTCGATTACAAAACCGTTAAAACGTCTCGTTCAATCATCGAAAACAATCAGCAGCGGAGATCTGACAGAAACGATCGAAATCCGTTCGAAGGATGAGCTTGGAGAGCTAGGGGAAAGCTTCAATGGAATGGCACAATCTCTCCGCTCACTGATCAGCACTATACAGGACTCGGTGAACAATGTGGCCGCATCGTCCGAACAGCTTACCGCATCTGCCGGACAGACAAGTAAAGCCACCGAGCATATTACGATGGCGATTGAGCAGTTCTCAAACGGAAACGAGGAGCAAAGCGAAAAGGTGGATTCCAGCTCTCATCAGCTGAATTTAATGAATGAAGGGCTCCAGCAAGTCTCACAAACATCATCAGATATTACAAAGGCGTCTATTCAATCAACAGAAATCGCCGGAACGGGTGAAAAGTTTGTCCAGCAGACAGTCGGACAGATGAACTCAATTAATCAATCAGTTCAGCAGGCTGAAGCTGTAGTCAAAGGCTTAGAAGGAAAATCAAAAGACATCACAAGCATTTTGAGAGTCATTAACGGCATCGCTGACCAAACAAATCTGCTGGCATTAAACGCAGCCATTGAAGCGGCGCGTGCCGGAGAATCAGGCCGCGGCTTCTCTGTCGTAGCGGAGGAAGTGCGCAAACTGGCTGTTCAATCTGCTGATTCAGCAAAAGAAATCGAAAAGCTGATCCAAGAAATCGTAGCAGAAATCGAAACCTCTCTTCATATGTTTAAAGCAGTGAATCAGGAAGTACAGTCTGGACTTGTTGTCACAGACAATACAAAAGAAAGCTTCCAGAGCATTTTCAGCATGACAAACGAAATCGCAGGCAAATTGCAGACGATGAATTCCACAGTTGAACAGCTGTCAGACCGTTCACAGCATGTTTCAGCAGCAGTCAGCGGCATTGCCGATGTGTCGAAAGAAAGCTCGGCAAGCATTCAAGACATTGCTGCCTCAGCCGAGGAGCAGCTTGCCTCAATGGAAGAAATCAGTTCATCAGCGACCACCCTTGCGCAGATGGCAGAAGAGCTTCGTGATCTGACAAAGCAATTTAAAATTGAATAAAAGCATAAAAAAACAGCGCTTATCAAGGCGCTGTTTTTTTATGAGGAATTAATAACAAAGACCTAGTATATCCGGTGAGTTTAGAACTATTTTTCATTTTTACCTGCATTTTCAATGTAATATAAAGGAAGATCCGCCGATATAATTTGTAAATTATTGAAAGAAGGTTCAAAAGGAAATGAAAAAAACACTCACCACTATTCGCAGGTCATCAATTGCCAGGAGACTTATTATTTCTTTCCTGCTGATCTTAATTGTTCCCATTACCGTCCTTTCGGTAAGCGCTTATCAATCAGCAGTTGCCTCTCTTGATATACAGATGACGCAAAGCGCAAAGGAAAACGTTCAAATATTAGATAACATCATTGATGATAAAATCAGCACGACTGAAAAAAGCCTCGCGTTTTTCAGCGATTGGGCTACAGCAGATAAGTTTAAGGATAAAAAGAAAACAGAGCTGAAAGAGGAATTTAAACAATTTATTCAAATGAATGACAATGTCGCTGCGGTATTTTCCAGCAGCAAAGACGGGGAATTCACACGTTATCCGTACGCAGACATGCCGAGTGACTTTAATGCTTTAGAACGGGATTGGTACAAAGAAGCAATGGACAATAAAGGAAAAACAATCGTTACTGAGCCTTATGAATCCATTTCATCAGGAAAAATGGTCGTTACCATCGCCCGCCAGACGGAGGATGGATCAGGTGTTGTCGCCATAGATATGAAAATTGATGACCTGGTCAAAACCGCGAAAGGAATCAATATCGGAAAAGAAGGCTATGCTTTTATCTTAAGCCAAAACAAAAAAGTCATCGCCTATTCCGGAGAAAAAGCGGGAGCAGAATTAAAAGGAGACTGGGTTGATAAGCTCTACAAAAATAAAAGCGGCGACTTTGAATATACATACAATGGAAAAGAGAAGAAAATGGCATTTGCCACAAGCGAAACAACAGGCTGGAAAATCAGCGGCACGATGTATGCGGACGAGATCCGAGATGCTGCAAGCAAAGTTCTGACCATGGCTTCAATCGTTCTGGCGATTGCCATCACAGCTGGAATGACGGCGATTTATTTTGTGATTCGGTCCATCACAAAACCATTGAGACGCATTGTCGCATCAGCTGAAAAAATCAGTGAAGGCGATCTAACCGAAACGATTGAAATCAATTCAAAAGATGAACTGGGCGTTCTGAGCCAGAGCTTCAATCATATGGCCCACTCGCTCCGCTCACTCATTCACGGCATCAAAGACTCAGTAGAACACGTTGCTTCATCATCAGAAGAATTGACTGCATCCGTAGACCAGACAAGCAGAGCCACTGAGCATATTACGATGGCCATCGAACAATTTTCAAACGGCAGCGAAAGCCAAAGCGACAAAATTGAGACGACAACCGAACAAATTAATGAAATGAACGACGGGTTGTCTGAACTGGCGCGGGCTGCCGCAGTGATTACAGAAACATCCGCAGATTCAACAGAAGTATCAAGCAAGGGTGAGACACTCGTACAGAAAACAGCCAGCCAAATGAATACGATTGACTACACTGTGAAAGAAGCAGAACAGGTGGTGAAGGGGCTGGAAATCAAATCAAAGGATATCACAAATATTTTGCGTGTCATCAATGGCATTGCGGATCAAACCAATCTTTTGGCTTTAAATGCCGCCATTGAAGCGGCCAGAGCGGGGGAATACGGACGGGGCTTTTCCGTCGTCGCTGAAGAAGTGAGAAAACTCGCGGTACAGTCAGCTGACTCGGCAAAAGAAATTGAATCGCTGATCAGCGAAATTGTAAAAGAAATTCACACATCATTGAACGTGCTTCAGTCCGTAAACAAAGAAGTTGAAACAGGGCTTGTCATGACGGATGAAACAAAACAAAGCTTCAAACATATATCGCACATGACCAATCAAATTGCTTACGAACTGCAAAACATGAATGCGACGGTTGAGGAACTGTCAGCAGGAGCTCAAGAAATTTCCGCTGCTTCAAATGATATCACGGCCATTTCCAAAGAAAGCTCGGACGGCATCCAAGATATCGCCGCTTCTGCTGAGGAACAGCTGGCATCCATGGAGGAGATCAGTTCATCAGCACAGACGCTTGAAAGAATGTCTGAAGAGCTCCGTGATCTGACAAAACGATTTAAAGTGGATAAATAATAGGGCTAAATAACTATCTATTTATGGGAAATTAGTTACTTTTGTTAAATTTCTTCTTTTTTACTGTATATATTTACCCATTTCCTGCCGATATGAAGGGTAGCATAAAAAAGGAGAAATGAATGATGAAAAAAATACTCCAACTCATAAAACAAAGATCAATTACACGGAAACTTCTCGTTTCCTTTCTGTCGATCCTCATCATACCGGTTGTCATATTGGCAGCCATTGCTTATCAATCAGCAAGCAGCTCACTCGACAGACAGATGATGGGGAGCGCATTGGAAAATGTACAGCAATTAAACGAAATTATTAACTCCAGCATCGGTGAAAAAGAAAACAGCGCCGCTTACTTCAGCGAATGGCTGACAAAAGAGAAATATAAAGCAAAAAGCGATGCAAGCATTAAAGAGAAATTCTCACAATATATCAGCATTCATAAAGATGTAGAATCCATTTATACAAGTGACAAAAACGGGCGTTTCACCCGTTACCCGGATCTTCCGATGCCGAGCGGCTATAATCCGGTTGAACGCGACTGGTACAAAAAAGCGGTTGCGAATAAAGGAAAAGTTGTTGTGACTGACCCTTATAAAACCGCTTCTACAAATACAATGGTTGTGACCATCGCCCAACAGACAAAAGATGGTTCAG
Organism: Bacillus sp. SN1; assembly: GCF_002796895.1. NCBI lineage: Bacteria > Bacillati > Bacillota > Bacilli > Caryophanales > Bacillaceae > Bacillus > Bacillus sp. SN1. The sequence continues at coordinate 262,193 of NZ_PHIE01000006.1, forward strand.
GCGTTATCGCAATCAACATGACGATTGAAAATCTGCTGAAAACAACTAAAAAAGTCAATATCGGTAAACAAGGCTACGCATTTATCATGACGAAGGACAAAAAGGTTGTCGCTCATCCTAATGAAACCTCAGGAACTGAATTGAAGGGCGACTGGCTCGACAAGGTGCTAAATGCGGATAAAGGCGATTTTCAATACACGATGGACGGCGATAAGAAAAAAATGGCCTTTGACACAAACAAGTTAACGGGATGGAAAATCGGCGGCACCATGTATTTGGATGAAATTCATGAGGCAGCCCAGCCTGTCCTTCACATTGCTTTAATTGTCTTGGCAGCAGCTATTATCATAGGGATTATCGTCATGACATTGATCATTCGGTCAATTACAACGCCGCTGAAACAGCTTGTCGGTTCCTCTAAGCGGATCAGCGAGGGAGATTTGACGGAAACCATTGATATCCGTTCAAAAGATGAATTGGGCGAACTCGGCAAAAGCTTCAACAATATGGCGTCGTCACTTCGTTCTCTCATCCACACTATCCAGGATTCCGTGGACAATGTTGCGGCTTCCTCTGAGGAGCTGACCGCATCAGCCGCGCAAACGAGCAAGGCAACAGAGCACATTACATTGGCGATTGAACAATTTTCTAACGGCAATGAAAAACAAAACGAAAACATTGAAACCGCAGCAGAGCACATTTATCAAATGAATGACGGATTGACGAATATGGCTCAAGCTTCTGAAGTAATTACAGATTCATCTGTTCAATCGACAGAAATTGCAAGTGAAGGCGGCAAGCTTGTTCATCAAACCGTCGGCCAAATGAACGTCATTGACAGGTCCGTTAAAGAAGCAGAACAAGTCGTACGCGGATTGGAAACGAAATCGAAAGATATCACCAATATTTTGCGTGTAATTAACGGTATCGCAGATCAGACGAACCTGCTTGCCCTAAACGCAGCGATTGAAGCGGCGCGCGCAGGCGAGTACGGCCGCGGCTTCTCCGTTGTAGCGGAAGAAGTGAGAAAGCTGGCAGTTCAATCAGCAGATTCAGCAAAAGAGATTGAAGGATTAATCATCGAAATTGTGAAGGAAATCAATACATCTCTCGGCATGTTCCAGTCTGTCAATCAAGAGGTGCAGACAGGCCTTGACATCACAGATAAAACAGAAATGAGCTTTAAACGCATTTCTGAAATGACGAACCAAATCGCCGGCGAACTGCAAAATATGAGTGCGACGGTTCAGCAGCTTTCTGCGAGCTCTGAGGAAGTTTCGGGAGCATCCGAGCACATAGCATCGATTTCAAAAGAAAGCTCAGCTCATATCCAAGATATCGCCGCATCAGCTGAAGAGCAGCTTGCTTCCATGGAAGAAATCAGTTCGTCAGCAGAAACCCTTTCGTCTATGGCGGAAGAGCTTCGCGACATGACCAAACGATTTAAAATCGAATAATGAGCCCAAACACCCAAGCCTGTACGCTTGGGTGTTTTTTTTAGTTTTTTTATTAAACCTTTTATCCTAGTTTGACGATATTAGATTTAGCTTAAAGGAGGAGTCAGCAAGAATGGGAAAATTCATAAAATGGATCAAACAGCCATCGATCAGCAAACCGCTTATCGCTGCATTTCTGGCAGTGCTTATTTTGCCGGTTGGGGTTTTAGCATATTTCAGTTATCAATCAGCTTGGAATGCGTTAGACAGAGAGCTGATAAACAGCGCGAAGGGAAATGTTGAAGAGCTCAACAGTACGCTGCAAAATAAACTGGAAGATAAAGTGAAAGCAATAGATTATTATAGTGAGACAATCGATAAAGACATATTACAAGGCAAAAACAAAACCTTACTGAAAGAGAAACTTAAGCAGTACACGACACTAAACGACGATGTAGGAGCAATCTATGCGGCTTCCGAAAGTAAGAAGCTTTACAAATATCCGGATAGCGGTGTCCCTAAAGGCTTCGATCCGACAGGACGTGACTGGTACAAACAAGCCGTTGCGAAAAAAGGACAGGCTGTTTTCTCAGAACCGTATACTGATGAAGCAACAGGGGATATGGTTGTCACAATTTCAAAACAAATAAAAGACGGCTCAGGAGTCATAGCACTTGATTTAAATCTGGATGAAGTGCTTACTGCTTCACAGAGAATCAAAATTGGCAAAAATGGCTTTGCATTTATTACAACAGGCAACAAAAAATATATCGCCCATCCGACGATTAAGCCTGGGACAACAGGATCAGGCAACTGGACAAACCAAGTATATTCCAAAGAAGACGGCTCATTTGAATATATCTTCGAAGGCAAAGAAAAGAAAATGGCCTTCACGACTAATAAACTGACAGGCTGGAAAATCGCGGGCACATACTTTGTCAGTGAATTGCAAGATGCTTCAAGTCCGGTACTGAACACAGCGGTTATCATTCTATGCGTGTCAATTGCGATCGGCGGCATACTCATTCTCTTTATTATCCGGGCCATCACCAAGCCGTTAAGAAAACTGGTTTCTACATCCGCAAAAATCAGCAGCGGGGATCTCACAGAAGTCATTGATATTCACTCGAAAAACGAGTTCGGCCAGCTTGGCGAAAGCTTTAACGAAATGTCTGCATCATTGCGTTCTGTTATTGGTGTCATTCAAACGTCTGTAGAAAACGTGGCATCATCTTCTGAAGAGCTGACGGCAAGCGCAGCCCAAACGAGCAAAGCAACTGAACACATTACACTCGCCATCGAACAGTTCTCAGATGGCAATGAGGCGCAAAGCGAGAAACTGGAAATAAGCTCAAACCATCTTTCTCAAATGAACCACGGGATTTCAAAAGTGGCTCAAGCCTCTTCAACGATTACGAAATCATCGATCCAGTCCTCTGAGGCAGCGGGCAGCGGAGAGAAACTGGTTGAACACACAGTCGGCCAAATGAAAACAATCGACCAATCCGTTCAAAAAGCGGAAGCGGTTGTGAAAGGTCTAGAAACAAAATCGCAAGACATCACAAGCATCTTAAATGTGATTAACGGTATTGCTGATCAAACCAACCTGCTGGCATTAAATGCTGCGATTGAGGCGGCAAGAGCGGGAGAATACGGAAGAGGCTTCTCAGTAGTAGCGGAAGAGGTTAGAAAACTTGCCGTACAATCAGCAGACTCAGCTAAGGAAATTGAAGGGTTAATTCAAGAGATTGTCAGAGAAATCAGCACTTCACTTGCGATGTTCCAATCCGTGAATCATGAAGTGAAGGAAGGCTTGCAGATTACTGACCAAACAGCGGAAAGCTTTAAACAAATCTATGAGATGACAACTCAAATTTCCGGCGAATTGCAAAACCTGAACGCGACGGTGGAACAGCTGTCAGACGGATCACAAGAAGTGTCAAGTGCGGTTGAAGACATTTCTGCAGTGGCGAAAGAAAGCTCTGCAGGCATTCAAGACATCGCAGCTTCGGCGGAAGAACAGCTTGCGTCTATGGAAGAAATCAGCTCTTCAGCTGAAACGTTGGCAAACATGGCGGAAGAACTTCAGGACATCACGAAGAAATTTAAAATTGAATCGTAATGGAAAGAGAAAGCGGCATATCCTGCCGCTTTCTTTTTTTATTAAAACAAAAATAAACAAAAAGAATTCAAAAACAAACAAAGATCATATATAATGAAAACGGATACAAATAAAAAGGGGATGGAGGAATATCAAATATGGTGAAACATGTATGGGATTCAGATCATGCTGCACAGCTGCAAAAAGGCGTAGAGGAATTGGTGTACAGGTCCAATCTGATCGGGTCAGATCGCACTGTCTGCAACTGGGGTGGCGGGAATACGTCTATGAAAACAACGGAAAAGGATTTCAGAGGCCGTGAAACAGAAGTCATGTGGGTGAAAGGAAGCGGTTCTGATCTGGCAACAATGAGAGCGCATAACTTTACCGGTTTGAGATTAGATGACATCCGCCCGCTGATCGAAAGGGACCACATGTCAGATGAAGAAATGGTAGACTACTTGTCTCATTGTATGATTGACAGCAAGCATCCCCGCCCTTCAATTGAAACGCTGCTACACGCTTTTCTGCCATACAATCACGTTGACCATACCCACCCCGATGCGATTATCAGCATTTGCTGCGCTGATAATGGAAAACAAATCGCTGAAGACATTTACAGAAACCGGTTTGTTTGGGTGCCATACGTACGCCCTGGATTTACTTTATCTAAAATGATCGCTGAAGGCGTAGCGAACAATCCCAACGCAGAGCTTGTGTTAATGGAGAAACACGGATTAGTCACTTGGGGCGAGACGTCTGAAACATGTTATGAAAAAACGATATCCATCATTCAAGAAGCTGAGCAATATATTAACGATCGTATCAATCAACATGAGATATTCGGAGGCAAAAGATATCAGCCGCTGCCGGAGGATCAAAGAAAACAAATATTAGCAGCCATCATGCCTGTGATCAGAGGAGCTGTCAGTGAAGAAAAGAAAATGATCCTTTCCTATGATGATCATGATGACGTCTTAGAATTTGTCAACAGTGTCCAAGCGCCAGCGCTTTCGCAAATCGGTGCGGCATGTCCGGATCATCTTGTTCACACAAAGCGGGTTCCGCTGTACATTGAGTGGAATCCGAAAACTCAAGATGTGCATAAGCTGGCGGATCTGATCAAATCAGGAGTCGAACGTTTTACATCAGAATATCAGGCTTACTTTACACGCAATCAGCAGGAGGGGGACCAAATCTTTGAATCAGCCCCGCGGGTAATATTGATTCCTGGCATCGGAATGGTGAATACGGGAAAAAGTTACGCCATGTCTAAAGTAAGCGGCGCTTTATATCGGAGGGCCATCGCTGTTATGAAAGGGTCAACAGCTCTTGGGCACTTTGTTTCTTTAAATGAAAATGAATCCTACCATGTCGAATATTGGCCGCTAGAATTATACAAGCTCACGCTGGCCCCGCCGGAAGCAGAATTTTCCCGTAAAGTAGCGTTGATAACAGGAGGAGCCGGCGGAATCGGCAGTGCAGCATGCCGCCGCTTTGCAGCTGAAGGAGGGCACGTGATCGCAGCTGATCTAAATATAGAAGGCGCACAGAAAATTGCCGGGGAAATAAACGATGCATACGGAGAAGGACGGGCAATGGCTGTCAAAATGGATGTGACAAAGGAAGAGGAAGTACGGTCAGCCTTAGAACAAGCAGCGCTTGCTTACGGCGGCATTGATATCGTCGTCAATAATGCCGGGCTGGCCACATCAAGCCCATTTGACGAAACAAGTCTAAAAGAATGGAATCTTAATATGAACGTATTAGGAACAGGCTATTTTCTTGTGGCCCGTGAAGCGTTTAAACAAATGAAACAGCAAAACAGAGGCGGAAGTATGGTATTTGTCGGATCAAAAAATTCAGTTTATGCGGGTAAAAACGCATCTGCCTACAGCTCGGTAAAAGCGCTTGAAACCCATTTGGCAAGGTGTATCGCAGCAGAAGGAGGGGAATACGGGATTCGGGTAAACTCCGTTTTGCCGGATGCGGTACTTCAAGGATCGGCTATCTGGGGATCAAGCTGGCGGGAGGAACGGGCCGCAGCATACGGGATTGAACCAGATCAGCTTGAGGAACATTACCGGAAACGCACGGCGTTGCTCGTCAATATTTACCCGCAGGATATTGCCGAAGCCATCGCATTTTTCGCTTCTTCTAAAGCCGAAAAAACAACGGGCTGCATGATCACGGTAGACGGCGGCGTCCCTGCTGCTTTCACGCGTTAGAAGTATGCTATGATAAAAATAACAAGACGGATTACAATATGAGGAAGGGCGTTACCGATGTTAGTAGCAGAACGGCAGCAAAAAATAGTCGAAATAGTGAATATGCGTTCAAGCATCCGCGTATCCGAATTAAGTGACATATTTTCTGTCACAGAAGAAACCATTCGGCGCGATCTTGAGAAGCTTGAGAAAGAACATAAACTGAGCCGAAGCCACGGAGGAGCGGTCAGTATTCAGCAGCAGGAATCAGAAGTTCATTTTTCTGAACGGGAAATCACAAATGTCATAGAAAAAAAAGCCATCGCTCACGAAGCAGTCAAATATGTAAAGAGCGGAGACCGAATCATTCTCGATGCAAGCACCACCGCCTGGTACATGGCGAAAATACTCCCTGATATTGAGCTCACTGTCATTACAAACTCAATGAAGGCAGCTATTGAACTCAGCAATAAAGAAAACATATCAGTCATTTCAACAGGCGGCATTTTGCTGGCAAAATCATTATCATTTGCCGGCCCGTTAGCAGAACGTTCACTTGAGACCTACCATGTCAACAAAACCTTTCTGTCATGTAAAGGATTTGACATAAACAACGGGATGAGCGACTCAAACGAGTGGCAGGCACTGCTCAAAAAACGGATGATCGAAAGGTCTGATCAGACCATTTTGATGGCCGATTCAAGCAAATGGGGGAACCGCGAGTTTTCACATATCGCCTCGCTGCAAGATATCAGCCGCCTTATTACTGATTCCGGACTTGATCCGGTATCGGTAAAAGCTCTTGAAGACAAAAAGGTGAACGTGACAGCTGTTCCCCTTCCGAAGAGAGGGTGAAAGAATGATATATACTGCCATTGATATAGGCGCATCAAGCGGGAGAGTCATGGTAGGTGAACTGAAGGAAGGGAAGCTTGAAGTACAAGAGATTCACAGATTCGCTAACGGCTTCATTCAAAGAGACGGACATTGCTTCTGGGATATTGATCATTTGCTAAAACAAATCCTGCAAGGACTGCAAAAGGTGAAAGCGCTTGGGTATGAACGCTGCACCGTAGGCATTGATACATGGGCAGTTGATTATGTCTTACTGGACGACAAAGGCAATCGTTTGCAGGAAGTGATGTCCTACCGGGATAAAAGAACAGAACACACAATAGATAAACTGGAATACACCCTGTCAAAAGACACAATCTATCAAAAAACAGGAATACAATTTCAGCCTTTTAACACGATTTATCAATTGTATGAAGAAGACCGTGAGCTGCTGAAAACAACAGACAAAATTATTATGGTTCCTGATTATTTAGGCTATTGTTTAACCGGAAAAGCCGTAACGGAAATCACAAATGCATCCACAACACAGCTTTTAAACGTCTCAACTGGAAAGCTTGACCCTGAATTGCTTGAAGCCGTGTCTGTTCAGGAACATCAATTTGCGCCGCTGACTGAACCGGGGTGTGAGCTCGGCATGCTGAAAAATGATTGGTTCCCGGATTATGATCTGCCGGCTTGCAAGGTGATAACAGTCGCAACGCATGATACTGCCTCGGCCGTCATCGCGGCTCCAGGTGTAAACGATAGCTGGGCGTATATCAGCAGCGGAACATGGTCGTTAATCGGGGTTGAAAACAAAACGCCGATATTAACTGATCTGGCTTTAAAAAACAACTATACAAATGAACGCGGCGCAAACAACACCATTCGCTTTCTCAAAAACATCATCGGCATGTGGGTGATACAGGAAGTAAGACAGCAATTACAAGCAGATTACTCTTTCCAGCAGCTTGCAGAAGAAGCCCGAAAAACAAAACCATTCCTGCAGTTTATAAACTTAAATGATGAACGTTTCCTGAATCCAGACAGCATGATAGAGGAATTACAACATTATTGCAGAGAAACCCGCCAGAAGATTCCCCGCACTGCAGGCGAACTTGCCTGCTGCATCTACAGCAATTTAGCCATCATCTATGCGATAGCCATCAAAGAGCTGGAAACGATCACAGGAAATTCGATTCAGCAGCTTCATATCATTGGCGGCGGAGCCCGGAATGACTTCTTAAATCAATTAACGGCAGACATGAGCGGAAAAGCGGTATACGCAGGGCCCATAGAGGCAACCGCCATCGGAAATATACTAATGCAAATGATTGCTGCCAAAGAAGTCAAAGACATAAAAGAAGCCCGGCAAGCCGTCAGAAATTCCTTTCCGATCAAAGTGTTTACACCTAAAGACATTGACAGAAGCACGATCATTCAGTCATTTCGGCAAACTATTTTGAAAGCGCTATCTAAAAGGTGAAGAGGTGATTAGGTGTGAAAAGAAAAGCCAGTATCATGTTTGTCCATCAAGACAAGTACGAGGAATACAAACAGCGGCATGATGACATTTGGCCTGAAATGGCAGAAGCACTCAAAGCTCATGGAGCCCACCATTATTCCATTTTTTTAGACGAAGAAACAGGCCGGCTTTTTGCTTATTTAGAAATAGAGGATGAGGAGAAGTGGAGAAAGATGGCGGACACTGAAGTTTGCCAGAGATGGTGGAAAGCGATGTCGCCATTAATGAAAACCAATCCGGATTTCAGTCCTGTTTCGATAGATCTTAAGGAAGTTTTTTATTTGGATTAAAAAACTGAAAAAGGGAGAGAGACGCATGACCATAAAAGCCAATTATGACAGTGCAAAACAGGCGTATGAAAAATGGGGAATCGATGTTGAAGAGGCGCTTCGGCAATTAGAGCAAGTGCCCATTTCAATCCACTGCTGGCAGGGTGACGACATTGAAGGCTTTGAAGTAAATAAGGGAGAGCTTTCAGGCGGAATTGATGTGACCGGCAATTATCCCGGAAAAGCGCAAACCCCTGAAGAATTAAGAAGAGATTTGGAGAAGGCTCTTTCTCTCATTCCTGGAAAGCACCGCGTGAACCTGCATGCGATATATGCAGAAACAAACGGGGAAGCGACTGAACGGGACGAATTGAAGCCGCAGCATTTTGAAAACTGGGTGAAATGGGCAAAAGATCTCGGTCTTGGTTTAGATTTTAATCCCACCTTGTTTTCGCATGAGAAAGCGGCAGACGGACTCACCCTTTCACACCCCGATCCGAACATCAGGGAATATTGGATCAGGCATTGCATCGCGTGCCGCCGTATTGGGGAATATTTCGGGAAAGAATTAGGCACACCTTGCTTGACGAATATTTGGATTCCCGACGGCTATAAGGATATCCCGAGTGACAGGCTGACACCGCGTAAAAGATTAAAAGAATCACTGGATCGGATCTTCGCAGAGGAGATCAGTGAACAACACAATCTTGATTCACTCGAGAGCAAGCTGTTCGGGCTTGGTTCCGAATCATATGTTGTCGGATCTCATGAGTTTTATTTAGCTTATGCTTTGACGAATCATAAGCTTTGTTTACTTGATACAGGCCATTACCACCCGACTGAAACGGTATCAAATAAGATCTCGTCCATGCTGCTTTACACAGATAAACTCGCCTTGCACGTGTCCCGTCCCGTTCGCTGGGATAGCGACCATGTTGTGGTTTTAGATGATGAATTGAGAGAAATCGCGCTTGAAATTGTACGCAATCAGGCACTTGAGAAGGTCGCTATCGGCCTCGATTTTTTCGATGCCAGCATTAACCGTGTTGCCGCCTGGACCATCGGAACGAGAAATATGGTCAAAGCTATATTGTATGCCTTACTTCTCCCGAACGGCTATTTAAAACAATTGCAGGAAGAGGGCCGCTTTACAGAAAGGCTGGCGCTGATGGAGGAATTCAAAACATATCCTTTCGGGGCCATCTGGGATTCCTACTGTGAACAAATGGGCGTGCCGGTAAAAGAGGCATGGCTCCATGACATAAAAGAGTATGAACAAAAGGTGCTTTTGAAAAGGAATGCATCTACTCCGATTGTCTAATAAAAAATCCGCCGCGGCCTTTGCTCGCGGGCGGATTTTTTAGGCTTGATCGGCAGGGTACACAATCCCCATTTGCTTTCTTGCTTCTTCCATGATTTTGGCGGTGATCAAAGACCGTTCAAATGTATTTTCTTCCGATTCCTGCTTTTTCTCTTTTATGAGCGTGACAAATTCCTCTGCTTCGTAGAACATCGCCGGTTTAGGATCAGGAATCGAGATGTTTTCCAGGCGGCCGTCGCGATAGCGGATTTCCACTCGTTCAGGCCGGTGAATCGTATCGATCACAATCGTTCCGTCTTCACCCTGGATTTCCGCCGGAGCATAGGAAGTAGAGATTTTAGAATGCATCAAAACGGCTTCGAACCCGTCGTAAGACAGAATGACGGTTCCTTCTCCATCCACTCCGGAGGACAAAGCATATCCGCTCGCCTTCACATTCTGCGGCTCACCAAACAGCACGACTGCAGGATAAATACAATAGACACCGATATCCATTAATGATCCGTTGGAAAGCTCAGGCTGAAACGCATTCAAGACGGTTCCGTTTCTGAACGCGTCATACCGTGAGGAGTACTGGCAGTAGCTTGCGGTAAATCTGCGGACAGTGCCGATTTTATGTAAGTGGTTTTTCAGCTCTTTGAAATTCGGCAGGAAAGTGGTCTTCATCGCTTCCATGAGGACAACGCCGTTTGCCTTAGCTGCTGAGATCATTTCTTCCGTTTCTTTTGTATTCGAAGCAAACGGCTTCTCGCAAAGCACATGCTTGCCATGGTTCATAAAGAGAACGGCTTGTTCCTTGTGAAAGGCATTCGGACTGGCTATGTATACGGCATCAAAGCAATCGCTTGCCGCCATTTCCTGAAGATCTGAGAAGGTGTGCTCAGCACCGTGTTTAGCGGCAAACTCGGCAGCGCGTTCAGCCGATCTTGAATAAACGGCTGTCAGCTGGAAATCTTCTATCTCCGCTGCTGACTCAAGAAAGCGGTCTGTAATCCAGTTGGTTCCTACTATTGCAAAACGTATCACTCTTATCGCTCCTTTTGTATGATATAGCTAAATTATAGCTTAAAAAGGAGAAAAGCACATGATAGATCAAATCGCATTTTTAAAGCAAGGAAGTTTTTCCAACAATTAGCCGTTATTATTTTTCATTATAGGGACGATAGTGTACAATTTAATTAAACTAAGTATGACGGAGGAACGATAGTGGAGACGTTGCAAACATGGAGCGGCAGATTCAAGCGATTCTTCTTGGACAATAAGTTTGTTTTATTTTTGCTTGTGCTGCTGCTGATTGGTTTAAATATTCTTGTTTTTACAAAAACATCATTCATTTTTACCCCGATTATTGTTCTTCTCAAAACGATTTCACTGCCGATTATTTTAACGGGTATTGTGTTTTATCTGTTAAACCCAGTCGTCGATTTCCTTGAGAGAAGAAGAATAAGAAGAATCTATTCTATTTTGCTGTTATATCTATTGATTATCGGGCTGATCACGATCACGATCGTGTCCATCATCCCCTTTTTAAAAGAACAAATTATGAGCTTGATTGACAACATCCCGAGATATGTGGATATCGTAGAAAGTCAGACGAAACAGCTCATCGGCAGCAATTTCGTCAACCAGGCCCAGCAAACGATGAACATCAATATATCTGATCTCGCAACAAAGATTTCAGATCAGGCGGCGACGATTGTGAACAGCACCTTTACCGGCGTTGGGAATTTTATCGGCGCACTGACTGAGATTATCATTTCGATCGTCACGGTTCCGTTTATTCTTTTCTATTTATTAAAAGACGGAAGAAAGTTGCCGGTCTATATACTGAAGTTTGTGCCGACTCGATTGAAAGAACAGACTTATACAGTCTTAAGCGAAATGAATCATCGGTTAAGCTCTTATATCAGAGGCCAGATCATTGTCAGCTTCTGTATCGGGTTTTTGCTGTTTATCGGTTATTTGATTATCGGGCTGGATTATGCTTCATTGCTTGCTGTCATTGCGGCTTGTACAAGCATCGTTCCATATTTAGGACCGACGATTGCCATTACGCCAGCGATTATCATCGCCATAGTGACATCGCCGCTCATGCTGCTTAAGCTGGTCATCGTATGGACCATTGTTCAGCTGATTGAAGGGAAATTGATCTCTCCGCAAATTATGGGGAAAAACCTTCACATCCACCCGATTACGATTATTTTTCTGCTATTAACAGCCGGCAAGCTGTTTGGCGTTGTTGGAATCATTCTGGCAATTCCGGGCTATGCAGTTGCCAAAGTCATTACAACACATTTATTTGACTGGTTTAAAATGCAGTCACACTTATACGATGAAGAAAAAAAAGAAAATACGTCGGGTCATAAAGTGTGATTTTCGTTTATAGTTATGTAAGACGGGCTTTCCATTTATGGAAAGCTCCCGTTATGTAAAAAAATAAATGTCTAATGGGGAGAATCAAAATCATGACTCTATGGGAATTGTTTGTAGCTGCCATTTTAGGAATCGTAGAAGGATTAACAGAGTACGCGCCGGTTTCTTCGACAGGACATATGATCATAGTAGACGATATCTGGCTTAAATCAAGCGATCTGATGTCAGAAGAAGCTGCCAACTCATTCAAAGTGGTTATTCAGCTAGGCTCCATTTTAGCGGTAGCAATCGTGTTTAAAGACCGGATTTTGAATTTGCTCGGCTTAAAAAAGAATATTACAAGCGACCAGGAGCAGGGACATAAATTAAGCATTGCGCAAATTGCCGTCGGACTCGTGCCTGCAGCTGTCCTCGGCTTTTTGTTTGAGGATTACATTGATGAATATTTATTTTCCGTTAAAACTGTTGCCATCGGTTTAATCGCCGGGGCAGTCCTGATGCTTTTTGCTGATTGGGTAAATAAACGAAAAACAGCGACAGACACTCTCGACCGCATTTCATATAAGCAGGCGATAGGGGTCGGCTTATTCCAATGTCTTGCCCTTTGGCCGGGTTTCTCGCGTTCAGGTTCAACCATTTCCGGGGGCGTTATTCTCGGATTAAACCACCGCGCGGCAGCCGACTTTACGTTTATTATGGCGATGCCGATCATGATGGGAGCGAGCTTTTTAAGCCTTGTGAAGCATTGGGACAGCTTAAGCTCGGATCTGATGCCGTTTTTCATCGTCGGCTTTATCTGCGCCTTTGTTGTCGCGCTGTTTGTCGTCCGTTTCTTCTTAAAACTGATCAATAAAATCAAACTTGTCCCATTTGCCATCTACCGAATCATCCTCGGTGTGATTTTACTTTTAATCATGATGTAAACCGAAAAATAAGGCTCTTTTGGAGCCTTATTTTTTCTGTTCATTCAAGAGGAAACAGCTTGTTTTTCAAAAAAAAATCATCTATAATAAACATGACGTTACATACGGGGCCATAGCTCAGCTGGGAGAGCGCTACGCTGGCAGCGTAGAGGTCAGGGGTTCGAGCCCCCTTGGCTCCATACCTTTAAACCCTTATTCTATAAGGGTTTTTTTATTTGTCAGGAACAGAGCCAATAACCCAAAAAAGCAATTGGGGACAATTTGGGGACGAAAATTTTATTTTGGGGTCATTTAGTTGCTTTTCACCTTCAAATTAGGGTTAAATTGATCAAAATATTGAGCTGTTTCATTTTCAAGTTTTTCGGTAACGTGGCCATAAATATCAGATGTAATTCGTCTGCTTGCGTGACCGGCACGTTTTTGAATTGCGCTCATATTTTCGCCGGCTTCTATTAGGAGAGCCACCATCGTATGCCGCAGATCATGGAGCCTAATATTTTTAAGCCCATACTTCTTTTTGATTTTAGCCCACTTTGCAGTAGGGGTAGTGTAGTAATATGGCTTTCCTGTTCCACTATGAAAGATGTATTGATTGTCCTCGCCTTCCCAGGCATCACCGAGCATAAGTTTTTCTTTCTTCCACATGCGATAATACTTTGCTAAATCCTCCATATAGAAATCTGGCATTTTAACAAAACGTTTGGAACTGCGAGATTTAGGTGCCTTTACAAGCGGCTGCCCGTTGACTGTTTTAGATATTGAGCGATTTACATAGAATCCTCCTCTGTCCCAATCCACATCCAAGTGCCATTGAAAGGCAAGTCCTTCACCACGCCGTAAACCGCCAATCATTGCACCCAAAAAGTATAAACGCCATTTAATATCAATCTCATATAAAACTCGAATACATTCTTCAGCTTCATCAGTCTGAAAATACTGCATTTCTTTCGGTTCCACATGCGGCTGACTTAATCCCTCCATAGGGTTGTCTTTAATGAGTTTCCATTCTTCTGTAGCTGTCTTGAACATTGCCTGTAGAGTTTGAAATACATCAAGAATTGTTCTATCACCAAGTCCGCCAGGCTTTCCATCTTTCCGAGCCCCATCTTTAGATAAATCATCTATAAAATCAACAACGTGAAGTGTTTTTATTTTGTCTATTTGTTTATGCCCAAATGCAGGGAGGATATGATTGTGTAAGTGTCCTGAGTGTTTCTCAGATGCTTTATAAGAGTAAGGTTTTCCACTTTTATTAAAGAGTTTCTTTTCAACCCATTTCTCCGCAAATGATTCAAAAGTAGCTTTTTCAGGAGCAATATATTCGCCGGCCTCTACTTCAATTCTGAAACGGTGCAGCTGATCTTCGAGATACTCCTGTAATTTCCGTTTAGACTTTAATATTTTTGGATCTTCGATACGAATCGATTTCTTTTTTCTATCTCTTTTACCGTTTGCGTCATAACCATTTTCAACTATTAATCTAAAAGATTTTTCACCACGTCGTTCAATACTAGCCATGTGGCAACCTCCTTGTTCTATTAATTCATTTGATAGAGCTTTTGATGCCAGAGAATAGAAAACTGTTTTCTTTTGTACATTTCCAGCCGTTTAGCTGCGAAAGGGTATGTGACGTTAAAGGTATCCCCAATTAACTTTATAGCCTCCGATTGCATGCGCGGCAACGAAATCTTTTCGAGCATAAATGTTGGTACACAAAAGTGATACATGAAACTATTGGCCTGGTACTCTTGCAGCTGGCGAAACATACGATTCATATTGAATTGGTTTCCGCAATGTTTAATCACATGCCCGAGTTCATGGACAAAGTCCTCCCATTGCTGTTGACGAGAAGTCCTTGAATCCAAAACCATGCTATAAAGACCATTTATACAAAACATGCTGCTGCCTTTTCTTTCGTAGTGAATCCAAATCTGAAAAGCAGCCGCAATCCGTTCCATGTCAATCTCTTCAGGAGTAAACATATTCAATTTTGTATAAATCTTCTTTACTTCTTCTTCTAGATGAGATAACTGAATTGTCATAATAGCACCACCTGATGGGAATGTATGTTCTGTTTTTGGTGTGAAAGAAAAGCCCTTTGGAGGGCTCTTCGTTACGCTGCTGTTGTCTGAGATTTGTCTTTTCTAACGAGTCCCATGATACCAGGGATAATAAGAAGTACAGCAGGCAGTAAGTAGAACAAGAATATGCAGATTAATCCACCAACACCAGAAATAATAAGTAAAACTCCACCTAGTTTAGGTTTGCTTTTGACAAGGATAGAGGCAACAATACCAAGAATTGATAGGAACACGGCGCCCCAACCTAATCCAATAATTTCACTTGTTCCAGTCGAATTAATAGAGGCATCAATTCCACCTACAAATAAAGCGATTATTGCTCCGAAAAAACCAAAAATACTCCCGATTAGACCTAAAACAAATTCAGTTGTTCTTTTCATTTCAAAATCTCCTTACTTAACTGGTACTGTGATTGATACTGCTTTGTTATGCATAAAGTCTTCAGTTATAACTTCACCAAAGTTCAATTTGATTTCTTTAACGCTATCAACGTCAATCTCTTTTCCTTCAGGAGCTGTGAATTCAAGAACTCCTTCTTGTTTAACGCCACCTTGAACTTCTCCGCCAACTTCTCCATCTGTTAAGAACATGTTTGCAGATAACTGCATGCTGCCAATAACTGCATTTCCTTGGTCAGGATAGAAAGTTAGGACCTTGTCGGTAGTATTTTCAATGTTTAGTCCAACGTTTATTTTGTCTTTCATGATCTTTACGTCGCCCAGGTTAACTTTCATTCCCAGAGCTTCAGCAGATTGTTTGCTTGCATCGACTTTTTTAGAGCCGTCATCTTTAGTCTCTTCAGTTTTTTTGTCTTTTGAATCACTACTCCCTGTAGAGACATCATCTGTCGAGCTACATGCTGCTAACGCAAGTGCCAGTCCCAAAGACATGAATAAAACGAACCACTTTTTCAACCTAATTCCCCCAGTTCATAAATTAGAATACCTATTAATAATCGGCTAAAACTGCCAAAAATTCAAGAGGATTTTGCCAAAAATGTTAATAGATTCATAATATTAACGGGGGTAAGATGGTGAATTCACTTAGCGGATCACCTCAAAATTTGCTGTTGAAAGAGAATATAACCTCAAAGATCACCTCAATTTTTGAGGTTGAAATCATTTCAACTGAATAGTTTACCTCAAATTTTGAGGCGAAGTGTTCAGCATTAATTAAACTAAACAAAACAATAATAATAAATAAAGACAAATGTGTTTGTTATGTAATTATTTTTTGCTTCTGTTTACTCATCAGATGAATTTGGAATTTTACGACCTTTCGCCTTTTCTTTCTCTTTCAGATAATTGATAAAGTCAATAGCTTGTTTTCGGTTTTCTTCGGAAAAATCTGAAGCTTCTCGAAACGCTATTTGCAAGTCTGGATCAGTTTCAATATCACTTTCAGAGTAAGAAACAGTCCTACTAACATTTGTGTCAATGTCAGTTCTGCCTAAGAGGTAGTCAGTAGTCGTATCAAGAGCATCTGCAAGATCACGAAGCATTTCGTTTGAAGGTGTACTATGTCCGTTTTCATAGTTGCTAATTGTACCTTTTGTTGTTTTAACTTTACTAGCTAATCCTGTTTGTGTTAAACCTCTTCTCTTCCGGATAAGCTTTAATCTTTTAGACAACATACTGATTTCCTCCACTTAGACCGCTGATCTTATTTAAGTACAAGATAATTGTACAACAATATGTTACAGATTAAAATTTTGTATAAGAAATTCATACTTTTTATTGACATACAAGATTCTTATACTTACAATAAAGACAAGAAGTACAAGAAACTTATACAGGGGGTGAGTAAATGAAAAATCACAACCTTGTTAAAGCCCGAAAAGCGAAAGGGTTGACACAAGAAAAATTAGCAAATCAACTAAAGTATAAAAAATCCACTATTTCAAACTGGGAGAACGGTTACTCTACACCAAAAATGGAAGATGCATTTAAGGTGGCTGAGATATTGGGTTGTGATATTAAGGACCTTTTTTTAAATCGAAAAGGACAAGAATCTCATACTATGATTATGTAAGTATGAGATTATCAAACAAAACTCTTTGACAAAGATAGTCCAACTAAACTTTCATAGGAGGTTACGAAATGGCTCGCAACACAATGACTGTTCAAGAAGCGGCTGAATATCTTGGTGTTCATCACGACACGATTTACACAATGGTTCGTGAAAAAGAAATTCCTCACTTTCGGGTGCGAACACGTATTTTCTTCACTAAGCACAACATAGATGCGTGGATCGAAGCACAGGAACAAGCAAATATGAAACAAGCGCAATAGCAAAGGACCTACTGAACGAAAATTTCCGTTTAGTGAATGACAACTCTATTAAGGAGGTTCATGAATGAATCAATTACAAACGTTCAAGAATGATTTATTCGAAGTTGCTGCCAAGGTTGAAAATGACCAAATTCTTTTTGATGTTGAAAGAGTTGCAAAATCATTAGGGATCATACAAGAAAAGAACAACAAACAATATATCCGTTGGGAACGTGTGAATGAGTATTTACCACAGTCTTCCCCAGAAGTGGGGAAAGGTGATTTCATCCCTGAACCACTAGTGTACAAGCTAGCTTTCAAAGCATCTAACCAAATTGCTGAGCAATTCCAAGACTGGTTAGCAATCGAAGTCATCCCGACAATCAGAAAAACGGGCGGCTACGTTGCAAATGACGAGTTATTCATCCAAACATACTTGCCGCAAGCTGATGAAAATACAAAGCTGCTTTTCAAAACTACTCTTCACACTATGAAAGAGCAAAGCAAGCAAATAGAAACCATGAAACCGAAAGTGATTTTCGCTGAGGCGGTTGAATCGTCCGAGTCCTCTGTGCTTGTTGGTGAATTAGCGAAAATCATTCAGCAAAACGGTGTAGATATCGGGCCGAACAAATTATTTCAATGGTTGCGTGACAATGGGTATCTGATTCGCAAAAAAGGTGAGTCATTTAATCTCCCAACCCAACGCAGTATGGATATGGGGCTGTTCGAAATTAAGAAAAGAACGGTAAGCAACCTTGACGGCTCAATCAGAACCACACGGACACCAAAGGTAACCGGTAAAGGTCAGATTTATTTTGTAAATAAATTCATGTCGTCTCAATCGGCTTAATCGCGCTTCACTCCACAACTTTGAGGAGTGAGGTACTAATCTCCACAATTTTGGGGAGATTGAAATAGCCATTTATGGCAAAGGGACAACCACCATCCCTTCATTAATTAAATTTTACCAGTAAATAACTTATATATCAGGAGGCAAACATATGGAGAACAACCCATACAATTTGCGGAATTTACCGCAGATTATGCGCAGAGCCCGCAAGGCGGCAGGTCTTGCACAATATCAAATCGGAATTTTAATCGGAGGAAAAGATCAGCGTTATGTCTCAGACGTTGAAAACGGTTTTAGCAGACTAACACCTGAGTTGTGCATTAAGTGGTTTGAAGCCTGCGAAGCCTATGAACACATTGATCTCGTACATTACTTGTTTAAGCTGCATCCGACAGCGGTTGCGCCGATTGATCCTGCATTAAATGAAAGCGCAAGCGCTGCGGTAATAAATATGATTCATCAGCTTGAAGAAGCATTGCAGGCTACTAAGCAATTGGCACGATGGTTGGCAAGTGATCGGCCGGGCCGTTCAAACGATCTACCAATGGGAGATATTAAACAAATATTTGATCTAATCCCGGCAAATAAAACACTGATCTACTCATTAGTTCGGAATCACGGACTGAATATGCAAGAGCTGGCAGATAGGTGGACCCGTAAAGCGTTGATGGATCAGGTAGCCATGTCAAAACAAGAAGAAAGGAAGGCGGTTTTTGCATGAAAACTAATCAGTTTTTGAAGTCAGATGTAGATGCAGCAAAAAGAAAAATCGAATCAGCGGAGGAGCTTTCTATCATGCTTTCGGAGGCATTACGTGATGGTGATTATGAAGAGGCAATCAGTCTCGCCGGAAGTATCAAAGTTCTTACAGAGGATATCAGCCGACTGGCTAATAAAGGGCGTTTATATGAAACAGCTATGAAAATGCAACAGCGCGGCATCAATTTGGCAGTGATAAGTAGGTGTTTGGGATGATGGTTCACTTTGTCCACAAACCTGCAACAGCGTTGGAGGTCAGAGCATGGTGTGAAAGAATCCGAAATCATAGCGAACTGCACTTGATTTGGGATGAACGTACAGCAAATTACAGAAAGGAGAATATGAATGATCGAAAACCCAATGATTCTGAACAACTGGCACGATAGGCTGACTGAGCCAGAAACACAAAAGGATTTTTTCGGGGATGAAGTAACACCAGTCGATGAATATGTAATCGATTGCGGCGCGGTGATCTTGAGAGAGAATCTTGATCGCTATCTGAGGGAGCAACTAGGTTTCCAGTTTGTAAATGGGCAATAAAAAAGTCCACTTGGCAGAGTGGACTCGGTAAGGCGTTTTGACTTAAATATTTACTTAATTATACCAAAACGCCTCAAAAAACACAATGGAGGTTTTATACATGGCTAAAGCAGTTAAAGTGGCATTCAGCGAGCGTGCGGAGGATCAGCAACGTTTGAGACAGGTCGGCGGTTCAATTGTATTCACCAAAAACGGTAAAGCACAGTTTAGTTTCCCTTCAATGGATCACTACCGAGAATGGCAGCGGCTAGGAACAGAAGCATACAAAAGAAAGGTGGGGCTGATCTGATGCTTGCACAAGTTTACATGCCTACGGACAACATGACGGAGGATCAATGGCTTGAGGCTCGGCGCGCTGGCATCGGGGGTTCTGATGCTGCTGCAATTGCTGGGCTGAGTAAGTGGAAAACGCCAATGTCAGTTTATCTGGACAAGCTCGGCCAGGCACCTCAAGAGCATATAACCAGTGAGGCTGCATATTGGGGGCACATTCACGAAGAAACCGTTGCCCGTGAATTTTCAAAGAGAACTGGCAAGAAGGTGCGGCGGCGGAAAGCAATCTTACAGCATCCTGATTACCCGTTTATGCTTGCGAACGTTGATAGATTAATAGTCGGCGAACGAGCAGGACTGGAATGCAAAACAGCATCAGAATACCTAAAAGGTGAATGGGACGGCGAGGAGGTGCCGGACGCGTATCTGGTTCAATGTCAGCATTATATGGCTGTTACCGGGTTAAGAGCTTGGTGGATCGCTGTTCTGATTGGCGGCAACAAGTTTGTTTACAAAAAGGTTGAACGAGACGAAGAGCTCATTGCATACCTGATTCAAATTGAACAGGACTTCTGGAAAAACCATATCGAGAATGAAATCCCTCCTATGTTTGATGGTTCTGAGGCTTCTACTGAGCTTTTAACGCATATGTACCCTGTAGGATTCGAAGATGAAACAGAGCTTCCTCTGGCGGCAAATAAGCTAATTGAACAATACAAGTCAGCTAAGGCTGAGGAGAAAGAAGCCAAAGAAAGGCTCAAAGAAGCTGAAAACCAATTAAAAGGGATGCTCGGGGAGTATGAGGTAGGCAATGCTGAAAAAGCGCTTGTTACTTGGAAAACCGTTACGACAAATCGTTTTGATACAAAAGCATTTGCTGCAGAACACCCTGAGCTCTTTGAAAAATTCAATAAAGTATCGACTCATAGAAGATTCAGTGTGAAGGAGTTAAAAGACAATGGCTAAAAACGACGACGTTCGCAATCAGTTAGCAAACAAAGTGAATAGCGTTCAAAAAGAGGATAAGCCTAAAACGTTAGCAGATTATCTCAATGATATGAAACCGGAGCTTCAAAAGGCTTTACCTGAACATATCACACCTGAACGGATCACAAGGATTGCTTTAACAACTATTAGAAGCAACCCGGGATTGCAGCAGTGTTCCCCAGCTTCATTGCTCGGTGCAGTCATGCAGTCAGCTCAATTAGGACTCGAACCTGGATTGGTTGGACATTGTTATTTTGTACCGTTTAACAAAAAGATCAAAGGGCAAAATGGGGCACCGGATCAATGGGTAAAAGAGGTTCAATTCATAATCGGCTATAAAGGAATGATTGATCTCGCCAGGCGTTCGGGACATATCGAAAGCATATATGCTCATGCAGTTTATGAAAAAGACGAATTCGACTACGAATTGGGGCTGCATCCTAAGCTGGTTCATAAGCCGAGCACGGGACACAGAGGCGAAATGACTCATGTTTATGCGGTTGCTCATTTTAAAGACGGCGGTTATCAATTCGATGTATTCAGCAAACAAGACATTGAAAATGTACGTTTGAGAAGTAAATCAAAAGATAACGGGCCATGGCAAACAGACTATGAAGAAATGGCGAAGAAAACAGTTATTCGTAGAATGTGGAAGTATCTGCCGATCAGTATTGAGATTCAAAGACAAGTAGCTCAAGACGAGACGGTCAGAAAAGATATTACAGCAGAAGCTCAGTCCGTATATGACGATAATGTTCTAGATTTAGGCGGCAATCAGTTTTTGAGTGAGCCCCAACAGCCGAATGAAAAACCAAGTGCGCAGGATGCTGATCCTTTTGACGGTAAGCCTGTAGACATCAGTGACGATGACCTCCCATTTGATTAAGGTTAGTATTCCCTTCTGTTACAAGTGGCTAGCGGAAGGGGCGCCAAATCGCGCGCAGCTGTTCCGTGCTTACGTTGAAGGCTATCTCAGAACAAATGAACCTGGCTTACGTTTAGTCCGCATCAGCGGAATGACAGCACTGTGTGAAAGGAAGTAGGTGAGCCATGAACTACCTGAAAGAAATGAACGGCTTCATGAATTGGCTAGAAACGAATCCGTTGTCTGCTACAACTCAAGCATTATGGTTTCATCTTTTGCACATCAACAACAAGGCAGGGTGGAGGGAGTGGTTCACCACTTCAAATACCACTTTGCAAGCAAAGATCGAGATTTCCGAAAATACGTTGATCAAACACAGAAAGATGCTGATTGATCTTAAAAGAATTGAATATAAGCCGCAGGGGAGGAAGGCAGGGCAATACAGGCTGATCTCATTTGAAACGCCTGTATCAGAGCAGGAACCATCAGAAAAGCCTGTTCCTGAACCTGCACCAGCACCACAAGAAACGCAGGAGGTTGATCCAAAAATGAAAAACGCTTTTGATCTATTCGAAAATAAGGTCGCTCGTTCTATCGGCTCCATTGAGGCGCAAAGAATCGGCTACATGGTGGATGATTACGGCGAAGAGAAGGTCATGGAAGCAATGAAGCAGGCTTTCAGAAATAAAGGCAGCAACGTTGGCCTGAACTACATTGAGGCGATCCTGTCAAACCCGTTCAGCCAAAAGAGAAAGGAGAAACAACAATATGGCAATAAACAAAGCAGTCAGCATAGACACAGCGTTCCAAGCAATGATGAAGGGTCTTCAAGCAAAATCGCGTTCCTGGGAAACAGAACTGGCCGACTCAGAAGAAAAGGTTGAGTATGAGTGCTCCGAGTGCAAGGATCGCGGCGTTGTGATTTATCGGGTTCACAAGGATACAAAATGGAATTTAGACAAACAGCTTGATCTATTAGTTCCTGAGAGCATGGTGCCGGAAGATGAATTTCTTTCAGGAAAGGTATGCGCGCCGGATAAGGCCCGGGAATGGAAGGACACTTATTCCAAGCAATGTGAGTGTGTGAAACGGAAGAAAATAGCGCGGCTCATGGCAGCCAGCGGAATTACGGAGGAATTTGAAATGCTCTTATTTGGAAATTTCAATACAAACGGCAAGCCTCAAATGATCAAAGATGCCTATGAATGTGCGGTGGAATACTTCAAAGACTTTGAAAAGATCAGAGGAGAGCGCGCCAATAGCATTGCTCTGCTGGGACAGCCGGGAAGCGGCAAAACCCATCTGCTAACGGCCATCATGAACAACCTGATAAAGAAGAAATCAATTCACTGCATGTACTTCCCTTACGTTGAGGGCATGAGTGATCTGAAAACTGACTTTGATCAGCTGGAAACAAAGCTGGACGCCATGCGGAAAGTAGATGTGTTGTTCATAGATGACTTATTCAAGCCAGTAAGCGGGAAGCCCCGGGCAACTGAATGGCAAGTCGAACAGATCCAGTCAGTTGTGAATTATCGCTACCTGAACCATAAGCCTCTGCTGATCTCTTCTGAGCTCACAACAGACGAACTGCTGGACGTTGACGAGGCGCTGGGGTCACGGATTTACCAGATGTGTAAGTATTACACGGTGATCATTCAGGGAAACCGGATGGAATTAAATCATAGATTGGGTGATTGGGATTGAACGAGAAAACGAACGTTATAGGATCCAAAGGAATGTATTTGTTCGGGCCTGCTGAACAAAAGGGCGGCAAGGATCTCACACCGGCTATTCGGGTGCTTGAGGAAAAGATCAGACAAATGGAGCTGATGCGCAGTGCTTAAAGCGGTGATCCTGCTGCCGGCCATCATACTGACGGCGCCATACAAGGAAAAGCAGATCCAGCAATGGGAACAGATTGACGGGAGGTAACGAGGGCACGAGGGAACGGGCCGATAAGGAAATAGTCAGAGATATGGAGGCGGAAGAATGATGCCAAGATTCTTCTGGGGATTGGCGCTACTAAATTGGAATATCGGTTTTGAAATCCTTTCGGTTGGAGGGATGCGGTTTATAAAATGCACATTCCTTCCTTTTACATTACTAATCAGAATAGGAGAGGCTTCACATGCCAGAAAATAAGTACGGCGCCAGGAAAACACAGGTGGACGGCATCATGTTCGATAGCCGGGCCGAAGCCAAATACTATGAGCAGCTGAAATGGCTCAAGGTGAGTAAGAAGATCAAAGATTTTAAGCTGCAGCCAGGGTTCCTGCTGCAAGAGGCATTCAAAAAGAACGGCAAAACTTTTCGGAAGATTGAATATATTGCAGACTTTGAGGTTCATAACTTGGACGGCAGCATCGAGATCATTGACATCAAGGGCGTGGAAACAAAGGAATTTGCCATCAAACGCAAGTTGTATGAGCGCCGATATGATACGCCACTCAAGGTGCTGGCTCTGGATAAGTCACTTGGCTTCATCGAGCTGGACGAGCTGAAAAAACTCAAAAGAAAGGCGGGAAAGTCCACTGTTAAACGTGGTAATCGCAGACGATCGGCCGTTGTGGGTGCAGGAAGAAGATAAGCTCATGGCCTGTATGACACGTTGCTCTCAGTTTAAGGCATGCGCCAGCCGAATGGGTTCTGATTGCAAGAAGCTCGGCGGCACGGAAATTCCCAAAATCAATTCAGGAGGTAGATACCATGGAACAGCAAAGCATCAATCCTTACCTGCCAGGACCGGTTGAAGAATGGAAGATGACGCCGGAACAGCTGGCTGAATACGTCAAAAAGCATCCGATCGTTTACCGGGAGGATCTGAAACCATCGCCAACATTCACGATGGCCGGATGGAAACCGGATCACTATTAAACAAAAAAAGCACCGAAGCGCGTGGCCTCAGTGCCTTGATATGAACTGGTACTTCTATCATAGCACAGGGGGCGCTAAGAATGTACAACCCAAGAGAAATTAATTTAAGCAAAGATACAACAATCCAACAGGCAATCGAGCCGGGCAAAATACAAATTCTTATTTTAGATGGGAACGAGGGCACTGCACATGTCCTTGAAGCCCCAGAACACGGAGAAACAATCATTCAAACAATTAAGGGCGGTCTGTCTCGTTTAGATTATAGGATCGGCCACAAATTCAAATAGCAGGGGCTTTCCCCTGCGGGGGAGGAACGGGCATGAAAGAGAGAATTGAACGTCTGAAAAAACTGACATACATTCCGCAGAAGGAAATTGCTTGGCTTATTGAGCAAGCTGAACTGGCTGTTAAGCAGCGGGAAATCATCGAGGAAAACAAACGCCAGCAGGAAGTAACGGTTCATCAGTTCCGGCAGGCTCAAAAGGATATTCAGCATCTAAGCGGCGATAGGAAGCGATACAAACAGGCATTAGAGAAGATCATTACCAATCTCAATTTCGCGATAACAGTTGCTCAAAATGAATTGGAGGGTGATGTGAAATGAATTCGTATAAACAAATTTGCCCGTACTGCGGTTGCGTAGAAGAAGAATGCTATGCCAACTGGGATTCGGACAGCGACGGAACTGTAACGTGTTCGAAATGCAATAAAGATTATTATTCCATGCCGCAGTATCGCTTCGAGGGTTGGCAGGTCGAAAAAATTTGTGAAGAATGCGGCGAAAAAGAAAGTGAATGTTATTGTGAGGGGGAAGCAGAATGACAGTGAAACATGTTGATCAAGGCGGCCTAAAAAGTAACTGGAAGGCGTTTGTTGATTTTGTTAAATCAAATGGTTATGGAGCTTGGAACGAATATTTCTTTGTCTTTCATGAAGATGAATGTGACGAAGCCTATATATTTGAAGACTCCTTGGAATTAGACAAATGGTTAGAACAGGAATTTTGGGATGGATGTCATTACGAGGCCAGAGATCTTGAGAGCTCAATGGATGAATGGAAAGTGTGGGGGCTAGTTTCTGCTTCATCTGTCGAAAAATTTCCGTCGTTATACAAGAAAGCGAGGAAAACATCAATTGTTATAGATGGTGAAACATTTTACAGAAAAGCAGTGAGCATAAGCGTCGAGCAGACAATTTCAGTATCGGCTTCAGTAGTGTAAGGAGGGTGATGCAGAATGATTCCTTTACAAGTTGAGCTGCAGCGGGCAGTCAAATCCACGAAAGACGAAGCGATGACAGTTGAGCAGGCGGCGGAATATTTGAAAGTGCATCCAGATTACATACCGGTGCTCGTGGCAAAGTCAGACGATCTGAAAATGATCGGTGATGAAACCATCATTGCCAAGCGTGATAAGACAAACGGTTGGCTCATTGGGGCGATGGTTGTGGTTTTATTCTTTGCAATCGCAGTTCTGCCGGGGATAGGGGGTTAAGACATGGGGTTTCCGAGAATTTTACACTACCCGGGGAGTAAATGGTCAATGACAGATTGGATCATTAGCCATATGCCCGAGCATAAAACATACGTTGAACCTTTCTTTGGATCCGGAGCATTGTTTTTTAATAAGCAGCCTTCAACCATTGAAACGATAAATGATCTGGATAGCAGCGTGGTCAATCTTTTCAAGGTGATTCGGGACCATCCGGAAGAGCTTGCAAGATTGATCGAATGGACGCCGTTATCTAGAGAGGAGTATTACGGCTCCTATGACTCTGAATCAGGCAATGAATTAGAGGACGCCCGCCGATTCCTTATCCGTTGCTGGCAGGCCATAGGAGCAAAAACAAGTGATCGGACAGGTTGGCGGAGCCTTATCAGCAGTAACGGGCCTGACACGGCTAAAGAATGGGGCAAACTGCCGGCGAAGATATTGTTAGTAGCCAAGCGATTGAAAGAGGCACAGATTGAGCATCAGCCAGCTGTCCAGCTGCTTGAACGGTATAAGCGAAAAGAGGTTCTTGTTTACGCTGATCCTCCCTATATCATCGAGACGCGGACAAAGCGGCATTACAAGCATGAAATGACAATTGATGATCATGTTGAGTTACTTGAAACATTGGACAAACACCCTGGTCCTGTTCTTCTCTCAGGATATGCTCATCCAGTGTATGATGAACGGCTCAAGCATTGGAAAAGGGAAGTCCGGCAAGTTTCGGCCGAAGCAGGAGCCAAACGTGAAGAAGTCCTTTGGATAAACCCCGTAGCTGCTGAACAAAGTTACTTTCAACAATCTTTATTTAGCTTGGAGGCGCGGCCATGATCGAATACAGCTGCCCTGAATGTGGTCACAACGAATTAGATATAAAAATCCGCCCAGATGCACGCTGCCCGAAATGCGGCTGCAGCATGGGCGTTGAGGAGGAAATAGCGTGAATGAAATCGATTATAACGATTGGAAAGCGATGATCAAAAAGATGAACGAGGGCCAGCCTAGTGTTTTGGATCTGATTAACGAACGAATTGAGTCTTATGAAAAGGAAAAGGAGAGTGAAAATAAATGATCACAGCATACAGAGTTTGGGACGGCGAGGAAATGCATTACGGACACGAGGAAGATTTGACGCTTATTATCGAAGCGAGCGGCGCTTGGGATTTACGACGGTGTAGAATAAGAGGTAAAACGGTAGCACATAGCCATGATGGGAAATCTGTTCTCATGTTTGGAATCGGCTTTTTCGATGTTGGTGTAATTTATCAAGCTGACATTATAAAGGGGAAACGAGAATCAACTTGGCATCCTGGTTATGACAAAGTGTTGGGTAAAGTCGAATTCTCAAAGGACACTTATGGATTTTATGTAGAGGGAGTGGGAGCAGGGCCTTTATATAACATTGAACCGAATTTCGAACTACTCGGCGACGTTTATCAAAATCCTGAGTTATTGGAGGGCGCGGAGTGATGGAGAGAAATCTAGTTATGTACGAATACAAATGCAGAGACTGCGATTCATTGCTTTTATTAGAGAGGGAAAAGGAGCCGGAATGCTGCCCGTATTGTGAGGGATACAACATCGATTATGCGCCGGGAAGAATTGAACCAGTTTTAATTTATAAACCTAGATCGGAGGGTGCGGAGTGAAACAGATCAATAGAATGATCATTATTTTTCTGGCGCCGATGATATTCACTATGGCGGGCGCTTTGCTAAGTCATCATTATGGAAATGGTTACATCAAAACAGGATTCATAACGTCTGGTGGTTTCATTAGCGGCTACCTCGTTAATAAATGGATAGTTAAGAAGGAGGACGCGGAGTGATGGAGAGCAACCTATGATACTCAGGATACTGTTTCTGCTGATGGGATGCGGATTCTGGATATATTTCCAACACGATTACAGGCCGGACATGAAAGCGAACCTAGCTTTGATCGGGGCAATTATTTCATTCACGGCTGCGGCTTACTTTAAAGATATTGATAAGTATATAGAGAAGAGGGAAGACAAGTGATAATAGCCATGAAAATAGTTCTCCTACTGGTTCTGGTTATCTCTCTTATGGGAGTTATAGGAGAGGATAAGGATTCACAGCTACGGAATCACTTAACAGCAATATGTATCACATCTATTATCGGCACAATTGCTACATACGTGCTGCTTTAACTGAATAAGTCCAAGACGGAAAGCCTGCGGACACTGATCGCTGTACAGAGAAATCTGTGCTTTGATCGGTGTCCGTTTTTTATTTCGCAACTATCTGAATGTCTATCGCGATTACTAGCGGTGAAAGGAGTGATGATACATGAAACAGTCCAAAAAGAAACCATCACAGAAGCAACAGGAGCGCTCAGATCGTTTCTGGCAATCCATGATGAACACGAACATGCAAACACTCAGACGTGGCAAAGGCGGCGCTTATAAACGCAGAAAGTAAAAGGAGAGTTTCAGGGTGAAATACGGATTCGCTTATAAAAACGGAAAGCTTGTGAATATCTTTTGCGGCAAAGAAGAGCTCTACAACGAGTTGAAAGCCTTCTTGGTTAAAACCTTCAGTATCAGCGTGAAAGAGGTATCGAGGCCTCAATATATCGCAGAGCAAAAAGCAAACAACTGGAATGACACTTACTCTATTTAACTATCAGGAGGGAAAGCACTATGACAGATCAAATGATTGCATGGGAGATTGAGGAATGGATTCGTGATTATAAATTCATGCTGCGGGAGATCAAAAGGCTCAACCGTGTATTAAACAAAGTGGACTTTATTGGCGGAAAGCTCACTGCAACATACGGGGATGAAGCGGGCATGCCAAGGGGATCAGCAGGCGTCAGTCAGGCAGAATTGCGACAGATGGACCGAAGAGAGAGACGCCTCCACAAATATGAATCTATTGTGCATTACCTGGACAACGCCATGGAACACATTGAAGAAGAAAAACACCGTATCGTTTATGATTGCATGATGGAAGGCATGAGCTACACTGCTATCGCAAACCACCTTGATTGCTCCCGGGATACCATCAGAAAGATCAAAACAACCATAATCGGCAACATCGTCAATAAAGTCAAAGAAGCCAACTTTCTGCAATATTTGAACTCGTTTAAATCGGCGGTGTAAAATGGGAGGCAGGATCGGCGCGGCGGATTATTCCTGCGTCACCACAAATTTCATACAATGAGTAAAACCTCCCAGTGGTAAGCGAGGATCAACTCAACTGGGAGGTCTTACATAGTGAATCGGTGATAAAACAGCAGCAGTATTGCGTGTACATTAATATCCCCGACAAATTATGGTTTTATTCAACAGTTTCGTTCGACAAATTTTGCGAATAGTTCCTTTGTCACGCTCCTTATCCGATAATAAGGTGGGAGGTGAGAAAATGAGAAAGGTTGACAAATTCGTAATTGAAAATCAATATATGCTTCAAATAAGTGATTATAACGGGTCGCCACAAAGTATTTGGCAATGGGATGTTTCAACAGCTAGCAATAGCGAGGATGTTTATATGGTAAAAGCATTCGAACCAAATAAAAACATTCTTATACCTTGGACATTAATGCCTAAAGAATCCCAGAGAGAGACTTTAGATGATGATGTTCGGCAACTTATTTTTGAAAAAATGAAAGAAACTATTTAGCATCCTGCGGGGTGCTTTTTTTGTTCCCTGTAAACTGCTTCCGGTAAGTCTCAGGATAGACAATTGGCGGTTAACGGCTTGAGCACGGTGGTGGTTTAGAGGGAATATCTTTTCCAAAACAACACGAATCAGAAGGGGGCGGCGGTGAATGTAGATGGCCGAAAAGCACATTCAGGCGTATAAGGATTACGTCAAAGGCATGAAATACAAGGACCTTGCCGAAAAATACGGGGTGTCAGTGAACACCATTAAATCGTGGAAGCAGCGGCATGGTTGGGAAAGGAAAAAGGGTGCACCCATTGAAAAAAGTGTGCACACAAAAAAAGGCGGGCAACCGGGCAACAAAAATGCATTAGGGAACAACGGCGGCGCACCACAGAAGAATCAAAACGCTGTGACTCACGGCTTTTTCTCTAAATTCCTGCCAGAAGAGACGCTTGAAATCATGGAAGAGATTCAGGAGCGTTCTCCAGCTGATATGATATGGGATCAGATACAGATTCAATATGCGGCTATTATCCGGGCGCAGCGCATCATGTTCGTGCAGGATAAGGATGATCTTGCAAAAGAACTGAAAAAGGCGAAATACGTTTATCGACCTGAAGAGGATGAAGACGGAAACGAGTATTTTGAAAAGTCCATTGCTGAAGAAGAGCTTGAAATACAATTTGCTTGGGATCGTCATGCTACATTCCTGAATGCCCAATCTCGGGCAATGGGAGAGCTCAGGAGCTTGATAAAGCAATTTGATCAGCTGGCCCATGAACAAGATGAACGGCGCCTTAAATTGGAGCAAATGCGCTTGAATATCGACAAAACAAAGGCAGAAGTAGAACGCCTGACAAATAAAGATGAGGATTCGTCATTCGAAATTATCATCAAGGATAAGGGAGGACGCTGATGGAAAAAGAGGTGAATCCCCGTTTTAGAAACTTTCTTTTTGATTGGTCACAAAAGTTTTATTTCCTTGTTGGTGGTTATGGATCATCCAAAAGCTATCATGTTGCTTTGAAGATTGTTCTGAAATTGCTCAAAGAAAAGCGAACAGCCTTGGTGGTCCGAGAGGTTTACGACACCCATAGAGATTCGACTTTTTCCCTACTCGAAGAGATCATTACCGACATAGGGTTGGATCATAAAATCCGATGTGTCTCCTCACCGATGCAGATACGCTTTCCAAACGGCAGCAAGATCATCTTTAAAGGGATGGATAAGCCGGCGAAGCTGAAATCGATCAATAATATTTCGATTGTATGGATTGAAGAGTGTTCAGAAGTGAAATATGACGGTTTTAAAGAGCTGCTGGGGCGTTTGCGGCATCCGACTTTGCAACTCCATATGATTCTATCTACAAACCCCGTCAGCAAAGGGAATTGGTCGTATAAACACTTTTTTAAAGATGACACGAATCAGTTTTTTGTCTTGGATGACGAAGAACTTTATAAAGAGAAAACGATCATAAGAAACAAAACCTATTATCATCACTCGACTGCTGATGATAATTTATTTTTGCCTGAAAGCTATATCGAGCAGCTAGAAGACTTAAAAACACATGACCCAGACCTTTACCGTATTGCCCGGAAAGGTCGTTTTGGCGTTAACGGAAAACTTGTTCTGCCGCAGTTTGAAGAGCGGCCGCATGAAGAAGTGATGAATGCGATAAGAGCAATTGACAGGCCGGTTCTGAAGAATGGTATGGACTTCGGTTTTGTTGATTCTTATAACGCTTTGGTTCGTATGGCTATCGACCATAAGGAAAAGATTCTGTACATCTACTGGCAATATTACAAAAACGATACGACCGATGACAAAACAGCTGAGGACTTAAAAGAACTTAAGCGCGTTTTGATCAAGGCCGACAGTGCCGAGCCTAAAACAATTCGATTCTTTAGGCAGCAGGGCTTCCTCATGAAACCCGCAAAGAAGTTTCAAGG
This sequence comes from Bacillus sp. SN1, assembly GCF_002796895.1. Classification (NCBI taxonomy): domain Bacteria; kingdom Bacillati; phylum Bacillota; class Bacilli; order Caryophanales; family Bacillaceae; genus Bacillus; species Bacillus sp. SN1. The sequence goes on from NZ_PHIE01000006.1 coordinate 293,755, forward strand.
TTCGCGCCTGCAATACACCAAGAAAGTAAAACGATTCAAAAAAATTATCTGCTCCGATCAATGTCCTGATGTCGTTAGGGAACTGAAGGACCTCACGTTCAAAGTGGACAAAGACGGGAACATCATCGAAGACGAATTCAACATTGATCCGCATACATTCTCGGCCATTTGGTACGGCTTAGATGATTATGAGGTATCTAGCCTTAAAGGGCATGGGGTAACAAGGAGGTTTAGAGGTTGATAAAGTTCTTAGACCAGATCAGAGCTTCAGGCATTACACCTGAATTGATTGCAGAAATCATCGAAGCACATAAAAACGATCATGACAGAATGAAAAAACTATATGATCGTTACCAGGCTGAGGTCCAGGGCGTGCCGATCTTAACCAGAGAAGCCATTGAATACGAGGATTTTGAGACCGGCCATGTTAAGCGGATAGATCATAAAGTCAATAACAAACTCAATAACTCGTTTGATTCAGACATAGTTGATACAAAAGTGGGCTATCTCTTCGGGCATCCGATCACTTATGAGTTTGACGATAAGCGAGAGACTGGCACTACTTCAACCAGAAAGCAAATGATTGATGATTTCAACACCTTGAATAATATTGCTGACGAAGATAGTGAATGGGGGAAGATGGCTACCATTTGCGGTTATGGAGCTCGGCTGGCTTACATTGATCGATCTGGTAACGAACGAGTCAAAAATATTGAACCATGGGAAGCTGTTTTCCTCAGCGATGGGAATATTCATGAACCAGAATATGCTTTGCGTTATTACGAGACATATAACGGGCAGCAAAAAGCGGAATTTTACGATAGCAAAACGATTTATTATTTCAGTACGAAGGATAGTTCAGCTTTTACCTTGGACAACAAACAGCCTCATATGTTCGATGGCTGCCCTTTATTCGGGCTGGCAAACAATAAAGAGCTCAAAGGCGATGCCGAGAAGGTATTGTCTCTTATTGATGCCTATGACAGGACACTGTCAGACGCCTCAAATGAAATTGAGCAGTACAGACTAGCATACTTGATCCTAAAGGGATTGGGAGCAGATGAGGACACACTCCAACAGCTTAAAAAGACTGGAATTCTTGAGCTTTACGATGAAAAAGATGATGTGAGCTATCTAACAAAAGATATAAATGACGCGATTATTGAAAATCATTTGAACCGTCTGGAAGAAAACATTCTCCGTTTTGCAAAGTCGGTCAATTTCTCTGATGAATCATTTGGCGGCAATGTCACTGGCGTTGCAATGAAATTTAAATTGATGGCGCTTGAGAATAAATGTATCACGATGGAACGGAAAATGACTGCTGCCCTCCGTTATCAATACAAGTTGATCTTTTCAGCTTGGGCAACGAAAAATAAAGCTAAAGCAGAAGATTATTTGAAAGTATGGTTCGGATTCAAGCGTAACCTTCCAGCCAACGTTCTTGAAGAGGCACAGACAACATCGCAGCTTAAAGGCAACATCAGCGAAGAAACCCGTCTATCTCTCCTGTCGTTTGTCGATGATGTTCAGTATGAGCTTCAGAAGATGAAAGATGAAGAAGAGGAGTACGGGAAAAGTATGCCGCCGTTGAGAGAAATCCCTACGGATACGGGCGGTGATGAAGATGAACCAGAATGATATTGATAAGTACCTGGATGACATGATCACAGAGGACGCGAAAAAGATTGATGTCGTTTTTGCTCAACGGCTGAAAGAGATCAATCAACAAATCGCGGCCCTTTATGCGAAATACAGCAGAGATGGTCAGCTATCGATGGCTGATATGAATAAATACAACAGGTTTAAAAAAGAAATGGAGCGCATGACTGAGGAATCCAGTAAGGCATTCAAAACTATCCTCACAATCGTTGAGGCTTTGGCTGCTAAACAATTCCTTGAGAGTTACATGCGCTCTGCCTATTTGTACGAGATGGAGGCTGCGGTTGACTTAGGCTTCAGCATTCCTACTGTCGAAGTAATCAAGCAGGCCATATTAAACCCGATAGCTGAATTGACTCTCTCAGCTTTATATAAGCGTCACAGGGATGATTATGTTCGGCAAATACAGATTTCAATTGCTCAAGGCATTCAGGCTGGTGAAGATTACTCGAAGATTGCCCGGCGTATTGAGCAAACGACCGAATTTGCCCGCAGAAAGGCTCGTGACGTGGCAAGAACAGAGACTCATAGGGTACAAGTCTCGGCGAGGATGAAAAGCGCTGAGAAGGCTTCTAAAAAGAGCAAACTCGAAAAGATGTGGAATGCGACTCTTGATCTTAAGACTCGTTCCGGTCACAGGAAGCTTGATGGCAAGACTGTTGAACGAAACGGCCTATTCAAATCAATATATGGCGGTGTCGGACCGGCTCCGGGGCACATGAATAACGCCAAGGATGATATTAACTGCCGTTGTACGATTGCTTTCAAAGTAAACGGCGTGCTGCCGGATACAAGAAGGGCCCGCAAGCGCGGCAATGGTGCTGGTGAGACTATCCCATACCAAACCTATGAAGAGTGGTACAAATCCATTGAGGAAAAGGGGAAATAATTCATGAAAGAGAACGAACGTATTAAATACCTCCTAGAAATGTTGAATAATGCAATTCAATATAATGACTCTGATAGTTACAACGAGATTATCAGTGAGTTGAAGCAATCACTGTTTGCCCCTAAAGCATTTGATACAAAGACTGCTGAAAAGATTGTTAAATTTCAAGAGGAGTACAGGACCAACAAGACAAAGGATGATCTACTTTCCATAATTGATGAGTTATTGAAATATAAATTCACAGATGAGATAGGCCATCCATTACACCACGCCTTGCCATTTCAACAGCTTGCCGAAATTGCCAATTATCACATTGATACCGATAGATATTTTTATCGGGACGGCACAAAAGTCGTGGAAAGCTTAAAGGATATAGACAAAGTTTCTAATGGTGAAGTGAAAACATTTTATATTGACTCAAAATATCTAAAAGATGTGTGCACTCAAGAAGAAAAAATAAAGGATTTGGGCACAGAACAAAACTATTCGAATGCTCCCCTAGAAGAAGCTATCAAATATGTATTAAAGAACTCAAAATGGAGTTTTCACGAGTGAACTAATTAACCACCCGTCCCGAGCATGACGTTAAAAGGCTTATTTTTCATGCACTCATAACAGGCGCGCACTGTAGAGGGCAAAGGAGGAAGAATTGTAATGCCAACATTAGAAGAAGTGAAAAAATTTCTCGAAGAAAATAAAGAGAACGAAGAAGTAAAAGCATTTGTAGGAGAACTTTCGGCCGTATCAGCAGATAAGGTGGAAGGGTTCCTTGAAACAGACGAAGGGAAACGATTTATTCAGCCTCGGTTGGATTCTCATTTTACGAAAAGCCTTGATACATGGAAGGCGAACAACCTCGATGCTCTGGTTGATGCAAAGGTAAAAGAGCTTTATCCGGAAGAAACAGAGGAACAAAAGCGAATCAGGAAGCTGGAGAAAGAGCTGAAGGATCAAAAGACAGCAGCACAACGTGAAAAGCTTTTAAATAAAGCTGTCTCTTATGCTTCTGAAAAGCAACTGCCGGCCGATGTAGTGGAGTTCTTTCTCGGTGAGGATGAAGAATCAACGATGAAGAACCTCGGAGCATTCGAAGAGAAATACAATGCTGCACTTCAAAAGGCGATTGAATCCAAGTTCCAAGAGAATGGCCGTGATGTTCAGTCCGGCAGCAATGAACCGACAAATCAAAGTTTAGATATTAGCTCGCTTGCAGCTGAAGCAAGTATTAGAAAATAAGGAGGGCTATCTTTATGCCAACATTTGATCCAAACAATGCATTGATGCAAGACGCAGTAAACGGAAAGGTCCCAACTGAACAAGGTACTCTAGTTTTAAAAGAGTTTATGACTCAATCTGCTGTTACAAAACTCGCAAAATATGAAGAAATGACTAAGCCGGAGAAAGAATTCACATACTTGGCTTCTGGACCAGGGGCTTACTGGGTTGGAGAAGGCGAGAGAATCAAAACTTCTAAGGCCCAATGGTTAACAGCAAAAATGATTTCAAAGAAATTGGGTGTCATCATCCCTGTTTCTAAAGAATTCTTGCGTTATACCATCGCTGATTTCTTCACACAAATGCGCCCGGCTATCGCTGAAGCCTTTGCTATTAAATTCGATCAGGCTGCGTTATTCGGTGTCGATTCACCATTTGGTCAAGGTGTTTCTGTATTTGAAAAAATTAAGGAATCCGGTAACACTGTTGCTTTAAACTCACTTGGCAACCTATATGACGAGCTTAATGGAGTAATGGCCCTAGTCGAGGATGCTGATAAGGATGTGAACGGCTTTACAACAACACGCCGATTCCGTCAAAAACTTCGCGGTACTAAGGACGGTAACGGGCTTCCGATCTTCAACGATGCAACTGGCGGCGCAACTCAACAGGCTCTTGGTCTTCCGATCGGCTATGTGGATTCTAAGTCATGGGATTACGAAAAAGCGGCATTACTTGCGGCTGACTGGAACTATACACGCTACGGCATCCCTCAAGGCATGGAATACAAAATCTCTGAGGATGCAACATTGACAACAATTGTTGATGCAGACGGAAACCCAATCAACTTGTATGAGCGTGACATGGTTGCTCTTCGTGTGACTCAGCAAGTCGGTTTCATGACATTGACTGATGATGCGTTTGCAGCTATTACTCCAGCAACGGGGGCGTAAGCTTATGGGATACACATCTAAAAACTATAAGACAAATAACGGCGACAAATTGGTGATCGGTGGCGAATTAGAGATCAAATCAGGCGCAAAAGTGACCGGCTTGCCCGGTTCAACGCCTGCTGCTAAAAGCATCACTTCTCAAATGATTGGCGACGGAGAAGTAAAAAACATCAATATTGGTGATGGTTCTGTTCAAAGTCGAAATATTGGGTCCAGCAGTGTGCAAAACGCAAATATCGCTGCAAAGGCTGTTACGTTAGCTAAGCTTGGTGATGATGTAACAGCAAAACTCACTGATATTGAAAACCGTCTGAAAGCACTGGAAGGAGGAAGCGCGTGATATGAAAGCATCTAATGGCTCCAAAACAATTGAATGCACTGAAAAGGCTTTTGAGGTGGTTTACTCTCATATTGGGTTTAAGAGAGTGGATGAGGTCAAAAAGCCAGTTGCCGATCTTTTTGATATGACTGAGGCTCAACTGCAGAAAGTAAACAAAGATGAGATTATTGCTTTCTTGAAAGAGAATGAATATGATTTTGACCCTAAAGCGCCTAAAGACGAACTGATCAAGATTGTCTTAGGTGAAGAGTAGGTGATTTAGTGGACATCGCACAAGTAAAGCGAATGACAGGGATTAAGACAGATAGGCATGACGAATATTTGTCTGAAATAGTCCCTATTTTGATTGAGTCTGCAAGTGATTTTTGTAGTAACACTTTCGATCCGGAGGCTTTGCCAGCTGGTGTGAAGCTTTTTGTTGCGAAGGCTGCAGAATATAACATGACTCCTTCTGGACTCTCAGGAAGAAGCATGGGGGATGTATCGTATTCGTTCAATACTGAATTTCCTCGGCACATTACAAAACACCTTACGCCATATCGAAGGCTGAGAGTTAAATGATTTATGAGGAATTTCCCCATGAAATCACGTTTCAGCGGATGGGCAAGGTGCCGGACGGTGGCGGTGGTTATGAAGAAGGTTACGTTGACTACACCACAACTGAAGCTTTAGTCAGTGGCGTCAGTTCCCGGGAATATTATCAGGCTCAGCAGCTGCAAAACCCGGTTGAATGCAATGTGTATTTCCCTTATCGGACTGATATCGAGAAAACAATGAGGATCATTTACGAAAACAAGATCCTCATTCTCAAATCAGAGCCAATTGATCAAGGTGGTATGCATGAGGTCTTGAATTTGAAATGTCAGGTGTCGGGGGTGCTGAAGTCTAATGGCGAGAGTTAGTGGCAGATGGGTCAGGCAAATGCGCAGAGCCACTGAAGAGTTCAGGAACAATGTGATTGAAGAAGCCAAACGGATAGTAACTGACACGGCCGAGCTGATTTACAGCAACGCCGTCTTAAATGCTCCAACAGCCATGATTGACGGCGGGAACCTGAAAAATTCAATAGAGGTTGACTATCGTGACGGCGGCTTAACGGCCGTCATTTCTGTTGGTGCTGATTATGCAATTTATGTCGAATACGGTACCGGAATCTATGCGGAGGACGGAGGCGGCCGGCAGACTCCTTGGGTCTATTATGATACCAAGCTTAACCAATGGGTTATGACGCGGGGGATGCGGGCCCAGCCGTTCTGGAATCCGTCTATTGAGGAAGGTATGCGGTACTTCGCCAGTCAAATGTGATAGAAAGGGGCTGTCATTATGCGGTCAGCCATGTGGCCGTTGCAGACGGCTATATTTCAAAGGCTATCAACTGATGAAGAGCTGAATGCACGCGTCACTGGTGTGCTTGATGCAGTCTCGAAAGATCAGAAAAAGCCATATGTAACAACAGGCGATGATGACGTTTCGCCATTTGAAACAAAAACGTCTAAAGGTGAAATCATCAATGTTGTTCTCCATTGCTGGAGCGACTATAACGGCAAAAAAGAAGCGATGCAGATTCTTGATTTGATGCTGCAAGCAATAACGAGAGAGCCCCTAGAAATAGAGGGCTTTTCTTTATGCCGTTCTGAGATGCGCGGCATGCAGGTGATCACCGACATTGACGGATACACCAGACACGGCATTCTCAGGATGCGATACACAATAAACAATTGAGAGGATGAACAAAATGGCAGAATTATTGAATGGTAAAGATGAGATTTATTTCGTTCAGCCAATGAACGCAACAGGAACTGATGGTTTGTTCATTGCTTTCCAGACAGAAGGATCTCATACAAAAGAACAGGACACTCTTGATGAATCCACGAAATCAGGACGCATTGTTGGCTACGGAACAAAAAACGAATCTTTTGAGCTGACTTATTATGCTGCTGTTTCAGATCCAGGGCAGGAAGCAATTGAGACAGCTTACGACAATGAACAGGCTATCAAAGTATGGAAGGCCAATAAAAATAAAAATGCAAACGGGAAGCATAATGCAGTTTATGGCCATGCCATTATTGAGAGTTTAGAGGTTAGTCAACCACAGGATGGATTCGTTGAAACATCAGTGACATTACCGGTACTAGGCAAAACTTTTAAAGGCGAGCTTGATCCATTACCTGATGAAGTTCTTGCGGCAATTGAGTCTTCAGCTGGTGCAACGAAATTTGAGCAGTTTGGCGGCACAACTACACCCTAATGCGCCCCAAAATCTATCGTTCACGGCTACTACTGACAGCGTGACCGTGAAGTGGGAAGCGGTAGATGGGGCAACGTCATATAAAGTGTACAGAGGGTCAGAAAAGAAACTTGATAGTGAAGTTACTGGCACATCCCACACATTGACTGGCATTGCAGCAGATACCCAGCTGACGGTCAATGTCTCTGCGGTTAACGATGCTGGGGAATCACCGATGACCGAGATTATTACAAGAACTCAAGCGACTGCGCCCTGATACACCCCGTAACATAACCATGACAAGCGTCACTTCAAATCAAGCGGGATTTAAATGGGACGCGGTGAAAGGGGCGACCTCGTACAACATTTACAGATATTATGCAAAGATAGCAACTGTCACGACAAACTCATATCTGTCCAATCCGACTCTTAAACCCGATAGTTCATACATTTTCAATGTCTCTGCGGTTAACGATGCTGGGGAATCGGCTTGGTCAGAGAAATTCACGATTCGCACAAATAAAGAAGAAGCATAGGAGCCCGGCTGTTGCCAGGGCTCTTTTTAATATAAAAATTTGGAGGTTTTATATATGGCTCACTTAACAATTGACGGAAAAGATTATGCTGCACGTTGTGATTTCGCATTCGACAGAACAGCGAATGAGAAATATGCGAAAGAAGATAAAAACGGTGACAAATCAGGCGGCACATTAACGATTTACAATAGCTTACTGAATGATGATGCGGTTTACCTTTCTGCATTTTGGGATTGCGCACTTGCTCACTTGAAAAAAGGCAAACCTTCTGTCGAGCAGATTGAGGATGCTATTGCCAAGATCATTGAAGAAGATGAAACTGGCAACGCCGTTGATGAGATGGTGAAAGAAGCTTTTAACACACTGGATTCAGCGGGTTTTTTCAAAGGAAAGATCCGTCAGCAATGGAAGATGATGAACAAGCTGGCGAAACCGAAGAAGGTCAGCCCGAACGAAACTCCGGAAATGGAAGCGAAGCGTCTGGAGGAAGACGAAATGAACAAGGACATGCTGGAGACGATGGAAGAAGCGTACAAAGAGAAGACGGGATCGACTATCTCCAAGTAATTGAAAATGCAGCTCGTTGGATGGGTGTCTATGACAACGATGTCATTATGTCATGGACTCCAAACGAGTATAAACGAAAGCTAAAAGCAGCCAAGCTGCGTGAAATTGACGAGATAGAGCTGCTGGCGAGAAATGCAATGTTTCATCGTTATGCTTTAAACGAAAAGAGACCAAAAGAGTCTAAGATGTTTGACGCTAGAAAAGCCCGCAGAGAGCTTGAACGTTCTCTGACAAGCGACGAAAACAAATGGCGTGAATCAGACATAAACAAGCTCGGTCCGAGAGCCAAAGGCGTGCAGATGTTAAATGACGCTGTGCGGTCTTATTTCGGAAAACAATCCAAAGAAAAGGGGTGAGGACATGATCGAGAGGCTTACTGCTGTTATAGAAGCTCAGACGCAGAGATTCAACAGAAGTATGGACCGAGTCAATGATATGATGCGGCGAATGGCTGATACTCATACTGTTGAAGTTGAAGCAGAAACCGCAAGCTTCCAAGCGCGAGTCAGACAAGCAGAACAGCAGATCGACAACTTTATTCATCGGCATCAGAGAACTCGAGTCGATTTAGACGCAGACTCTGACGACATACAACGGGCAGTATCGGCGGCGCGAACAGAACTTGCATCATTGCCCAATCGGGTAACAACCAACATTAACGGTGATTCATCAAATTTAGCAAGATCAGTGGCAATTGCTCGGACAACATTAAGATCTCTTCCTAACAGAGTTTGGATTCATATAGAAGCTCGAATTGACCGTTTTGAAAACTCCATGAATCGTTTAGCGAAAATCACAAATTCTGTTTCAACGGTTATTCAGCATTCACTTGCTGGCGCATTCACTGCTGTATTGCCTGCAATTTCTCCGGTTCTTGCCAGTATTACTGGCGCCATAGGATCACTTGGCCCGATGCTTGGTGTGGCAGCTGGTGGAGTTATGGGGCTCGGAAGTGCTTTTGCAGTAGCAGGAACAGGGGCGGCTTCATTCGGGGCGCTGGCGGTCTCTTCATTAAGCGGTGTATTTAAAGCATCTGAGGACTTGAAAAAGCTTCAGGAAAAGCTCGATGAAACCACCGACGCCAAGGAACGCGCAAAAATCATGGAGAAGATCAAGGTCATCCAGCAATCTCTTGGAAAAGAAGAGAAGAAGGCCCTTGATACATTAGAAGATTTTAAAGCGAATTGGCAGAGCATCGCTCAATCTGTACAGAAACCGATTTTAAAAACGTTCACGAGCTCGCTGACGACGTTTAAGGGTGTTCTGAATAGTTTAAGACCTATGTTCAAAAGCGTGGCAAATGGCGGCGTTACATTAGCAAAAAGCATGAATGCGGCGTTTAAAGACACCGACATGCGGCGCTTTATAGACTACATGAACAAAAATGCTGGTCAGGCTTTCGTCACGTTTGGAAAAATAGCCGGCAACGTCCTCAGAACAGTTATGAATCTGATTGTTGCTTTTGGACCTCTTGGGAACGATATGTCGGCCAGTTTGGAAAAGGCCACAGCTTCATGGGTGAAGTGGTCAGCCAATTTAGGTTCTTCGAAGAAGTTCCAAACGTTTATTGAATATGTCAAAACAAACGGTCCTAAATTGCTGCAGATCATCGGGAACTTATCAGGCGGTCTAACAAAGTTATTTACCGGTTTTGCCCCGATGTCTCAGGACATGATGACATCCCTTGTCAACATGACTCAGAGGTTTAATGAATGGGCCGGCAGCGTCACGAAAACGAAAGAATTTCAGTCGTTTATTGACTACATCAAAACGAACGGTCCAACTGTTTGGAGTACGATTGGTGAAATTGCCAAAACAATCATCAATTTGCTTGTTGGTATGGCTCCGTTAGGACAAACCATTTTACAAACAGTAAATAGTTTCTTGAAATTCACTAATGCAGCGATGCAAGCAAATCCTGCAATTGGTCAGTTTATCGCTGTTGGAATTTCATTAGTGGGAGCATTGAGAGCTATAGTTCCTGCTATGGTCGCTGTGAGTGCTGTTACAAATGGACTTAAAGATTTTAGGGATGCGGCACAATACCTAAGAACCTTTAAAGATACGGCTGCAGGAATAAAGCTAGCTGGACTTGTGACTCAATTAAAAACTGCCATTTTAGAAGTAGGACGATTCATTGCGAGATACACGGCCGCGGCTGCAGCATCCACAGCAAATGCAGTTAAAATGGCAGCGTCATGGACAGCGATGAAAATATCTGCTCTTGTATCTTCCCTAAAGAGCGGCATAGTTCAAATGGGTTTGTGGATCAAGAATATGACTGTTATGGCGGCACAGTCAATTGCACAGGCAACTCGCACAGCAACAGCGTGGACAATCATGAAAATAAGCTCTTTTGTAACTTCCCTTAGAGCTGGGATAGTGCAAATGGGCCTATGGATTAAAAACATGGCTGTTATGGCGGCTCAATCTGTTGCGCAGGCAGCGAGAATGGCCGCAGCGTGGACAGCGGCTCAAATAAGCTCATTTGCATCTATGTTGGCAGCTGGAATCACTCAAATGATTGCCTTCGGAAAACGTCTTGTCATTCTTGCGGCTCAGGCTGCTGCAAACGCGGCGAGAATGGCGGCATCTTGGGTCATTGCTATGGGTCCTATTGGATGGATCACCGCGGCTGTAGTGGGTCTGGTTGTCCTCATCATTGCGAACTGGGATAAGATCAAGGCTTATACAATCAAAGTCTGGGGCGTTGTTTCTAAGTGGCTTTCATCTGCTTGGACAGGGATTAAGAATGCGGCTTCGAAAGTATGGTCGGCTCTTGTTACGCTTATAAAGGCAAATTTCGAGTTGCAAAGAAAGATCGTCATGACGGTCTGGAATGCCGTTAAATCATTCGCTTCAAAAGTCTGGAACGGGATTAAAAACTCAGTTACTAAAGTGTGGAATGGCATGAAAAGCGCCGCATCTGCAGCGTTTCTCTATATGAAAAACCAGATTGCAAACAGAATTCTGGCTACTCGAGAAAAGATACTCAGTGTATGGAATGCTATAAAGAGCAAAGTGTCTGCGATATGGAATGCGTTGAAATCGGCCGCATCTGCAGCCTTTTTGTACATGAAAAACCAAATAGCAAACCGGATTTTGGCGACCCGTGAAAAAATTCTTAGCACATGGAATGCAATCAAAAGTAAAGTTCAATCCATTTGGAACGGAATAAAATCAGCGGCGTCAAATGCCTTCCTTTACATGAAAAATCAGATCGCAAATCGCATAATTGCCACCCGAGAAAAGATAGTTAGTATCTGGAACAGCGTGATGAAGTTTTTCAAAGGAATCAATCTGAAAACCATTGGCCGTAACATTATTCAAGGTCTGATAAATGGTATCAGCGGCATGGCGGGAGCGTTAGCCAGCAAAATTAAATCGATGGCAAACGCAATCCCTAACGGCATGAAAAAACTTCTTGGAATTCACTCGCCATCAAGGGTTATGCGCGATCAAGTTGGTTATCACGTCGGCACCGGTATGGCAGCCGGTATTGATAAGTCACAGGCCAAAGTAAAAGCGGCTGCGGCGAGAGCGGCTAAAGCGGCTCAAAAAGCTGCTGAAGTGAAAGTGACCAACAAAATTAAAAACGCTGAAGTTAAATATGACACCAAGAAAATGGGCGCTGACACTTATATCAAGACGTTGCAGAAAATCCAGAAGCAAAACAAGCTGACAAGCGAGCAAAGCCGGAAAATCCAGCGTGAAATCTATCAGGCTGCTAAAAATGCCTCTGACAAACAGAAAAAGCTTTTGAAAGAGCAGCAACGCAAAGAAGCAAAAGCAAAGCTTGCGTACACCAAAAAGGTGTCTGATCAGATTAAACGAGCTGAGGCCAAGTACGATACAGGGAAGATCAGTGGTAACACATACGTCAAGACTCTCCAGAAGATCAGTAAGAAGAACAAACTGACTTCTGATCAGCAAATCAAGGTACAGCGTGAGATTTATCAAACTCAAAAAGCGATGGCTGATAAGGTCAGGAAGCAAAAAGAGAATGAAAGAAAAGCGGCAGATAAAATCAACAAAGGTATTCTCTCAGCCAATAACACATATCTGTCCAAATTCAAAAGCATCAATGACAAACTAACCTCAGACATAAAAGCGGCAAACGATGCCTATAAGAAGGAGCTCCAAGACCGAACAAATGCGATTTACAACGCAATCGGTCTATTTGACGATGCTTCAAGTGAGAAGGTTAATGGCTCAAAGTTGACATCAAACCTTAAAAATCAGCTGGCGAAACTAAAGCAATTTGACAGCGATATTGCAAGCATCGCAGGCAGGGCGCCGAAAGCTTTTGCTGATGAACTGAAAGAAATGGGTGTCGGTTCAGCAGATCAGATCAATGCAATTGCTCGTATGACTTCGTCTGAATTGGATGAGTACGTCAGACTTTGGACAGAGAAGCATAAACTCGCAAGCACGCAGGCTGCTCAGGAATTGACTGGCCTGAAGAACGAGACTGCCAAGAAAATTAATGAGCTTCGTTCAGCTGCCAATAAAGAATTGAGCCTCCTGAAGAACGACTACATGAGAAAAATTGGTGAGCTTACTGTCAATGTGAAGCAGCTGGGCTCACTGAAAAACAGCGGGAAAGCAATCGGCTATAACACGATGGCCGGCATTATTTCCGGAATGAGAAATATGAAAGGTGAGCTTGCGAAGGAAGCCAACACTATTGCCTCCACAATCGAGAAGACAATCAAGAAAAAGCTGAAGATCCATTCTCCTTCACGGTTAATGAGGGATCAAGTTGGTGTGATGGTGCCAGCGGGAATCGCAGTTGGTATTCAGAACGGTATCGGAACGGTTCAGCGGGCGATGACTGCTGTCAGCGATGCCATGTATATCGAGCAGAAAGATATGAATCTTGCTTACGATACATCCATATCAAGAAGCGACCTTGGCACTGTCAGAAAAGAACTGAGTGCAGATGTCAAAAACCTTGAGTTACCTGAAAGAACTATCATTATCGAAATGGACAGCAAGAAAGTCGGACAAGGCGTAGAAAAGCCTGTAACAGACGCACAAAGAAGATCAAATGCAAGGAGGGTGAGATTTAATTGATCAACTATCAGGAGATTTTGCCCAATCAGTGGAAAATCACATTCAATGGGATCGATATTTCACCCTTCTTTTATGTGAAATCAACCACTGGGCGGGGAGTAATGAGCCGAGAGGTAAACACAGCCACGATCGGGAACCGTCCAGGCGGTTTCTATCGTGGCACCAGACTACCAATTAGAACGATAACTATAGACGTTCTTTTTGCATTCAGCAGTGAAGAGGAATTGAAGAAGAAGCAAGAAGAACTGACTTATATTCTCCATACAGACGAGCCGAAACCCCTCGTTTTCCATGATGAGCCCGACAGAACCTATTACGCAATATTTGAGAGTGTATCTGAAAGCGAGGAGCAGGGTGGCTTTCAACAGGCTACATTGACCTTTATCTGCCCTGATCCTAAAAAATATGGAGCGGCTGCGGAATCAGAACTAAATCCCGGGGTACAGGTTTTCACAAACCCGGGGTATGCGGAGATTGAACCAAAAATCGAATGCGTTTTTAAAGAGGCGGCCACTTTATATGAAGTGGCTATTTTAAATGGTGATGGATCTGTTTCTAAGAAAATAAAAGTCGTTTACAACTTCATCGCCGGCGACACTCTCATTATTGATTCATCAAAGAGAAAAGTGACATGCAGCGGTAAATTGATCATGACTGCTCTACAAATACAGTCTGAGTGGTTCACGCTGCCACCAAAAGTACCAACAAAATTGAAGTTAAGCCACGCAAGCAGCATCAAATTCGATGAGGCTTATTTGTAAGGGGGTCCGTTAATGGCTGACATGTATATTCTTTCACCAGATGATCAAGTGCTGACAGTGCTGTCCAGCGACGGACAAGAAGCGTGCAGATTTTGGGATGCCAAATACAAAGAAGAGCTGAATAAAGGCTCTTCTTTTTCTTTTGTAGCAGATGCTTCCCATCCTGATGCGCGCTATTTGTTTGAGGAGAATCAAGTCATTTTTAGAGATAAAGACGGCATTCTCCGATTGTTTGTAATAAAAGAGCTCGATGATACAGATGAAAACTCAGAGGTTAATACACTGGTTACATGTGAAGCTGCCATGATGGAGCTGGCAGAAACCTTTGTTAAAGACTTCCGGCCAACTGACAAAACAGCACAATATGTTCTGGACAATGTACTCGCTCGTTCTCGGTGGGTGGCAGAGGTAAGCGCTGAACTCGGTACAAACTCCACCACGTTTTATAAGAAAACGGCTTTAGAATGTATTGCTGAAGTGATAAACATCTGGGGCGGCGAACTTCAAGATTCTATCGAATTTGATGGAAACAAGATCACAAAGAGAATTATCAAGATATTGCCACGACGAGGAAAAGACAGCGGGAAACGCTTTGAGATAGATAAAGATACAGAGAATATCAAAAGGACAGTCATCAGCTACCCATTGACAGCTCTTTGGGGATATGGTGCCTCTATTGCCTCAACAGACGAAGACGGGGAGGAGACGGGCGGTTATTCGCGGTTTATTGACTTCTCCGAAGTAGAGTGGAAGAAATCAAAAGGAGATCCTGTCGATAAACCACTGGGGCAGGAATGGGTTGGCGATCCGGATCTATTAAAAAGGCTGGGGCGCCTTAAAAACGGTGAATTGATCCACAGAGAAGGGCAATACAACAATGAAGATATCACTGATCCAGTGGAGCTTTTAAAAGCCACATACAACCATCTCATTACAACAGCATCAAAAACTGAGGTGAATTATGAGCTTTCAGTTCAGTTGCTTCAGAATGTACCAGGTTATGAGCATGAGCACGTAGAACTGGGCGATACAACAATTGCCATAGACCGAAACTTTGCTATTCCAATAGAAACGTCACAGCGCATCATTTCCATGGAATATGACATTACAGATCCGGACAATACCTGTGTTGTGGAAATAGGGCAATTTTTATCAGTGCTCCAAGGTGATGATCGGATTGATCAGATAGAGAATATACTCGACAAGAACCGAGGTACTTGGGAGAGGAAGCCAGACGTTGGCGAAGTCACTGATGGCAGTTTCCCGGATACAAAACCACCGGTCCCGACAAACGTTCAAGTAAAAGCGCTATTTCAAAATATTGCTCTTACTTGGGACTATATCCCATCCAGTTACATCGCTGCCTATGAGGTATATGCTTCTCAGATTAAGGGCTTCACCCCCTTAAAAGAGAATCTAATTTTCAGAGGGAAAACAGGAGGCTACGAGCATTTTACAGGCGTCAATGAACTTTGGTATTACCGTATTCGAGCAATCAATACAAGGGGTACAGCAAGCGATTTTACAGCCGAATTCTCGGCCACTACTAAGCGAATACTGACCAATGATATTGTTTTCGGTGCAGTTACAGCCGAAAAGCTGGCTAACTTGGCAGTTACAGCTGATAAGATAGCCAGAGATTTTGATGAAGGTAATATATTCCCAGGGTCTTTGCTGAAAGCAAATCAATTCTACACCTACAGCGATTCTACTCTCAGTGTTGAACAAAAGACTTTCAATGAAATGACTGTTTCACAAGTGATCAATGGCGATACTACTGTATTCGGAGTAGCTGGCTACAGAGGTTCACCGAATAACATACAGCGGATGTCTTTAGTTGAGGGGCAAGTATACACTCTATCATTTGAGGTAAAGCGAAACAACACGACTAACTTAAACTTCATTCATTTGAAAAAGGACAAAGAATTCACCTTGATAAGCGGAGCAGACCTGAACGACATATCCAGTTTTCCGTCCGATCAATTCGTGAGGGTCAATATCAAATTCGCAGCGCCAGCAACTGGATCTGATTATACTATTGGAATCGGCGGCCGAAATACAAACGGAAATACAGAACCATGCAGTTTTGTTTTTCGCAAGATTCAAGTCAGAAAGGGCGAGGAGATCAAGGAATACGGATACAGCCCTTATGACGTCATGCTCACTGATGGCGCTATCTATGGAGAATATATTCAATCGGCAGCTATTGGCACAACACACATACAAAAAGCGGCCATAACGAGCGCACAAATTGCTGAAGCGGCTATTGGTACAGCTGCCATCCAGAACGCGGCAATAAAAAAAGCTCATCTTGGCACAGCTATTATTGATACTGCTCAGATTATTGACGGTGCAATCACTAACGCGAAAATAAAAGATTTGTCTGCCGATAAAATCAATGCAGGTACTATAAAAGGGATCACGATTGAGGGCTCTTTAATCAAGGGTGGTAAATTTGAAGCTTTGAATACCACTGATAACTATAAATCGTACTTTGATGGTAAGGAATTTTATCAGTTTAACAGGAGCACTGCTTCCGGTACCTACGGAGATTATACAGAGTTGAAAATCACTTCTAGTTCCATTTCACAAGAAAGCGGGGATCAAGACTCTGGCGGTAAAAGAACTGTGTATAGATCAGTCAAAATTGGCGATGGGAAAGTGAGTATATACGGATCCGGATATGATTATGTTTTGGAGGATATTCCGAAGATAGACTTATATGGCAGCAGATCAAACGGTTCTTATCAATCCGTGATAGACATGTCTATTGATAAAGCTGCAAGCGTCCCAGGTGATGTGCTGAGCATAACTGCTTCAAATACGCCAGCGAACTCAGAAAACTCAAGTGTTTTTAGCTATGCGTACAATACAGCGAAATTCAGCGGTTCTTCGACATTAGCGACTTTTAAAACAGCAAATTTCGAAGCTGATGTAACAGGTGGAATACGCCTTAAATCAAAAAACGGAACACTTATTGAAGGTGGACCTGCGACTTTGCCGGCTGGATCAAATATTTATCCAGGGAACGTAACTAAAAATAAACAGCCCCTGGCTTCCGGGAATGTTACAACTTACATTTCAGATATTCACGGAGGCTTGCAATATAATTTAAGTATGTGTGTTACAAGTGTGGATGTTTCTATGCCCGATAATGGAAGTTCAACAGCCTATGCGAAAGTAACAATTAACCCTTGGGTTGATGCTTATTATGATACACCCGAGAACATATTTGCAGTTATGGCTACTCCTTACGGTGCTTATTCTAACGCTGTTACTGTTGGCATAGAACATCAAAGCTCTGGAGGATTTGAAGTTCATGTTAGAGGAACTGGGACATCTACCGGTGTTGCAGGGCGCAAAATTACAGTGCGAATGTTAGTTTTATATGAAGCTCAATAGAAGGTGATAAACATTGCTTGAGCAAATAAATTTGACCAATGACTATAGATATACAGAAAATCTGACGGTTACAAAAACAGTCTCTGGCTTTTCCTTAACAGGTGGCACCTATCATGACGGAAGCTTAGAGAAACCATATCTTATAGACCCAGCGGAATTTACTATTAATGCTGAAGAGACGAGAAAAGTAGCATATATTTTGCATCTGGTTTATGACACAGAGAATGATAAGGTTGATTATTTGTTGTACAAATCAACTGTTGATCAGGATGGTTATTATCCAAGCTATGAAGAAAGCGAAAAGTATCGTCTCCTTTATAAAATTATTGATGTAGTTGTTAATCCTACAGGAGAAATAAATGGCGCAATTTATAGTTTCACCAAAGAACAGGAGGCGGAAAATGAAACTTGAACCTATTGAATTGGGGAATAAAGGCGAGGAAGAGAAAACGGAAGTGGAAAAACTAAAAGAGCAGGTTCTTGACCTTCAACGTGTGTGCAATATGCTGATGAATCAAAGTTAACTGGGGGATGAAGCATGGAAAACCGCAGTGTTCTTTATGGCTTTTTCGAAGACTGCTGGATTAATGGGACTGTATTAACGAAGGAAATGAGGAATGCGGTTCAAAAAGGCTGGATATCACAAAGTGAATATGATGATATAACTACTCTGACTCGCGGAGACGCATATCCTGACCAAGAATAAGGAGTGTTTTGAATGCAAGAAATGACAAAAGAACAATTACAGGAACAATTTGAAATTGCAACGTACAAAGCGGCCTCTTTGCTGGCTGAACTAAATGAGAAAAACGAAAAACTGGCTGAATATAAAGCCTTGTATACGGTCGCAGTAAACAAACTGGAAAAGTTAGAAGGAGAAGCAGCGGCAGCACAAACTGAAAATCAGACAGAACCAGAAAGCACACCTGTAAACGCATAGGTGTTTTTATTTTGCCTCAAAGGAGGTGAAATCGCATGAAATAGATAAAAGGGGGGCGTACTAATGTCGCAACTGACGGAGGTACCGGATGTGAATGCAATACAAAAAGAGATGGCAGAGTTCAAACTAGAACAAAAATCGCTTGAAAGACGGGTAAGCTCGCTTGAACGATCCTCGGATAGGCAAGATCAGCAAATCATGTCACTCAATGAAAAGCTCAACAAAATTGAAGAGAATACAACTTGGATCAAGCGCACAATCACGGGCGCTATCATTACAGCGATTTCCACCGGAGTTATAGGGGGACTAATCGCTATTTTTTATAATGTGCTGCAACATTAAGGAGGAAAATAACATATGAAAAACTTTGACAAAGGCACAGTCGTTCGGACTGCGCTTCTTTTAATTGCGCTTATCAACCAAACAATGCTGATGTTCGGTAAATCACCCTTGGATATTACTGATGCACAAGTGAACCAACTGGCTGATGCGCTATACACTGCCGGCTCTCTGATCTTTACTATCGGTACGACACTTGCTGCATGGTTCAAAAACAACTACGTGACAGCAAAAGGACACAAGCAAAAAGCCGTCCTGAAAAATCACGATCTAACCAAATGAGCTGCCAGCTGGTGGCTCTTTCTATTTCAAAAACAGAATAGGAGAGATTTTCATGACAATTGCAGTGAAAAAGAACCTTGTATCAGAAGCAAAATACGCTTTGAAATGTCCTAATTCGATGACTGCGGAATACATCACCATTCATAACACTTACAATGATGCATCTGCTGCTAATGAGGTCAGCTATATGATCGGAAACACTAGTTCAACGAGTTTCCACTTTGCTGTTGATGATAAAGAGGTAAGGCAGGGAATCCCAATTGATCGCAATGCATGGCACACAGGAGACGGCACAAATGGCACCGGAAACCGTAAGTCTATCGGCGTTGAAATCTGCTACAGCAAGTCAGGAGGCGCTAAATACTACGCTGCTGAAAAGTTAGCTATCAAGTTTGTGGCGCAGCTGCTTAAAGAACGAGGATGGGGTATTGATCGTGTGCGGAAGCACCAAGACTGGAGCGGAAAGTATTGCCCGCATCGTATCTTGTCAGAAGGACGCTGGAATGAAGTCAAAGCGGCGATTGATGCTGAATTAAAAGCGCTTGGCGGCAAAACATCAAGTAAGAAAACAACTTCATCTAAGACGGTGAAAAAACCAAGCTCAAGCAAAAAGAAATCGTCCTTCAGTCTGCCTTCCGGCATTTTCAAAGTGAAAAGTCCTTTGATCCACAGCGATGCTGTTAAGCAGATCCAAACAGCACTGGCAGCATTGCATTTCTATCCAGATAAGAAAGCCAAAAACTTCGGTATCGATAGCTATTATGGACCAAAAACAGCAGATGCCGTCAGACGGTTCCAGTTGATGAATGGATTAAAAGCTGATGGCATTTATGGACCAGCTACAAAAGCGAAGCTTGAATCTCTATTAAAATAGGTCTACTGGGTCTTCTCTTTTGGGAAGACCTAATAATAGTAGTCAAATAATTTACATATTGTTGAAATAAAAGTAAAAATATAGTATATTAGACCAGAAAACAAATTAAGGAGGATTTGTATGAAATTGTTAAAGAATTCGATTTGTTTGCTCGTCTTAACTCTATTGATTGCTACTATTGGATTTTCACCACAAACGAAAGCAGCAGAAGAGAACTCATTTGGATTGGCAAAACCAGTAACCATTGAGGAAAAAGAAACTTTAACAGTAGATAAGAATGGAGTGGCTAAGAGCACAAACGATGACCAAGCTTCTGTCATTAAGAAAGCACGACAACTTGCTAACAAGAGTAATCACAATGAAATAACCTACAAGAATCCTGTAGCTAAAGAAGAAAACAACATTGTTAATGTGCCAGTCGTTGAGAAAAAAGATGAGAAAGCACATCCCAAAGCAGCCAGCTTAGTTTCGATGTCCTACACAACAATATATGACCCCAACAAAAAATCCATCACAACTACAATTAAAATAGCAAGCATAGTCGGCGAAAAGCCGATAGTTATTGAAGCTAGAAACGATTTATATGATAGCAACACTTATAGCGGAAAATACGGAAGGGTTTTTGTCCATAGCAGAGAATTCTTAGGGAAGGATATTAAAGTAGGTAAATCATATTCAAAGTCCTATTATCCTAAAAAGACAAAGTTTTATATGTCCCAACATACTACGGTAGCCGGTTGGAAAGGAACAGTACCTGATACTTCCACTGGAACGTTGGCTCCTGTTCTTGCCAATAAAATAGGATGGCTGTATCCAGAAATAAGAAATAACCACAGCAAAAAGACAATGCCAATACCAGCTAAAGCGAATTTCCCAGTTGTACCTGCAGATAAAAGAGAAGAATGGAATAGAAAGGAAAGAGGCAACTATATAAAGAAGTACATCGACAAATACGGTGATCCAAAGTGGAATTGGTCAGCATTAGATGTTCACCATGTACTTCCGTTAAAGTATGGGGGAAAGAATAACTTTGATAATTTGTTCCCTCTTCCTCGTGATATACACCAAAACGTATTAAATCGTTGGTGGGATAAATATTAGTAAGTAAGAGGTGGCTTAATGACAGTTTTTGTTGAAAAAACGATCCAAGGTCTAAAAGAATTAATTGATGAAAAAGGACGTTTGAAAATTTTAGGGGATGAAGGAGCTCTTTTAGAAACAGAATGTAGTTTCTCTAAAGGTGCAACAGATCTAGAGATTGAGAGTTTTGAGAAGAAAATAAAAGTGTCACTTCCTGAAGATTATAAAACCTTTTTAAAACTGCATAACGGGGCCAGAATATTTGATTTGTTGATTTACGGCGAGAATGTAGGTGGGGGGTTGCATATTCTTAATTTAGAAGAGATTGAAAAGTATATGCAAAATGGTTTTTTAAAGCCTCAGTTTATTCCCGTCGCACATCTGTTAGACGGATGTTATTTGTTAATTGACAAAACCAGAATTTCCACAGATCCAAACTATTTATGGTTCCTCAGGTTTGTAGATTATGAACCACTGCAACTTAATTTTGAGATATTTTTAGATCGGTATATTTTATCTCAGGGATCGAATTTTTGGGATTGGGGAATCTATACCGCTGAGAATTATTACAGAACTCATCGTACTGAGGACTAAACCCTTAATAGCAGTTTATTAAGATAGAGAGCAGGTGTAATACCAGCTCTTTTTTTATTAAATCTATTGACGATTGTAAATAGATATTGTATAATTAAAGTATAGAAAGGAGGTGCTGAAGTGGACGAGGTGAGAAACTGGATTCTTGCTATCGCTGGTATCGTGACCATTATTAAACACATCTACGACATATGGCAGAAGGAAAGCGAAAAGCATAGCAAGAAAAAGAAAAAGCGCTCCCGCCGGGTAAGCAAGAAGCGCTGATACACAGTGAGCAAAGGGGAGTAAATCCCCTTGCTCATACCATTATATCACGTCCACGATAATATGAAAAAATATTTTAAGCAGTACAGCACAGCAGATTTTGCCGTTTTGCTCATATTGATTGCCGGGATCGTGGCAATTGATCTGACCGATGAGGGTATGTCTGGAAAGATTGCGCATACTGTATTGATGATAGCCGTTGTTATTACCTTGTTAAAAGGATTCATTATGATGTGGAGAGAAAGCCGACATGAAAGAAAGCGAAAAAATTAAGTTTATCCAGGAAGAAGTTTTGACTGCAGCGGAAGCGGGGGAGCTGCTTGGAGTCACCCGGCAGCGTTTAAGCACCCTTGTGACTTCCGGAAAGCTCAAGCCGGTGAAAAAGGTTGGGACCGTTGCATTGTTTTTGCTTGGACATGTACAAGCCCTTAAAAAGGAATTAGAAGCCGGCCGGAAGAAGTACCGGCCGTATGATGAATGAAACCCTTCTCGAGATGAGGAGGGTTTTTGTTTTATTCAGAACAACTCATTTATAAAACTTTTGGTTTAAAACTGATTATTAAGGTTTAATAATTGTTAATAAGTTTTAATCATTATTATTTACATCCGAACAAGTTTCACATATTATGGAATAAGAAAGAAACAAACAGTTTCTTTTTATTTGATGGAGGTGTTTAATATGCCCCGTGACATTTTACCAATTGCAGCAGCACTAGAATCGCTTTACACATCAATTTTTAATGTTTCTGATGGTGAAAATGATTTAACAGAAATGAAGATGCACAAACTGCTGTATTTCGCTCAAAAACATCATTATGCTACATTCGGAGAATGGTTATTTAATAACGATTTTGAAGGATGGGTTCATGGGCCGGTAAGCCGTAGGGTAAGAGGCAGCTTTAAAATGCTGGAATTCTACAAAGACGAATTAACCTTAGAGGAGGAATATACTTTAAGGGAAGTTATTCATGATTATGGTAAGTATACAGCTGGATACCTTAGGAATTTGAGTCATGAAGACACTGCTTATAAAATTTCAAGGTTAGGTTTACGTGATGACGAAAACGGATCCGATATTATAAAAAAAGAAGACATTATAAACGACATAATGATTAATGATGAGCAACTTATCGATTGTGAGGTGCACTAATCTTTGTCCGATCCAATAAATAATATAGGAAAAATTTTTACATCTCTAGAAAAGTATTATGATACTAGGGCGAGAAAAATAAAGGTGAAAGCTCGCCCTGTTTTGGTTATAGGATTTGAAGACGACTGCCCCAATCCTATGAGTATCGATTATGAGATATTACCGATCTCTACTTTAAAACAAAGACTACCTCATCCAAAACATGATATACATATAGATTCTGGTTTAAAAAATAAACTGGGGCTTAATGAAGAGTGTTATATAAGGACACATAAAACCTCTTGGAGTAATGTCAAAAATATGAGGATTGAATCTCCAGTTGGGAATTTGAAAAACGAAGAGTATGAATTATTCAAGGAAACAGTCATGTTAAATCGGGAATGGGTAGTTGACCGTACTAATTATAGATTAGAAGAGGAAGCACACCAATAGGTGAGCTTTTTTTAATTACCTCAATTTATTATCCATTTTTTCTGCAGTTTATCCCACTTCAATTCACCTTTCATCAAAAGGCTCTTCACAGCTGCACGAATATTCTCTTCACTCTTTCCTGTTTTCCTTTTCAAATCGTTCAAAGTTGGATTCTTACCATATAACTGCATGTTCACTATGATCTGATATACTTTCCGTTCAAAATCAGTCATTTGATCATCTCCTACAAGGATGATATTCGAACGTAAGTTCCTTTGTCAATAAGTTGGATTTGGGGACAGATGGGGACGAATTGGGGACCAACTTCCTCATTTTTAATCAAAAAAGAAAATTTTTAATCAGAAACTTATGTAAGAAAACCCTATAAAATAGGGTTTGGAAATAAAACGTCTGTTCGCATCAGAAACACATCTCCACACTGGCAGCGTAGAGGTCAGGGGTTCGAGCCCCCTTGGCTCCATACCTGTAAACCCTTATTCTATAAGGGTTTTTTTGTTTTTAATAAAAGGATCATTCGCTGCCCTCTTCTGTTGATCCTAAGTCAAAGTTGAGCAGTTCACCTGTAAATCATGAACTTTCCAATACACCACTTTGTTCCTCAAAGACCGTCATGTCTTCCAAAGGGGGGGAGTAAACATGAAGAGACACCATTCGTTCTGAAGCAGGATTGGACATTTTGTGAATTAAACCTTTGGTTGAAATAAGACATTCTCCTTTGTGGACAAAGTATGAATTGGAGAGTTCCGCGTGATCGCCGGTTGAGCGATAAATAGAATTGAGAAGTTTTCCTTCTAACACCATTGCGCAACCAATGGATTGACCATGATCGTGTACTGCTGTCTCCTTGTGTGGCGGAATGTTAATAACGATAACTTCCAATTCGTTGTTTCTAAATATTGCATTTCGGCCGTAAGCGTACTGGTCTGGTTCCTTAATATACGGTTGACTCAATGTTGATGCGTTTGGAATTTGTTTTAAAGAAGTTTCCAAATCTTTAACCGATGGATTTTTCAAGCCGCTAAAAATGTTTTGGATACACTCATACAGTTCCATACGTTTTTGCCTCCCGGGTCATTTATTGACTAGCATAGGTATTTCGCAGATTAATTCATGATATTTACCTATATACAATTTAGAGGCGGCAAACGCCTAGTGAACACAAAAAAATGTGCGGCCAACAACTTATTCATGTTTATTAATTCAAATTTATTAAAAAAGTGAACGGAAAAGCGCCGCCGTTACCTAAGAAGAAGGCGAAAGAATTTTCCGATGCACTTTTAAAATGGCTTACTTTGATTGACTCGGTTATGGAAGCTCACGAAGTGGATTTCGAGCCCTATGGCTCCGGGCAAAGCTGTTCATGTTTTGTGCTTGAAATTTGCGCCATTGACAAAATACCATCGGTTTGGAATAATGTTTGAGTATATGCTCATTTCTTCACATATTATCATAAAATAATATTATGTCCCCTGATGGGGAGAGAATTAGAATGAAAGCTAATGGCATGCAAAATCTATTAGCTTCTTTTGTTTTCAAAAAAAGATGTGTTTCGTATGTATTCATATAGGAAGGAATGACAACATGAAGACAAAACACTATTGGGTGATTTCTTTGCTTGCCGTTTTAGCGGTCGGGCCGGGATTGATGTCTAACACGGCGTTGTCGTCAGTTCAAGGCCTTGTTCAGAAGACGGTTGGAACAAGTGACTTCACATCAGTAAATCCAATATTGATCGGCAATATGGCCTTTGCTTTATTAGTGCCGGCAGGACCGCTGCTGAGGAAAAAATTCGGTGCCCGTCCGATCTATTTGGCTTCATTACCCGTTTTTATACTTGGCTCACTGCTCTTCGCATTTTCGAGCGATATTGCATGGATGGCGGCAGGGCGCTTTTTACAGGGAGCGGCTACAGGCGTCATGCTGATGATTATGATCCCTATGCTTGTTCTGTCATTTCCGATTGACCGCAGGAATTATGCACTGCTGGTGCTGATCGGGGGATTTTATGGCTCTGTTATCATCGGTACGATCCTAGGAACAATTGCAACAAGCTGCGGCCACTGGAGATGGCTGTTTTTTATCTTTGGCGCACTGTCACTGATCGGTGTCGCGGTGAGCTATTTCTTTCTTCATGATGAGCATCATGGGGCGGCAGAACAAGAACAGCCGCTAGATGGTGCGGGAATCCTTTTATCTGTTTGCCTTGCCGCAGCCTCAGCGGTTACTTTCATTTTTCTGCAAAAATGGGGGCTTTCATCAGGTTATGTATGGACGGGTTTCGGGATTACGTTATGTTTGCTCCTTGTTCTATTGATTGTGGAATATAAAGTGAAGAACCCCTTTATTTCTATTAAACTGATGCTGCTGCCAAAACCGGTGCTCGGCTTATTTATCATAGCTGCAGGGACGATAACGGTAGCTGTCAGCCTTGCTGCTTTTCAAGGCTTGCTCCGTCAAATGTATGATATTTCTCAGGAGCATCTCATTCTTTTAAACTTGACTCTTTTAATCGGAGTGGCGATCGCGGCCATTTTGAGCGCACTGTTTTATGATAGAGTCGGGCCAGGGATGCTCGGTATTATCGGCGGCCTCATTCTCGTGTTTGTGAATTTTCAATGGCTGCATATGCAGGATCAATCGTCACTCTCTATATTCGCAGTGCTGTTTATTATGCTTGCGGCTGGAACAGGGCTGACAGTTGCCGCTGGGCTGATGGGAGCTGCCATGGGCGGCCCGCTGCCTGATTTGGTCAAGAGAATGACAGCTGTTCAGTTTTTAAGATTGTTTGTTTATATGGGAGTTCCAATCCTCATCGGCTTCTTTACGAAAAAAGATGCTGCCAGACAAAGCAGTACGATGCAGGATTCTATGATGACTGCTTATCATGATCTCTTTTTCATTTCTTTTGTCCTGAGCGTGCTGCTCGTTTGCTTATCATTCTGTATGAACGCCACAGGTATGGGGCACAAGCTGGCTCATAAACCGCATGATAAAGCGAAATCGGCTCCGGAAAAACCGGCCGTTTCAGCACTGTCAAAGGCTGCTGTCAAATCACATAAAGTAATACATGATACAGAATATCGTAATGCACTCAGAAAGTGTAAACAGAAATTTGATATATGATCAAAACCTTTTCCTTGAGGGAAAAGGTTTTTTGTTTGCAATCCTTTCACAACTTTATCCCTAAAGAATTGAAAAATATTAGAAGTGCAAGTAAAATTCTAAAAGTAGATTCTTTTACATTCGTAATCTTTTAACTTGAAGGAAGGTTTTCATGGCCCGTAAAAAACTGAAAAAACGTAGACTCTTCATTTCACTATTTTTCATTGTATCGATTCCGCTAGCCCTGTTTGTATTAGCGACAACTTTATCAAAACCGATTGAAACATCCAAAGAACCTGAAGAAATTGATGAACAGCAAGTATTTATTGACAGCCTGTCCGGACATGCACAAATTTTGTATGAGAAATATCATGTCCTCCCAAGCATCACGATCGCTCAGGCCATTCTCGAATCTGACTGGGGGAACAGCGAGCTTTCTGCTCAGGCCAACAACCTTTTTGGCGTAAAAGGAAATTATAAAGGCCATCACGTCACGATGGAAACGGACGAATTTGAAAAAGGGAAAAGAAAAACCATTCGCGCGAAGTTTCGAAAATACAGCACGTTTTTTGAATCTATGGATGACCACGCCCAATTGTTTGTCCGCGGCACATCGTGGAATAAAAAGAAGTATAAACCGGTACTTGAGGCTGAGGATTATAAGGAAGCGGCAACTGCCTTGCAAACAGCAGGATATGCTACAGACCCTGACTACGCTGACAAAATCAGCGCTATTGTAGAAAAATACGATTTAGATGAGTACGATGAGGTAAATCCATCCCTGAAATCAGTGGATTTATACGGTTCTATCAAAGACAGTGCCGTTCAAGACGTATGGTCCAAGCCTTCTACTGATGATCGGTCCATTAAACTGACATCTGCCCAATCTTACGTCGGCAAGGACATAAAGGTTGTATCTAAAAAGCAGAAAGGCCAGTCCGTATGGTACCAATTTCAAATCAATGATAAACTCATCGGCTGGATTGATGATTCAGCTGTTGAAATAAAGGAAGCAACCTGAGACCTTTTTACTGGTATTTTTAATTCTTTGTTCCATTCCGGGGAATTTGAGGTATAATATTCCACGGAAGTTATCACTTATTGACTATGCTTTCAGGAGGGAACAAAGGTGCAGAAATATAGACGGAGAAACACGGTTGCTTTTACAGTATTAGCTTATTTCACTTTTTTTGCGGGAGTATTTTTGTTTAGTGTCGGACTCTATAATGCTGATAACCTGGAACTCAATGAAAAAGGCTACTACATTGCTGTTATGATACTTGTAGCGGTCGGTGCGATTCTTACACAAAAAGTGACCCGTGATAACGCAGAAGATAACGAAATCATTGCGGAGCAGGAAAAAAGACAAAATCAATCTCATATCGAATCATAAAAAAATCCGGCGCCTAAATCGCCGGATTTTTTGTTATCATCCCGTAAATACCTCGCCGTCAGGGTAACGAATATTTGATTTCTCTGTTCTCGCGAATGAAAAGACGAACGTCAAAGGACCAATTCTTCCGATGAACATGATGACAATAATAATACATTTTCCTGCTGCTGTGAGTTCAGGAGTCAATCCCATTGATAGACCGACAGTTCCGAATGCGGAAAAGGTTTCAAATACAATTTGAATAAAGGGCGCTTGTTCTGTGATCGTCAGGGCGAAAATTCCTAAAAACACGATGAATAGACTGGTGACGCTCACAGCTAAAGCCTTAATGATAATCGGATATTTGATGGAACGGCGGAAAATAACCGTTTCTTTTTTACCTCGCAAATAAGCGATAACAGACGTTAAAATCACGATGAACGTAGTCAGCTTAATGCCGCTCGCCGTTGAGGCGCTTCCTGCTCCGATAAACATCAATAATAAAGTAAATACAATTGTTCCTTCTCTCATGCTTCCGAAATCGAGGGAATTGAAGCCTGCGGTTCTCGGCGTCACTGCCTGAAAATAGGAAGCCCACAGTTTATCCCCTATATGCAGGTGGCCAAGCGTGCCAGGGTTGCTGTACTCTAAAATAAAGATCACAAGCATAGCAATCGCATTCAGAATCAGCGTTCCTGTCAGCATGAGCTTCGTATGTAAAGAAAAGGCTTTAAAGCGCCGATTTTTCATAACGTCAAACAGAACTGTAAATCCGATCCCTCCTGTAATAAATAAGAAAGTGATCACAAGGTTTACTGTAGGATCGCCAACGTAGCTCATCAAATTATCCGGCCACAACGAAAACCCGGCATTGTTAAAAGCAGATATCGCGTGAAACAGGCTGGCAAACAAGCCGGATGCCAAGCCATACTGAGGCACAAGCCGGATGGATAAAATGAGTGCTGCTATCAATTCAATACTAATCGAAAACAGAAACAGGACTTTGACAAGGCCTATGACGCCGCCGATTGTCGGCTGGTTTAAGGCTTCCTGGACAAGCATTCGTTCTTTTAATCCGATTTTTTTTCCTAATATCATGACGATCAAAACGGCAAATGTCATAAATCCAAGCCCGCCGATCTGAATCAGCCCCATGATGACCGTTTGCCCGAAAAGTGTAAATTGAGTGCCGGTGTCGACAACTGCAAGCCCAGTAACGGTTGTAGCGGAAGCCGCAGTAAAAAGGGCGTCTATCCATGACAATGGCTTCGTTGTAGAAATCGGAAGCATTAACAGCCCAGAACCGATGATAATGATAAGGAAAAAACCGATTGCAAGCACTTGAGGCGGTGTAAACCGAACCCATTTGATCACTTTATCCTTTTGAAGTGTCACCTTTGTCTACATCCCTTCGTTTTCAAAACGTTTAATATCCTTTTTGTGCCCCATGATCACCAGGCAATCCTGTTCGTGAATGATGTCTTCAGGTGCGGGAGAAAGACGAATATCTCCATGATGTTTAATAGCCAGGATCGTGCAGCCGTACTTCGCTCTTACATTCAGATCAATAATCGATTTTGAATCAAGCTTGCGTGTTGCCAGCAGCTCGACAATACTGTAATCATCAGATAAATCAATGTAATTCAAAACGTTTTCATCAGAAAGGCTTTGTGCGATTTTGACGCCCATATCCTTTTCAGGATGAATAATGCGGTCAGCGCCGATTTTTTCAAGCACCTTATGATGATAATAGTTTTGCGCCTTTACCCAAATGTTCGGGATGTCAAACTCCTTTAATAGTAAGGTAGTCAGCGTACTCGCTTGAATATTCGCTCCGATGGCAACAATCACATATTCAAAATTACGTATTCCCAATGAAAGCAATTCGTTCTCTTCGGTGGCGTTGGCAATCACTGCATGAGTTGCGTAAGAAGCGTATGCATTTACCTTTTCTTCGTTGATATCAATCGCAAGGACCTCGTGGCCCATTCTATGCAGCTCTTTGCAAATGCTGCCGCCAAAACGGCCCAGCCCGATCACGGCAAATTGCTTATTTTTAATTCTTCCCAATGTTCATATCTCCCTTAGTAAATTAACGTTTTTGAAGCAAAAAAGGCCATTGCAAAGAATGGCCGAAAATAGACCTCCTCTCTGTATACGCCTACGAGGTTAGCTGTCGGATTAGGGATTCAGAGTACCCCCTCTTACTTAGTAAGATTCACCCCAAGGCTGTTAATAAAACAGCCAATCGTTGGTTCCCCCGTTCGTGTTTGATTAAGCGGTAAAAGAGTTTGTATGAAATTGAACACTCAAGAATTTACTCCTGTTTCTAGTGTTTGTCAATTTAAATTTTAAACAAGAAAAAAGATAACTGGAAATAGAGAAAAAAGGGGAGGTGAAAACGCAAAAAAGACCGGCGTGAACCGGTCTTTTAGATTAGTTGCAGCCGCATGGCTGAGTCGGAGGAGTGCTGCGCTTAGCCACGTCAATGCTGGCTTCTGCGTAAAATTTATTTCCGATGCTCAACGATTTATTCTCCGCACGGAAAGTATATGTACCAGCGGCAGGAAGTGTTTTGTTATTCAGTTTTAATTTGAATTCGCCAGCTCCTAACAAATCAAGTGCCAGAGGAATTCTTACTGTTTTCCCGTTGTTGAGGATCTGTGTTGTACGCAAAGCATTTCCGTTCATCGTGTCTTTCGTATTTGCAGTAAATCCGCTTGGCAATGTAAATTCCATAACGCCAAGGCTTAGAAGCGTGTTTGGACGATACGTCAATTCGATATCAGAGAAAGACCATTCAGTTTTGCTGGCTCCTGTGATTGTTGCAAACAATGAAGCTGATGACTGTGTTCTCATAGTAGACTCAGTATGAGCGGAAGTTGATTTAGATTCAGCCGCGAAAGAAGCCGTAGGTGCAGAAACGAGTAAGCCGAGACTTAATGCACTGATTGCCAAAGAAGATAATAATTTGCGTTTCATAATAAAATTCCCCCTAAAAAGTTATAAAATATACTGGCCTGCCCGCTTTTCACCTCCTCTGAATGGCCAAATACAAATTTTACCTACATAAAATTACCATCAAATATTTTGGAAGTAAATGGGGTGTTTTTCCCGTATTTTTCAAATTTGTAGTAATTACATATAAACGAACAAAAAAACGCCCGGTTTCCCAGGCGTTTTTCTGTTTTACTTTGTTTCGATCGGTATAAACTTAAAAATTTCCCCGCTCTGCACCGATTCAGCAAGACGTTTCAGCCAGTCATAGTAGGCTTTAGAGCTTTCCAGCTGCTCGTATAACTGGAGCGCTTCATTTTTTATGTCCTCACTGAGACCTTCCTTGCTTAAAACCTCTTGTAAATCAGCCTGAGCTTCCTCAATCGCTGCTACATTTACTTGAACTTCCCGCTCCCATTTTGGCGGAAAGAAATTAGTGAAAAATTTAAAGAAATCTTTTTCAGCCACAAATGTATGCTTACGGATGCCCCGGTGAAATGTTTTTTTCACTACATTTAAGTCCTGAAGCTTTTTGACGCCTGTGCTCATGCTTGGCTTGCTCATTTGCAATTCCTCACGCATTTCGTCAAGCGTCATCTCATCCCTCATATACATCGTCCCATATAAAATCCCGACACTGCGGGTAATTCCGTAAAGATCCATCGTTTCAGCAATGGAGTCGATAACAAGATCCCGTGCCTGTTCTATAGTTGCAAACTCTGGATTTTCATCCATACTGACCCTCTTTTCCTTTAGAAAATTAAATTCGTTAAGTTATTTCTTTATGTTCTTTATCTTAACGAAACATAAAGAAAAGTCAAAATGAAAAATCAAGATGGGGCTTTGACAGTTTAAAAACCATGTGTTAGATTAAGGTTGTTAAAAACGTTAAATTTTTATTTAACAAACTTTATTACGTCAAGGAGGCTTATATGAGTCAAACATTATACATTGACGGAGAATGGATCAGTGCCGAAAAAGAGCAGATCCGAAGCATTATCAATCCATTTAATCAAGAAGAAATTGCAACCGTAAGCGAGGGAGGGCGAGAGGACGCCATCAAGGCAATCGCAGCCGCGCGAAGAGCATTTGACAAAGGAGAATGGCCATCTCTATCTGGACTTGAACGCGGGAATATTGTTCTGAAAATTGCGGAATTAATCAGACGCGATCTTGATGAGCTGGCTGAGCTTGAATCTCTTGATACGGGAAAAACTCTCGAAGAAAGTAAGGCCGATATGGACGATATCGCCAATGTTTTTCAATACTACGCCGGATTGGCGGATAAAGATGGCGGAGAGATCATTTCATCTCCGATCCCTGATTCGGAAAGCAAAATCATCAGAGAGCCAATCGGGGTTTGCGGCCAGATTACTCCGTGGAATTATCCGCTCCTCCAAGCAAGCTGGAAAATCGCGCCCGCACTGGCTGCAGGAAATACGATCGTCATGAAGCCGAGTGAGATCACGCCGCTGACCACAATCAAAGTCTTTAAGCTGATGGAAGAAGCCGGTGTTCCAAAAGGGGTCGCGAATCTTGTCCTTGGACCGGGAGCCACAGTGGGCGACGAGCTTGCCGCAAACAAAGACGTCGATTTGATTTCGTTTACGGGTGGAATCGAAACAGGCAAAAAAATCATGCAGGCGGCAAGCGGAAACGTCAAAAAAATCGCGCTTGAATTGGGCGGGAAAAATCCCAATATCGTTTTCAAGGACGCAGATTTAGAGGTTGCGGTTGATCAGGCGTTAAACGCTGTTTTTTTCCACGCCGGCCAAGTGTGCTCTGCCGGTTCCCGCTTGCTTGTTGAAGATGCCATTCACGATCAATTTTTAGCAGAGCTTGTCAAACGGGCAAAGCGCATAAAACTTGGAAACGGTTTTCACGCAGAGACAGAAAGCGGCCCGCTTATTTCTGCAGAGCACAGGGCAAAGGTAGAAAAATATGTAGAGATCGGAATACAAGAAGGCGCAAAGCTGGAGACAGGCGGCAAACGCCCGGAAGATCCTGCGCTGCAAAACGGGTTTTTCTATGAACCTACTATTTTCTCTAACTGCAAGTCTGGCATGAGAATCGTTCAGGAAGAGGTTTTCGGTCCTGTATTGACAGTCGAAACCTTCAGCTCGGAAGAAGAGGTAATCGCGCTTGCAAATGATACCATCTATGGCTTGGCCGGAGCGGTATGGTCAAAAGATATTGAAAAGTGTGAACGCGTAGCAGCCCGCTTGAGAATGGGAACCGTTTGGATTAACGATTTCCATCCGTATTTTGCGCAGGCGCCATGGGGCGGCTATAAGCAATCCGGGTTCGGACGCGAGCTTGGAAAAATAGGCCTTGAAGAATACACAGAAGTCAAACATGTGTATCGCAATACAAAACCGGCAGCGGTTAATTGGTTCAATTCATAAGAGGGGGAGATTGATGATGACATTAAATATGAAAGTAGAAAGCATGCAAAAATTCCACACATTTGAAATTCCGACTGTGATTAAGCACGGAATCGGAGCCGTCAAGCATACGGGTGAAGAAGTAGCTGCGCTGGGTGTTTCAAAAGCACTTCTTGTCACAGACCCTGGGATTTATAAAGCCGGCGTTGCTGATCCTGTTATCGAATCACTTAAAGAAGCAGGCATTGAAGTGGTGCTCTTTAATAAAGTAGAGCCAAACCCGCCTGTCCGTCTGGTGAATGAAGGATCTGAGCTATACAAAAAAGAGAACTGTAATGGTTTAGTGGCAGTCGGAGGCGGAAGCTCCATGGATACAGCGAAAGCAATCGGAGTAGAAGCAACTCACGAAGGAAGCGTGCTTGATTATGAAGCGGCAGATGGAAAAAAACCGCTGGAAAACCGCATTCCTCCGCTGACGACAATTCCGACAACGGCCGGAACAGGATCAGAAGTAACCCAGTGGGCGGTTATCACAGATGAAGAAAGAGAATTCAAATTCAACACGGGCGGTCCGCTGATCGCAGCGCACCTGACCATCATTGATCCTGAGCTTCATATTTCAATGCCTCCGCATGTAACAGCCATGACGGGAATTGATGCGCTTGCTCATGCCATTGAGTGCTATACTATGAAATTTGCGCAGCCAATTACGGATGCAGTTGCCTTGATGGCGATTGAATATGCCGCTCATTACATTAGAAGAGCATTTGCTGACGGAGAGGATCTGGAAGCAAGATACGGAATGGCGCAGGCTGCGATGCTTGCAGGTCTTTCTTACGGCAGTGAATCAGCGGGCGCGGCTCATGCGATGAGCCAAACGCTTGGCGGTATTATCCCAGTCGCTCACGGTCAATGTGTGGCTGCGATGATGGGTCCTGTCATGGAGTACAACTGGAAGGGCTATCCTGAGAAGTTTGCACGTATTGCGAAAGCGTTCGGTATTGATACAAGCAATATGACAACAGAAGAAGCTGCGAAAGCATCTGTTAATTGGATGTATGACCTTGTTGAAGATTTAGAAGTACCGACTTTAGAAGAGCAGGGAGTATCACCCGATATGATCGAACGCTTGTCAAAAGAAGCAATGAAAGATCCGCAAACCTTCGGAAATCCTAGAGATTTAAATGAAAAAGCATACAATTGGATCTACAAGCGCTGCTTTAACCTTACACCTAAAACAGTATAATCGATGTCCCGCTCATTTACAGAGCGGGATTTTTTTTGGATAATGAAGCATAGATGGAAATTTTAGAGAAGAAGGAAGGTACCGGCTGATGTGGAAGCGTATGACTGCAAAAACGGAAGGCTTATATATCGCAGATACAGAAAGTTTCGTAACAAAGCAAATGGAAAAGCTTGATTTTGATTATGGCGGCATCCCGGGCGACTTGCATTTTGGCCTGACCAAAAAAGCGGGAGCCAGAGAACCAATGTTTTCAAAAGGGACAGAAATTTTCAACCGCAGACAAATTTCTATTGTATCAATAGAGGAATGTGATCTAATTGCTTTAAAAATGGGAGTGCCGAACATTTTGCCGGAATGGCTTGGGGCGAATGTGGCAGTCAGCGGCATACATGATTTCACATCATTAAAAGAAGGAAGCCGGCTCATTTTCCCAAGCGGAGCCGCTTTGCTGTGTGAGGGAGAAAATGATCCGTGTATCCAGCCGGGCGAAGTCATTCAATCTTATTATCCGGACAAGCCGAAGCTGGCGCCTGCTTTCGTCCGCCACGCACTGGGCATAAGAGGGATTGTCTGCATTGTTGAGAGACCCGGTGCTGTTTATTCAGGTGATGAAATAGAAGTTCATTCCTATCAGCGGAAAGTCAAACGAAAAGCAGAAAGGGTCTGACCAAATCAGACCCTTTCTACCTTTTCTTTAATTTCTTTAATCTGGCTGAGGTGCCGTTTTTCATGGTGGCCGATAAAATCGATCCACTGTCTGACAGTCAGCTCTTGAAACACAGGATGCGGAAGCACTCTCTCAAAATCTTCTTCTTTCAGAGAGGCAATTGCAGCTGTCAGCTGCTCTCTCACTACATCAAGCTCGCGTTTCATTTGACTGCCTGAAATAAAATCATGCTCAGGCTCAAGGTGACTCGGAGCTTTCCGTTTATTGTTTCTGTCCTGTGCAGTCTCAAGCGGTTTTTCTTCAACTTCTTTAACAGGAGCTTCCTTTACCCGTTCCTTCAGCATTTTTTGTGCGGCCATATCGATTTTTTTCAAATGGTCAAGAACTTCACGTATGCTCCATTCTTCAGCAGAAGGCTTTTGATTCAGCTTTTCGTCAGAAAGTCCTTTCACTTCGTTCCACGTTTCTAATCTGGCTTCATTAAAGATACTCATCATATCTCCTCCTAAAATGACATTACCATATATATAAGCAATTATCATTTATAAAGCACTTAACAGGGAGTATTTATCTAAAAATTTTGAAACCTTTTCCATTGTGTCTCGTATAAATGGTAACGGCAGCCGTTCATCAATGCATTGATGAGGAAAGGATGAGGCATTTGGAGTTATTGGGCGTTCCTATACAAACAATTTATCTTTATACGCTTATTATTGCGGGCAGTCTTACGCTGTTATTTCTATTTTTCGGAGATGTATTTGCAGGGCTGTCAGAAGGCATTCCGCTTCTTAATCCGACATTGGTGCTCGCATTTTTCACATGTTTTTCAGCAGGCGGATATATAGGCGAGCTCATATTGCCCCTGTCCAGCATGTTGCTCGCGTTTTTATCTTGCATCCTTTCGATCATTCTGGTGACATTGCTTCACATCTTTGTACTCATACCATTATCATCCGCTGAAGAATCTTTGGCTTATAAAGAAGCTGATCTAAAAGGAAGAGTCGGTAAAGTGATTACAGCTGTTCCTGTTGACGGGTTTGGTGAAGTAGTCATTGAAGGGATAGGCGGCACCATCTCGAAGTCAGCGGTCAGCTTTGAGAATCAGCAGATCAGTTACGGAACAACGGTTTTAGTTGTAGATGTCAACAACGGAGTTCTTTCGGTTACTCCGCATGAACCTATATAAAACAAGGAGGAATGTGATATGACAATGCCGATTATAATTGTCATCGGAGTTGTATTCTTTTTATTAATTGCACTAATAGCCGTGTTTATCACAAAGTATCGTACGGCAGGGCCTGATGAAGCGTTAATCGTAACGGGGAGCTATCTCGGCAATAAAAACGTTCATGTCGATGAAGGCGGCAACCGTATTAAAATCGTCCGCGGCGGAGGAACCTTTGTTCTACCCGTCTTCCAGCAGGCAGAGCCGCTAAGCCTATTATCAAGCAAACTGGATGTTTCGACACCTGAAGTCTATACAGAACAAGGAGTGCCTGTAATGGCCGATGGAACTGCGATTATTAAAATCGGCGGTTCTATAGGAGAA
Source organism: Bacillus sp. SN1 (assembly GCF_002796895.1). Lineage (NCBI taxonomy): Bacteria > Bacillati > Bacillota > Bacilli > Caryophanales > Bacillaceae > Bacillus > Bacillus sp. SN1. Next base: position 330,655 of record NZ_PHIE01000006.1, read on the forward strand.
ATCGCTACAGCAGCCGAACAATTTTTAGGGAAATCAAAAGAAGACCGTGAGCAGGAAGCGCGGGAGGTTTTAGAAGGCCATCTTCGTTCCATTCTCGGCTCAATGACAGTTGAAGAAATCTATAAAAACAGGGAGAAATTTTCTCAAGAGGTGCAGCGTGTCGCTTCACAGGACCTCGCGAAAATGGGGCTTGTAATCGTCTCCTTTACCATTAAAGATGTACGTGATAAAAACGGTTATCTTGAATCATTAGGGAAACCGAGAATTGCCCAGGTAAAGCGTGATGCTGATATCGCAACAGCAGAGGCTGATAAAGAAACCCGGATTAAGCGGGCAGAAGCGGACAAAGATGCAAAAAAATCAGAGCTTGAACGGGCGACAGAAATCGCTGAAGCTGAAAAAATCAATCAGCTCAAAATGGCTGAATACCGCAGAGAACAAGATACGGCAAAAGCGAATGCCGACCAGGCATATGATTTAGAGACTGCCAGGGCGCGCCAGCAAGTCACAGAGCAGGAAATGCAGGTTAAAATTATCGAACGCCAAAAACAAATAGAACTGGAAGAAAAAGAAATTCTTCGCCGTGAACGCCAATACGACTCAGAGGTAAAGAAAAAAGCCGATGCAGACCGTTATTCAGTCGAGCAGTCCGCAGCAGCCGAGAAAGCCAAACAGCTCGCGGAAGCCGATGCCAAGAAGTACAGTATAGAAGCAATGGCGAAGGCTGAGGCGGAAAAAGTCAGAATTGACGGACTGGCAAAAGCAGAAGCTGAAAAAGCGAAAGGGGAAACAGAAGCTGAGGTTATCCGCCTAAAAGGTCTGGCAGAAGCGGAAGCAAAAGAGAAAATTGCGGCTGCCTTCGAGCAGTACGGGCAGGCTGCGATCTTCGACATGATCGTAAAAATGCTTCCGGAATACGCGAAACAAGCTGCTGCACCTCTTTCAAATATTGATAAAATCACCGTTGTTGATACAGGTGGAAGCGGTGAATCAAGCGGCGCCAACAAAGTAACCAGCTATGCGACAAACTTAATGTCAAGCCTGCAAGAAAGCTTGAAAGCATCGTCGGGAATTGACGTAAAAGAAATGATTGAGAACTTTTCAGGAAAAGGAAACGTAAAACAAAGCATTAACGAATTAACAAATGAAATAAAAGAAGCAAAAACGGTCCAAAAACCAGAATAATGACTGCGGAAAGGATTGCAGCAGATGGTAATCTTACGAGAAGCAAAGGTAGAAGATATAAAGGACATTGCAAAGGTGCATGTGGACAGCTGGAGGACAACATATCGCGGAATTGTCCCGGCTGATTACTTAAACAGTCTGAATTATAAGGAATTTGAAGACAAATGGAAAAGCCGCTCGTTAAAGGGTGTATTTGTCGCTCAGGATGAAAAAGGCTCGATATTCGGCTTTGCTTCATTTGGACCTATCAGCTCTGAACAAAAAGGCTATGACGGCGAGCTATACGCTATTTACCTTTTAGAAGAACATCAGCGGCAAGGGGCAGGAAGAGCGCTCTTAGCAAAAGGAGCAGAGTTTTTGCTTCATCATGGGTTTTCGAGCATGTTTGTTTGGGTGATGGAGAAGAACCCCTCAATTACATTTTATCAGTCCTATTCCCCTGAAAGAGAAGCGGAGGACAGCTTTGAAATTGCAGGAGAAAGGCTGAAAGAAGTAGGGTTTGGCTGGCCGGATCTTCCTGCTTTGAAAACAGTCCTTAACAGATAGCAAAAAACAACCCCCAGCGGATTGCGCTGGGGGTTTCTCGTTAAGCTCTGTCAGTTTTGAGCAAACGCGGTGCTGTCATAAACAATAAACAAAGGACAATTGCACAGATGATGAATGAAGGAACCATATAGGTAGCATTATAAGTTAAAGAATAAATCCATACAGGCGTTCCTTTTGGAGCGAAGCTGCCGAAAAACACAGCCCCTGAAATGACATGTGCGGCATAGCGCAGGAAACTGCCGATAAAAACTGCGCTGACCACTGAAACAATCAGTTTCCCTTTTGTTTTGGATACAGCGGCTTTACGGACAGAAGAAGCGAAAAATCCGCTTAATCCGATAGCTGCAAACGCGATAAGGTAATCTAGCAATAGCTGGACAGGGTGTTGTGCGAATAAGTTTCCGATCGCTATTTGAACAAGACCTGTCAGCAGACCGGTAGTAAGGCCAGCTTTGACACCCCACCGAAAGGAAATCAAAAAGATCGGAATCATCATGATGGAGACCGAGCCTCCTTGAGGCATACGGAGAAACATTCCCGAGACGATGTCTAAAATAACAGCAGCCGCAGTCATAATTGCAATTTCAATAAGACGAACCAGTTGCTTAGATTGATTCATAAAATCCCCTTCCATCAATAGACAAACCAAAAGGACAACAAAAAAGCAGCACGCGGAAGGATGAGAAAAGTTCCACGCACTGCTTTACAATCTGCAATTCATTTGACTTTGCCACATCCCTACGCCAGCGTTAACTAACAGGTTCAAAGGGTCAGAACGAAACCGCTCACTCTCAGCTTTAATGCTCCCCTTGTGGTCATCAGTATTTAGTTCGTTTCTACTATACAAGAAAAAGAAAAAAACAACAAGATTGCATTACTGAATAGATGTTCTTTTAAAATAGCTATATGATAAATACGGGATAGATACCATGACGAAGATTATAGTTTATTTGTTTTATAGATTTTTTAAAAAAAACTATTGCTTTAAATGAATACAGGTGTTATATTATTAAACGTCGCTGATGAACAGCAGACAAAACAAGAAGCTTCAAACAATTCGAAAAAAAGTTGTTGACAAAAAAGAAGCTAAATGTTATATTGGTAAAGCTGCTTCATTGAGAAGTAAGTAACAGAATGATCTTTGAAAACTAAACAAGACAAAACGTACCTGTTAATTCATTTTTAAATAAATCGCACAGCGATGTGCGTAGTCAGTCAAACTAGGGCCTGCACGATGCAGGTCACACAGGTGTCGCCGCAGAATGCGGTGAACTTAACCTGTGATCCATTTATCGGAGAGTTTGATCCTGGCTCAGGACGAACGCTGGCGGCGTGCCTAATACATGCAAGTCGAGCGGACAGATGGGAGCTTGCTCCCTGATGTTAGCGGCGGACGGG
>NZ_PHIE01000007.1:0-198820 GCF_002796895.1 Bacillus sp. SN1
AATACATTCATTATTATAACAATATTCGTATTCAAACGAAACTAAACAACCAATCACCGATAAACTATCGGCAATTGGCTGTTTAAAAGGTGTTTTGATCCCTGTCTCAAAAACGGGGGTCAGTCCCATTCACAAGGCGTTTTTCTTATGCGGCGCCGGCCAGATTTTTCTTCTTTTTCTTTTTAATCGGGCTTAACGTGCGTTCAAGCCAGCCCATCACCAAATCGGCTATCACCGCCATCAGAGCCGTGGGGATTGCACCCGCTAATATAATCGCGGTTCCGTTTGTTGCGTTTGATCCCCTGACGATGATATCTCCGAGACCACCTGCACCGACAAATGTCCCGATTGCCGTAATCCCGATGGCGATGACAAGCGCGGTGCGGAGGCCGGCCATAATGACAGAAAGCGCAAGCGGAAGCTCGACCATCCGAAGGACTTGAAATTTTGTCATTCCCATCGCTTTTCCGGATTCAAGATAAGCGTGTTCAATGCTGATAATGCCTGTATACGTATTTCTGATAATCGGCAGAAGAGAATACAGAAATAATGACAATATCACCGTATTAGCGCCCAGCCCCATGACAAGCATCAGCACGGCGAGCATGGCGAGAGCCGGGATGGTCTGAATGACGTTCGTCACCGCAAAAATCCATCCGCTTAATGTTCTGTACCTGGCTATCAGGATGCCGAGCGGAATCCCAACAATGGCGGCAAACAAAACGCCGTACACCGACATCAGAAAATGGCGGTAAAACTCCTGCAGTACGTAACCGCCGTTTTGCGAATAGTAAGTGCCTAGCTGCTGTAGTACTTCCATATAATCTGCCTCTTTTCTTAATCAAAATAATGATGTTTCTCTAAAAATTCCTTCGCTACGACAGACGGCTCCTTCAGCTTGCCATCCACCTCATAGTTAAGCTCCTGCATCGTTTCCGTATCGATTTGCCCAATCAGCTTATTTATAACGCCTTCAAGCTCAGGATGCTCCTTAAGCACCTTTTCCGGAATCACCGGTGAACAGTCATACGGCGGGAAAAAACGCTTGTCGTCTTTTAAGATTTTCAGATCATAGGCTTTAATCCGTCCATCCGTTGAATAAGCCAATACGGCGTCCATTTTTCCGTTTTTGACTGCGTCATAGACAAGCCCGATCTGCATCGGATAGGTTGTGCCGAACTCAAATCCGTACGTGCTGACAAAGCCTTTATACCCGTCGCCTTTCCGTTTCAGCCAGGCATTGTCGACGCCCAGTTTATATTGGGAAGCGTTTTTCTTCAGGTCAGACACGGTGTTGATATGCTCCTTTTCCGCAAACTTTTTTGTCACGGTAAAGGCATATGTGTTATCAAATCCGTAGGAATCAAACCATTTATAAGCAAAGCGCTTTTCAAATTCATTCTGCACAATCTTCAGCGCTTTTTTCGGATCTTTCTCCGCTTCCTTGCCGAGGGTGCTTGTTAAATCCGTTCCGGAATAGCGCGTGGCAGAAATATCAATGTCACCGCCGAGCATCGCTTGGTGCTGCACATAGTTTGACCCGAGGTTTTTGACTAAAGCGGTATTCAAATCTGTATCATGTTCAATAAGCTGCGCGATCATGTTCGCTAAAATTTCTGATTCTGTCATGCTTTGCGCCCCGATTTTGATCGTATCGTCTGAAGCGCCGCCGAGCCCCGGCAGAGAACAGCCGCTCAGCAGCAGGACAAAGGCGAGAGCGAGCGCGCCGAGCCATTTGATTTTTTTTGTTTTCAACAGAGCCAACTCCTTACGAAACTTCCTTCATCCCTTGCAATCCTTTCGGCGTCACCTTTCGTTCTGTCACGGCCAGCACATAATCAATAATAATCGCCAGGATCGTGACCGGTACGGCGCCGCCAATAATATATTCAGGCTGATACAGGTTCAAGCCGATAAAAATGTAATCACCGAGACCGCCGCCCCCGATAAACGAGGCAAGTGTCGCCCAGCCGATTAAATAGATCGTTGACGTGCGGATTCCCGCCATAATGATCGGAATCGCCAGCGGGATTTCGACGAGCCGAATCTGCTCCCAGCCGGTCATACCGATCCCTTTTCCCGATTCCAGCAGATTTTTGTTGACACCTTTGATGCCGGTATACGTATTGCGCAGGATCGGCAGCACCGAATAGAAAAATAAAGCGACAATTGCAGGCACTTTTCCTACGCCGAGAAGCGGAATAAAAAAGGCTAAAATCGCCAGACTCGGCAGGGTTTGCACAATGTTGACCACGCCTATAACCGTGCCTGCGCCTTTTTTCATTCTAGTGAGAGCAACACCGAGCGGCACCGCGACGATAATGCCCAATACAACGGCTATGAGTGAAATATATAAATGCTCTCCTGTTTTATACAACAGCTCTCCGCCGTTCGTTTGCAAAAAAGTCATCATTTGATTCATCTTAATAGAGCTCCTCCCCTGGTCAGATCGTCATGAGCTGGTCTTCCTCGCCCCAGATGGAATCGTATACGATATCAACAAGGCTTGCTCTCGTCACAATTCCTGCTAAATGGTTCTCCTCATCCACCACAGGAACATACTTGATGCCCTGCTTCAAGATTTTTCGGACCGTATCGCGAAGAAGCGCCCCTTTTTGCACGGTATATATATCGGAGCGGTATACATCGCCAACGACGCTCGCTTTTTTGCGGTTTTGATCGATCATTTCCACATCAACATAGCCCTTCAGCACATTTTGCCGGTCTACAACGAGCAGTGAATCGACACGTTTTTCTCTCATTAGCTGGATCGCCTGGGAAAGCGTTTTGTCCGCTGACACCGTCACTGGCGTTCTGTTCATCATTTGCTCAACCCGCTCGATATCCGGCCTTGACTGGATCAGGCGTTCTTTCCCGATAAATTCTTCAACAAATTCATTTGCCGGGTTCCGGAGAATCTCATCAGGTGTGCCGACTTGAATGATTTCTCCCGCTTTTAAAATCACGATCCGGTCAGCAAGCTTAATCGCTTCATCCATATCGTGGGTTACAAACACAATCGTTTTGTTTAAGGTTCTCTGCAGTTTTTTGAATTCTTCCTGAAGGGAATCACGCGTAATCGGATCAAGCGCTCCGAACGGTTCATCCATCAAAATGAGTGGGGGTTCCGCAGCCAGTGCGCGCAGCACACCGATTCTTTGCTGCTGTCCGCCGCTGAGCTCATGGGGATAACGGTCTAAATATTCCGGGCCCATATCGACTAGCTTTAACAGCTCTCTCGCCCGTTCTTTCCGTTTTTCTTCAGGCCATTTCAGCAGCTTCGGTACAAGTGAGATGTTCTGCTGGATGGTCATATGGGGGAACAAACCAATCTGCTGAATCACATAACCGATTTTTCTCCTCAGTTCAACCGGATCCTGTTCCATAATATTTTCTCCGTCAATAAAGATCTTTCCTGACGATGGTTCAATCAATCTATTAATCATTTTCATCGTCGTCGTTTTTCCGCAGCCGCTCGGGCCGATAAAACAGATAAATTCGCCCTTGGCAATATCTAAATCAATGCTGTTCACAGCTTTTTTGCCGCCTTTATATACTTTTGATACTCGTTCCAATTTCAGCAATCCGTGCACCTCCGCAAGTTTCCTTTAAATTTTCTGAAAAGTATAATCTTTATTATAGTTTGAACTTTGTGAAATAAAAAGTTTACAATGTGTTGAAATTATATGTTATTTACAGATTATTTATTGTTATGACCAAGACGGAGAGGGTGTTCTTACAATTACGCCGGATCCCTCCCTCTTCCTCTGTATTCAGCTATTTTCAACAACTGACAGAAATATGTTATATTGACACCATCAATTGCCATTTGAAGGGATGATCAGCTGTGGAAAAAACTGCTCTCGACATCATTGAACATGCTGAAGAGCATCTCATTGAGAAGATTGCCGAAAATATGCATACGTTTGGAATGCCTTCAACTGTCGGGCGTGTGCTTGGAATTATCTATATGAATCGAAAACCGATGACCTTAAGCGAGCTGTCAGAGGCAACAGGGATGAGCAAAACACGGATGAGCCAAGTTGTCCGCGAAATGATCGACGCCAATATTGCCGAAAAGGTGTTTGAAAAAGGCGTACGAAAAGACCTATATGACGTCGAGCAGGATTATTATCAAACCTTCATTTCTTTATTTGCGGCGAACTGGACAAAGGTCGTAAGCAAAAACAAAGTGCTGTATAAAAAATTAAACCGAGAGCTGACTGATCTTTTACAAAGGGACGGGCTAACGCCGGAAGCGGAAGAGAAAGTCAATCAGCTGCTGAATGAATTAAGAGAATGGCTCCATTACTATGACTGGCTGAACAGATTGATTGAATTTTTTGAGAGTGAGGAAGTCTTTCAATACGTGCCTAGAACGAAAGAAAGCAGTTCCCTGAAGTAAGGGAACTGCTTTCTTTTGTTAATAAAATTTTAAAATTCGGTTTTAGGATTTTATCAGTGTCTGCATAGGAAAAAAGAAATATTCTCCACCCTTGTAGCCGAAGGCGATTTCTTGATAAATGTTTATAGCCTGTCAGAAACGCTCCATGCTACAATGGTGACAAATGGAATAGGAAGGACGTATACAGATGTTCAAAAAAATTGCAGCAGATGCACTGGGCTTATCTGATATCGGAAAAATTATCGAACCTCAGGATTATGACAAAACAGATTCTGATGACTATGTCATGCATGAAGACAATGAAAAAATTTATTTCTTGATTAAAACGAAAGCAGACGAATACTGCTTTACGAATCTGGCTCTGATCCATGTAGACGGCGCACGGGCCACTTCCTCAAAACGAACGTTGAAACGCTATCCTTATTCGCAATATAAAATCTCTGATGTTTTTCTGGAAACTGCCGGAAAAGTCGATTTGGATGTTGAGATTAAGTTCAAGCTGGGCGGTGAACAATTCGACATCGATGTGCACAAAGACCAAATTGAAAAGTTAAAAGACCTTTATAAAGCACTGCTTCGCATCGCTGAAACAACCTATGAAAATGATATTTTAATTAATCAAGCGGAACAAAGCTTGGATAAAGCCGTGACGATTCTTCACCATACCCGCCCCGAGCACGTCAATATTGAAACGCAATATAAAGAGCTGACTGAATTCGGATTCACATGGCTGACATCCGTTCGCTCGCAGTATCATATTAAGGATTTTGGAGATGTATTTGAGAAATATATGAATAACTAGCATAAAAAAAGACACAGCTGATATTGGGGCCGTGTCTTTTTTGTGTGGTATTTTTGTATGAATATTGGTTACTTTACAACTTTTTTCTTTTATAATAAAACTATTAGTCTATTTTCCCTATATTACAGATAAAGGAGTTATTTTATGTATTGTCCTCAATGCGGCCATCAAACAGATGGCGGAAAGTTTTGTGAGAAATGCGGATCGCCGCTCCCTGGTCAATCAGGCCAGCAGCAGGCAGTTCAAACTGGAGCCGCTGCAAAACAAGCGGCAAAGCAGTTCGGTTCTTTTGTCTTGGCCGTCCTGAAACGCCCTTATCAGGAATGTAAAACAACAGGCGGAGAACAGCTGATCAGCGCGGTTATTACGATGGTTCTATTCAGTTTGCTGACCCCTTTGATGTTTTATACTCTTTTTTCAGACGGTCCCGGAAGCGTAAGCTTTACAGCAGTCTTTTTAGAGCCAACCATTTACTTTGCCCTGTTTATTTTCGGTTTGCATGCATTGATCTTTTTCGCTTTGAAAATCGCGGGAAACCAAGTATCTTTTAAAGATTCATTTTCCAGATTTGGTGCGTTTCTCATTCCGTTTACAGCTATTTTGATTCTTGCCCTTTTATTATTTTTATTACAAACAGACATTTGCTTCACCGTGTTAGCCGTTGGTTTAATCGGTGCATTCTTTGCCATTCCTCCTGCAATGCTGAGCAGTTACCAGCATTCATATAAAGGAAAGGTTGATATGATTTACTCAACGATTGTGATTTATCTGATCACCTGCGTTACATTTCAGCTTATTATCGAACACTATATTAAAGAGATTTTCCGTTATATGTTCTTTTAAAAACAACCCCCATCACCTGCTGGTGATAGGGGTGTTTTTATTGAATAGACGTTAAGTAAATTCTTCCGTCCTTCACTGTACCGGTATAGGTCCAATTATATGTTCTAAGCTTTGGACTGCCGCCTGATTTTGTGATATAGAATTCTTCATACGTCTTAATCGTAATCGCTGATCCATTTTGACTCCAGCTTTTCACTTTATAGTTATTAAAATCTTCTGTTGTCCCCTCTTTATTTAATTTTGTTACGAGATGCTGCTGGTCGGAATAAAGGGAACTGCCTTTTTCAAGGCTGTCTGCCATCAGTGAGAAATTATTTTGATTGACGGCATCTGCCTGACTTTGCAGATAACTGCCCATAAATAATGTCACTTGTTCATCTGTAACATCACCGCTTGCAGAGCTTTCACTGTTTTTGTTTTTCGAGCCCGCCCAGGCGGATGTGTATGTCTCTGGTTTATCATTTTTGATTTTCTTTACATTTGTTCCGGCAGATTCGAATGTTGATTCTGCATCTTCGAATATCCACTTTTTCTGTTTTTTATCATATGAAAGGAGATATTCATAACTCGGACTGTTATCAGTCATTTCGGACTTTGAATAGTCATTATACGAAGAAGACTGGTGAAGTTCTTTCCCTGTTACCGATACCTGCCACGTCCCGTCATTTTCCTGAGAGAGCGCGAAGGTATCCAGGTCAAAATCAGTTTCTAAGTACTTGTCTTTTAAATATGAATCCGTGTTTTTCATAGAATCGACGGTATCCTTCGTCTCTGCCTTCCATTTGGCACTCGCCTCTGTCATCTGGGCTGTATTCCCGTCTGATAGCGCTTTTGAGTACTGTTTTGTGGCTTTGACAATCGTGTTCATAATCGTTTCCTGTGTATCTTGATCAGGAATTAATGGTAACTCCATATCTTTATGATCAATCGGAACGCCCGCTGTTTTTGTTTTTCCCCACGGAAATTCCGCTTCGACCGCAGCCGTCATTGATCCGTCTGTCAGAAGCGGACCGTAAGTTACGGATTTAAACGGGTCTTTATGAATCGATTTGCCGTTAATCAGCAAATCTCCCTTCCCGCTCTTGATGTCATCTGCTAAGCTGAATGTCACATCGTCTGCTTCCAATGAGAGATCCACACGAAAGCTGTTATCGCCAACCGCCTGAATGTCTTCCTTTTTCACAAGATCGACTACATCGTTTTTCAGTTTGGCTGAGACTGTATATTCTCCGGGTATGTACGGTCCGAGGGTTTGTGCTTGATCCGCTTTCTTTACAGATCCGGCATCCTCTTTATTGACATATAAATCGGTATTTTTATAATTGCTGGTCACTTCAAAATAAACAGGTGCTATCTTTAAGTCATAATGGTCAAATACCAGCAGGCTTTTCCCGTCTTTCTCCGCGTATACGATATCCTTTTGGGCTGTTTCAGCACGCAGCGATGCAAAAAGCTCATCTTTTTTGTCAGGATGATCCTTTAAATATGTAAGAAACGGTTTTACATTATTTTTAGTAAGCTTAAGCTTGTCATTTACCGGCGTAAGGAGAGACGCGATTTGGTCTTTATCCTCATCATTTATAGCCTGTTCAAACTTGTCGACTAACCTATCCTTTGAAGTAAAGTACGCTCCGGTTTTATATGCGGCAAATAATATGACGCACGCTGCGGCAATGCTGCTCCATAAAATGATGGTTTTCTTAGGGATTGGTCTTCGCGGAGCCTGCCTCGTTTCAGCAGTGCTTGCTGTTTCTTTTTGTACCTGTCTGCTGCTCCCACCAATCGGGGTGCCGCATTCTTTACAAAACTTAGCCCCTTCATTATTTTTTTGACCGCATTCCTTACAAAACATGTGACTTTCCTCCTATTTGTTATCCACTATTTTGTACATATTTCCTATGTTACATATTTTATAATAGAATGGTATGAAATTGGAGGAAATCACGAAAATATCTCAATAAACATATGAAAAGGTGGAATGACGATGCAACATCTCACCATTCAAAAAGCAATAAACCATGATCAAGCTCTGTATGAGCTTCTGCTGCTTGCCGATCCTTCAAAAGAGATTGTTGATGAATACATTGCCAGAGGAGAATGCTACACAGCTTATATATCGGGCGAATTAGCTGGTGTATACGTGATCATCACAACTAGACCGCAAACCGCAGAAATCGTTAACATCGCAGTAAAACAAACAATGCAAAAACAGGGCATTGGCAAGCTTCTTATCCGCGACGCCATTGAAAAAGCGAAACACATGGGAGCAAAGGTGATTGAGATTGGCACTGGGAATTCCAGCATCCATCAACTGTCGCTTTATCAAAAATGCGGGTTTCGCCTTCAAGCAATTGACCATGATTTTTTTATCAGACACTACGATGAGGAGATCTTTGAAAACGGCATTCAATGCCGTGATATGGTGAGGCTTTATTTGGATCTCTAAAAGCACAAAAAAGCCGCCGAGACATATCTCGGCGGTCATTTTATTACTTGTTTAAGTTGTAGAAAGAGTTAATACCGTGGTATTGAGCAGTTTCAGCCAACTGATCTTCGATACGAAGAAGCTGGTTGTATTTCGCAACACGGTCCGTACGAGACGGAGCACCTGTTTTGATTTGTCCTGCGTTTGTTGCCACAGCGATGTCAGCGATTGTGCTGTCTTCAGTTTCACCAGAACGGTGAGAGATAACAGCAGTGTAGCCTGCGCGTTTCGCCATTTCGATCGCATCGAATGTTTCAGTCAATGTACCGATTTGGTTTACTTTGATCAGGATAGAGTTACCTACGCCGTTTTTGATACCTTCAGCAAGTTTTTTCGTGTTTGTAACGAAGAGGTCATCACCAACAAGCTGAACTTTTTTGCCAAGACGCTCAGTAAGAAGCTTATGGCCTTCCCAGTCGTTTTCGTCAAGTCCGTCTTCGATAGAGATGATTGGGTATTTAGAAACCATTTCTTCGTACCAGTCAACCATTTCAGCAGATGTTTTCACAACGCCTTCGCCAGACAGATGGTATTTGCCGTCTTCTTTGTTGTAGAACTCAGAAGATGCAGCATCCATTGCAAGCTTCACTTCTTCGCCAGGTTTGAAGCCGGCTTTTTCGATTGCTTCAACGATTGTTTGAAGCGCTTCTTCGTTAGAACCAAGGTTTGGAGCGAATCCTCCTTCATCACCTACAGCTGTGTTCATTCCTTTAGCAGAAAGAACTGATTTCAGGCTGTGGAAGATTTGAGCGCCCATGCGAAGTGCTTCACGGAAGTTAGGAGCACCTACAGGCATGATCATGAATTCTTGAATATCCACGTTGTTATCAGCATGCTCTCCGCCGTTTACGATGTTCATCATCGGTACAGGAAGCGTTTTTGAGTTGAATCCTCCAAGGTATTGGTAAAGAGGAATCTGTAAGAAATCAGCAGCTGCGCGCGCACAAGCCATAGATACGCCAAGGATTGCGTTCGCACCGAGTTTGCCTTTGTTTTCAGTACCGTCAAGCTCGATTAAAAGCTGATCGATTGCGTTTTGTTCAGTTACATCAAAGCCAAGAAGCTCTGGAGCAATGATTTCGTTTACGTTGTTAACAGCTGTTAACACGCCTTTTCCAAGGTAACGGTCTTTGTCGCCGTCACGAAGCTCAACTGCTTCGTATTCACCTGTAGAAGCTCCGCTTGGCACTAATGCGCGGCCGAAAGCTCCTGTTTCTGTATATACTTCAACTTCAACTGTTGGGTTGCCGCGGGAGTCTAATACTTCGCGTGCATAAACATCAACAATGTATGGCATGAGTTTTGTCTCTCCTTTTGATTTCAACTTATTTTTGAATTAAAGATGTTCCTGTCATTTCTTTCGGTTTTTCAACACCGAGAAGGTCTAATAACGTTGGTGCAAGGTCGCCTAGGATTCCGCCTTCACGCAGCGTGATGCCTTCTTTCGTAACAATCACAGGGACTGGGTTTGTCGTATGCGCAGTGTGCGGTTCGCCTGATTCTGTAATCAGAATGTCAGCATTACCGTGATCAGCGGTAATGATAGCATGCCCGCCTTTAGCGAGAATCGCGTCAACGACTTCGCCTAAGCATTCGTCCACTGCTTCAATTGCTTTAATTGTTGGCTCAACCATTCCGGAGTGGCCGACCATATCAGGGTTTGCGAAGTTAAGAATGATCGCGTCATGCTTGTCAGCTTCAATTTCTTTGACCAACGCGTCCTTCACTTCATACGCACTCATTTCAGGCTTCAAGTCATATGTTGCCACTTTCGGCGAGTTGATGAGAATACGCTCTTCACCCGGGAATTCAGCTTCACGGCCGCCGCTCATAAAGAACGTGACGTGCGGATACTTTTCAGTTTCTGCAATTCGAAGCTGTTTTAATCCGTGCTGAGATAATACTTCTCCGACTGTGTTATCAAGATTTATCGGTTTAAACGCCACATAGCCGTCAACTGATTCACTGAAGTGAGTCAGGCAAACGAAATGAAGGTTCTTCGGATAATTCTCGCCGCGGTCGAAATCGCGGAAGTCTTTGTTTGTGAACGTGTTAGAAATCTGGATGGCGCGGTCCGGTCTGAAATTATAGAAAATCACAGAATCGCCATCTTGGATTTTCGCAACAGGCTCACCGTTTTCTTTTGTGATGACGGATGGAATCACGAATTCATCGTAGATACCATTCGCATATGAATCATCCACAACATCCATTGCGCTGCGGTATGTCGGGCCTTCGCCGTACGCCATTGCGCGGTACGCTTTTTCTACACGGTCCCAGCGTTTGTCGCGGTCCATTGAGTAGTAGCGTCCGGAAACGCTGGCGATTTCTCCAACACCGATTTCCTCAATTTGTTCGTTCAGCTGCTTGATGTATGTTTTCGCTGTTTGCGGACCTACATCACGGCCGTCAAGAAAACCATGAATGTAAACCTTTGTCAGCCCTTCATTTTTCGCAAGCTTTAACAGCGCGAATAAATGGTTGATATGGCTGTGCACGCCGCCGTCTGATAAAAGGCCGAACAGGTGCAGGGCTTTGTTGTTTTCTTTCGCGTTGCTAATCGCGTCAAGGAATGTTTGATTGCGTTCGAACTCCCCTTCACGAATGGCAACATTTACGCGTGTTAAGCTTTGGTACACAATACGTCCCGCACCGATATTTAAGTGACCTACTTCGGAGTTCCCCATCTGTCCGTCAGGAAGACCTACAGCCTCGCCTGAAGCAGTCAATGTTTGATGTGGATACTGGTTCCAATAGCGGTCAAAATTCGGTTTTTTCGCTAAAGCGACTGCGTTTCCTACTGTTTCGTTTCGTAATCCGAACCCATCAAGAATGATGAGTGCAGCTGGTTTTTTACTCATATTGACCTTCCTCCAATAATTGAACGAATGACTGTGGCTCAAGGCTCGCGCCGCCGACCAAAGCACCGTCAATATCGGACTCTGCCATATATTCTTTAATGTTTGCAGGCTTTACGCTTCCGCCATATTGGATGCGAAGCTTGTCTGCAGTTTCTTGGCTGAAGCTTTCAGCGACGGTTTTACGGATATGCGCACACACGTCGTTCGCATCTTTCGCTGTAGAAGATTTGCCTGTTCCGATTGCCCAGATTGGCTCATACGCAATTACAGAAGCAGCAACTTGTTCTTCAGAAAGACCAGCAAGGCCTTTTTTCACTTGGTCAGCAACAAGATCATTTGTTTTGCCGGCTTCGCGCTCTTCAAGCGTTTCACCCACACAGATGATCGGCACGATGCCGTGTTTGAAAGCAGCATGTGCTTTTTTGTTAACTGTTTCATCAGTTTCAGCGAACATTTCACGGCGCTCAGAGTGGCCGATGACGCAGTAGTCAACGCCAAGGTCTTTCAGTGCAACCGGGCTGATTTCGCCTGTGAACGCGCCGCTTTCTTCGAAGTGCATGTTTTGAGCGCCGACTTTTAGGTCAGTGCCTTTAACAGCAGAAGTAAGCTTTTCTAAGAAAAGTGCTGGCGCGCAAACAACAGCTTCCGCTTTGTCTGCTGCTGGAATGGAAGATTTCACTTCTTCAACGAAGCTGACAGCTTCGCCGAGTGTTTTGTTCATTTTCCAGTTACCGGCGATAATTGGTTTTCTCATCTGTTCCACTTCCTTATAGCAGTTTTGAGATTATTTATCGTTAAGTGCAGCTACCCCTGGAAGCTCTTTGCCTTCCATAAACTCAAGGGATGCGCCGCCGCCTGTTGAGATGTGGCTCATTTTGTCAGCAAGGCCGAATTTTTCAACCGCTGCCGCAGAGTCTCCTCCGCCGATGACAGAGTATGTATCTTTCGCCTCTGCCAATGCTTCCGCAACCGCTTTTGTTCCTTGAGCGAACAAGTCGATTTCGAATACGCCCATCGGTCCGTTCCACACGACAAGTTTGCTGTTTTTGATGACGTCAGCATACGTTTCGCGTGTTTTTGTACCAATGTCGATTGCTTCTAAATCACTAGGGATTTCAGAGATCGGCACAATTTTCACGTTTGCATCGTTAGAGAAATCATCTGCAACGAGTACATCTTCAGGCATGTAGAAGTTAACGCCTTTTTCTTTCGCGCGGTCCATAAATGATTTCGCAAGCTCGATTTTATCCTCTTCAAGAAGAGATTTACCGACTTCATGGCCAAGCGCTTTAACGAATGTATAAGCAAGACCTCCGCCGATGATCAGGTTGTCTACTTTATCAAGAAGACTTTCGATCACACCGATTTTGTCTTTTACTTTCGCTCCGCCGATGATCGCTGTGAACGGGCGGTCAGGGTTAGAAACCGCTTTTCCGAGTACGTCAAGCTCTTTTTCCATTAAGAAACCTGCAACTGCTGGCAGATGCTCGGCAATTCCAGCTGTAGATGCGTGAGCACGGTGGGCAGCACCGAATGCGTCATTTACATATACATCTGCAAGCTCAGCAAATGCTTTTGCAAGCTCAGGATCATTTTTCTCTTCACCAGGGTAGAAACGTACGTTTTCCAATACAAGAACGTCTCCGTCCTTCATGTCAGAAATTTGTGCTTTAACAGCATCGCCGTAAGCTTCATCTGCTTTTTTCACTTGTTTGCCAAGCAGTTCGCCGAGACGTGCAGCGACAGGAGTTAAACGAAGCTCCTCAACCACTTCGCCTTTCGGGCGGCCTAAATGGCTCGCAAGAAGGACTTTCGCGCCTTGTTCTGCAAGGTGTTTGATTGTTGGAAGCGCAGCACGGATACGTGTATCGTCTGTTACTTCCCCGTCTTTCATTGGAACGTTAAAGTCAACGCGGCAGAATACAACTTTGCCTTTTACGTCGATGTCTTTGAGAGTTTTCTTATTCATGCCTAGGAGATCCTCCTTCAAAATGGTTTGCATACAGCACGAAAAACGTGAAACCGTCTGGTCAAGCGATAACTCCGCCAGGGCAGATCGCAGTCTTTTTCGGCACAGGGCAGTTCGTCTGAAGCCAGGGCAGCGGCCTTAGGCGAAAGCGCCGGCAAAACTGCTGAAACGCGGTCGTTTCTCTTTCACAGAACGTTTTCTGAAAGCCGGTCTTCATGGAAAAAGGGAAAGGGAGTCCGTCCCCTTCCCTTGTCCGCTTTCATTATAGCGCTTCTATTCAAAAGAACCAAGTCAGGTCCTTTTTTCAGCTATAAATTAAAGACCTTTTTTTGCGATGTAAGCTGCAAGGTCAACAACGCGGTTAGAGTAGCCGCTTTCGTTATCGTACCAAGAAATTACTTTTACCATGCTGCCTTCCATAACCATTGTAGAAAGAGCATCGATTGTAGAAGAGTTTTTGTTTCCGTTGTAGTCGCCAGAAACTAATGGCTCTTCGCTGTAGCCAAGGATTCCTTTAAGATCGCCTTCAGCCGCTTCTTTAAGAGCTGCGTTTACTTCTTCAGCTGTTACTTCTTGGTTCAGTTCAGCAACCAAGTCAACTAGAGAAACGTTTGGAGTTGGAACACGCATTGCTCCACCGTTCAGTTTGCCTTTTAGTTCAGGAAGAACTAGAGAAACTGCTTTAGCAGCACCAGTTGATGTTGGGATGATGTTTTCAGCTGCTGCACGCGCACGACGGTAGTCTTTGTGCGGAAGATCAAGGATTTGCTGATCGTTTGTGTAAGAGTGAACAGTTGTCATCATACCGCGTTTGATGCCGAATTTATCGTTAAGTACTTTTGCAAACGGCGCAAGGCAGTTTGTTGTGCAAGATGCGTTAGAGATAACATCGTGGTTAGCCGCATCGTATTTATCTTCGTTAACACCCATAACGATTGTGATATCTTCTTCGTTAGCAGGAGCAGAGATGATTACTTTTTTCGCGCCAGCTTCTAAGTGTTTCGCAGCGTCTGCGCGTTTTGTGAAGAAACCAGTAGATTCAACCACGATTTCAACGCCTTGTTTGCCCCAGCTAAGTTTAGCAGGATCGCGTTCTGCAGAAACTTCAATTGTTTTGCCGTTAACAACAAGGTTGTTACCGTCAACTGAAACTTCAGCGTCTAATTTTCCGTGTACAGAATCATATTGTAAAAGGTGA
This sequence comes from Bacillus sp. SN1, assembly GCF_002796895.1. Lineage (NCBI taxonomy): Bacteria > Bacillati > Bacillota > Bacilli > Caryophanales > Bacillaceae > Bacillus > Bacillus sp. SN1. The sequence continues at coordinate 14,564 of NZ_PHIE01000007.1, forward strand.
GCCAGCATGTTAGCATCTGTTAAATCGTTAACCGCTACTACCTCAACTTCAGGATTGTTTAATGCTGCGCGGAATACGTTACGTCCAATACGACCAAAACCGTTAATACCGACTTTTACTGCCATGATTGTTTCCTCCTTTAAATAAGTGAGAGATATTTATATTGAGGGATTATTCATCCCTTAATAACTTCTTTGCGGCTCCTTCGTCTGTGACGAGAACCGTGTTGCGGGGCTTTTTAAAGTAAGCCTCGATCGCCTCGGCTTTTGATGATCCGCCCGCTACCGCAATAATATCGGGGATGGCGTCTATGTCATCCAGCTGCATTCCGACAGAATGCACTTTGTGGACCACTTCGCCGTCCGCGTTAAAATAGTAGCCGAACGCTTCTGTCACCGCGTCGTTGTCATCTATTTTCTTTAAGTCTTCTAAAGGCGTGTTTCTCCGCTCAGCCATAGTTTTAGCTTCGCCGATTCCGTGAACCAGCATACTCGCTGATTTAATGGTGTTCAGCACCTCTTTGACTGAAGGCTCTTCAATAATAGATGAATAGGCGCCTTGTGACAGCTGTCCCGGAACAAACAAAAGCCGGTAAGTGCCTGAAGCCTTCTCCGCCATATGCGCGCATATGGTGTTCGCCTGGTTTTTCACGTCTTCGCCTAAACCGCCTCTTGCGGGCACAAACAAAAGCTCGCGGTTTTTAGAATCCGGCGTCATCATTTCGGCGACAGCTTCAATTGTCGTACCGCCAGTTACAGCGACGATATTTTTGCCTGAAAATCTTTTTTTCATACATGCGACAGCCGCTCTTCCCATTTCTTTTTTGACCCATGGGGATTGATCGCTGTCTCCGGATACGATAATGGCATCCTTTAGATTTAATCGTTCTTTTAATGTCTTTTCCAAAAGCGTCAAACCTAAAACATCTTTCATCGTATCTTCCAGAACGGAAAGCAGTTCATAGCCCTCTTCTGTCAATGTCATGCCGTTTGTTTTAATATCGACTAGGTTCTGTTCCTTTAAAAACTGAACCTCGCCCCTCAGCACACGCTCGCTGATTCCGAGACTGGCAGACAGGCTTCTTCGCCCGATGGGTTCTGTCAGCCTGATATACTGCAAGATTTCAAACCTCTTTTGCATAACGACCAGAAGATCAGGCAATAATTTTTTTTGAGCTTGTATTAACTGGTTCATGACTCAAACGTTCCTTCCTTTTTTTGCTGGACATTATGTGTCCCGCTATGACAAAAAACGTCCCATCATAGCCAAAAAAAATTATTTCTGCTTTCTTTAATTATTTTAACAGGGTGGAATTGTTTATTCAACTGTTAAGAGCCAATTCATCGACAATATTCGCAGAGTTTTCATGCCGCGGGGTTTTATCCAGCAATATTTTTTCCTTTATATCTTTATCTTATACAGAAAACGCCAAAAGGTGCATCCTAACATAAACAGCCCTTCCAATAGAAAGGGCCGCCCTTTTAAAGCGTTTTCATTTTATCCAGAGCTTTTCAATCTCTTCGAGCGATTTGTTCTTTGTTTCCGGGCAGATCGTAACGACAAACAGGAAGCAAAGGATATTAATCACCGCAAAGATCCAGAATGTATAGGCGAGCCCGAATGAGTCGATCATCATTGGCACAAACTGTCCGATCGCCCAGTTTGCTCCCCATAAGAAGATGGTCGCAATCCCTGCGGCTCTCGCCCGAAGATGATTCGGGAAGATCTCAGAAATCATAATCCATGTGATCGGCCCTACAGATACACAAAATGCCGCCACAAAACCTAAAATAAAGAAGATCAGCATAAATCCGCTTGTTAACTGAAAGTAGAACGACGTTCCGATTAAGATCATAAAAATAGCCATAAAAGCAGAACCGATGGACATCAATTTTTTTCGTCCGACTTTATCAATCAGCAAAACCGCAATAACTGTAAAAATGACTTCTACAACACCGACGATACAGGTTGTCACAAATCCGGCATTTTGACCGAACCCCATCATTTTGAAAATTTCCGGCCCGTAGTAAGTAATCGCGTTCATGCCGATGACTTGGTTAAAGAGCGCCAGCAGGATTCCAATGACAAGCGCCTTTCTGAGACCTGGCTTGAACAACTGAGAGAGCGACCCCATTTGTTCTATTTTTAAAGAGTTCTCTATGTTCTTTAATTCTTCTTTTGCGACAGTTTCTCCATTAATACGTGTCAGTATCTTTAAAGCTTCATTTGTTTTGCCCGCTTTCGCCAGCCATCTCGGACTTTCCGGAACGACGAGCAATACGAGGAAAAAGATCACGGACGGCACCATTCCATAAGCAAGCATCCATCTCCAGCCGGTGTGAACGCCCCATTCGTATGTTCCAGACCGCTGCACAGCGAGATTAATAAAGTACGTTGCGGATATGCCCAATATCGTAAAGAGCTGATATAAGGAAGAAAGGCTTCCCCGGATGGCTGGCGGCGCCGCTTCCGTAATATACGTAACAGAGAGTGATGAGCCCATCCCAATCCCAAGGCCCCCGATAATCCTTGCAATGATTAAGGTAGACACATCTTGAGAAAGCGCCGAAACAATTGCTGATATCGCAAATAACAAAGCGGCTGTCATTAAAATTTTTCTCCGTCCGAACCTGTCGCTTAAAAATCCGGATATCCCGACGCCCGCCACTCCTCCAATCATAATGCTGGAAATCACAAGACCTTCCATAAACGGACTCAGGCTGTATAAATCTTTCAGAAAACCGATGGCGCCTGAAATCACTGCCGTGTCATAGCCGTACAATAAGCCGCCAAGTCCCGCCGCGCATGAGATCAAAATGACAAATCCCATTGAATGGCTTCTTGTTACAGGAGCATTTGGTTCTAATTGAGTTGGAGTATTCTTCATTTCCCTGCCCTCCCGAATGTTGAGTAAAGCGTTTACATTTACCTCTGTAATTGTACGTACTTATATTAAAATTTAACGAAAATTTCTTTTAATTAGTACGTACAAATACAGAATAATCTTGTTTGCATTTTCTGTCAATGTTTTCTTACAAAGAACGCTGTGATATACTGAAATTTGTCCGTATACATTTTGGAGGAATAGATATGTTACCAAAATACGCTCAAGTAAAAGAAGAAATCAGTTCATGGATTAATCAAGGCAAAATACTGCCTGATCAAAAGATCCCTACCGAAAACGAGTTAATGCAGCAATTCGGCGTCAGCCGGCATACCATTCGCAAAGCGATCGGAGACCTCGTATCACAAGGTCTGCTGTACAGCGTGCAAGGCGGGGGAACCTTTGTCGCTTCACGCTCTGCTAAGTCAGCGCTGCATTCCAATAAAACGATTGGTGTTCTGACAACCTACATATCAGACTATATTTTCCCGAGCATCATCAGAGGAATCGAGTCCTATTTAAGCGAGCAGGGATATTCCATGCTGCTGACCAGCACAAACAACAACCCGGACAATGAAAGAAGAGGGTTAGAGAACCTGCTGTCCCAGAATATCGACGGACTCATCGTGGAGCCGACAAAAAGCGCCCTGCAAACTCCGAATATCGGCTACTATTTAAATTTGGAGAAAAACGGCATTCCTTTCGCGATGATTAACGCTTCATACGCTGAGCTTGCCGCTCCGAGTTTTACCTTGGATGATGTGAAAGGCGGCATGATGGCGGCAGAGCATCTTCTTTCTCTCGGCCACACGCACATGATGGGCATTTTTAAAGCTGATGATACACAAGGTGTGAAGCGGATGAACGGGTTTATTCAGGCGCACCGGGATCGTGAGCTATTCCCTTCTCCGGATATGATTGTGACATTTACGACGGAGGAAAAAGAATCAAAGCTGCTGGAGAAAGTGAAGGCCACACTGGAGAAAAACAGCAAGCATATGCCGACAGCCATTCTTTGTTATAACGATGAAATTGCGCTGAAGGTGATTGATATGCTGCGGGAGATGGATATCAAAGTGCCAGAGGATATGTCTATCGTCGGGTATGATGATTCGCATTTTGCGCAAATCTCCGAGGTGAAATTAACCTCTGTGAAGCATCCGAAATCCGTGCTCGGAAAAGCAGCTGCCAAATATGTCATTGACTGCTTAGAGCATAAAAAGCCGAAGCAGGAGGATGTCATTTTTGAGCCTGAATTGATCATCCGCCAGTCAGCCAGAAAACTGAATGAATAAAAAAAGCAATGTATGGGTCTCCCCGCTACATTGCTTTTTTTTATAGCTGTTATCTGTTTTTCCAAACGTCTGCGATGATTTCAAACGAACGCATTCTATCTGTATGTTCAAAGGTTTCTGAGTTGACCATAATTTCATCAGCCTGTGTCGTTTTGACAAAGTCTTCGAGCTTCGCCTTCACTTCTTCCGGACCGCCGACAATCGTCGAGCTCAGCTGCTCATTGACCATCGCTTTTTCATACGGGCTCCAGATTTGATCCATATCCTCAACAGGCGGCTTAAGCTGGTTCGGTGTGCCGCGGACAAGATCAAGAAATCTTTGATAATGCGAAGTCGCAAGATGCTGCGCTTTCTCGTTTGTATCTGCCGCGATAATGGTTACGCCGACCATCGCATACGGTTCGTCGAGCACGTCTGACGGCGTAAAGGAATTGCGGTACAGCTCCAAAGCGGGAACCGTATTCGCCGGTGAAAAATGAGCGGCGAATGCAAAGGGAAGACCTAGTTCGCCTGCCAGACGGGCGCTGAAGCCGCTTGAGCCCAGCAGCCAAATTGGCACATCTATGCCCTCTCCCGGAATGGCACGGACTTGATTGCGCACATTTCCAGACGGTTTAAAGTAATTGCGCAGTTCCTCTAATTGTTCCGGGAAATCTTCACCGCTGTTGATGTTTCTGCGGAGCGCTCTTGCTGTCAATTGGTCCGTTCCCGGAGCACGCCCGAGCCCCAGATCAATCCGTCCGGGATACAGCGTTTCCAGTGTGCCGAATTGCTCGGCAATCACTAGTGAAGAATGGTTCGGAAGCATAATACCGCCGGAACCGACGCGGATTTTCTTTGTGCCGCCGGCAATATGGCCAATCAGAACCGATGTGGCAGAGCTTGCGACACCTTCTATATTATGATGCTCAGCGAGCCAGTAGCGATGATAGCCCCATTCCTCAGCACAGCGCGCCAAGTCCATGCTGTTTCGGAATGATTCCGCAACCGTTCCTCCCTGAACAACCGGAGATAAATTCAAGACAGAAAGCAAGGTATCTTTGCGTTGTTGAGTAGACATGTTTTTCTCCTTTGCAATTGTGATATCAGTAAACAGCCTCAAGCTGTCAAGTCATGATCGAAAGGACTTCTATCACACCATAACACAACTGCAATCAGGAATAAAAGAATTTGATTCGATGAAATTCGAACAATATAAAACGAACGTTTTGGCACCGTTATTTTGTCCCAAACAGTTCCTGCGCCATATCAATAAATAGTTTAGCCGCCAGAGAAGCCTCCTTTAGCGACGGAACAGCAAGCTGCACATCACGGTATACCGGCGGGTCCAGATCCCGCGTCACCACATGCTCCGGCAGCGGCATGCCCGACATGGACATTTCTGATAAGATCGCCAGGCCCAGTCCTTCTCTGATCATACTGATCGAGGTGTTAATGTTATAGACTGTAAAAGCGGCGTGCAGTGTAGCGCCCGCCTGCCTGAACATATCGATAAAAGGTGATTCATAGCCCCCGTCACAGACGATCATCGGTTCGTGATCTAGATCTTTCAGCGTAATGGCCGAACGGCTGCAAAGCGGGTGATCGTCCCTGAGAACGACGGACATTTTGTCTTTTTTCAGCGGAATGTACTCGATTTCCTCCGTTGGATACAGAAGAATCCCGACATCTATCATCCGCGTGTGAAGCCACTCCTTGACTTCATCTACCGTTCCTTCGTGCAGCACAAGCTCCAGTTTCGGATATTTTTGTTTAAACTCACTGATCAGCTTCGGCATAAAATAAGCCGAGGCTGTTGAGAATGTGCCGATATGGATCGTTCCCAGTTCAAGCCCTTTTTCCGCGGCTGCAACTTGCTCAACTTTTTCAATGCCTTTTAAGACTTCCCTGATGTGGACTAAGATCTTTTTCCCCGTATCGGTCAGCATCAGGCCATTGCGGCGGTCACGAATGATCAGCTTCACATCAAGCTCAGCCTCGATCGCAGAAATCGCATGGCTGACAGCCGGCTGTGTCATGTTCAGCGCCTGCCCCGCTTTTGTAAAGCTCCCCGTTTCAGCTATTTTTACAAAAACCCTTAATTGTGTAATGGTCATAACAATTTACTTATGCTCCTTATAAAAAAGATTCATTTTATTTATCTTATATTCTACAGTATCATAATGGAAAAGTTCTACAAGGAGTGATTGAAAAGTGAAACAGCTTTCAAAAACGCAGACAGCTATCCTTCTCGCCTTTCTCGTCATCACGTGGGGCATCAATTGGCCGCTGTCGAAAGCAGCGCTCGCCTATTCGCCGCCATTATTGTTCGCGGGCATCCGGACGCTGATCGGTGGGCTTTTATTAGTTATTGTCGCATTGCCGCGTATTCATAAATTACGCTTAAAAGAAACGTGGCCGATTTATCTTGTTTCTGCACTTTTAAATATTACGTTATTCTACGGCCTGCAAACGATCGGGCTGAATTACCTCCCGGCGGGCCTGTTTTCCGCGATCGTCTTCTTTCAGCCGGTGCTGATGGGCGTGTTTTCTTGGCTGTGGCTCGGCGAATCCATGTTTGCGCTGAAAGTGATCGGGCTTATCCTTGGTTTTGCGGGAGTAGCTGTCATCAGTGCCGCAGGCTTTGGCGGGCATATTTCTGTCATTGGGGTTCTGCTGGCTCTCGGCTCCGCACTCAGCTGGGCGCTCGGGACAATATATATGAAAAAAACAGGCAGCCGCGTCGATTCCATCTGGATGGTCGCTTTGCAGCTGACGATCGGAAGCGTGTTTCTGCTTATATCCGGCTTTTGGACAGAAAGCTTTTCTGCGATCCAATGGACAGTTCCGTTTATTACGAGCTTGTTGTTCATCTCTGTCTTCGTTATCGCGCTTGGATGGCTTGTCTTTTTTACACTTGTCGGTTCAGGGGAAGCAAGCAAGGTCGCATCCTATACCTTTTTGATTCCGCTCATTTCGATTGTGGCCAGCTCCATTTTCCTTCATGAACCGCTTACCTTAAGCCTATTGGCGGGTCTGCTGCTGATTGTGACGAGCATCTGCCTCGTAAATTCAAAATCAAAAGCACAGAAAGCGGCGGCGATTGGTGTAAATGAGAAGGCTGCACAATAATAAAAAAACCTCTTGTCGTTGTGACAAGAGGTTTCTCATTTACTGATGTTTGCGTCCATTGATCCAATAAAAAATTGTAATCAAAAGATAAATCGCGGCAGTGATGAGGGTAATGACAATTGACGTTGTCATGATGACCCCGATCAGAATGGCGAGTAACGCCAAAACCGCAAACCATGTCGTGTACGGGAACCATTTTACATAATAGGCCGGTGTTTCTGTTTGCTCTTTTCTCGATTTCAAATGAGCAAATCCGATGATCAGCCAAATGAATAAAACGGTATACCCTAAGGATCCCATTAAGTAATTAAACGTTTGGCTTCCTGCGAACAGAGAAATCAATACGCCAATATAGAGAGAGGAAGTGCACATTAGAATCGCAAACATCGGTACATTTTTCGATGAAAGCTTCGAAAAGATCTTCGGAAGCCTTCCGTCAGTAGCCTGTGTATATAAAATGCGTGATGATCCGTATAAACCTGAATTCATAGAAGAAATGATCGCCAGCAGGATGACTGCGTTCATGATATGATCCGCGCCCGGAATGCCTACCATTTTAAAGACCATGACGAAAGGACTTTCTGGAACGGAATTGACTTGATTCCATGGAATCAGGCTGACGATGATGAAAAACGGCAGCAGGTAGAACGCGACAATCCGTGTCAATGTGCTGCGGACTGCTTTCGGGACAACCTTTTCAGGATTCTTTGTCTCAGCAAGCGTCACACCGATAATTTCTGTACCGCCGTAGGAGTAGATCACGACAAGCATCGCCGTAATCAGCCCTGTCCCGCCGTGCGGGAAAAATCCGCCGTGCTCTGTCAGGTTTGAAAACCCGGCAGCTGTATGATCACCGAATGATACAAATAAGAGCAGCAATCCTAATATAATAAAGACAATAATAACGGTAATCTTGATCATTGCCAGCCAATATTCGGTTTCAGCAAAGATTTTAACAGAAAGCAAGTTCACAATCGTGACGACAAGCGAGATCCCTAATGCCAGCACCCAGATCGGGCAGCCCGGCAGCCAATATTGAATAAAGATCGCAGCGACAACAGCTTCAGCCGCAATGTTAAGCACCCACATTTTCCAGTATATCCAATCCAAGAAATAAGCAGCATAATTTCCTAATACCTGCTGGACAAGATCCCGGAAGGTTCTGGCGTTTCGGTTGCGCACAGCCATTTCCGCGAGCCCCTGCATAATAAACAGCAAAATAATTCCGCCGAGCAGGTATGCGATAATGACAGATGGACCTGCCACATCGATCGCTGAGCTGCTCCCTTTAAATAAACCTGCGCCGATTGCTCCGCCCAGCGCCATCATCATAATATGGCGGGACGTCATCGTGCGTTTTAACGTCTGATTGTCCTTTTTCATCCTCTTGTACCTCTCCTTCTGGTTTTCAAAAACAAAAAAGCCCGCCGTCTCCTATCTAATAGATAAAGAGACGACGAGCCTTTGGCTGACCGCGGTACCACTCTTGTTGATTCTTCATGAAGAATCCAGCTTTTGACCTGTAACGAAGGTTAGCCGTTAAAACATAGGGAATATTCAATCTATTCCGTTCCGTCTTACCACTCCCGGGCGAGTTCAAAGAAGAATCAGGCTGCGTCGCACCACCCCGCAGCTCTCTTTTCTGATCGCTTTCTTTTACTGCTCCCATTCTATGTGTTGTAGTTTTCTGAAAAACTTAAATTTTATGATCTGAATATATTAACATAATATACGTGCTTCTCTTTTCCCTGTCAATAACTTCAGAGAAAAAAGAAACTGTTATTTTGTCCCTTTTTGGATGGCTTTCCAAAAGGATTCTGACTCGTTTCCTAATGCATAGACTGAGACACCTGCTATTTTATATTGCTTTGCCAGATGGCTTTTCGTTTGAACGGTTTTTTCATTTTCATACCACACGACATGTTTATGCTTCTTTTTGTCAACGTAAGAAAACGTCATCGAACCTGATTTTTTGTTGAATGCCGGCTTTGCTTTCTGCTTCTTGATGAGGGACTTAAGTTCATTCCATTCCCGCATGGCGCTGCCGCTTCCGTCTTTTACATCCCAGTCATAGCCGTACGCAGGGATTCCCATGATGACTTTATTGGCTTTGATTTTCTTGACTGAAAACTGCAGAGAGCTTTTGATCCAGCTTGTGCTTGCCACTGATCCCGGCTCGCCCCAAATGCCGTGTTCGTCGTAAGTCATGACTTGTACGTAGTCGGCATATTTACCGATTTTCGCATAATCATACGGCCAGCTCCAGTCATCATTTTGATCATCGGCGCTTTTGGCCGGAACGGAAACCATTGTTTTGATATGTTTCTTTTTCAGGGCCTGTGAGACATATTGAATAAAGCTTGAGTATTTGGATCGGTCTTCTGGATGCACTGCTTCAAAATCGATATTGATACCGTAGTATGAGTGCTTTTTGGCCAGTGCTATCAGCTGATCTGTGAATCGTTTTTTCGCTGTTTGATTACTCATGACTCGACTCGCTAAATCTCCGTCAAAATCGTATATGGCGTCATTATAGTTTGAAATGACAGCCCATGTCTTGATTTTTTTCTTTTTCGCATATGTCAGCTGCTTGCTCGGGGCATCGCCAATGACTTGTCCGTTTTTTTCAAAGGCAAACGTATCTGTGGCGATGGAATTCATGTATGAATGATATTTCGTAAGAGAATTGTATGAGGCCGTATCTCCAGTGGTGTAGCCTAATGTCATGCCGGCTGCCTTCGCTTCTGTTTTTGTATACATAAACAGCACGATCGCAATCGCCAGTGAAACAGCAATAATCAGCCATTTTTTCATCGCATTTCCTCCTTTTCAAGTCATACTCTTCTCATCGGCCAAAAAATTGGAAGTTGAAGTTTTTTCAATCAAAAAGCCCGGCAACACATGCCGGGCTTCCTGAGATCAGCGATCAGATACGAGAATGTATGCTGCCTTTACAGGTCCGTGCACCCCGACGACCAAATCCATTTCGATGTCGGCTGAGTTGCTCGGTCCGGTAATGTAGTTGACGCATGAGGGAACAGTGACGCCGTCCGCAATCTTTTGGCGGATGATATCACTGGCTTGCGTCATTCTCGGAACAATGCTTGATTTCGGGACAATCGCAATGTATGTCGTCGGCAGAAGGCTGACAGACCGGCCGATGTCTTTTGAGGAAAAGAGGACAACCGTCCCCGACTCAGCCAGTGTGATTTCACTGAATGTGATCCCTACATTGGCTTGCTCCGCTTTTTTGATATTTTCTTCGCCTTTGTCAGCATCCCACTCCCAGACCGGTGTTCCATCGCTCGGCCAGTCTTTGGTAAGCAGGCTTTTTAGTCCGTATGCTTCAAAGCGGGAGTCTTTCGGAATGATGACAGGGCCTCCGGAAAACCGGCTGACTTGTTCACGGAGGGCATCGTAAAGTCCGGTTGAATCGGTTTCAATCAGCTCTGTATGGATTTTGACACAATGGTTTTTGAGCACTGTCACTAAGTCATCTGCTGAATATCCTTCAAGTGTTTTATATTGCGGCTGGTGCGCCCACTCAGGGACTGCCACGCCTCCTGTTCTTCTTTCACGGCCTAGGCGTGATGCGATCCGGTTTAAAAAGCTCTCCTGATTCTGAACGGTTCCCTTCGTCATCACTGCTCCTCCTTCGTGCGTTCACTTGTTTCTCTGTCTGTAAACCAGTCTCTGAATCTTGATTTATGCGGTGCCGGGAAGTCGCGGATCTGAGTCCAGCTTTTGAGCGGGCCGGGCCCTTTCGAAATTTTTTCGTCCTCTGTAAAAGGCGTCATGGCGGCTGGCGCCCATTTTGAGCCCATTTTATAAAGCGACAAAGAGGACGCGCCAAGTCCGAACGCTTTCATCGCAAGCTTTTCGCTGATCGGTGCTCTTCCTTCTTTTTCGACGATGTTCTGGCGATGCTTGAGAAGCAGCTCGTGAAGCGGAATTTTGACCGGGCAGGCTTCTGAACAAGCCGCGCACAATGTAGACGCGTACGGGAGCTCCTTAAAATCGTCATAACCGCCGAGCAGCGGCGATAAAACCGCTCCGATCGGCCCCGAATAAATTGAGCCGTAAGAGTGTCCGCCGACATGGCGGTACACAGGGCAGACATTGATACAAGCGGCACAGCGGATACATTGCAGCACAGACTGGAATTCCGTACCGAGAATGTTGGAGCGGCCATTGTCAACAATGACAAGATGGAATTCCTCCGGCCCGTCCACTTCCCCTTCAAGCCTCGGGCCTGTCAAAGCCGTAATATAACTTGTCAGCCGCTGTCCGACAGCGCTTCTTGTCAGCATGCTGACAAGCACTTCAAATTCAGAAAATGACGGGACAATTCGCTCCATTCCCATCACGGTGATTTGCGTTTTCGGCAAAGTGCTCACAAGCCGTCCGTTACCTTCATTGGTCACAAGGCTGACAGAGCCCGTGTCAGCGATGGCGAAGTTACAGCCGGTAATGCCGATATCCGCTTCCAGAAACTTTTCCCGGAGGATGGTGCGCGCATGCATGACGAGCTCTTCCGGTTTTTCTGTATGTTGATAGTCCAGCCTCTCTTTAAACACATCGCGTATCTGCTCTTTATTTTTATGAAGGGCGGGCGCTACGATATGTGACGGCGGATCATGATCATCAATCTGCAAAATATACTCGCCGAGGTCGGTTTCGACGACTTCGCAGCCTTCCTGTTCCAGCACCTCATTCAGATTGATTTCCTCTGTGACCATTGATTTTGATTTCACGATTTTCTTCCCGTTCTTCTTTTGAATGACATCGCGAATGTAAGAAGACGCCTCTTCCGCTGTTTCCGCGAAATAGACATGCCCGCCTCTTTTCGCCACATTTTCCGCAAGCTGGCCAAGATAGAAATCGAGGTTTTCAAGGACATGCTGCCTGATTTCCTCTGATAGCGAGCGCCACTCTTCCCAGTTTCCCAGCTCTTCGGCTGCTTCAAGGCGCCGTGTCCGCAGACGTTCCTGCGCACCTGAAACAGCGCCTCTCATAAATTCATTATCAATCCCCTGTGATACCCGCTCTTTAAAAGCGTCAGTACCGATTTTCATCGCCATGATCCTTTCCCCCTCTGAATCCAGTTTTATCTGCTGTTGAGCACTTCGGCGATGTGCATCACTTTGACATTCTTGTCTTTTCGGTCAAGCCGTCCCCCGATATTCATCAAACAGCCGCAGTCAGCACCGATCAGCACCTCTGCTTCCGTTTCCTCCACGCATGCAACTTTTTCATCGACCATCTGTTCAGAGATCTGGGCCATTTTGACGGAGAATGTTCCTCCGAATCCGCAGCAATTGTGTTTGCCCGGAAGCGGCGTGAATTCAAGCCCTTTCACATGGCTCAGCAGCTTCATCGGCTCCTCCGATACCCCGAGGAGCCTTGTCATATGGCATGACGTATGTAAGGTTGCTTTTTTATGAAGAGTTGCGCCGACATCCTCCACCCCGAGGACGTTCACGATGAAATCCGTTAATTCATACGTTTTATCCGCAAGCTTCTGCGCTTTATCCGCCCATTTCGGGTCATCTTTAAACAGGTGCGGATACTCCCTGAACATTGTGGTGCAGGAACCGGATGGACTGACGACATAATCTGACTCCTGAAACGTTTCAATCATTCGTTTCATTGCTTTTTTGGCATCATTCACGTAACCGCTGTTGTAAGCCGGCTGGCCGCAGCAGATCTGCCCCTCCGGAAAATCAACCTCACACCCAAGCCGCTCAAGCAGCTCAACCGTTGCTTTTCCTACGTTTGTTTGAAACATATCAACAAGACAAGTGACAAAAAGTGAGACTTTCATGATGAACCCCTCTCTCATCCCCAATATATGATCAGGTCATCAGATGACCTGAGTTAAAATAACTATATGAATATCGTACACTATTCTGATAATGGAAGGAAAGGGTTTTCTGGGGATATTTTCATTTGCGGGCATATAAAAAACACTCCTGATCTCCCAGGAGTGCCGTGATGGTGAAAAACACATGGTTAAATCCAGCCCTTTTCCTCAGCAATGCTGGCGGCCTCTGTCCGATTTTTCGCATCAAGCTTTTGGATGATTTCTGATATATAGTTTCGGACTGTGCCTTGAGATAAATAGAGTTCAAGCGTAATATCTTTTGTTGTCTTGCCTAAAGCCGCCAGCCGCAGAATTTCTTGCTCTCTTACGGTGAGCGGATTTTCGTCTCGAATCATATTAAACGTCAGCTCCGGGCTGAACACTCGTTTTCCCTTTACACACTTTCGGATGGCATCGGCCAGATCGTCAATTTCCCCATCTTTCAGCAGGTAGCCATGTACACCGGTTTTGACGGCGCGTTCAAAATATCCGGGGCGGGCAAAGGTGGTTAATATAATGACCTTGCTGCCGCAGCCTTTTTGCATTAATGCCTCTGCCACATCCAGCCCGCTTCGAACCGGCATTTCAATGTCCATGATGCACACATCCGGCTCCAGCTTCAAAATGGCTTTTAGCGCCTCTTCCCCGTTTAATGCTTGTCCGATGACTGTCATATCCTTTTCTAAATCAAGCAGAGATCCCAAAGCGCCTAAAAGCATTCGCTGGTCCTCAGCAATAAACAGGCGAATCATTCTTTTCGTCCTCCTATCATTCTGCTTTTTTAATAAGCGGAATCGTCAGTGTCAAAACCGTTCCGTTATGGACTGAAAGCGTTAATCCGCCTTCAATGAGCATGAGCCGTTCTTCCATTCCCCGCAAGCCATTCCCAAATGTTTTCTCCTTTGCCGCTCCCTTTCCGTCATCCCGTATGACAATCCTCATTTTGTCAGCAAACTGAGAAATGGTGATGGCGCAGTGGGTTGCTTTGCTATGCTTGATGATATTGGTCACGGCTTCCCGCATACACATACTGATAATGTTTTGAGTGACGGGAGATATTGCTGAAAAGTCTTCGTCTCCTTCGTATTGAAAGGTAATGTTCCCCGTTTTTAATATGTGCTGAATGTTGGCGAGCTCCTCCGTCATCGTGACTGTTCTCATATCAGAAACAAGCTCACGAACTTGCTTAAGTGCGGCTCGTGAGCTTGTTTCCATTTCTTTTGCCTCAAGCCGTGTCCGTTCTGGATCAGATGTTGCCAGCCGCTGAATCAGCTGGCTTTTTAATGTAAGAAGCGACAGGGTATGGCCGAGGGTATCGTGAAGATCACGGGCGATTCGAACGCGCTCCTCCCTTTTGGAGAGTTCCCTTATCTGTTCGTTTGCTTGGTCAAGCTTCGTTTCAAGCTCTATTCTCCGAAACATAGAACGGATTCCGAATGGAGAAATGAGCATGATGACCTGAAATGGAAGAATAGAGAAAAGCTCCCGAATTGAGACCGAATTCGCAAATAATTGATACAGACAAGGGAGCAGCAGCATGAAGATTAAACCGCAGAAAGCACGGTTAAACTTCGTTTTCTCTCTGTAATACCCAACAAAGTTTGCCGGGAAAAAACCTAAGTACATATAGCTGATATCATAAAACAGACTGTATATAAAAATAACCGCCATTTGCACGATGAGCCAACACGTAAACGATCCCCTGCCCAAGCTGCAGAACAACTGGCGATATGCTACGACAAAAAGGACCAGCATGCCATATCCAATCACCTGTTTGATGCCTGATTCTTTCAATAAAGAGAGGAACGGCATAATGGTGTACACCAGAAAGATATAAGGGAAAAACCCGAATTGCTTCGGGAAAATTGATATTGCCTTTTTCATGTATTACACCGCTTCTTGTTTTCTTCTAATATACTTAGATAGTAGCATGAAGAGCATCAAATAAGCGATTAATATCAGAATATTTTTCCAGGATGGGAATTCGCCTCGGACAAGTTCCCACGCTCCGCTCCCGAAATGATAAGACGGAAGCCACCGGCCAATGTTCTGCATCATGTCAGGCATGACCTCAAACGGCATCCACATGCCACCGCCTAAAGCCAGCAGCATGTAAAGCACATTACTGATTCCGGCCGCTGTTTCTACTTTTCTCATGAGGCCTATTAGTGTGCCTAATGCTAAAAACGGCAATGCGCCAAACAAAATCCACAGTCCGCTCATGACCCATTCAAACGGTGACAAGGCAATGTCATTGATAATGGCGCCGAAAAGAAAAATGACGGTAATGGATAAAACGTGAATCACACTTTGGCCAATCATCTGAGCTGATAAATAAATATGATCCGGAAGAGGGGTAATGCGGATAAAGGCAGTCCAGCCCTGTGACCGTTCTTGAACCATACGGATTCCAAGCGTCATGATAGAAGAACCCATCACGCTGAAGACTGTCATCGACATTAAGTAATGGGCGTCCCATGCACGTTGATCAGGGACGTTGGTATTCACTACATTGGTAAAGAGATAATAAAAGGCAATCGGCATCATCAGCGACCAAAGCACAAAGTACTTATTCCTAAGCACCCTTTTCATTTCAGCTATGCTTTGCTTCTGGAGCATGTTCACTCACATCGCCTCCCTGTTTCCGTCAGCCAGCTGGCGAAATGCCTCATCAAGCGTTCCTTGCTCAATTCGAATATCGCGTGCATGTATGTTTTCTTGAAAGATCAGCGCTAACACTTTGTCTGTATTTGATGTTTGGATGATGGTTCTCTGATGCTTTTGGATCACTCGCTCTACTTCCGGGTGACGAGACAGCTTTTCCAATGATTCATCTGAATGAAGCGTAAAGGAAACAGACTGTTTTTGAATCCTAGAGCGGAGCTGCATTGGTGAATCGTCTGCCACAAGCCGTCCATCAGCAAAAAATAAGATTCGCTGTGCGGCATCATCTGCTTCCTGTAAATAGTGAGTTGAGAAAATAATCGTTTTCCCTTGATCCGCCAGCCCATGAATGGTCTGCCAGAATCGATGTCTTGATGATGTGTCCATTCCGACTGTCGGTTCATCGAATATAAGCAGCTCCGGGTTCCCGGCAAGAGCCAAAGCAAAGCTCAAACGGCGTTTTTGTCCGCCGGATAATTTTTCTGCTCTTGTTTTCAAGTCTTCTTTTGTGAGTGCTGTTAACGAAACGAGTTCTTTCATGGACAATGGATTCGGATAATAGCTTCGGAAGAGTTCGAGGATTTCATTCACCTTTAGACCCGGCATGACACTCACTTCCTGCAGCATCACGCCTATTTTTTCGCGAACCCGTTGATCATCGGGAACCCGGTTAAATAGTTTGATTTCTCCCTTAGTCGGTTTCAGCAATCCTAATATCATGGAGATAACGGTCGTCTTCCCTGCCCCATTCGGTCCGAGAATGGCTGCAATTTCTCCTTTTTCAATGCTGAAGCTGATGTTGTTTACAGCTGTTTTTTGCTGGAAATGTTTTGTCACGTTGCTTACTGATACTGCCTCATTCATCACATGAGCACCTCCTGATGGCTTACATTGATTGTAAAATGACTGAGATGATGATGTTAGTATGGGGTGTCATGATGATTGAGTGACAAATGTCATATTTTTTCCCGCCGCAGGTGCCTAGGCCATCCATCCTCTAGATCTTCCAATTCATCCAGCTCTCCTATGCCGGATGTCCTCTTTCTTTTAAACTGCTATTTACTTTCATAGAAAGACACCCTCTTCAAACCGCCCGAGTGTTATGATATACATATTGAACTTTATTTTACTTTCCGGCTGAAAGGAGCCAATCATGAACGAAGCGATTTTGTCTCGAAATGATGTGAAGGTGAAAGGCAGCGGCAAAGCATCTATCATTTTCGCACCTGGTTTTGGATGCGATCAAAGCGTGTGGAATGCCGTGGCGCCGGCCTTCGAAGAAGATCATCAGGTCATTTTATTTGATTACGTCGGTTCGGGACATTCAGATTTGCGCGCATATGACCTGAATCGTTACCGGACACTTGACGGCTATGCCCAGGATGTTCTAGATGTTTGTGAAGCTTTAGATCTGGAAGATACCGTGTTTGTGGGTCACTCTGTCGGAGCTGTGATTGGGATGCTTGCTTCCATCCGCCGCCCGGAACTCTTTTCCCATCTGGTGATGGTGGGCCCTTCTCCTTGCTATTTGAATGACCCGCCTGAGTATTACGGAGGATTTGAGGAGGAACAGCTAATTGGTTTACTGGAGATGATGGAGAAAAATTACATAGGCTGGGCAACTGTATTTGCGGCAACTGTTCTGAATCAGCCAGACCGGCCTGAAATCAGGGAAGAGCTTGAGAGCCGTTTTTGTTCTACTGACCCTGTGATTGCCCGCCAATTCGCGAAAGCAGCGTTTTTTTCTGATCACCGGGAGGATCTTTCGAAGGTAACGGTTCCCTCTCTTATTCTCCAATGCGCAGATGATATCATCGCACCGGCAGCAGTAGGTGAGTATATGCATAAACACCTGCCTTATAGCAGACTGAAACAAATGGAGGCTCGCGGGCATTGTCCCCACATGAGCCATCCTGAAGAAACGATACAGCTGATCAGCGATTATTTGAAAGCACACGTGTGATATGGAACGAAAGGGATAGAGGTGACCCTCTGAATGGACAAACAATTGAATAATGCACCATGCGGTTTCCTCACTTTGTCAGAAGAGGGTTCAATAATAGCGGTCAACCGTACCCTGCTCAACATCCTAAAATATGAGCAGGAACAGGTAATCGGCCAGCATATGGATACGATCTTGACCGTTTCCGCACAGCTTTTCTACCAGCTTTATTTTGTTCCGCTTTTGAAACTGGAGCAGCACATTGAAGAAATGTACATTTCCCTGCAAACAAGAGATGGAGAAGAAATTCCCGTCCTTGTCAATGCGGTTGTAAGAGCTGATCGCGGAGCATCTGTCACCGAGTGTGTTCTGATTCCGATGCAGAAGCGAAATGAATATGAAAATGAACTGCTGATGGCCAGAAACGCGGCCCAAGAAGCTTTGTTTGCCAAACAGAAAGCCAATGCAGAATTAGAAATTGCTTTAGGAACGCTGAAGGCTAAACAAGAAGAGCTTCTTAAGATCAACAAACAAAATCAGCAATTTAAATTAAACACCAAAAGAGAGCTTGAGCTCGCCAGAAAGATTCAGGAAAACTCGTTGACTGAACCGATTGTAAATGATCAGATTCAGATTGAGTCTTATTACAAAGCATCCAGTGACTTATCAGGTGATCTATACGGATTTTATCAAATCGATAAACACCGTTACGGCATTATTATCCTTGATGTGATGGGTCATGGGATTTCATCTGCTTTGATTACGATGTCTCTTCATCCTTTGTTCCAGCGCCAGATCACGCAAGGTCTCAGTCCCGTCAAAGTCATGAAAGAATTAGACCGACATCTTCACAGCTTGTTTCAAAATGATGAGGAAGCAAGACATTATTGCACTGCCATTTATCTCGAGATTGATACAGCCCGGCAAAGAATTGATTATGTCAACGCAGGGCATCCCCCGGCATTATGGCAGGGCGCCGGAGGAACCCAAAATCTGCTGCAGGCAACTGCGCCTCCGATCGGGATGTTTGAAGACACGGTGTTTCAGTCAAGCAGCCTTCCATACACGGAGGGCGGAAGGCTTCTTCTTTATACAGATGGCGTGATGGACCCTACGGCTTCATGTTATTTATTTGATTTATTGAAGGAGCATCCCGAGTTTCCTATTACCGACCTGAAAGAGAAAATCCTTACATCACTCCATCAACATAAGGAAGCCCATCATAAAAGTGATGACGAATGTTTTATATTAGTTGATTTGAAATAAAAACATCCATGAGACATAACAATAATTTGTTACATCTCATGGATTTTCTGTTTCAGCGTTTCTTCGGGTTATGTCCTGACTCCGCATATTGAAACACCTGCAAGGAAGGCAGCGGGTGTCCGTTAAAATCAAACAAAGCTTGATTATCCACAGCGCTTCCCCCATACCATTTCCCGGCATCTTCAGGGTCGTATTCGGCAGCGTAGCTGGAGGCCCAGCCTGACCCGTACGTTTCCCATAACACTTTGTTTTTCTCTATTTGCGTTTTTAGCCCGACTGGAATCCACGCTGGCTCCCAATAGAAAACACCAAGTCCTGCCGTGCCTGTATTTGCTATAGCCTCCATCACATCTCTTATCGCATCTGCCTGGCCTTGAACGGAAATTGAATATGGCAGCGTCTGCCCGGTTTTTGGCGCTGTATTTTCATGACCGTCACCATCCTCAGCGGTATAGGTGTACGATGTCTCCGCCACCATAACTTTTTTGCCGTACGTATCGGCAACAGCCTTCAGCACGGAGGTTAAATTCTGTAGTGTGCCGTGCCAGAAAGGATAATACGAGCTGGCAAACACATCATAATCCACTTTGTTTTTGCGGAGTGTTTCTGCAATAAATGAATACCTTCCAGCCGTTTCAGGGTTGGTAAAATGCAGTGCGACCAAAATGCCTGGGTCTGTTTCCCTGACCGCTCGGCTTCCTTCATTAAATAATTGGCTCATTTTCGCCCAATCGGTTTCGCCGGCAAATGCCCCTGTTGTTTCATTTCCGACTTGAACCATGCCGATGTTGACGCCTTCCTTGATCATCTTTTGAAGGCTTTGTTTCGTATACTCATAGAGCTTTGCTTTTTTAGCTTCAAAGCTGAGATTCGCCCAAGCTTTAGGTGCCTTCTGTTTCGCAGGATCGGCCCAGAAATCAGAATAATGAAAGTCGGCCAGCACCTTCATTCCGTTCGCTGTCGCTCTTTTTCCGATTTCGATCGCTTTTTGGATATCATTGTTTCCTCCTCCATACCCGTTGCCATTTGAATCATATGGGTCATTCCAGATGCGGACGCGAACATAGTTGACGCCAGCTTGTTTTAAGGTTGTAAAGATGTCCTGAGGTTTTCCGCTTGTATTATAAAAGGTGACACCGCTGTTTTCTAAGGCAATAACGCTGGACACATCTGCCCCCTTGATAAAGTCCTTATTCATGCCCTTTACTTTTTTAACGTAAAGATCATCTGCCCGAAGCTCTGGCACATGTTTCTCCCCCTCAATGACAGCGGCATATCCCGTTGAACTGAATGCACTCCACACGATAACAGCTGCAAAGAACATTTTCACTCTGCTTCTCATGATTTCACCCCTCACTCCAAAGTAAGTGTTTTCGAATATAAAAGAATCCGCCCAAATCGAGCGGAGCAACAGCCTAATGTGTGTTTACAACAATTCTCACTTCATACTTTTCCATCGTCAGGTCGCCTGTCAATATGTCCCCCGTCATCATATCCTTCACACTCTGGTCAAACGAGACCAGCTGCTTTTCTTCCGTAAAATTCATGACAAAAATATAATCATTGTGCTGATCCTGCCTCGCTTGTACGGAGACGCCTTTTCCGTGCCGAACCGGAAAAACAGGAGAAAGAGACAGGTCTGTAATCAGCCCTTCATAGAAATCACGATGAAATTGATCTTCCAAACGTGCACCGATAAAATACGCCTTACCCTGCTGATATTGATGGCTTGTCACCGCTGGCGTACGCGCATAAAAATCTTCTTGATACACCGCTTCTGCCGACGCGGTCTTGACATCGATCACCGTTGCATAATCCTTCATTTCATATGTTTGGCTACGATAGCTGACAGCATTTCGATCCTTCGGATACAGCGTGTCGGTTTCAAGAGGCTCAATCCCGAAAACAGCCTGCAGATCCGGATGCCATCCGCCTGTGTACGTTAAATCATGCTCATTTACAATCCCGCTGATATACGTCATGACTAGGATGCCGCCGTTAGCCGTAAACGCTTTTAAACGGGAAATGGTGTCTTCGCTCATCAAATACAGCATCGGGACAATCAGCAGTTTATATGGTGAAAAATCTTGTTCTTTCGTGATGACGTCGACAGGGATATCGTGTTCCCAGAATGTGCGGTAATGCTGCTGAAGCGTTTGCGCATAACGTTTTGTCGCCTTCGCAAACCCCTGAGCATCCTCGAGCGCCCAATGATTTTCCCAGTCATATAAAATAGCGGTTTCAGCGGGCCTCATCGTTCCGACAACCTCGGACAGCCGTTCTAATGTCTCGCCGACTTTGGCCACTTCTTGAAAGACCCGGTTCTTCGGGCTATTGTCATGATCCACTACTGCCCCGTGCAATTTTTCTGATGACCCGCGTGATTTGCGGTATTGGAAATAGAGAACGCTGTCCGAACCGTGGGCAATCATTTGCATGGACGACAGCAGATTCATGCCCGGGCGCTTCGCCTTGTTGACGTGATGCCAATTGACTGCGCTTGGCGTACACTCCATTAATAAGAAAGGCTGCTGCTTCAGGCTTCGGTACAGGTCGTTGATAAAGCCGACCTTCATCGCCAAATCAGCTGTGCTTTCCCAGTCATTGTGCCAGACCGGATAAGCGTCCCAGCTGATGACATCGACATGCTTCGCAAATTTGCTGTAGTCGAGGCCCTGATACGGAATCAAATCCGGTGTATCAGCCATAAAGTTCGTTGTGATGGGGATATCAGGCGTCAATTCCTTCAGCGGGATGATTTCATTTTCATAAAACGAAATCGTTTGATCGGTGACGAACCGGCGCCAGTCTAAGTTCAGACCGTGCAAACCATTTTCACCGATCGGCGAAGGGCTTTCAATTTGTGACCAATCATTGAATGAATGGCTCCAAAAAGGAGTCCACCACGCATGGTTCAGTGCCTTGAGGCTGTTGTCATATTTCGATTTCAGCCACTCCCTGAAGGCATGCTGGCATTGTTCGCAGTGGCAATCTCCTCCGTATTCGTTTGAAATATGCCACATTAACAGTGCCGGATGATTGCCATATCTCTCTGCTAATAACCGGTTGATGTGGCGCGTTTTTTCACGATAGGCCTTTGATGTGATGCAGTGGTTGTGCCTTCCGCCGTGCAGCTGTTTGACTCGGGAAGCATTGACACGCAAAACTTCAGGATAGGTTTGCGATAGCCAGGCAGGACGCGCTCCGCTTGGCGTTGCTAATATGACTCTGCCGCCTATGCTGTGAATCTGTTCAAAAATATCATCCAGCCATTCAAATTGATACACGCCCTCCTCTGGCTCAAGCGCGCTCCATGCAAAAATGCCGACAGAAAACGTATTCGTATGAGAAAGCTTCATCAGCTTGATATCATCAGCTAAAATATCTGGCCGATCCAGCCACTGATCAGGATTGTAGTCTCCTCCATGGAGCATAAATTTTGCTTCTGTTACATGCGTTTTTTCAAGCTTTGACATCACATTCTCCTCCTTATTCTCTTAGCCTTTCGTTCCCCCTGCGGTTAATCCGGACACAAAATACTTTTGCAGCATGATAAAGATGACGGCAACCGGTATGCTGATGAGCAGGGCTCCGGCCGCAAAAGTCGTATAGCTGGCTCCCATGACGTCATTCACTAAATTGAATAGGCCGACGGGCAATGTATATGATTCAGGCGTTCTCAATATCGTTGAGGACAGCACAAAATCTCCGAGCGGGCCGTTAAAGCCGTTCATAGCGACCACTGCCGCCATCGGTTTTGATAATGGCAGAATGATCTGGAAGAAGATTCTTGTGCTGCTGGCCCCGTCAATCTTGGCGCTTTCGTCTAAATCCATCGGGATGGAATCCATGTACCCTTTCATCAAATACGTATTCATCGGGATCAGGCCGCCGATATAAAGCAAGATTAACAGCCAGTGGCTATTGATCATCCCCAAGATTTGCGCCAATACAAACAAGGCAATTAACGCCGAAAACTGGGGAATCATTTGCAGCAATAAAAAGAGAGTTAAAGCGTATTTCCTCCCTTTAAATCGAAACCGCGAAAACGCATAGGCGGTAAATGTCACACAGATCAAAGACCCTGCCATCGTAAACAGGCTGATCTTCATTGAGTTGATATACCACTGCACATATTGAAGGCTTTCTTTGCCCACAAATAATTCCTTGTAATGGTCGAATGTCGGATGCTTCGGAATGATGGATGTACTGATCAAGCTGTTGCCGGGGTTAAAGCTAGCGCCTGCCGTCCAAAGGAGAGGATAAACAATGATGACCGTCATACAGGCTAACAACAAGTAAGAGAAAAGGAGACGGATATATTTTCTGACCTTCATATCTGCCAGCATGCCTCATGCCTCCTCTTTAAAAGACTTCGTCCGTCTGAACTGCCACAATGCGATGGAAATGACAAACACAGATAATAAAATTGTTAAAGCCGCGGCAAGTGAATATTGGCTGGACTGCATTGTCAATTTATAAATCCACGAAACGAGAATATCTGTCCCGCCCGCTGTTGATCCAGTTACAGCCGGGCCTCCGCCATTAAATAGATAGATAATATTAAAGTTATTAAAATTAAACGTAAACTGAGTAATGATAATCGGAGCCATGGCAATGAACACCATTGGAAGCGTGATGTATCTCAGCTTTGCGAAGACAGAAGCGCCATCAATCGTGGCTGCTTCATACAGATCGTCCGGGATCGATTGCAACACGCCTGTTGAGACGAGAAAGATGTACGGAAACCCGAGCCAGCCCTGCATGAGAATCAGCGCAAGCCTAGACCAATTGGCATCTGTCATCCACGGAAGAGGCTCTATCCCGAAAAAAGCCAAGATGTCGTGATTCATCGCACCGAAGCTGTCATTAAACAGCCCTGCAAAAATTAAAATCGTAACAAATCCGGGAACGGCCCATGGCAAAATCAGAATCGTCCGGAAAAAGCGTTTAAAACGAATGTCTTTCTGATTGACAATGATCGCGAGAAAAATCCCTAAACTGACTTGCAGTGTGGATGCGGCAAGTGTCCAAACCACCATCCAAGCCAGCACATCAAAAAAAGTCGACCTCCAAATATCAACTGTGAAGATGTTTGAGAAGGTTTGAAAACCGACCCAATCGATTAATTTAGCAGGAGGGGAATGGTACAAATCATAGTTTGTAAAAGCTACTGCAAAGCTGAACAAGATAGGAAAAACCACGGCGAATATTAAAATAAACAAAGATGGGCCGCTGACAACATAAGGATAGCCCTGAGAAATGATATTTTGGTATTGTTCCTTTAGGGAACCCAACGGCTTGTTTTCATCACGCCGTTTTCCGCTTTGAAACGCATCGCGAAGATTCGCATAATACACCGCAAGGCCAAAGCAGGCCACAATCACAGCGATAATTCCTTCCGCCAGCAGAAACACGGAGTTATCCCGCGGCACTTCTGTTCCCAGAGTAAAGATTCCCCAAAACCCCATATTGAGCAGATCTCCAAAGACCGCAAAAAACGATGCGCCTAAGAAAAGAAAGACAAAACCTTTTATCCATTGCTTGTTATAAAATTGCCCCAGCCCCGGGATGATTGACAGCAACAAAGCGATTTGACGATGCTGCACCGTTTTCACCTCTCTTACAATACAAATCTAGCTTTCTCTTTATTTTCCGCTGTGCTTTGCCTTGATTTGTCCTTTGGCCGTTTCAGCTGCTTGATCCAATGCTTGTTTGGGATCCGCTTTTCCTGTTGCAATCGTTTGTAATGCCGAATCAGCCGGCGTCCATATTTCATTCATTTCCGGGATATTTGGCGTCAGCTCTGAGAAGCGGGATTGTTCAGTAACAGCCCGTGCCGCCTCGCTTTTCATAATAGCCTGGTCATTGGCTAAGGATTTCACAGCAGGGACTTCCTTCGTTTGTTCATATCGTGTTTTAGAATTCTTTTCGTTCGCGAGAAAAACGGCTAATTCTTGCGCCAGCTCTGTATTCTTTGAAAACGCACTGACGTTGTAGCTTTTGACGCCGATAAAGGAGCTCATGTTTTTCCCATTTTCCAGCTTCGGCAGTTTCGTTATGCCATAATTGATTCCTGCTTTCGAAAAGGCTTCTACATTCCACGGGCCCGAAATAATCGCGGCGGCTTTTCCTTCTGTGAACAGTGATTCCAGCACATTAATCCCTTGTTCTCCAATAATGCCGGCCGGGAATAAGCCCTCTTTGTAAAACTTCTGAATCAGCGCCGCACCTTTGACAGCGCCTTCATTATTGATCCCGATGTCAGACGGGTTATAGCTGCCGTCTTGATTCTTACCGAAAATGTATCCGCCGTATCCGCTCATCACACTTTCCGCGTAATAAATTTGATCGAACAGGGCTAAAAATCCAAACTTGCTTCCGTCAGCTGTCTTTTTAGAATAGTCGTACCACTCTTCCAGCGTTTGCGGCAATTTCTTCTCTGAGATGAGATCTTTGTTGTAAAAAAGCACTGTCGTTTCGACAGCTTTAGGCAGCCCATAAAGCTTTTGATCTACCATTTGAGACTGAATGGAAGCGTCAGTATAGAGCGATTGAACGTCCTTTTCGACATGTAATTCCTTAAGTAATCCTTCCGTCACAGCCGTTCCGATTTGGTCACCGGGCATTGTTAACACGTCAGGCCCCGTGCCGGCCGGTCCGTCCATCCGCAAATCTTCAATCTGCTGGACATACGGTTTTTCCACGACTTTAACCTTTACATCATGCTCTTTTTCAAACGCAGCAACGGCGTCTTTAATGCCGATGCTCTTTTCTTTATCCTCCCACACGACAAGCTCTGACCCTTTTGAACTTGATTTGGCACTGCTGCTTTCCTTTGGGCCGCAAGCCGCCAAGGATAAACTGACAGCCGAGCAGAGCATGAGTACGGAACACTTTTTTACCATTTTCATTGATTGTCACCCTCTCGGTATGAATGAAAGCGCTTTTAAAATAATATAGCACGCCTGAGAAAATGTGTAAACAAACTATTTACCTCTATCAGTAAATTTTTTTACCTAAATAAAAAATGACTTAGTCTCCTAAGCCATTGTTAATTCATACTCTTTCTGACGATTAATTCCGCCCCCAAGTATAATGTTTTTACCGTTCTTCTTTTGTCTTGCACTTGTTCAAGCAGCATTTCAACAGCATTTTTACACAATTCATGTATATCAATATGAAACGTCGTCAAAGGAGGCGAAACATACTTTGCGAAGCTGATGTTGTTGATGCTTACAACGCTCACCCTGTTCGGTATGGCAATTCCCTTTTCATTCAGGGCTTGCAGACAGCCTACTGCAATCGGGTCCGCCGCGATCAAAAAAGCGGTCGGGAGCTGATCACCTAATGTGTCAATCGCTGCTGTCATCAGGCGGTACCCGTTTTCCACAGAGAAACCGCGATGACAGAAAATATACCGCTCGTCCAGCATGCCTTTTTCCCTCATATAGGATCTGAAGGTTTGTTCGCGGATGTCCATTTCATCTTGATTGTTGTTGGGATTTTTGTATGTGCCGCCGATAAACCCGATGCTCTTATGCCCCTTCTCGCTCAGGACGTTTACCGTTTTTCTTGTCATTTGGGCTAAATCAGGCCTTACCGAGTCAAAATGATCGGGATCAGGAGTTGAATCGATAAAGACGCCGTTTTCAGTGAGATTTCTGAGGAAAGCCAGCTCTTGATCAGAAAATGTGCCGACGGCAATAAACCCTTCGATATGTTCAGGAATGCTTTCGATTCCATCCGATATTTTATAAGTGGTCATGTCGACATTGAATGCTTTCGCCAGTTTCTCTACCTCTAATCTCATCGTTTTAAAATAGACATCTTCTAATTCTTCTTTATCTGTCAGCCAATATAAAAACGCAATATGTTTCACTAGCGGCCTTACTGTTTTCTTGCGGTAATTGAGCTTTTCTGCCGCTTCATAGATTTTCTCCCGTGTCTCATCAGGAACAGAAAGGCTTTCATCGTTATTTAAAACGCGGGAAACGGTTGAAATCGAAAATCCCGCTTCCTGCGCGATATCTTTAATTGTCGCCATTGCATCTGCCTCCATTATTCAGCTTGCTGTTCATTTTAGTAAAATATTTTACTTCCTTTTCCGCAAATGTCAAGTGCACAAAGCCCTTGCTGCATCATGTAAAAAGACTGAACCATTTGCGGCTCAGTCTCGGTTGTTTGTATCATGCGGCACCGGTGGAATTGCCCGGGAAATGAGTTGGTTATTGCACATTTTCCTCGAAATATCCCGAAAGCACATCTTCCACATTCGTTAAATGCGCCAGCATGGAAGCCTCCGCCTGCGCTCCATCCTGTGCTGCCACGGCTTTGTAAATCCGTTCATGCTCCTCATAAAGCCGCTGGACTGAGGTCTTTTTGGAAAACAGCCAGATTTTCCGTGTTTCTCTCATCGTTTCCAGCAGCAATGATGAAACATGATTCATCAAATGTTTGAGAAGATCATTTTGGGAAGCGTCAGCAAGCGCCAGATGAAATGCGAAGTCTGCTTTCTCGCCCAGCTCCCCGTCCGCTTCAATGCTGCTCATTTCCTTTAACGCAGCATGAATTCTTTCGAGATCCTCTTCTGTCCTTTTTTCAGCAGCTAATGACGCCACGCCGATTTCAAGCAGTTTTCTGACCTCGAGCAGCTGCTTGACGTCCTCTTTTTTCATAAGAAGCGCGGCTGAGAGCGGCTGAGAAATTTGATTCGGTTCAAATTCCTTCAAGTACGTGCCTTCTCCCTGTTTCATCTCGACAAGCCCCATCGCTTTTAATGCAGAAAGTGCTTCGCGGACCGCTGAGCGGCTGACTTGAAAGCTTTCAGAAAGCGCCTGAACGGAGTCCAATTTATCTCCCGGCTTCAATTCGCCGTTTTTGATCATATCTAATAATGCATCCGCTACTTCTTCATATATTTTCTTTGTTTTAATCTGTTTGTATTTCAATGCAATTCACCCCGTAACTTGTAGGTCTGGCTGGTTACGATCTATTATACTCTGTTTTGGGGGCCGCCAAAAGATTTTGACAATTTTGTCAAAAAGTCTTGTACTTTGATTTTTTTCAAAATATAATGCTAGGTAACTGGTCTTATTACCCAGTCATCAGATGATCATATCATCTTTAGAAACCGCTTACATATGACGCCAGTTTATGTTTCAAGGAGGGGTTTGGGATGCAATGGACACAGGCATTTACGCCTATAGGGGGAAATTTGCTTTTATCAGCGCTTGCCGCACTTGTACCGATTATTTTCTTTTTTTGGGCACTCGCGATTAAACGGATGAAGGGGTATACAGCGGGCTTGTCCACCTTGGGGATCGCGCTTGTGATTGCTGTATTGGTTTATCGGATGCCGGCGGAAAAAGCGCTGATGTCCGCTACACAAGGAGCCGTATACGGGGTTTTGCCTATCGGCTGGATCATTGTAACGTCTGTTTTTTTGTATAAAATCACTGTGAAAACGGGACAGTTTGATATTATTCGCAGCTCTGTTCTCTCGATTACCGATGACCGCCGGCTTCAGGCGCTTCTGATCGCTTTCTCATTCGGTGCTTTTTTAGAAGGAGCGGCGGGCTTCGGGGCGCCGGTCGCCATTTCTGCCGCGCTGCTGGTCGGCCTCGGCTTTAATCCTCTTTATGCAGCGGGAATCTGTTTGATCGCCAATACAGCCCCTGTGGCCTTTGGGGCGATTGGGATTCCGATTACAGCTGTAGAAGGGCCGACAGGGATTCCGGCGATGGAGATTTCGCAAATGGTCGGGCGGCAGCTGCCGTTTCTATCCGTATTTATTCCTCTTTATTTAATCATTATCATGAGCGGGTTCAGGAAAGCCTTTGAAGTTTGGCCGGCGATTCTCGTTTCCGGTGTTTCCTTTGCTGTTGTTCAATATCTCAGTTCTAATTTTTTAGGGCCTGAGCTGCCGGATGTTTTGTCCGCTCTGGTTTCGATGGCTGCACTTGCTGTGTTTTTAAAATGGTGGAAGCCGAAAACAACATTTCGGTTTGCCAGTGAACAGGAATCGGCCGCTGCGATTGAAACGGCGAAAACGAATCCAGCAGCACCTGCGTACAGCGGCGGACAGATATTCAAGGCCTGGTCGCCATTTCTGCTGCTGACAGTGATGATTTCTGTATGGGGCATTCCATCTGTCAAATCGGCGCTGACCGGGCATTATGAAGGCTCCGCTGTTTTCCTGAAGTGGCTGAATGCTGTTGGAGAAAAATTGACTTTTGCCCCCGGTGTGCCTTTTTTGAACAATCAAATTGTCAATGCTGACGGTGCGCCGATTGAAGCGGTTTACAAGCTCGAGGTGCTTGGTTCGGCCGGCACCGCGATATTGATTGCCGCTGTGCTGTCAAAGTTCATCACGGCGATTTCGTGGAAAAACTGGGGAGCTGTTTTTCAGGAAACGATCCAAGAGCTGAAGTTTCCGATTTTGACCATTGCTTCTGTCGTTGGTTTTGCCTATGTCACCAATTCCTCTGGAATGAGCACGACACTCGGGATGACACTCGCGCTGACAGGTTCAATGTTTACCTTCTTCTCGCCTGTTCTCGGCTGGCTCGGCGTCTTTATTACCGGCTCAGATACTTCTGCCAACCTGCTGTTCGGCAACCTGCAGAAAGTCACCGCATTATCAGTCGGCATGGACCCGGTTCTGTCTGTCGCTGCCAACTCATCAGGCGGTGTCACAGGAAAAATGATTTCGCCGCAGTCAATTGCGGTGGCGTGCGCCGCGGTAGGGCTCGCGGGAAAGGAATCAGATCTTTTCCGCTTTACGATTAAGCACAGCTTGTTTTTGCTGCTGCTCGTTTGTATCATCACTTTTTTGCAGCATCATGTGTTCAGCTGGATGATTCCTTAAAAAAATCCTCCCGTCAAGGGAGGATTTTATTTATACCGTTTTCTCGCCGCCGATGACGGAATGTTCATTTGATCGCGGTATTTTGCCACGGTTCGTCTGGAGATTTGGATGCCGTGCTGTTCATATAGCAAATCAGCTAGCTTTTGATCTGAGAGCGGTTTTGTTTTGTCCTCTTGATTGATCAGGCCTTCAAGATGCGTTTTGACTGCATAGTTAGATGCATCTCCATCTCCTGAAGCCTCGGCTTTTGCTGAGAAAAAGAGTTTCATCTCAAACAGTCCGTACGGCGTTTGTATCGTTTTCCCTTTAATTGCCCGGCTCACAGTTGATTCATGAAGGCTTAGGCAGTCCGCTACCTCCCTGAGGGTCAGCGGCTTCATTGCGCTTCGCCCTTTCAGAAAGAAATCCTTTTGCCGTGTGATCAGTTCATTTACGATTCTCGTGATCGTCTGTTTTCGCTGTCGCAGCGCGCGGCTCAGCCAGCGCCATTCCTGATATTTTGCAGATAAATAAGAGGCGGTATCCTGACAGGAGCCGGACGATAAAAGCGTTCTGTACTGAGGATGCAGGTCTATTTCTGGAAACGAGCGGGTATTCAGCTCCGCTGCGATGTGCCCGTTTTTCACGGTGATAAAAATGTCAGGCTCGATATACACATCTTGCTCTGGCCGGGCAAATAGAAGGCCCGGTCTTGGATGAAGAGCTGCGATGTCATCAGAGATATCTTGAATGGTATGAAGCGGAAATCCCGTTTCTCTTGAAAGCGCTTTCCAGTTTTTTTGCGCGAAAGCATCAAAATGAGCTGAAACAAGCATTTCCGCTTGTTCATTTCTGTTCGGCAGCCGCTGTAATTGAAGAAGGATACATTCCTGCAGAGATCTTGCACCGATTCCAGCCGGCTCTAACGACTGGAGTTTTGCCAAAACAGCTTCCGCTTCCTTGATTGAAACAGATAGTCGCCGTGCTGCCTCCTCCACTTCTTCTTCCAAGTACCCGTTCGAATCAAGCGAATGAATCAGATAATTGAAAATCTTTTTTTCAGAGTTTGTCAAATTCATATCAAGTGACTGCTGTTTTAACACATCCTGCAATGTTTTTTGCGGATCACTTAATTGAAGGCCTGCTTCCTGTGCATTCATCCTGTTTTTGTTTATTTTATGGTAAGATAGTGGCGGTGTGTCTGTTTCCTTTCGTTCAATAAGAGGGTTTTCCAGTGAGAGCTCATCAATGTATTCGGCGAGTTCTGCCGAATGATAGCCAAGCAGCGTGATGGCCTGCCTGAGCTCCTGTGTCAGTTGAGGCTTTAATACTTGTACTTGCTGAAGTTTCATATCCATCTTGCTCACTCCCCTTTCTTCATTGTACATGATTGAGATCGCACCGTATACATTTATGAAAAAGGAGCTGCCAAAGAAATGTCTGAACTTTTTTCCGTACCTTATTTTATTGAGAATTTCAAACAGCATATTGAAATGAATCAGTCTGAGGATAAAATCCACGCGATGAACAGTTACTACCGTTCCGTCGTCTCAACGCTTGTGCAGGACCAGCTGACGAAAAACGCAGTCGTCTTGAAACGGATTCAGCATTTAGATGAAGCGTACAACAAAGTCAAACGGGGAGAATCAAAATAAACCTTCCGCTCACATGTGAGCAGGAAGGTTTTCCTTCTTTGAAGCGCTCTGGATGAGTCGAGTATTCGGCACGCCTTCCATCCAGGTGTGATAGTAATTGGCATTTTTCCCGTAGGAATTATCAATGACCGTGTTTTCTTTTTGAAGAAGAGAGGACAAGATGTGGCCGTGCAGCCTTGACGTTTCTACCGATTCGTAACGGCTGAAAAACCGAATCGCTTTTTTAACGATATAATCCGAGTATTTTTCCCAAATATACGCGATGGGCAGAGGGTTGCCCGCTTTTTTGTTCAGAACGTTCACCGTTTGCAGAAAAGCGATCGTCCGGCGGTCTGAAGCTGACAGCACCGTGCGCCAATCGTAGCTTTCCGCTTTTGCGTCTTCCTGAAGCTCCTTGTTTGCTTCATGATCTGTTCTGATAAATCTCAGCTTTTGATTAATCGGCTGCAGCGTTGGAACGACAGGAAACAGCTGATGAGCCATATCAGGCAGAAGCTTAATATGATTGCTTGTAAAGTAAGCCTGTGCTGTTGTATAGGAAGCTTTTTCCCTTGTGATGATATGGAGATTTGCATGCTTAGAAAATATCTCCGCCGTCCGTTTGAGATTGTCTTCGTTTTGGAAATAAATCGATTGCGGCAGGATCACGATTTTGTGGTTCGGATAGGTTTGGACGATTTTCTCTCTAAAACCTTGATAATACGGATACAAGTCCCCGAAGTTGCCGCCTCCCTGGCAGACGATGATGAGGTTCGGATCCAGCTTTCGCCCAACTGGAAAATTGTCGGGATTCCAGCGTTTTCTGACCCGGATCCCATGTTCTTTAAAGAAGGCTTCTGTTCCCTTCATAATAAATAAATCCCCTACATTTCCGTATAGAGGATAGTCGGCATATATGATCTCGGACTGTTTCGGAATGACATCGAGCAGCCCGGACAGTTTCTGTTTCAGGCTGATCATCGAATGCTTGCTGTCCATTTCTTCACCTCGGCAGTTTGGAATAAGTGTACTAGCACATCAATGACCCGGTCTTGTTCTTCTTCCGTCAGATTTGACCCAGACGGGAGACAGATCCCTCGCTTGAAAAGATCTTCGCATATGCTCTCATTACCTTCATGAGAATAAAATAAAGACGGCGCAAACAATGGCTGGGCATGGAGCGGCTTCCACAGCGGCCGCGCTTCAATGTTTTCTTCAGCAAGACGCTGAACCGCGTCATATGGATTCAGCCCGTTATCAAGTGTGAGTGTGGTAAGCCAGCGATTGGATACGCCTGCTGCATACTCCGGCATAAAGCGGACGCCGTCTATGTGACCGAGCGCATTTTTGTATCTCGTAAAAATGGCCCTTCTTTTCTCCACCCGCTCATCTAGTACTTCAAGCTGGGCAATGCCTACGCCGGCTAGGATATTGCTCAGTCTGTAATTGTGTCCGATTTCGCTGTGCTGATAATGAACAGCCGGATCACGGGCCTGTGAAGCGAGAAATCTAGCTTTTTCAATGGCGGCTTCATCGTCTGAAACGAGCATCCCGCCACCTGATGTGGTGATAATTTTGTTCCCGTTAAATGAAAAAATGCCGAAGCGCCCGAATGTCCCGCTTTGCTTCCCTTTATAAACTGTGCCGAGAGATTCGGCTGCGTCCTCAATGACAGGAACTCCGTATGCGTCACACAGGCTTACGATTTCATCCATTTTCGCGCTTTGCCCATATAAATTGACGGCAATGACCGCTTTGGGCAGCTTTCCGTTTCTTTTCGCAACCTCCAGCGCTCGTTCAAGGGCTTTCGGCGACATATTCCACGTATCAGGCTCAGAATCAATAAAGACGGGCACCGCTTTTTCATATAAAATCGGATTGGCGGTCGCCACAAATGTAAAGGACTGGCAAAACACACAGTCTCCTTCTTTTACCTCAAGCAAACGCAGCGCCAGATGAATCGCCGCCGTTCCAGAGCTGACCGCAGCCCCCCCTTTTACGCCGACGCGTTCAGCCAATTGTTCTTCAAATGAATTCACGAGAGGCCCAAGCGGCGCAATCCAGTTTGAGCGAAAGGCTTCTGAAATATAGTGCTGCTCTCTGCCGCTCATGTGAGGGGGAGATAAGTAGATTTTTTTATGCATATAATCATCCTTTGTTTTATGTTTGAATGGAAGAAATAATGCGCGCCGGGGCACCGGCCGCCGTTACCCTGTCCGGTATGGAACGGATCACCGCGGAGCCGGCGCCGACATTGCTCCAGGCCCCGATTGTGAGCTGCGGTATGACGGACGCGCCGGTTCCGACATGAGCGCCTTCCTGAACAACGACCGCTCCTGACAGCGTGACACGCGGGGAAAGATGGACATAATCGCTGATTTGATTGTCGTGCTCTGCCACTGCACCCGTATTGATGATGCAGTGGGCGCCGATACGCGCATCCGCCTGAATGATCGCGCCCGCCATAATCACGGTCCCTTCTCCGATGACAGCAGACTTGCTGACGATGGCTGTCGGGTGAATCAATGTAATGAAATCTTCTTTCTTCAGTCCCAGTCGCTCTGCCAGCTGTTTTCTGACACTGTTGTTTCCGATGGCGATGAGGAACAACACATCGGGGACCAGCCTGCGCACTTCAGAAATGGCTTCCGGCGGGCCTGTGCACCACTCTTTTCCGGCTTCAAACGATCTGAATTTATCATCCAGCACAGCGGTTAAGCGCGTGTCTGGCCGGGCGTTTATCAGCTCTCTGATCACCTTTCCGTGTCCGCCGTCACCCACAATAGCCACGTTTCTCATGAGGACACATCTCCGCTTCCTGTAAACCGTTCCGCCGTCACATGATTGGTTTGCTGAATCCCTTCTGAAACAAGCACTTTTCGCACCGTCAAACATAAAATTTTCAAATCGAGAAAAAATGATCGGTTGTCAACGTACCAAACATCGAATTCAAATTTCTTTTCCCAGGAAATTGCGTTTCTACCGTTGATTTGCGCCCAGCCTGTGATACCCGGCTTCACCTCATGGCGCCGTGCCTGCTTTTCTGTATAAAGCGGCAGATAGTCCATCAACAGCGGCCGCGGACCGACAAGGCTGAGATCGCCTTTTAGGACATTCAGCAGCTGCGGAAGCTCATCGATGCTCAGCTTCCTGATCAGCCTGCCCGTTTTCGTCAGCCGGACTTCATCAGGCAGCAGATTTCCTTCACTGTCCCGTTCATCCGTCATCGTTCGGAATTTATAAAGGGTGAACGGTTTGCCGTGCAGGCCCGGCCTTACTTGCTTAAAGAAGACGGGTGATCCTATTTTCAGCCTGACAACGGCGATGGTGAGCAAAATGATGACACTCGTACAGTACAATAAAAGAATGGCGGCCGTCAGATCAAAAAGTCGTTTCAGGATCAAAGATTCACAGCTCCTTTCGTTTTTCGAAACCGTTTCAGTACCAGCTGTCTTTCCTCTTTCGTACAAACGAGCGTAAAAGCGAAAACGGCGTAGCAGCAGCTGACTGTCATTCCCGCCGCTATCAGTGATGTCCAGCCGTCAATCTTCACAAAGAACCGGATCGCCTCACAGACCGCCCAGGCAAACGCAGCTGCTGAAAGAGGCCCAATTATGCCTTTGAAGAACACGTGCTTTTTGTAGCCGGTAATGCGGGATACGTAAAGCGGCGTAAAGATGGCATTTTTTAAAATAAGAGAAATCGCCCCGGCCAATGTAATGCCGTACAGGCCAAGATGAGCCGGCCCGCTCAGCGCGACGGCCAGCACCACATTCACCGCGCCTAACAGCAGGGTAACGATCGCCGGTGTTTTTTGTTTATTAAAGGCGGTCCATATATAGAACATTGGCATAAAGGCGAGGCTGACCACTAAGTATCCGGCATGAATATATAAAAGCGGTGCTATAGACGAAAAGGACGGTCCGAGCCAGATCGTCAGAAAAGGCCCCGCCAAACCGCCCAATAAGGCAGCGGGAAGCGCAAGCAGAAGACCGTTCAGCCTCACTGCCTTGTTGGCGTAATTCACCAATCCGTCCATATCGCCTTTTGAATAATACGAAGTCATAAGCGGCGCAAACAGGGATGCGACAGTACCAGCCAAGCTGCGCAGCAGCAGCGGAAACTGGATGATCGCCGCGTATTTCCCGGATGCAGACGCCCCCAGCACCAAATTGGCGGTTAATAGATCAATCTGCAAAAAAAGCAGGACGCCGATTTGATTGACGGAGCTCCATGTGCCCGCCTGAAACAGCTCCTTGCTTGTGCGGAATGAAAGATCCTTCATACGAAACGAGAACCACGGAATCAGCTTTTTGAAGAAATAGAGAGACAGCACAGACGCGATGACAGCACCAGCTAAAGCGGCAAGCTGGATCTGCCAGATTTTCGGTGTGAAGCATGCAAACAAGAGCAGCACAGACAGCACGCGTACAAGCATTTGCACCGCCTGAATTGAGCTGGTGATGTAAAGGCGGTTGGCATAAAATGGAGCAGCGCCGAAACCCGCCATCAGAAACGTTAAGATGAACAGCAGACTGCCGATCAAAATCGACAAACGCACATCGGCCAAAAGCGCTGGCGGCACGTTCATGATACGGCCAATAAAGAAAGCTGACCCCGCAAGAGGCAGCAAAAGAAGCAATGATATCAGAACAGACGCCGCCAAATAGTTGCTGATATACGCATTTGCTTTATCCCGCTCTCCCCTGTGGGCGGCGACAGAAAAGAACCGCACGACAACCGAGCTGAGCGCCACGGTGATAATTGAAAAGTAATTAATCACATTTTGTGTCAAATGAACAAAGCCGAACGCTTCCACACCAAGTGTTTTGACAATAAAAGGCGTCATCCAGACCGACAGGAATACTGACAAGAGAAAAGCCGTGAGATTAGCGCTGAAGTTTATCGTGAATTTCATGCCTGCTTCGCACTGCCTTTCATTGTCCCCCGCTGCTCGAAAAACAGCTTGATGAGAAATATGAGCCGCAGTTTGCACAGGCCTAATACCAAACGCTCGCCTCTTAATAATTTCTCATGCTGAAACGGCGTATTTCTGACAGCCTGCCGCACCATGTCATAGGATAAAATCTGCCTGATCTGCTTTTTGATGTCTTTCGGCGGATTTGGAGAAGCACAGGCATTTGCCAGAAGCATCGGAAGCTGGTGCTTGCAAATGTACACATTTAAATCTTCTTTGCATGCACCTGCTAAACCGTAATGATTGTAGAATGCGATTTTAGCCTGATATTGCTTTTGAATCTGTTCATCCATCGCCGGCTTATAAGGCATTTCTGTCAGGCTGTTCGGGTTTTCACGATAGATGTACAAGCCTTCATCCAGCATTTTCACCCGTTCCGCTTCGAAAAAAGCGGACAAATTGAAGGGGGAGTCTTCGGCAAAACGGATGTCTTCATCAAACAGCAGATTGGCCCTTTCCAAAAGCTCACGGCGATAAACATAACGCCATACATACCAGATAAATCTCGTTTCGTGAGCATGTTTAAGCCGTTCAGCCATTTCAGGTTTTATCAGCACGCGGTTTATGTCAAGCTGCGGCGGCACATACAGCCGCCTGTCCGCTGACTGCTTGTAAAAACCGCATCCAGCGATGTCGAGCCGGTTCTCCTCCGCTTCTTCAATCAGCCTCTGGAACATGTCGGAAGATACATAATCGTCTCCATCGACAAAGCCGATGTAAGTGCCCCGCGCGGCCTTTATTCCCGTATTTCGTGCTGAACTCAGCCCGCCGTTTGTCTGATGAATGACCCGGATTCTCGCATCCCGTTTTGCATAGTCCTCTGCAATCTCGCCTGAACGATCCGGGGTTCCGTCATTCACGAGGATGATTTCAATATCAGAAAGCGTTTGACAAAGCAGTGAGTCAATGCATTCCTCTATAAATGGTTCAACGTTATACATCGGAACAATAATGCTGACGAGCGGGTTCATTGCGCTTCACCGCTGATTTTGTCACGCAGCCCTTTAAAATACACATCTCTTGGAAAGCCGGCACGGGGTGTTTCTTTTGTTAACAGCTCTTTTACTGCGTCTGTCACGCGCTCGGGGTCCGGATGTTCAATCAGCTTCATGGATGGGATGTCTTTGAGCCATTGATAGCCCTCCATCACCTTGTGGTCGAAGGAACGGATGACAACACACGGCGTTCCTGTCAGCGCGCAAAAAATCATGCCGTGAAGCCTGTCAGTGACAACAGCTTCTGCGCTTTGCAGCTTAGACCACAGCGCTTCAAGCTCCTGCTCCCGTGAGTCGCGGCTGACCCGGCGCCCAATCGTTGTTGTAAAGGATTGGATTTCGCCGAATTCTGCAAAAAGCGCGGCCTTGACCCGGTTTCTCTCATCCTCCTGAAGGACGCTTTCCTGATCCTCGCGCAAACACATATAAACCCCTTCGCGCTCTGCGGGGGTCTTGCTTCTATCTAAATACAGCACCATGTCCGGCTGCTTCAAAATCGTTTTTTCTTGAAAATGCCGTTTCATAAATTGATACGTTGTTTCATCCCGAGCCATCAGCAATAGGCAGGGGTGCGCGTTATAAATTTTCTGTGCCCGTTTCAGCTCTTTGCGCCCCTTTTTCGTATCAGAAAAATGAGCCGTTGCCGGAAGCTGGACAACTCGATAGTCGTGAAATGTTTTAATGATAAAGCGGCGCGTCCACTCCTCATAACGGTATAAATCCCCCATGTTTCCGCCGCCGATGATAAAGACCATATCCTCCGGATGGCGCGAGCGGAGCAGCGCTTTCGCTGATTTGTAAATGTCCTTCATATCGACCTCAACGATGTCAAAATCGGGATATTCCCGCTCAAGAAATGCCTTGCTGGCATAAGCAATCGCGTGGTCTCCCAAATTATCATGAGACGGCAGCAGGGTCAGTATGATTTTTTTCTGATGTGCTGCGGCCTTTACCGGCTGATCGGCCGCACCCAGCCAATATTGGGACGGGTATTTGACCTTAAGCAGCAGCCATTCTGCAAGATTGATTTTCAACGATTGTAACGACATGTCCTCACCCTCTGTTTCTCATTTTGTACTCGATTACCCGCTGATACACGGCTGACGCCATAGCGACGAACGGAATCATTCTGTATTTCGCCATCAGAAGCAGGCATGACCGTTTTGCATCAAAAGGCGCAGTACCCGTTTTTGAGAGGCTCTCCTGAAACACCGGGTCCGCGCAAATCACGCCGACATTTCTAAGCTTTTCGAGCAGCCTGCGGCTGCCGCTTGTTTTCCATTCGTTCAGCATACAGATGCTGCTGTGAAGCACCATAAAAGTATCAAGCTCCTTTTGGTACTCCTCCAGTTTGTTGTTCTCCTGTAAAAACGCCGCATTTGCCTCATATAGCGCAAGTCCTGATTCAAACAATTTTTTCTGATAGCGCTGCACAATGGAGGAAAGGTGAATTCGGTAATGATAGAGCGACGCTTTTACGTAGGATACCGAGCGGGCGAAAAAATGAGCCCGGAAGCTGAAAAACTGATCCTCGACATGCTCCAGCTCACCTCGGAGCGGAAACGACAGCCGGTGTGCTTCAATCATGCTTCTTCTGTACAGTTTGTTCCATGAAAACCCTCTGACCTTCCCTTCGAATAACGCCTTGATATAGTGCTCCTTCGGCTGCCCCTGATAGGTTTCCGCAATGTCAGAGATCATCGTTTTTCCAGTGTCCTCAAACTCCGCGGCGTAATTGCAAATGACCAGATCAGTTTCATGGCCTGCTGCCTGGAGCATCCGCTCGCAATAATCAGGCTCGATCCAATCATCTGAATCGATAAACGCGATAAACTCGCCGCGTGCCGCCTCGATGCCTTTATTCCGAACCGCGCCGAGCCCTTGATTCTCCTGATGTATCACTCTGAACCTGTTGTCGTTTTTAGCGTATTCCTCCGCGATATCCGGGCTGGCGTCTGCTGAACCGTCATTGACGACGATGATTTCAATATTGTCCACCGTCTGATTCCGTAATGATTCGAGACACGTTTTGATATATGTTTCTGTGTTATAAACAGCGACTAACAGACTAACCGCAGGTGTTTCCATAATGACCGGCTCCTCTTGCATAAATTACCGGGAAAAAATCGTTCTGTAGGGCAGAACGGACGAATCAACCGGCATAAGCAAATAACTGTAAAGAAAATAACAAACAACGATAGCGATATAGATAAGGGCATTCGATTTTTCATCAAAGATCCTGACGAAATAAGGGACTAAGATCATTTGATACAGGCCGAAATAGATATTGAATCTGGCAAAGATCACGTCCTTTGTGGCCAAAAGCCCGAACAAAAACCCGAGCAGGCACAAATTGACGACGATATCGATTTGCGGCCACAGCTTCCGCAGACGCGCTCTGTAGCAAAAGGCGAGAAACAGCGGCAGAACCAAGACAGCGATTTTGATCACGTTCATTCCGTTCGTGTTTGTCATGAGCCATTTTTCATAATGGCTGTATGAGCTGTTTTCAAGCACAACGACAAACACAGAAATAAATTTTTGATATAAAAACGTCATGCCGAGAAATAAAGCGGATAGGCCGAATATTGACGGTGACCAGGCTTTTCTTCTGACAATAAAGTACACTGGAATCATAATCAGCGCCGAGGAATGAAAGAGCGAGCTGATCAGCACGATCAGAAAATATCGCTTCCAGTTCCCGCTGATGATATAACGGATCGCCCAAAACAAAGCAGCGGCCACCATGTATTGCCTGATGCCGTTAAAAGACGCGTAATAATGGAAGGTTCCTAAAAATAAAAAGACACTCAGCTCAAACGGCCTTCCGTAGTCAGCGAGTGTCTTCATAATAAAGCTGTAGGTCACGGCCGCAACCGTTATATACATGATTTGGGGATCTTTCGTGATGAAATTCATCAGCCAAAGCAGTGCGGTAAAGCCCGGATCTGTCGCCATTTTCGCTGTGCCGAAACCGAATATCTGCCACACGTTTTGATAATCGCCCGCCATTTCGTACAGCAGCGTGTACGTCTGAAAATCCGTGCCGACTCTGTAGCGGAGACCCGACACGAGCACAAGTGAGGCGAGCGGAATCCAGATCAGAAGCTTATTCGGCCGATACCCCGTAGCGAGCGAATCGTCACGGCCGCCGCACATTTTAGCGAACCAAGACCAAATATATACAATTCCCATATTGACGGCATATACAATCATCGTTTATAGTCCTTTTCCGCTGCTGATGTTGTACACATTCAGCAGCTCTCCTACATTTTGCTGTGCATCGTAGCCGAGTTCGGCAAGTGTTTCTTTGATGAGCTCCCGCTTCGGCCTGCTTGCGGCGGCTGCCCTTGCAATGGTTTCAGCCCAGATACCGATCGGCTCAGAAAGACTCAATCTCGTCACAAGCCCGAGACCGGCGTCGACTTTTTCTGTAATGTTGTCTGAAATGATGCATGGAAGCCCCGATGCCTGCGCTTCCACAAGCACAACCGGCAAGCCTTCGTACAGAGACGGCATGACAAACACATCAAATGTGCGCATCAATTCATGAATGCGTTCTTCAGTGCCTAAAAAAAGGACCTCTGAAAGCAGATTCAGCCGCCGTACCTCCTCTTCCATTTTCTCGCGCAGCGGCCCGTCTCCTGCGAGAACGAGCTGAAAGCGAACCCCTCGTTCCTTGAGATGTGCGGCAAGCTTCAGCAAAAACGCGTGGTTTTTCACTTCATGAAACCGGGCCACATGGCCAATAATGAGCCGGTCAGCCGCTATGCCGCGTGTTGTTTTTTCTTCATCAGCCCTCTGCCCATTTGGAGCGAACAAATCAAGATCAATCCCGTTCGGAAGGAGATGAACGCACTCCCGTTCCATGTTGGACTGCCCGAATAAAAACCTGCCCGCATCCTCTCCGCAGGCGCACAATGCTGTCGCATTCGCCAAGATAAGCCGCCTAAACACCATCAGTTGCAGGCGATCCTTCCAATTGAAGCCGGTTTTCCACGACGTATTGTGGGAATGGCATACCCTGACCGGCACTCCGGCAAGCCTTGCCGCAAGGGCGATAAAGCCCGTTTGGAAATCCGTGTGGGCATGGACCGCGCTGAACGGCCCGTTTTCTTTTATCGTGTTTCTCACATTCCTCACAAATGTAAGGGGATTGCTTTGTCCGATGCTCGGGACATAAAAAAGTCGCCCGCCTAAAGATAAAATTTCTTCATCATAAGCGCACGGATCATTTCGATACGTTAAAAAATCAAATTGTACTTTGCTTCTGTCCATTTTCCGATATAAATTCATCACCATGGTTTCCGCGCCGCCCCTGTTCATGCCGCTGAGAACATGGAGCACGCGTTTTTGGCCGCTACTCATGCTTGACAAGCCCTTCCTTTTGGTTCGTCACTCTATTTTTGTGGTAGCGATTCATCACGGCTGGGGGCATAAACGCGCGGATTAACGGTTTTGCGATATATATGTAATCAAATAAAGGAAGCTTCAAGCGCCTACATGCCTGATAGACAAGGATGGCATTGTCAATGGAATACGTAAATGACCGCCGTTTGAATGCATCGCTGTCTTCCCTTACTTTATACAAGGCCTCCTGGAGATTGTAGCCCCTGAAGCCCTCTTCAAAAAAGCGAAGCCACAAATCAATATCCTCCATCCGTCTCGTCCGCCGCACCGAACGGTAGCCTTTCAGCGTGCAGTAGGCGCTGGCTCTCATCATAATCGTTCCGTGGCAAAACGGGGTCCCTTTTGCCATGATGGCCGGCTCTGGAACAGAAGGCAGGATGCGTGTGCCCCTTACGCCACATTCATCAAATACAAGCATGCCGGTGCCAACCACCTGGTAATGCCGATGCTTTTCTAAAAACGCGACCTGCTTTTCCAGACGGCGCGGAAACGAAAGATCGTCTCCGTCCTGGCGGGCGATATATTCGCCTGTCGCATGCGAAAGACAATGATTTAATGAGGCGGCAAGCCGCTTGTTTGTTTTGTTTTGAATCAGCTTGATGCGGTCGCTGTAATGAGCGGCATACTGCTTCGCGATTCGGAGCGTGCCGTCTGTTGACGCATCATCGCACATAATCAGCTCCCAATTTTTATAGGATTGGCTGAGTATGGATTCAATGCTTTCCGCCAAAGTGCGTTCACAATTATAAATGCCCATAATGACAGAAACTTTCGGTCCTGAGTTCATACGCTTTTCTCCTTTATCTCCATGTACGCGGAATATATATCTGCCATTTCTTCTACCGTTCGCGCTTCCGAAAAGCGCAAGGCTGTTTTTCGGCCTTCCTGCCCCAGCCTTCTGCAGAGTTCCGGCTGATTGTAAAGCTGTTCAATCCGGCGGGCAAAAGCGGCACTGTCACCGATTTTGATCAAAAAACCGTTTTCTCCGTCCCGGATGATTTCCCGATGCCCGCGGTTATCCGTGGCAATCGCCGGTTTTTCCGCCGCCATCCCTTCAAGCACATTCATGCCGAGGCCTTCTCTGATGCTGGATGCGACAGATACATCTGCCAGTTGAATCAGCTCGTGAATGTCGCGGCAAAAGCCGTAAAAGCGGACATTGCCGGAAGCGCCAAGCTTTTCAGCCAACGTTCGATACGTTTGTTCCATTGCCCCTTCTCCGGCAA
Organism: Bacillus sp. SN1; assembly: GCF_002796895.1. Lineage (NCBI taxonomy): Bacteria > Bacillati > Bacillota > Bacilli > Caryophanales > Bacillaceae > Bacillus > Bacillus sp. SN1. The sequence goes on from NZ_PHIE01000007.1 coordinate 57,681, forward strand.
AAACTAGGCGGAGCGACGGAATTTGTTCTTTCAACAAGGCTGCGGCTTCAATTAACAGCTTCTGGTTTTTGTTCAGATTGAGCTCAGCCGGATAAACCATTATAAAATCGTCTTCACGGAATCCGTGTTTTTCTCTGAGTCTTTGCTGTTCTTCCAGGCTGACAGGCCGGAACCGCTCGGTATTGACGCCGATGCCGTGAATTTTCTGCGTCATGCCGCCTTGCCTTTGAAGTCCTTTTGCCCGAGTGTAATCCTCTTCATTGATCGTGATCAGGCAGTCGGTATATGCCGAAAGCCATTTCTCAACCGGATAGTAAAGAAGCCAATTTTTTATCGGCGCTCCGCTGCAGAAGTGAAAGCCGTGCGCTGTGTACAGCACCTTTGTTCCGTGCCGCCTTGCCTGCCTCGCCGCTAGTCTGGCGAGCACGCCGCCGACCGGCGTATGGCAATGGACAATGTCATATTGATTGGTGTCGATCACGTCCTTCAGCTGTCTGTAAACGGCCAGATTCTGAGGATGAAAGGGTGATCTGCGAATCGGGATGGAGAATTTCTCATCCACATACGGAAGCTTGGTTTGTCCGCTCGCGGCGACATGAACCTCCCAGCCCATTCGTTTAAACCATTTAAAGTAAGGGAGGTGAAAGGCCTTAAAATGATAATCAACAGTCGCGCAAAACAAGATCTTTTTCGTCATCTTCACTCCCCCTAATGAACACTGGCAGCCGTCATTTTGTCTGATGTATTGATCGCCGCAAACAGCCTCGCTCTCATATCGGCTTCCGGCAGCTCATTAAAATCCTCGATAAAGCGCATCAGCACTGGCCAATCGCCGTCCACCGCTTTGCCGATATGGATTTTCGGAAAGATTTGTTCAGCATGCACTTCATTTTTATTCAGCAATTCCTCATACATTTTTTCACCGGGACGAATGCCTGTGAATTCGATTGGAATCTGCTCAGTCGTGTAGCCGGACAAATGAATGAGGTTTTTGGCAAGATCCACAATTTTTACGGGCTCTCCCATATCGAGAACGAAAATCTGACGCCCCTTCGCCAGTGCCCCGGCCTGAATGACAAGCCTTGAGGCCTCGGGAATCGTCATGAAATAGCGGGTCATCGCTGGATGTGTCACCGTCACCGGTCCGCCTTTTTCAATCTGTTTTTTGAAAATCGGAATGACGCTGCCGCGGCTCCCGAGCACATTGCCGAAGCGGACAGCGACAAATTTGGTGCTGCTGGCTTTTCCAAGATTCATAATAATCATTTCGGCGAAACGTTTTGTCGCCCCCATTACATTGGCCGGGTTCACCGCTTTGTCCGATGAAATCAGCACGAACGTTTCTGTCCCCGACATATCGGCTGCTTCCGCGACATTTTTTGTTCCGATGATGTTGTTTTTGACAGCCTCTTCAGGATTGTGTTCCATTAAAGGCACATGCTTATGGGCAGCTGCATGGTAGACAACGTGCGGCTCGTATTTTTTCATCAAGGTAAACATTTTATCGCGGTCCTGCACATCCGCAATTTCCGTATGGAACACAATCTGTTTGCCGAACCGTCCGTTCAGCTCTGTATAAATTGAATGAATGCTGTTTTCTCCATGGCCGAGCAGAATAATTTCCTTAGGCTGAAACGTGCTGATCTGCCGGCAGATTTCCGAGCCGATTGATCCGCCCGCTCCTGTGACAAGAACTGTTTTTCCTTTGATGCGGTTCGAAATTTCGCTTGTGTCGAGGGTCACCGGCTTTCTGCCAAGCAAATCCTCAGCTTTTACATCTCTGATTTGCCCGGCAGTTCGTGTGCCAAGCAGCATTTCATCAAAATGAGGCATAATTTTGATGTTTACTCCAGTTCGCACACATTCTTTATATAACACCTGAAGCTCATGGGTGCGGAGTGAAGGAATGGCAATAATAATATAGTTAATTTTGAGCTTTTGCACCGCAGGCATGATACTTTCTTTTCCGCCGATCACGGGAAGCCCCATAATTTCTAATTTATGCTTCGTTTGGTCGTCATCAATAAAAGCGACAGGTATGATGTCAGGATCATCTTTTGAAAGCAGCTGCCTGACCATCAAAGTCCCTCCTGAGCCCGCCCCGATAATCAGGGCGCGGGACGAGGCGCTGCGGTTTTTTCTGATGCTTTCTTTTAACACTCTGGACAAAACACGGGTTCCTCCGATAGACAAAAGCTGAAGCACCCAGCACGCAGTTAACAGACGGAAGAACATCGTATGATATACAGCATACTGTATGACGCCGGTCACAGCGGCTGAAAGAGTAATGCCCTTAAGCAGGACGATCAGCTCGCCGAGTCCGGTGTATGTCCACACCTGTTTATACTGACGGAACAGGAAAGCACATACATGATAGCTGAGGAGCAAGCTGACAGCGGTAAGCAATAATGCTCCGGAGTCATAAAATTGATAGGAATCTTTTAAAAATTGATATCCTGCAATAACTGAATTTAAAACGAGATAAGTATCCAGCGCAATAATCATTGACAGTCTTCTCCGGTAACTCAACCTTTTCCCCCCTAATTCTTTTATCGGTTTAGCTGCGACGGTTTTCGTCCTCAAAAACATCGGCAGCAGCTAAACCGACAACACGTCCTATGTATATATCAAATAAGTGGGCATTTAACCCGTCCTCACGCCCCGCCAGCGACGACCAGCATCTAAGGCAGCAATATCAGCTGCCCACAGCAGAGCCGAGTGCCTCCATTGATACAGGTCAGGAGACATCACCTTTACAATCCATTTAGTAGGAATAGTGTTCCGATTTTTTCATTTTCTTTTTGTTTAAAAGTGCGCCTAACAGCTTTGCATTTGATTGTTCCAGGGCATCCTTCGCTTTCAGGACGGTATCGGTTTTCGTTTTTCCGCTTAAGACGACGAGCACGCTGCCGTCTGTCTGATTTGCTAAAATCTGAGCATCTGCAACAGCCAAAAGCGGAGGGGAATCAAAGATGACGAGGCTGAATTGTTCATAGATGTCCGAGATTAAATCTCCCATTGCTTTTGAAGACAGCAGTTCAGCCGGATTCGGGGGGGTCGGTCCGCTTGTCAGCACATATAAGTTATCGATCGGTGTCTTTTGCACCGTCTCACTGAGTGAAGCATTACCGACCAGCACATTTGTCAGCCCGGTTACATTCTCAACTTGGAACGTCTGATGGATGGTCGGCTTTCTTAAATCGGCATCCACCAGCAGCACTTTCTTTTCCTGCTGCTGCGCAAAGACAGCCGCAAGATTCGCTGCACTGAACGATTTTCCTTCACCAGGCACAGAGGAGGTGACGAGGATAGACCGCAAGTTGGTCTGGACGGATGAAAACTCAATGTTTGTCCGAATGGTGCGATATTGTTCCGCAACAATTGATTTATTGTGTAAAACGGATATTTGAGCCAAACCTCGCCTTGCTTTCTTTCTTCTAAAGATCACTCGCTTCACTCCCCGAAATGTTTTATCCCGCGATTCCGCCCTTTTTGGACATCAGGGACGGAGCCTAAGCATGGCAATCCTGTTCTCTCGCTGAGCTGACGTGCGCTTTTGCACGAATCATCGAGAAAATGCAGAAAAAATGCCAGTGTAATGCCGCCCATGACAGCAGCGCCAAAAGCCATGACCATATTTCGCAGCCGGGCTGGCTTGATCATCGGGCTTTCCGAAGCCTTCGCCTCTGATAAAATATGTACGCCTTGTACATTCATTCTTTCATCTACTTCTTTTTCAAACTTATTCACTAATGTGTTCGCAATCTCAGCCGCTTTCGCCGGATCATGATCCTGGACGGCAACGGTGATAATTTCTGATTCATTTTCACTGCTGGTAATCACTTTTCCTTTCAGCGAGGAAGCCGATTCAGAAAGATGCAATTCCGCCTTGACCTCTTCCATCAAGGCAGTGCTTTTCATAATCGATTGGAACGTGCTGCTGTACTGAAGATTTCGCTGGATGTCACTGAGATTCGAGTTTTCTTCACCGTCTGATTCATGAACCAGCACTTGCGTCGACGCCTGATAGGTCGGGGAAATAACCTTAAATTGCACAACCCCCGTAATAAGGGTGACGCCGATTGTGATGAGCAGAATCAGCACGAATCTGTGTCTGACAATCGCATATAATTCTTTAAAACTCATATTCTCATTCATGTATTCATAGCCTTCAGGCTTCCCGCGCCCCTTTCTGTTAATGATTGGATTATAAAAGAAAACTTTATTATTTAAAAATTGCAAAATAAGCCAATAGGTTCTCTTTAGAGAACAAAATCATGATTTTCCTCTTATTTACTGCACTTCCCTTATTATTTTAAATTTTATAAAGAACGAATAATTCCTTATAATGAACGAAATAATGACAGGAATAGAGGAGAATTACATATCATGATTGGAAGAATTATCCGTTTGTACCGTAAAAGAAAAGGCTATTCTATAAATCAGCTGGCTGTTGAGTCAGGTGTATCTAAATCCTATTTAAGCAAGATTGAAAGAGGCGTTCATACGAATCCGTCCGTTCAATTTTTAAAAAAAGTTTCCGCCACACTGGATGTAGAATTAACAGAATTATTCGACGCAGAAACAATGATGTATGAAAAAATCAGCGGCGGTGAAGAAGAATGGCGCGTACACCTTGTGCAAGCCGTACAAGCCGGAATGGAAAAGGAAGAGCTGTTCACTTTTACGAACAGACTGAAGAAAGAACAGCCCGAAACCGCATCCTACCGCAACCGTAGACTGACAGAATCCAATATAGAAGAATGGAAAGCGCTGATGGCGGAAGCAAGAGAAATCGGTTTGACCGTCCAGGAAGTCAAATCCTTTTTCAAAACGATGGGAAGATGAATATTGGCTAAGGGCTTACATTCGCATCCGCAGGGTAAATCTGTTTATAATGGGGGAAAAAGGGAGAGAAAGCGATGACACATAAAACAGTAACGACTCATTACGGCAAAGTAAAAGGCACAACAGAAAACGGCGTACATATATGGAAAGGCATTCCTTATGCAAAGCCGCCTATCGGACAATTGCGTTTTAAAGCACCGGAGCCCCCTGAAGTGTGGGAGGACATACTGGATGCAACAGCGTACGGCCCGATTTGCCCGCAGCCGCCTGATTTGCTGTCACTTTCATATGCCGAGCTTCCCCAGCAGTCCGAGGATTGCCTGTATGTCAATGTATTTGCGCCTGACACTCCGAGTCAAAACTTGCCTGTCATGGTGTGGATTCACGGCGGCGCTTTTTATCTCGGCGCGGGCAGTGAGCCATTATATGATGGGTCAAGACTTGCGGCACAGGGAGAAGTCATTGTCGTTACACTGAATTATCGTCTGGGGCCATTTGGATTTTTACATTTGTCTTCGTTTGATGAGGCGTATTCCGATAACCTTGGCCTGCTGGACCAAGCCGCCGCACTGAAATGGGTGCGAGACAATATCTCTGCGTTTGGCGGTGATCCAGATAACGTAACGGTATTTGGAGAATCCGCAGGCGGCATGAGCATTGCCGCACTGCTCGCTATGCCTGCGGCAAAAGGCCTTTTCCAGAAAGCGATCATGGAAAGCGGCGCTTCCCGAACGATGACGAAGGAAAAAGCGGCAAGCACCGCGGCAGCCTTTTTACAGGTCCTTGGGATTTCCGAGAGCCAATTGGACAGATTGCATACTGTATCTGCGGAAGATTTGCTTAATGCGGCAGATCAGCTTCGGAAAGCAGAAAATGAAAATCTCTTTCAGCTGCTCTTCCAGCCTGTTCTTGATCCGAAAACGCTGCCTGCTGAACCAGAAAAAGCGATCGCAGAAGGCACTGCTGCCGGCATTCCGCTGTTAATCGGAACAAACCGTGATGAAGGATATTTATTTTTCACCCCGGACTCAGACGTTCATTCTCAGGAAACGTTTGATGCTGCGCTTGAGTATTTATTAGGGCAGCCACTGGCCAAGAAAGCTGCCGATCTGTATCCACGTTCTCTTGAAAGCCAAATTCATATGATGACTGATTTATTATTTTGGCGCCCGGCCGTCGCCTGTGCCTCCGCCCAGTCCCATTACGCGCCTGTTTGGATGTACCGATTCGATTGGCATTCGGATAAACCGCCGTACAATAAAGCGTTTCACGCATTAGAGCTTCCTTTTGTTTTCGGAAATCTGGACGGGTTAGAACGAATGGCAAAAGCGGAGGTTACGGATGAGGTGAAACAGCTTTCTCACACCGTACAATCAGCATGGACCACGTTCGCCAAAACAGGAAACCCAAGCACTGAAGATGTAAAATGGCCGGCGTATCATGAAGAAACGAGAGAGACGCTGATTTTAGAATCAGAGATTTCGATCGAAAACGATCCTGAATCTGAAAAAAGGCAAAAACTATTCCCTTCAAAAGGAGAATAACCATGGGGAAAACAGGCTACATTGGCGCTGTCATCGTTGTGGCAGCTTGTATCATCATTTTGTCTGCAGTTGTATTTTTACGGGACACAACCTATTATCAGCTCATGCGCTGGACTGGAATCATTCTGTTTTTCGCAGGAATTGTGATGGTTCCCGCATATTCAGCAAAAAGAAAACCCGGGAAAGAGAAGTAATTCTCTTTATCCCGGGTTTTTTCTGTTTTTTACAATTTTCCCGCGCGAATATCGTCTGTCATTCCTTCATAAGGAGCTTTCGAAATCACTTCTTCATTGTCGGCACCCTCGTTTTTCAGAAATGTAATTTCCGCAAATTCAGGTACAACGTATTTTGGATACGTTTCATATTTTTCGCGGGATTCTTTCATCAGATCAATGTGGTCATTTTGATAGCAGACCGTAATTTCAGGATGTTCATGCACCCATTTCGGGAAGAAAATAATCCCGTGCATGCGTTTTTCATTCGGCATAAAGTTTAATGAAACATCTGTGCCTGTCGGCTCTGTCCAAGATACTTTATATACGCCTTCTGTCAGTTTGACAATATTGACTTCCTGATCCCGAACCCAGCGTCCGGCAACCATTCCGCTATGAATTCTATAATCGATTGTATGGTCGTTTTTAATATAGATCTCGTATTCCCATCCGTTTTCATAAGTATAAATCATGTGGCTTCCGATAAAGTTTTCCATCTTTCACACTCTCCTTAGTCTTTACTGTACTTCATAAATGTCTAGTCGAACGTAATCAGAGGTTCTTTCTGCGGAACCGATAAACAAGCGGTCATGCAGCCATTGATAGGCTTCACTGCCTGCTTCAAATGTCGGCACCGTACGGAAATAAACATGCTCCGGATCAATGATTTCCCCGGCCGCGGCTTGTTTTCGAAACGGCTCGCTGACTTGCCTCATTCCATTGTTTTCAATGTAAATCAGTTCATGATCTGCTGTTTCGATTACATACCTGGCAGATAAATCTGTTCTGCCGTCAGCGCGAATGATTTGTGAATCGGCACCGCCCGGCAAAATACGTCCCTTTACTTCTCCGGTTATTGTTCCCGAACGAATCGGAATCAATCGTCTCAGTCCCAGGCCTGTCTCACCAATGGTAATAGGCGGATCAACCTTAATTTCTAAAGATGCGAATGGTTTTAAAACCGGCTTCTTCATAGGCACCACCTCACCTTCAGAAAAAATCATGTAACTATTTACATGTTTACTTTAACACTATTGCATGTAGCTGTCAAACAATAGGAGCATAAAAAAACAAGGACTGTTTGTAGACAGTCCTTGTTAGCTTTGATAGGCAAGATATGTGCTGACGGTGCTTTTTGCAAGACAGTCAGAGGAATCGATAATCGGAATCTCACTTTGAATATGATCTAACACCGCATTTAAATCCGTACAGGCTGAAATAATGAGGTCTGCATGCTGACTGATTTCTTCATATAGCTTCTGCCACAATGCTTGTGTATATTGTATATGATTCGGTTGTTTGATTCCGGCAATGAGCTGGTTCACAGCCTGCTGCCAATGGTCCTTGTGAACAACTTCTTGTCCATTTGCCTCCAGCCCTTTTTGGTAGATGGCGGATTGGATGGTTGGTTCTGTTCCTAAAACCACCGCTTTTTTTGCAGGATGCGGAATTTCTTTTATCGTTTCCTCAATGATATGCAACAAAGGAACCGACAATGCCTGCTGAATCTCTTCATAGTAGACATGTGCCGTATTACAAGGCAGAGCAATGAAATTAACGCCTGTTTTCTCGAGCTTTACCGCTCCATCAATAATCGCTCTTTTCATCTCATCATGGTCTACGGGACGATCTGCATAGAAGGGTGTCGGACATGAATAGATCATCATGTGCGGATAGTCAATATCGTTTGAAGCCCCATACAGCTTCTGACAGTAATCAATTACCTTATCAATAAACGGCGAGGTCGATTTTGGCCCCATTCCGGCTAATATTCCGATCATCAAATTCATTCCTTTCTAAATCGTGCGGACCGCTTCTTCTTCTGAGCCATCCTCATAGAGGATAAAGCTTTTCACAGCATCATCACCTAACATAAATTCGACTTCAACAGATAATGATCTCAGAAAGAAACGGGTTTCCGAGGAAGGAAACAATTCCAGTTTCAGCTGTCCGGTGATCTCCAAATAAAGCCGTTCATTCTCAGCTGTCACCCGTGCAGCCGTTCCGTCCTGAAAAGCGTAGCTTCCCACATAGCGGCTGTATATCGCCGGATCAATATCTTTTTTCTTTTTATCAGCAGGACGTTCCGGAATTTTATATGGCTGGCCAAATAAAATATTTTCCGCCGCTTGCAGAATTGCTTGTTCATATTCAGCATCCTCTTCCTTATTGCTCAAATAAATCATCGTTTTACGATGATCGATATATCGGATCATCGTCGTCGAATAGCCGGGCCATCCTCCGCTGTGGCTGACGATCCGTCCCTTTTCAGGACTGTTTTCCAGCACCCAGCCAAAACCGTAATCGATTGTTTCCCCATTGTTCAGCTGTACAGGAGAGAACGCGGCTTCCTTAGAAGCATCGCTGATCAATTTGTCCTGATATAAAGCCTGATCAAATCGAAACAAATCACTTGTGACAGAGTTAACTGTACCGTCTCCCTGTATGCCATCGAGGTACACAACGTAGTTCGTTTCCTCAAGATCATCAGGTAGGACGTACGTTTCGGAATGTACATCATACACATATCCATATGCATAATGATCCATCCGCTCAGGCCGAAGCCTCCGATTATACACTCTCGTTTCATTCATGCCGGCCGGTGAAAAAATATATGTTTTCATATAATCCGCATAGCTCATGCCGGAGGCTTTTTCAATGATAACCGCCAGCAGCACATACCCCGTATTGCTGTACAGCCAGCCTTCATTCGGCTCAAAATAACCAGGCAGCCCCTCATTCATCAGCATATCCACAATATCCTGATTCACCGCAATCTTGTGTGGATCCCAATTGGTAAAAAACCATCCCATATAATCAGGAAGCCCTGACGTATGGTTCAATAAATGCTTAACCGTTACACCCTGATACGGAAAATCCGGCAGCCAGCGCTCCACTTTGTCTTCATACCCAAGAATCCCCTTCTCCTTCAGCAATATGATTCCCAAAGCTGTAAAAGGCTTTGACAGAGACGCTAACTCAAACAAAGAGTTTGTTTGCAAGGGGCGTTTTTCCTTCAGTTCCGCATAACCGAAAGAGTGATGATATAAGATATCGCCATCCTCCGCAGCCAGAACCGTCCCGTTGAACTGATGTTTTTCGCCTAATGGCTCAAATAACGTCTTGAGATGCTTCCTTTTAGTCTGCTTCATTCTTCCACCTCCCATATCTCTGTACGTTACTAAGCTATTAACGTTTCAAATATTTTGAAAATAACAAAAAAGTTGATCATTCCTCAAACAGGAAAAATCAACTTTAATATAGCGGCTTAGATTTACATGAATCAAATATCCCCTTTTTACGAAGTCAGAGAAGGAACTCTAGCGGCTGCAAAACGAGTTCTCGTAGTCGCTTGAATTGTTCCGGCGGCAGTACTTCTCATTGCAACTGTCACCGTATCTCCTGCGTTTAACTGAAGAATTTCCGTAATGGCTACGACTGCCGGGAGATTACCTGCTTGAGTTTCATTATTTCCGCCTACCACATCTTGATTCACGAGAAATACGACTTCTAAGTTGAAGTCAACATTCGCATTCGCTTGAAACTCAACTGATGCATTAAGAGAATATACGCCTGCTGTTCTCGGTGAAAATGTAGATGTGTCGGGGTTATATTCATTCGCCAAATCAAATTGCTCATTTTGAAATAAGACTCCGCTAGCTGCATTTGCAGCCACTGACAAATTCATATTGCTCGTGGCTCTGAAAGCAGAAATAGGCTGGTTAGTAATTGGTGCGAAGGACTGGTTTTGTTGAGAGGTTGGGGTGTTTCCATTTCTGCCTTGCATGACACTTGGTGATAAAAGAGGTTCCGGTCGATCGTTCCTCTTAATCCATTTTGATGGCCGTGGCGGTATGACTTTTTCCTCCTTAAAAATCTTTCACTTCTATCATTTGTTGGCTGGCAATACATTATTATATTGGTCGTTACTGACATTGAAACGGGATCTGCCCGACTGTGCTCAATAGAAATGACAGCAGCAAGTTCCCAAAACGAATTACTGCTTTTGATCCAAGATGAATTTCAAGGCATGGTTCACCCTGGATGATCATTTTCTGAATCATTACTCAAAAGGTAACTTTATGCCCATGCATCAGGCGTTATAAAAAATACAGAGAATGAAAAGAAATAGCCATCTGTATTAGTTCTTTAGACCTGTAATTTTTAAATCCTTTTATGATTTTCTATCAAACAAAAGAGGAAAATAGACCAGTTGCAATCCAAACGAGAGTCTAATAGAATGATGTCGAAAAGTAAATCACGCAGGTTTGTTACTGATAAAGCAGGCAAGACCTAAAATGTGTAAAGGGCAAAGTGTATTCTTTGGCGTCACCCCTTACATATTTTAGGTCTTTTTTTATTGTGCGTAACTGACTTGCCATCTTCAAACAGGAGGGCTGGACGAAGCAGACCGCTAACACAGTACATAAAAAAGGAGACATGAACGATGAACATCAAAAAGTTTGCAAAACAAGCAACAGTATTAACCTTTACTACTGCACTGCTGGCAGGAGGCGCGACTCAAGCGTTTGCGAAAGAAACAAATCAAAAACCGTATAAGGAAACTTACGGCATTTCCCATATTACCCGCCATGATATGCTGCAAATCCCTGAACAGCAAAAAAATGAAAAATATCAGGTGCCTGAATTCGATTCATCCACAATTAAAAATATCTCTTCTGCAAAAGGTCTGGACGTTTGGGACAGCTGGCCATTGCAAAACGCTGACGGCACAGTCGCGAACTATCACGGCTACCACATCGTCTTTGCATTAGCCGGAGACCCTAAAAATGCGGATGACACATCCATTTACATGTTCTATCAAAAAGTCGGCGAAACGTCTATTGACAGCTGGAAAAACGCTGGACGCGTCTTTAAAGACAGCGACAAATTCGATGCAAATGATTCTATCCTAAAAGACCAAACACAAGAATGGTCTGGGTCAGCTACATTTACATCTGACGGAAAAATCCGTTTATTCTACACTGATTTCTCGGGTAAACATTACGGTAAACAAACACTGACAACTGCACAGGTTAACGTATCAACAACAGACAGCTCTTTGAACATCAACGGTGTAGAGGATTATAAATCAATCTTTGACGGTGACGGCAAAACGTATCAAAATGTACAGCAGTTTATCGATGAAGGTAACTACAGCTCAGGCGATAACCATACGCTGAGAGATCCTCACTACGTAGAAGATAAAGGCCGCAAATACTTAGTATTTGAAGCAAACACTGGAACTGAAGATGGCTACCAAGGCGAAGAATCTTTATTTAACAAAGCATACTATGGCAAAAGCACATCATTCTTCCGTCAAGAAAGTCAAAAACTTCTGCAAAGCGATAAAAAACGCACAGCTGAATTAGCAAATGGCGCACTCGGTATCATTGAGCTAAACGATGACTACACACTGAAAAAAGTGATGAAACCGCTAATTGCATCTAACACAGTTACAGATGAAATCGAACGCGCGAACGTCTTTAAAATGAATGGCAAATGGTATCTGTTCACTGACTCTCGCGGATCAAAAATGACGATCGACGGCATCACATCTAACGACATTTACATGCTTGGTTATGTTTCTGATTCCTTAACTGGCCCATACAAGCCGCTGAACAAAACAGGCCTCGTGCTAAAAATGGATCTTGATCCTAACGATGTGACCTTTACTTATTCACACTTCGCTGTGCCTCAAGCTAAAGGAAACAATGTCGTGATTACAAGCTACATGACAAACAGAGGCTTCTTTGCTGACAGACAAGCAACGTTTGCGCCAAGCTTCCTGTTAAACATCAAAGGCAAGAAAACATCTGTTGTAAAAGACAGCATCCTTGAACAAGGACAATTAACAGTTAACAAATAAAAACGCAAAAGAAAATGCCGATATCCTATTGGCATTTTCTTTTATTTCTTATCAACATCATAAAGGTGAATCCCCTATGAATTATAAAAAAGCAGGCAAATGGCTAACCGTATTTCTCATCTTTGCAGGAATACTGCTGTTTATCGATTTATTGCCAAACGAAGAACCAGTCAAAAAAACAAAACCAACACATAAGCCAGACTACCGGGCTGCATATCACTTTACGGCACCCGACAAATGGAAAAATGATCCCCAAAAACCGCTCTATTTTGATGGGAAGTATCATTATTTCTATCTTTATAACCAAGATTATCCAAAAGGCAACGGCACAGAATGGCGCCATGCCGTTTCAGAGGATTTGGTGCACTGGACCGATGAAGGCGTGGCTATCCCGAAATATACAAACCCAGACGGTGACATTTGGACCGGTTCTGTCGTGATGGATAAAGAAAACACAGCCGGATTCGGAAAAAATGCACTTGTTGCGATTGTGACACAGCCTTCAGCCAAAGACAAAAAGCAGGAGCAACATTTGTGGTACAGCACAGACAAAGGAAAATCATTCAAGTCCTACAGTCATAACCCTGTTATGCCTAATCCGGGCACAAAGGATTTCAGAGACCCGAAAGTCATATGGGATGACCAGGATAACAAATGGGTAATGGTTATGGCTGAAGGAACAAAAATCGGCTTTTATGAATCCGATAATCTCAAGGACTGGCATTACACAAGCGGATTCTTCACGGAACAAGCGGGAATTGTGGAATGTCCTGACCTCTACATGATGCGGGCAAGTGACGGAACGAATAAGTGGGTTCTCGGTGCCAGCGCGAACGGCAAACCTTGGGGCAAACCAAATACGTACGCCTACTGGACCGGAAGCTTCGACGGAAAAGAATTTACAGCGGATCAGACCGAAGCCCAATGGCTTGACCACGGCTTTGACTGGTACGGGGGCGTGACGTTCGAAGACGGCAAAAGCACAGATCCATTAGAAAAGCGGTATGCGCTTGCCTGGATGAACAATTGGGATTACGCCAACAACACACCGACAATGAAGAACGGCTTTAACGGCACAGATTCAGTCATACGCGAACTCCGGCTGCAGGAGCAGGACGGCACCTACAGCCTCGTCTCACAGCCGATTGAAGCTTTGGATCAGCTGACCGTTTCAACTGACGAAATAGAGGATCAGGATGTGAGCGGATTAAAAACACTGTCCGTCACAGGTGATACGTACCAGCTTGATATGGATCTCTCTTGGTCAGAGCTGAAAAATGCAGGCGTCAGACTGAGAGAGTCGGAAGATCAAAAGCGCCACATTGATGTCGGCATTTTCGCCGAAGGCGGCTATGCGTATGTCAACAGAGCGGCCACAAATCAGCCTGACAAAAGCAATACCTATGTCGAAAGCAAGGCTCCTTACGATGTAAGCAAACAAAAGGCGCATTTGAAAATTCTCGTCGATAAAACAACGGTAGAGGTATTTGTCGGCGACGGGAAAACCGTTTTTTCAAATCAAGTGTTCCCGAGACCTGACGATAAAGGCATTACTCTTTATTCTGACGGCGGCACAGCCTCATTCAAAAATATAACGGTGAAACATTTTGATGCGATTCATGAATAAAAAACAGGTGCAGCGCGGGCTGCACCTGTTTTTTTATTAGATCGGTATTCTCTGTTACATATTGGGCATTGTAAGGAATATAAGGCTGGTTTCTAAGGAGGAAGCGGATGTCTAAACAAGGAAATTTTCAAAAATCAATGTCGCTGTTTGATCTGATTTTGATTGGGATGGGTGCCATCTTTGGGTCAGCATGGCTGTTCGCTGTCAGTAATGTCGCTTCAAAAGCAGGACCCTCCGGCGCTTTTTCCTGGATTATCGGCGGAGCCATCATTCTGTTAATCGGGCTCGTGTACGCGGAGCTTGGGGCCGCTCTGCCCCGTACCGGAGGCATCATTCGATACCCCGTTTATTCACATGGCCATCTTGTCGGCTATTTAATTTCATTTGTCACGATTGTCGCCTACACTAGCCTGATTTCAATTGAAGTGACGGCTGTGCGTCAGTATGTGGCCTATTGGTTTCCCGGCCTGACCATAAAAGGATCTGATTCGCCGACCATCGCTGGCTGGATCTTGCAATTCGCCTTGCTCTGCTTGTTTTTCCTGCTGAATTATTGGAGCGTCAAAACCTTCGCTAAGGCGAATTTCATCATATCAATTTTTAAATATATTGTACCGATTACCATCATTATCGTGCTGATCTTTCATTTTCAGCCTGAGAATTTATCTGTTGAAGGATTTGCGCCGTTTGGTTTTACAGGCATTCAGGCTGCGATTTCGACTGGCGGCGTGATGTTTGCGTATCTCGGCCTGCACCCAATTGTGGCTGTTGCTGGTGAAGTGCAAAATCCAAAACGCAATATCCCGATCGCTTTAATCATTTGCATTATCGTTTCAACCATCATTTACACGGTTTTGCAGGTCACCTTTATTGGCGCAATCCCAACAGAAACGCTGAAAAATGGCTGGCCCGCAATCGGGCGGGAGTTCTCATTGCCGTTTAAAGATATTGCGATCATGCTCGGTTTAGGCTGGCTTGCAACGCTTGTCATTTTAGACGCCATTCTGTCTCCCGGAGGAAACGGGAATATTTTTATGAATACGACGTCTCGCC
The DNA here is from genome assembly GCF_002796895.1 of Bacillus sp. SN1. Lineage (NCBI taxonomy): Bacteria > Bacillati > Bacillota > Bacilli > Caryophanales > Bacillaceae > Bacillus > Bacillus sp. SN1. The sequence continues at coordinate 72,834 of NZ_PHIE01000007.1, forward strand.
TCGTTTACGCCTGGGCGCGTAACGGCACATTATTTAGCATATTTTCAAAAGTGAATAAAGAAACGGGGACACCCCGTGCTTCACTCTGGCTTTCGTTTGCCCTGTCCATTTTCTGGACACTTCCCTTCCCTTCGTGGAACGCGCTCGTCAATGTCTGTTCTGTCGCGCTCATTCTTTCTTATGCGATTGCACCGATTTCTTCAGCTGCGCTGAGGGTCAATGCGAAGGACTTAAACAGGCCGTTTTATTTAAAAGGAATGAGCATTATCGGACCGCTTTCCTTTATCTTCACGGCGTTTATCGTGTACTGGTCAGGATGGACTACCGTTTCCTGGCTGCTCGGTTCACAGCTCGTGATGTTTTTGATCTATCTCTGTTTCAGAAAATATGCGCCTCAAGAGGATGTCAGCCTTGCCCAGCAGTTAAAATCAGCGTGGTGGCTTGTCGGGTTTTATATCATGATGCTGATCTTTTCCTTCATCGGATCTTTCGGACACGGTTTAGGCATCATCAGCAATCCCGTCGACCTCATTTTGGTCGCCATCGGCTCACTTGCGATTTACTACTGGGCAAAGTATACTGGACTCCCGAAAGCCGCCATTGATTATGATAAATAAAGAAGCAAGAGTTTTTCTTGCTTCTTTATTCTTTACAAACGCACATACTCGCGATAAAATGAATGATAGTCAGTCATTATAGGAGGTGTTCCTTATGCCAAAACAAACATCGGGCAAATATGAAAAAATTCTGCAGGCCGCCATTGAAGTCATTTCTGAAAAAGGTCTCGACAAGGCCTCTATTTCTGATATTGTCAAAAAGGCCGGCACTGCCCAAGGAACGTTCTATTTATATTTTTCATCTAAAAACGCCCTGATTCCGGCAATCGCAGAAAATCTTCTCACCCATACCTTGGATCAAATCAAAGGAAGACTGCATGGAGACGAAGGTTTTTGGACCGTTTTAGATATATTAATTGATGAGACATTTCTCATTACAGAACGCCATAAGGATATTATCGTCCTCTGTTACTCTGGGCTTGCGATCGACCACTCCATGGAAAAATGGGAGACGATCTATCAGCCTTATTATTCCTGGCTCGAAAAAATCATCCATAAGGCGATTAAAAACCATGAGGTGACTGAAGGAATCAATGCGAAATGGACAGCCAGAACGATTATCAACTTGGTCGAGAACACAGCTGAACGATTCTATATCGGATTTGAACAAGATGAAAATATTGAAGTGTTTAAAAAAGAAATCTTTACTTTCTTAAAACGAAGCTTAGGTACAGCTTAAAAAATGACTGGGTAACACCGCTCATTTTTTAATGCCTTAAAAATGACTGACGTTCATTCACAAAATAGAGAGGTGTTTCATATGAATTGGGTGCTTGTTTTTATTGCAGGTCTTTTAGAAGTTGTTTGGGCTTCCTCCCTAAAACATGCCGATTCGCTTATAGATTGGATGATCATTTTTATCTTGATCGCAATCAGCTTTATACTGTTAATCCGCTCTTATCAAAAAATCCCGATGGCCGCGGCATACACTGTATTTGTCGGAATCGGAACCGTCGGAACATATATCACCGGAATTGTTTTGGGCGAATCCTTCTCAGCAGCGCAAATGTTCTTTTTAGTTATATTGCTGGCCGGTATTTTAGGAATGAAGCTTTTTACGAAAGAAAGCACGCCACAGCCGGGAGGTGAAAAATAATGGCATGGTTTTTATTAGTGGTTGCCGGCATTGAAGAAATTATAGCTGCCGTTGCCATGAAATATATAGACGGTACAAGAAAAAAATGGCCGATCATTGTGATGACTGTTGGTTTTGGCTTATCCTTTTACTGCCTTTCACAAGCGATGCTGGCCCTGCCTGCCGGCGTCGCTTATGCCGTCTGGACCGGCATTGGCAGTATTGGCGTTTCGGCGGTCGGCGTCATCTGGTTTAAGGAGCGGTTTCAGCTGCCACAGCTGATTTCCCTTTGCCTTATCCTCGCCGGGGTCATCGGCCTGCGTCTTACGGCTTAATCATAAGATAAGGGCATATACATCTGTATATGCCCTTGCCGTTAAGCGTCTTGATGTTTTTGAAGATGAAGCGGCGGCGGGATGAGCCAGCCTTTGTTTTTTAGCATTCTTAAGTATTTTGCGCCGGTTGCCGCTTTAGATATATGGAATTGTCCAAACATCATGGCAATATCCTCACGAATGGACTGTCCCATAATTTTGCTGCATGTCACAAGACCTGCAGCATTTTGCGCTGCCGCAGAGGCCGCCACATCCGGATCGAGAAACCGCGCACCCGGCGGAATATCTTTAAGATCTGCAGCCGGCGGTTCAGGAGAAGCCGGCGGGAGCGCCACACCGTTTTCTTTCAGGATCGCACTGACTTGTTTCATTTCATCTTGGCACTTCTCAATGGACTCACGAAGCAGCTTCTTCAGGTCTTCATCACCGACATGATGCAATAACATCTGGTAATTGCCGACCATTTTATTGCCTGCCATCACATAACTCCACAAGCTGAATACCTCACCGTAATGCATCGGTTCATCTTGCGGATTTCCGCTTAAAATACCCATGTTCACCCTCCTTACAGATTCAATATCGCACATCTCATAACGTGCCCGGCTGGAGGAAAATTTATGTTCCGATGAGAAAGATTTTTAAAACAAACAAAAAAGACAAGAGCGGCAAAATGCCAAACCCTTGTCTTTCCTGTTGTTCTATTGGACGCGCTCGGAGGGATTCGAACCCCCGACAGACGTGGTACCGGAAACCACCGCTCTATCCAACTGAGCTACGAGCGCATATTGACTGCGTTATAAGAACGTCAGCACAACTAATTATACGATAATTCCATTCAAATAACAACCCTCTATTTCAAGAGCGGTTTTTTTAAAACAGACACATCATCTGATTTGGCAATCTGACATATGATGGTTTGAACCCCTGTATTTTTGGGGAAAATGGGAAAAAGAGACGACTTTGCGTATCCAGCCAGCTTTTTGTTTGACCTTTATTGACCAAAAATGTATCATGTAACTACATACTTACCTAAAAGGTGAAGGAGGAGCATTATGAATTTAATACCTACAGTCATTGAACAAACGAACCGCGGGGAAAGAGCGTATGACATTTATTCTCGTCTATTAAAGGATCGTATCATCATGCTTGGATCTGCGATTGATGACAACGTTGCGAACTCCATCGTGTCACAGCTTTTATTCTTAGAAGCAGAAGACCCTGAAAAAGATATTTCTATTTACATCAACAGCCCGGGCGGCTCTATCACAGCCGGTATGGCGATCTATGATACCATGCAGTTTATTAAGCCGAAGGTATCTACAATTTGTATCGGTATGGCTGCATCAATGGGCGCATTCCTGCTTGCTGCCGGTGAAAAAGGCAAACGCTATGCGCTTCCAAACAGTGAAGTCATGATTCACCAGCCTCTTGGCGGTGCGCAAGGTCAGGCGACAGAAATTGAAATTGCCGCGAAACGCATTCTCTTGCTTCGCGACAAATTAAACAAAGTCCTTGCTGAACGTACTGGCCAGCCGCTTGAAGTGATCGAACGCGACACAGACCGTGATAACTTCAAGTCTGCTGAAGAAGCGCTTGAATACGGCCTGATTGACAAAATCCTGACTCGCAATACAGAAGAACAAAAGTAATACTGCGTAACCTGCAAGAGCGATGTCTCTTGCAGGTTTTTTCATTTGAAGAATTCATAGTCTAACGCTTCTTAAAAACGTTTTATTCTATACTGCTCCCATTCCTCATTCAACAGCTCCAGCGTCAAATCACAAGTGTTTCTCACAACCAGATCAGCACCAAACATTGACTGTTCATGACCGACTCCAACCGCAAACATCCCGGCAGATTTGATTGCGGAAATGCCTGCTTCAGCATCTTCTATTGCCGCACAATCAGCCGGGGAAACGCTGAGCAGCGCGGCAGCTGTTAAAAATATTTCGGGATCAGGTTTCCCGTTCACGAGAGCTGTCGGGTCAACAATGGCATGAAAATCATCAACGATCTCCAAACGTTTTAAAATCTCTGGAGCATTGCGACTTGAAGACGCTAACCCGATTTTTATATTTTCGCCTTTTAACTCACAAAGAAGCCTGCCGATTCCCGGCAAAAGGTCTTCTGGCGTCAATTTGCTGATCAATGATTGATAATATTGATTTTTTAGGTGCATTAGTTTTTGTTTCTCTGCATTTGTATACTTTGTTTCCGCACCGCCCAGGATAAGTATGCTTTCAAGTGACTCTTCTCTGCTGATTCCTTTTAGGCTTTCATTCACACCCCTGTCAAAGGGAATATCGATTTGTTCTGCAATGTGCTTCCAAGCGAGAAAGTGATATTCAGCTGTATCTGTTATCACTCCGTCTAAATCAAAAATGACCGCTTTCATATGCTAATGCCCATCACAGCTTCATAAGGTTCGAGGAAAATACTCTTCAAGTCAGCCCGCTCATGCGAATAGTTCGTAATAAGCACTTTCCAATGCTCATGAATCAATTCTGGAGGCACTTCGAACAGAGCCTTGTCTTCCGACATGTTCACAACGACGAGAAGCTTTTCATCTTGATATTCACGGAGGTACGAAAAGATTTGCGGATCATTCTCCTGCAGCAGCTGATAATCTCCATATACCATGATCTTATATTGCTTTCGTAATTGAATGAGCTTTTGATAGTAATAGAAAATCGAATCTTTATCTTCTAAGGACTCTTCCACATTGATATCTTGATAGCGGGAATTTACCGCTATCCAAGGATCTCCGGCTGTGAATCCCGCATGTTTTCCGGCATTCCATTGCATCGGTGTTCTCGCATGATCCCGTCCTTTTTTTGCCACAGCTTTTAAAAACTCTTTTTCCGACATCGTTTTGTTTTCGACGACTAGTTCACGATATGCATTTTTTATTTCAAGATCGTCATACATCTCCAGCGGCATATCACTGTTAACCATGCCGATTTCTTCTCCCTGGTAAATAAACGGTGTTCCTTTCATCCCGTGAAGAACCGTCGCAAATGCTTTTGCACACTGCTTTCGCAGCTTGCCGTCATTGCCCCAGCGGGAAATAACCCTTGGCTGATCATGGTTTTCAAAATACAGGGTATTCCAGCCGACATTCATTAACGCGGACTGCCACATTGTCATCGTCTTTTTTAAAGCAACCACATCAAACGGCTTGATCTGCCATTTCCCATTTGGCGAGTTTTGTTCTGTATCAATATCCATATGTTCAAAGGTAAAGATCATATTCAACTCTTGCCTGCTTGCATCTGTGTACTTTTTCGCCTCTTCAATATCAGAGCCGTTTGCCTCTCCGACCGTCATGCAATCGTAATGAGAAAGCACTTCCCTGTTCATCTCTTGAATAAATTCATGAAGGCGGGGGCCATTCGAATGATAACGTCCGACGATATAGCTGCGGCTGTTATCTGTTTCGTAGTCCGGAAAATCGGTGTACTTGGAAATGGAGCCGATCACATCCATCCGCCAGCCGTCAACGCCTTTATCCATCCAAAATCTCATCAAATCATAAACTTCCCGGCGCACCGTATCATTTTCCCAATTTAAATCAGGCTGCTTTTTCGAAAAGTAGTGCAAATAATACTGCCCCGTTCCTTCATCGAACGTCCACGCCGGGCCTGAGAAGATTGACCCCCAATTATTTGGCTCTGAGCCGTCCGGTTTAGGGTCTTTCCAAAAATAATAATCCCGGTAAGAATTGTCCTTTGACTTGCGGCTTTCAGCAAACCAGGCATGCTCATCTGACGTGTGGTTCACGACCAAATCCATGATGATTTTCATTCCGCGTTGATGCACTTCGTCAATTAACTGAAACATATCTTCATTTGTCCCAAATTTTTCGTACATGTTTCTATAGTCGCTGATGTCATAGCCGTTATCATCCTGCGGGGAATTAAACACTGGGGAGAGCCAGATCACATCCGCCCCGAGATTTTTGATGTAATCCAGCTTTTGAATCACGCCTTGCAAATCCCCGAATCCATCTCCATTGGAATCATAAAAACTGCGCGGGTAAATTTGATAAACGACTGCTTCTTTCCACCATTCACTCATCAGGCGTTCTCCTTTCACATCGTCCGTTTAGGACAACCGGTTCATCATAAACTTTCATGTGCAGCGGCTCGCCTTTTTCAAGCTCAAAGATGGCGCCCATTTCGTCAACCGTAACATTGATTAATCGGTTTCGATAATTAATTTTGAATGAATATCCGTCCCATTCTTTCGGCAAAAACGGAGCAAATGACAGCGTCTCATTCGTGATGCGCATGCCTGCAAAGCCCTGAACGATCGCGAGCCAGCTTCCCGTCATTGATGTAATGTGCAAGCCTTCTTCCGTGTCATGATTGTAATTGTCAAGATCAAGCCTTGCTGTACGCTTATATAATTCAAGCGCTTTCTTTTCCATCTTGAGCTCGGCTGCGAGAACCGCATGGACAGAGGGCGACAGGCTTGATTCATGAACAGTCATCGGTTCATAAAATTCAAAGTTTCGCCGTTTTTCTTCCATTGTAAAACGGTCATGAAAAAGATAAATGCCTTGAAGAACATCTGCTTGCTTAATAAAATTGGAGCGGAGAATTTTGTCCCATGACCAATTCTGATAAAGAGGCCGCTCAGCTGGATCTAATTCATCCGCTGATTGCAGGTCTTTGTCCAAGAATGTGTCATGCTGAATGAAAATTTGCAGGTCTTCACTATACGGATAGTACATGTGCTGGATGATATTTCTCCAGGCCTTCAATTCTTCTTCCTGTACATCAAGCAGGCGGCGTTTTTCCGCTGAAATACTTTCGAGATTTTCTAATGTATACTCCAACGTCCAAGCCGCAATGACATTTGTATACCAATTGTTGTTGACATTGTTTTCGTATTCATTCGGCCCTGTGACGCCGTGGATCATATATTTGTTTTTTCGTTTCGAGAAGTGAACGCGATCAGCCCAAAACCTGCTGACTTCCACGAGAACGTCTATCCCGTATTCTTTCATATAGTCACGGTCGCCTGTATATTGGACATAATTGCAGATCGCATAGCAAATCGCGCCATTGCGGTGGATTTCTTCAAAGGTGATCTCCCATTCGTTGTGGCATTCATCACCTGTGAACGTCACCATCGGGTAAAGTGCCCCCTTCATCCCCAGTTTGGCGGCATTCCGTTTAGCTGCATCCAAATGATGATAGCGATACAAAAGCAGGTGTTTCGTCACCTCCGGCTCGGCTGTCGCCAAATACATCGGCACAGCATATGCCTCAGTATCCCAATAGGCGGCACCTCCGTATTTTTCGCCAGTAAATCCTTTCGGCCCGATATTCAAACGGGCATCGCCCCCATAATATGTCGAGAATAACTGAAAGATATTGTAGCGGATCCCCTGCTGAAGTTCCTCATCCCCTTTAATCTCTATGTCCGCTTTTGCCCATCTTTCCTTCCATTGCTCAGTGTGACTCCGTTTAGCTTCTTCATATCCGTTCTCAAGAACACCCGCCAAAAGCTCCTTGGCTTTCGATAAAAGCTCTGCCTCCCGAACATCACGGGAAGTCGTGACAATAATAAACTTTTTCAAAGAAGCCTTCGTTTGGTAACTGTAGCGATTCTCGACATACATTCCAGCTGTTTGAGAGCTTTCACTGACAAAGCCCTCTGTCACGTTTGCCATTGCAGCTGAAACAGTAAAGCGCGGTGTTCCAAATGGATTTTCGATCGTTTTGGCGACTAAATGGCCGCGGTGAGGATCAGCACCTTTCGCTTCTTCCTGCCAAAACTGTTCTTGGTAGTTAGAATCTTCATTTGCGACATTTCCGTCCAGGTAAGGAACAAGCGTAATAACAGCATCTTCTGTCAGGCACTCCGCTTCATAGTGAATCACACAAAGCTCTTTTACGGCAAGGCTAAGAAATCGCTCCGACCTGATTCTGACGGTTTTATCCTGAATGCGGACAACAGCGCTTCGCCGCAGAATCCCCTCTTTCATGTTGAGTTCTAACTCAAATGATTCGATTTGGTTTTGATAGAGATCGACTTTTTCACCGTCAACATATACACCTATGCCAATAAAGTTCATCGCATTGATCACTTTTCCGAAATATTCCGGATATCCGTTTTTCCACCAGCCTACCCGCGTTTTGTCAGGAAACCACACGCCTGCAATATATGTGCCTTGATGGCTGTCGCCTGAATAGCCCTCTTCAAAATTCCCTCTGACTCCCATATAGCCGTTAGCAAGAGAAGTCAGGCTTTCCTGCAGCCGTGTATGTTTCTTTTGAAATATACTTGTTTTGATTTTCCATTCATCAATCTCAAATAACCGCTGATTTATCATAATTTCCTCCCGAATGTAAGTTTCCATTATAACGGCGGGTTTTGGCCAAATATCTAAATGCAAAAGAGATCATCAAAGTGACGCCACACGAATGGATCATCAATACAGTGATCAAGTCAAAATGAACCATACCGATAGCAGCTGCCGCGCATGCCGGCAGTGCTGATGCGCAAATCGCCGTAGATGCTGCTTCCTTGAATGACGCAATAGAGATCATGTTTGATCGTTTTGTGATCCAGATGCCACCCGCAATAACAGCCGTTAACAAAAGCTGGATCATAAAGATTACCGCATATGCCAGCATCATGATCATCGGCTTATACTGTGCCAACCACAATTTGTCGATCAAAACCTCTACATCATGGACGTTCGGTTCCTTAAGCTCAGCCTCCAATTTCGCATAGCCAACAGAAAATCCCGTTCCGTTTTGATCGGTGATCACCAGTTGATCGGATTGAAATACGATAGCGTTATCATATCCAGTTACTTTCAATCGCCCATTTTCACCGCTTGTCTGATATTCATGCTTCATATCGACAGCCATCAAATTCTGCCCATCTTCCATTCGATCAGAACTCTTCCCGCCCGTCAGTTTTCCGTTTCTGATTTGAAAACCTTGTAATTGATCAGCAAATGTATCATTAACCTTTTGAAAAGCTGACGGCATGAAAGATGTAACACTGAAGCGATCCATTTTCATAAACGAAACCGTCAACGGCGCCATCAGGGAGGCCGTCAAAAACATAAAGAGAAAGGAGAGCTGCAGCCAGCTGAATGTATTCCCGTAACGGCAAACACCAGATGGCGATGCAGCCGCTCTCAGGCAGCGGATAATAAAGCTTTCATTTTTCAGATTCTTCATCGAATTACCCCTTTGTTCCGCCGGCTGTCAGCCCGGACACAAAGTTCTTTTGGAGAATAAAGAACAAGACGCATATCGGCAGTGCGGCCAATATAGCTCCGGCCGCAAACAGGGCGACTTTTTGCTGCTGCGGATTTGAAATGAAGGACTGCAATCCTACAGCGATGGTCAGTCTTTCCGGTGAACGAAGCAAAAACTTTGCCAGCAAATAGTCGCCGAACGGTGCCATAAACGCCCAAAGCGCTTGTACCGCAAGCATCGGCTTAACAAGCGGCAGAACAATGGAAGCGAAAATCCTCAGATGTCCCGCCCCGTCAATTCGCGCGGCTTCATCAATTTCTCTCGGCACAGTATCAAAATAACCTTTCATCAGCCACGTGTTCATCGGAATTCCGCCGCCGATATAGATCGCTGTCAAAAACCAGTATTGATCGAGTGCGCCTATCAGCATCGCCAGAACGTAAAAAGCAGTCAGCGCTGCCATCGTCGGCACCATTTGAATGATTAAAAAGAATACCAGGCTCTTTTTTCGGCCTGCAAACCGATAGCGGCTGTACGTATACCCGGCAAGCGTCACAATCGTAACCTGCAATACCATGACCGATAGCGCAATGACAAGTGTATTGCCGTACCAATGAAGATAAAGTGTCTCGTCAAATAGCCGCTTAAAATGATCCAAAGTCCAAGAACCCGAAAAATCAAGCTGAAAAGCCGTTGCATTTCCGACACGGAAAGCGGATGATGCCGTAATCAGCAACGGATATATAATAACAATACTTAGCAGCGTCAAAAATAAATAGGTACAGATTCTATTAAGCATTCTGGCAGTTCTCACATTCACCTACATAACCTCCTCATTGCCAAAAGCGTTCGATTTTTTAAAAGCAATCAGGGAAATTCCAATGACAATGAAAGAAATTAATAGTGTAACAGCCGCGGCAACGGAATATTGCGGTGATGTGCCTGTTGTCAGTTTATAAATCCAAGAAATTAAGATATCGGTCGACCCGGCTCCGGCTCCCGCGCTGCCCGGTCCTCCCTCATTAAATAAGTAGATAATCGAGAAGTTATTGAAATTAAACGTATACTGGGTAATCATCACGGGTGCTGTCGCAAATAAAATCATCGGGAATGTAATATGTTGAAAACGCTGAATAAAAGTAGCCCCGTCAATCTTTGCCGCTTCATACAGTTCACCTGGGATGGCCTGAAGCACTCCCGTTATCATGACATAAATATAAGGAAAACCGAGCCAGGTCTGAACCATAATAAGGGCTGTCTTTGTCCAGAAAGGATCAGTCTTCCACGCGATCGCCGGCAGCTCTACAAACGGCAGGTGATTTAATAATGGAATCACCTGTGCATTCATCGCCCCTATGCTGTCGTTAAAAATGTTCGAAAAACTCATGATTGTAATAAAAGCCGGAACAGCCCATGGAAATAAGAAAATCATTCGAAATATCCGCTTGCCCTTTATAAAATCTTGATTGACGAAAAGTGCCGTCACGATACCCAAAATGATTTGCAGCGTTGTTGCACAGATTGTCCAGATAATTGTCCAGCTCAGTACATTCATAAATGTTTCACGATAGGAGCCAAGGAAAAAAATATTCAAGAAATTTTTAAAACCGACCCAGTCAATCAGACTATTAGGCGGAATATGATAAAAATCATAGTTTGTTAATGCAACAAACAGAGTCACCAAAACCGGAAAAATAATCACAAACACCATCATGATATATGCCGGCAGTGTAAATAAATATGGAAACCCTTTATCACCCGCATGACAGATCATATCCTTGGCCGTTGTATTGACCTCCAAACCCGCCGCTTTCATAGCGGCGGTCTTACGCGAATCATGAATATTAAAGATATAGAACATAAGGAAAATCAGCGTCACGATCAATTGCAGCGTGCCTTCAATCAGCATAAACAGTGAGTGATCTTCACCGGGAACACTTCCCAAGGTCATCAATCCGGTTAGCGCTTGAATGCCGAAAACGCTTAATTCAAGAGCAAACAAACCCGTGATGACAAGAAACAAGATCCCCTTTGAAAACTGCTGATTCGCAATCTGCCCAAGCCCTGGAATGATCGATAAAAGCCCTGCCTTTCGTTTTTGCTTTGCAAGTGTGTGGTGTGTATTCATTTTTTCGCCCTCTATTCTTCCGGACGCTGTCCCGCCGTTTTATTTCACATACTTTTCTTTGATATTGTCCTTTATGACGTTTACAGCATCATTCGCTGATGTTTGCGCCGCTTTTTTTCCTGAAACCGCATCAAAAATCAAACTTTCCGCTCCTGTCCATACCTCAGCCATTTCCGGAATATTCGGAGTCGGTGTCGCTGTTTCATATTGTTTAATCACAGCTGACGTCAGCTCATTTTTTTGCTCACCTGCTTTCTTCCTTGCAGCTGTATTGGCCGGAACTTCGTTTGTATCCTCATAAAAAGCGTAAGCATTGGCATCATTTGTAGCATACTCAAGCCATTTTTCAGCCAGTTCGGGTTCTTTTGTATATTTTGAAGCAACCCAGCCCTTGCCGCCGGCAAAAGGAGCATATTCTTCTCCATTTGGCAATGTCGGAATAGGAGCCGCTCCGTAGTTCAATTTAGCCTCTTTATAGTTGGCAGCTGACCAAGGTCCGCCGATGATCGCACCCGCTTTGCCGTCTAAAAACATCTGCTGAATAAAATCGTCAGCGCTTGAATTGTCTTGCATGCCTTTTGGCCAATAGGTTTTAAACCATTTCTCCGCATATTTCACCGCTTCTACAGCCCCTTTATTGTTCAGGCCGATGTCCCCGGAATCTGTTCCGTTTTTTCCAAATACATATCCGCCGTAACCGGCCAACAAACCGTATGACATATAAAAGTCAGTCCATTTCGCTAAAAAGCCGGTTGATTTTCCTTTTTCCGAAGCAAACGCAAACCGGGAATCCTCTGTTAATTTTTCAAGATCTTTAAATGTTTTTGGTGCTGTTTGTAAGAGATCTTTGTTGTAATACAAAACAAGTGTTTCAATGACTAGCGGCATACCATACACCTTGCCGTCAACCGTCACCTGCTGCATTTCTTTATCTCCAAAACTATTTGTATTTGATGGCTTAATTTCAAGTAAATGTCCTTGCTGGCCCAAACCGCCGATCCGGTCGTACGCTGCAAGCATAACATCAGGTGCATTACCTGCCGGGCCATCAAGAGGAAGCGCTTCCAATTGCTCGAACATTTGCTTTTCAACAATTTTTATTGTGACATCATTCTCTTTTTCGAACTTTGCTTTTATGCTTTCAATGGATTCTTTATAGGTTTCTTCGACAGACACAGTCAGTACTTTTTTGCCATCAGAGCTTGCCGGATCTTTTGAATTTGAACAGGCGGCGAGACCGAATGTCAGGACTGATGCCGCCAATAAAGCGAACCCCTTTTTAAAAAGGATCATCTCTTTTCCCCCTTTTATTTATGAATCTATAACAATTGTATGGGTCTATAGAAAGCGGTTACAACATCTTTTGATTTGTTACCGATAACAGAATTTAAACAGGGGCGGCAGCACCCAAAATAAAAAATTCTCCCGGCTGAACGGCAATCACATCGCTATGATGGAGCGGCTGCTCTGTCCATACATCGTAGATTTTCTTATTCCTTTCAATATTCAAATCCCGTAAACTGACAAGTTGAGGCGCATCCCCCTGATTAAAGAAATAAATCAGTGTTTTTTCATCAAGAGTCCGTGAAAAACTAATAAAGTTGTTTTGGTCATCCAGCAGATTCCACTCAAGATTTCCATAAGTCAATAAAGTGTTTTCCTGTTTGCGTAAAGCAATTAACCGCTTCATAAATGTGAGCATATCTTGGTTTTGCTTCTCTTTTTCCCAAACCATACATTTCCGGCATAATGGATCATTTTCACCGTCCAGCCCGATTTCCGTTCCGTAATAGATGCATGGTGAACCTGTCTGGGCAAACATAAAGGCCAGCAAAGCGCGTGCTTTTTTCTCGTCATTGCGGCATCTGGTCAAAAGGCGTTTTGTATCATGGCTGTCCAGTAAATTAAACATCACCTCATTGACCTGCTTCATCCCATTCATCAAATGTGCATTTACACGGTTGGCCATACGCGAGGCTGGAATCGCCCGGTCAGCAAAATATTCAATCATAGGCTCTGTAAAAGGATAATTCATCACCGCATGAAATTCATCTCCTCTAAGCCAAGGTTCGGCAGAATGCCAGATCTCTCCTAAAATATAAAGGTCAGGCTTTTCTGCTGATACGGCTTGCCTGAATGCCTTCCAAAAAGCGTGATCCACTTCATTGGCCACATCCAAACGCCAGCCGTCAATGTCAAATTCGCGAATCCAGTACAAAGCAATATCAAGCAAATATCTCTGTACTTCGGGATTAGCCGTATTTAGCTTCGGCATATCAGGTGTAAACGCAAACCTATCATAATTGCCTTCTTTGACAGGAAAAGAGTGAATATGGAACCAATCTTTATAGCGGGATTGAGCTCCGTTTTTCACGACATCCTGCCACTGCGGAGAAGCGCTGCCTATATGATTAAAAACAGCATCAAGCATAATTCTCATCCCCCGCTGATGAAGCTGGCTGACCAATGTGCGAAAAAGCTCCGGATCTCCAAAATGCGGATCAATGGAATAGTAGTCAAGCGTATCGTATTTATGATTAGAAGGCGCGGAAAAGATCGGAGTTACATAAATTCCGTTCACCCCTAAATCCTCTAAATAATCAAGCTTGTCAACAATTCCTTGCAAATCTCCTCCAAAAAAATCATTGACGTCCGGATCCTTGCTCGCCCACGGCAATACATTCTCCGGCGATAAGTCTTCTCTTCCATTAGCAAAACGCTCCGGAAAAATTTGATACCAAACCGTTGATTTGACCCACTCAGGCACTTGGAATGTATCGGCCTCGTGAACAAATGGAAGTTTAAAATAATAATGGATCGTCTCCAGCGTTTTTTCGTTATAAGGGCATACACCTGAACTTCCGAAAAAGATGTCTTCCTGATGGTCTGTTACAACAAACGCATATTGCAAACGCCTAAATGGCGGCACCACTTCAGCAAACCAATAATCATGCATTTCTGTTTCGGCAATTTTCCTCATCGGCAGCTCGTTTGCCGACCACCTGCCGTCATTGTACTCATAGGGATCACCCCAAATGAATCGAATGTGGTATGCATCACCTTTTTTCGTCCGAATCTTGATATGCACTGTCCGCCCGTCATAAGAATAAGCATCAGAACTGAACGGCTTATGATGAATCGCTGCATATTCCATCATGTCTCCCCCTTTGATTTCCGTTTTATTTAGGCCGGCTCTTAGTTTGAAAGTATCATGATGAAATAGCAGGAACAATCCTTTTTACCTTGTTACCGATAACAGAATAAGGCTCTTACAGAGTTGATTCGCGTACAATTAACTCCGGCTCAAAAAATAGATGTCCTTGGGCAGCACCGTCTTCATTCATTTTTTTCAAAAGCATCCTCGCACAGGCTTCCCCCATTTCAACAACAGGCTGTCTGACCGTAGTCAGCCGAGGCGAGGAGATACGATCAAGAAAAACGCCGTCATTCCCGGTCACAGCAACATCTTCTGGAATTCGCTTTCCAAGCGATTGTGCCGCACGAATGACACCGAGCGCGATTCGATCAGATGCGCAGACAAATGCCGCCTGATTGTCCATGGATTTCAGCAGTTCTCTGGCAAGGCATTCACTTTTCTTAGAACTGTTGTCGATCCGAAACATATTCGATTTTTTAAAGCTTTCATTCATTGCGCGTATATACCCTTGTTCTCTTGAACGTTCGAAAGGCTCATCTAAATCAATGCCAAAAAAGACCACTTCCCGCTCACCCAGCCCCATCACATGGCGGGTTGCCATAAAAGTGCCTTTCTCGTTATTCACATCGATAAAGTCATAGCCCATTTCATTTTCCCCAAATACGACTAGCGGCTTTTCAAAGGCTTTGATCACACCTTCAAAATCGGTCTTTCTCAAGCCGGTGGCAATAATGCCGTCGCATTGGCCAATATTGAGAGAATTTCTCGTCACAAGCTGCAGAGCATAATGATTGCGATCCAGCTCCCGGCTGATTCCGGTCAGCAGGTTCATATAATATGGTTCCGTCGTATCCATTTCCTCAAGAATCAACAGTTTGACAACCTGTGTTCTGTTTTGCACAAGCGCTCTTGCCGCATAATTAGGGATGTAATTCAGCTCTTTCATTGCAGAATGAACAAGCTTTTTCAATTCATCTGTCACCGTCTCAGGATGATTAATCACTCGTGATACCGTCATTTTCGAAACATTTGCCTTTTTTGCCACATCTGACAATGTTGCCATTTTCATCCCCTCCTTACCTGTGCTTATTATCCAAACTAGTGAAAAAGTCCTTTATTACAACTGAATATACGATACAACAAAAAGAAATTTAAAAAAGAGATTTCCTTTAGGAAATCTCACATTGTCAAAAACTCGATTATTAGTCGATTCTCTACCCGGAATATCGTATCAACGGCTGTTGCAGAGCACTCAGATCAAGTGCGAGAGGCGGCTCACTCACTACCTCCCCTTCCATAAGGAAGGAACTCTTTAGATTTCTGTCCACTTTTTCTCTAAAATCGGATAAGAGTAGTTCTGCATTTGCTCAATTAACTCATCAGGGCGTGAAGAACTGTGGATCAGCTTAAGGTGCGAATCGTTAGAAAATCCTTCCTGAATGCTGTATTTGATCATTTTCATCATCGGTTCAAAATATCCGTTCACATTGTACAGTCCGATCGGCTTTTGGTGGATGCCGATCTGCGCCCAGCAAAGCACTTCAAATAATTCTTCATATGTACCGAAGCCGCCCGGCATAGCGATAAAACCATCTGCCAGCTCGCTCATTTTGGCCTTTCGTTCATGCATCCCGTTTACTTCAATCAGCTCAGTCAGATTTTGATGGACAACCTCCCCGCTGAACAAACCGCTCGGCATGACCCCGATTGCAGTTCCGCCGTTTTCCATAATTGCGTCAGCAATGGCGCCCATCAAGCCTACGCGGGAGCCCCCATAGACAAGGCCGATTCCCTGCTCAGCCATGTACGCGCCAAGCTCTGCCGCTTTTCTTTTATACGCTTCATTCCCCCCCGGGTTTGACCCCGCAAATACACAAATGGTTTTCATTCTGTCATCTCCGCATCTATATATCGTGTTAAACATTCGAAAATACACTATATATTGTCCCACCTTCATGTGATAATATCAATATGAAATACATAAAGAATGCGAGTGATAATGGTGCAGCTGGCTGATGCTGAAAAATGGATGAAAGAGTTTTACGAAAAAAGAGGCTGGACAGAATACGGACCGTTTATTCGAGTCGGCTTTTTAATGGAGGAAGCCGGAGAACTGGCCCGGGCTGTCAGGGCATATGAGATCGGCAGAGACCGGCCGGATGAGAAGGAATCGACACGAGCTGAGCAAAAACAAGAATTGATTGAAGAAATGGGAGATGTCATCGGAAATATCACCATTCTTGCTGATATGTACGGTGTCTCCTTAGAAGACGTGATGAAGGCCCACCAAGAAAAACTGACAAAACGATTTGAGCATGCATAAAAAAGCGGCCGCATTGGCCGCTTTTTTTAACCTGTGATTTCATCATGGTGATCAAAGAAATGCTGCTTCCCTATTTTGTGAAATAGGCCTGTTTTATGCAGCAGCTCCTTCGGCTGCGATTGCAATCCTACAATCATCAGCTTTCCGTTGTGGCGTTTAATTCTGTTCATAACGTTCCCAAGCACTGCTTCAGCCGACGTATCCATGTAGTGCACCTTATTCATGAGCAGGATAAGGGTCTTCGGCTTTTTCTGTACATGCTCCAGCAGTGAAGATTCAAGCGAATCAATTGATCCGAAAAACAGCGGCCCTTCTATCGCATACATGCTGACAGATGGATCTTCTCTCTTTGCCAGAACAGGATGCGATTCCTGATTGTGGATACGGGTTGCTTCGCTCATTCTTCTGATGAAGAAGACAAATGCGAGCAGCAAGCCGGTTGCCACACCGACGATTAGATCAAACAAAACCGTAAGAACAAAGGTCGCCGCCAAAATAAAGGAATCAGCGTTTTTCAGTCTCAGCATGTTTGCGACTTCCTTCCGCTCACTCATATTCCATGCGACAACCATGAGAATCGGCGCCATACTGGCAAGCGGCACATGGGATGCATAAGGCGCAAATACGATCAGTACAAGCAGAACGACTACACCGTGAACGACCCCGGAAACAGGTGAAACCGCTCCGTTTTTAATATTGGTTGCCGTTCTGGCGATTGCTCCTGTTGCCGGAATTCCGCCGAACAGCGGCGCAGCCATATTCGCGATTCCCTGGCCGACAAGCTCCTTGTTGCTGTCATGCTTTGAGCCCTTCATGTTATCCGCGACCATTGCGGACAAAATCGACTCAAGGCCGCCAAGAAGCGCGATGACAAGCGCTGCCGGAAACAGCATGACCATTTTATCCAATGTAAGCTCCGGGAACTGAAATTCCGGCAAATGGCGGGGAATTTCTCCATATGTTGACCCGATCGTTGCCATGCGGTCAGGGAAAAATACAACCGCGACCAGTGTGGAAATCAGAAGAGCCAATAAAGCGCCCGGTACTTTAGGCATCACTTTGGCGGATACAAGCAAAATGACGAGCCCGATCACTGCTGTCAAAATGGCATACATATTAAAGGTGCCGAGCTTCTGTGCAATTTCAAACATGTTGTGATGAAAATTCTCGTGTTTTTCAACATTTCTCAAACCGAGAAAATTAGCGATTTGCTCCGTGAAGATGAGCACGGCAATTCCGGCTGTAAAACCGACGATAACGGGCTTCGGCACGAATTTCATAATTTTTCCGAGCTTAAACAGCCCGAACAGCACCAGCATCACTCCTGCCATAAACCCTGCAATCAGCAGGTTCTCCAAGCCGTACTGCATCACAATGCCAAATAGAATCGGGACAAAGGCGCCTGTCGGACCGCCAATTTGATATTTGGATCCCCCAAACAAGGAAATACAAATCCCTGCCACAACAACAGTGTACAGCCCGTATTCAGGCTCGACTCCCGAGGCAATGGCAAATGCCATCCCTAAAGGAATTGCCACGACACCTACTACGATACCTGCAATCAGGTCTTTCTGAAATTTCTGCAAATTGTATCCCTTGAATCTCCCTGAGAATCGCATATTTTGTTATAACCTCCCTTATAAATGTGTGTTTATGAGCTCAGTTTCATAACCGTTAATGACGACATCAAGTTTTCCTGTTTCAGGATGAATGACAAGCCCGTGAACCGGAACCTTTTTCGGCAGCAACGGATGGTTCTTGATCATGTTCACACTATGGGAAACGCTTTCTTCTACACTGTGAAAACCGGTCAGCCATGATTTCAAATCAAGTCCGGCGCTCGACAGCAAATTCAGGCAGCTTTCTTCCACCCCGCGTTCCTTCGCTTTCTCGAGAATCGAAGACGCATTCAGTCCTGACATCCCGCATTCATGGTGGCCGACAATGCACACCTCTTCAGCCTGCAATTCATAAATCGCAACCAGTATGCTTCGCATCACGCTTCCAAATGGGTGAGAAACGATGGCTCCCGCGTTTTTTACAATTTTAGCATCACCGTTTTTAAGTCCCATTGCTTGCGGAAGAAGTTCTGTGAGCCTTGTATCCATACAGGTGACAATGACGAGCTTTTTTGAAGGAAATTTTGTCGTTTTGTACGGTTCATACTTCTTCTCTCTGACAAACCGCTGATTGTGTTCCAAAATTGATGTTAAAGAAACCATTTGATTCATCTCCCATCCATATGATTTTGCAAGCCTTCTTACCCAGCTTACAGTAAGGAATTATAGCATAGGAATACGCTGCGAAAAGGCTTTCAAAAAAAGACACTATAATTGGACTGTAGAATCAAAACATAAAAATTTATATCTTTCAAAGATAATAAAATTTATATTTATTGAATCCTATAGTCCGGCTTCAATTCGCATATTGATGATTTGTCTGACAAAAAATATAGGTGAATTCAGATAATTAAAAAACTTTTTTAAGCGATTTTTGCTGCTTGTTCAATTCTTATATCCATTTTAAGTTCAAAAGAACCAGAAATTCAAATGAACGCAGCTATATTTTTAACATCTATTTATTTCCGATATAATGAAAGAGACAACAGCCATAAAGGGGGAGCCTTGTTGAAACCATTTGTATTTATCACAAAACCGATTCCTGAAGAGATTCAAGCATTCATCGGTGAACATTGCCGTTTTGAAATATGGCAGGAGGATACGCTTCCGAATGACGTGCTTTTTGAAAAATTAAAAGATGCTGAAGGGCTTTTAACTTCAGGAACATCCGGACCGTCAATCAATCGTGAACTGCTTGAACATGCGCCTAAGCTCAAAGTGGTCAGCAATCAATCCGTTGGGTATGATAACTTCGACATAGAAGCCATGAGAGAAAGAGGTGTCGTCGGCACTCATACACCTTATACACTGGATGACACAGTTGCGGATCTGGCCTTTTCTCTGATTCTATCTTCCGCCAGACGTGTTGCCGAACTGGACCGTTTCGTCAGAGCCGGAAAATGGGGAACCGTTGAGGAGGAAGCGCTTTTCGGCATTGATGTTCATCATCAGACGTTAGGCATTATCGGCATGGGCAGAATCGGCGAACAAGCTGCAAGACGCGCCAAATTCGGCTTCGATATGGACGTGCTTTATCATAACCGCCATCGCAAACAAGAAATTGAAGACAGCATCGGCGTCAAGTACGCTGAGCTTGATACATTGCTCGAACAATCTGATTTTATTCTGCTCATCACACCGCTGACTGATGAAACGTATCACATGATAGGGGAACGCGAATTTAAGAAGATGAAGGATTCAGCAATTTTCGTCAATATTTCCCGGGGAAAGACGGTTGATGAAAAAGCACTGATTCGCGCCCTTCAGGAAGGCTGGATTAGGGGAGCCGGCTTAGACGTGTACGAGGAAGAACCTGTCGCAAAAGACAACCCCCTTTTGAAGCTAGATAATGTGACTTTACTGCCGCATATCGGCTCAGCAACAGCGAAAGTACGCTTCAATATGTGTAAACAGGCTGCCAAAAACATGGTCGCGGCCATCCAAGGGAATACACCGAAAAATCTGACAAGAGAATTTCAATAAATCAAAAATCCGGTCTGATCCAGACCGGATTTCATATTACATATGCTGGAGAACAGCACGCTTATAAATATGACGAGTCACGATATAATAAACAGCCTGGAACACAAAATAAATGAAGATGACAATCACGGCCTCAAGAAATAAGTTGGAATTCAGCATGTTGCTTAACGCCGCATACGCAAAGCCGGCGTGAATGGTGCCCGCGATAAATGGGATGAAGAACAAAAATCCAATTTGTTTTCCGAGGATGGAGTGAATCTCTTTGTCCGTAATCCCTATTCTCTTTAATGCTAAAACTTGCACTCTCGTATCTTCTATTTCAGTAAACATCCGCAAATACAGCATACTTCCTTGAACGATAAAAAACAGCACGCTGACAAACAGACCGATAAACAGCATTAATGCGACTCCCTGCTTCACAATTTGATAACTGGGTGCACGCGTTTGAAAATCAGATGTATGTTCTTTCGGCACCATGTTTTCAAGCTTTTCAGAGACATCCACCGCCTTCTGCCAATGCTCAAGCTCATAACCTACCACTCTCATCTGTTCCTTCAGCGGCACATCATGTGTCAGGCTGTCAAAGCTCTTTTCACTGACAACCAATAAACGGCTGACTCCCTCGACTGACATCAATATCCCTTTGTTCTGCTGCTTTTTCATGACGTAGGAAAGTGTTTTTCCTGACTTTATATGAAATGCTGCTGTTTCCCCTTCTCCAAATGTATCTTTCACCATCATTTGAAAAGGAACATTGATAAACGCTTCATTTTCTTGTAAATGAATAACAGGGAAACCTTTTTCCTTTGCGACTTGATTATAGATTTTCTCTGAAATCAGCAAGGCCTCCGCTTCCGCTTTCCTGTTCCCATATGGCGAGTCTGATTGAAAAGTGACAGGAATTCCTGTGGCATTTACCTTATACTTGATGTCAGCATCAGCTTTTTTCAATGTATTCTCAGCCGTCTCAGGCTTCATCACCTGAAAGCTGGAAGCGTCTTTTTCTACCCAGGCAACAGATTGGGGAATGCTTTGCTCCTCTTGTCTTTCTAAATCAGCATAAAACATATAGATAACACCTGTAGCGGTTAAAATGACCGCCGTAATGACAGAGGTTAAAAACAGCATTCGAGCATGATCCTTCAGCCTGAAGATCATGTTGGAACGGACAATGATATTCGTTCCTTTATAAAAGCTGTGTTTCTTTCTGTACAGGATGCGGAAAAACGCCACACTGCTTTGTGTAAAAAAGAAATACGTCCCGATTAACACTAAAATTAAAATCGGAAAGACACGAAATACCATATCAATTGCATTCGCCGTGGCAGACAGATAATAACCGCCAGCCAGACATAACAAGGACAGCACAGTGAGCCACTTTGAATAAGCCGGCAAGCTTTTCGGCTTTCGGGCCGATTTAATCAGCTCAATGATTTCCAGCTTGCGAATCCGGCCCAGCGATAAAATGAGCAGCGTCTGAAACAGGATGAGAAAGCCCGCAACAGTCATCACAAACGCTTTCGGCACAATGGCAAACGAAATTGGCACCTTCACGCTGAGCATCCATGTCATAATCATAAAAAACAGTTTTGAAAATAACAGCCCTGCTCCAATGCCGGCCGCAATCGCCGCAAGAGAAATGAGGGACTGCTCATAATAAATCATTTTGCGAAGCTGCTGCTTTGATGTTCCGAACAGCGTCAGCAGCCCAAACTCTTTCTTTCTCGCCTGCAAAAATGCAGAGTTCGAATATGAGATGAAAAATACACAAAACACAATGATAACGACAAGAGCTGCGCTCAAGCACGTTTTGACAAGGCTTCCGCCATATATATTGTCTTCATTGACATCAGGGTGAAAAATAAAAGATGTGAAGACAAAAAACACCGAAACGGCAAACACACAGCTTAAAAAGTAGGCGACATATCTTTGCAGATTCCCAAGAATGTTTTTACGGGCGATGGTTCTCAAATTCATGAAAATCGCCTCCCAACACACTCAAGGTATCCAATATACTTTGATAAAACACCTGCCGGTTTGTCCCTCTGTGAATTTCTGAAAAGAAACGGCCGTCTTTAATAAACACAATCCGTTTACAGAAACTTGCCGCTGTGGCATCATGCGTGACCAATAAAATCGTCGCTTCCTTTTCTTCATTCAGCTGAGCCAGGGTGTTCATTACTTGTTTAGCCGATTTTGAATCAAGGTTTCCTGTCGGTTCATCGGCAAGAATGAGCGCCGGATTGTGAATAATCGCTCTGGCACAGGCCGCTCTCTGCTGCTGTCCGCCTGACACCTCGTATGTCCTGTGGTCGAGAATATGCTTGATTTGCAGCGTATCCGCCAGTTCTTCCAAGCGGGCTTCCATTTCTCTCAGCTTTACCTTGTCCAATGCGAGCGGCAGCAGAATATTTTCCCGAATCGTCAGCGTATCAAGCAGATTAAAATCCTGAAAGACGAACCCGAGTTCTCTTCTGCGAAACAGAGCCAGGTCTTGATCCTTTAACGTTTTCGGCTGAATGCCGTTAATCATCATCTCGCCCTGGGTCGGCTTATCAATGGTGGCCAGCAAATTCAGGAGCGTGGTTTTTCCGCTTCCCGACGGCCCCATAATCCCGACAAATTCCCCTTTCGCCACACTGAGATCAAAATCGCTGAGCGCTTGGTATGATATCGTTCCTTTATTTGAATAGTACGTTTTTGACAGGTTCGTTGTTTGTAACACGTTCATGTTCTGCTCCTCCTTTTTCTTTATTATAAAAAGGAAGTCAGCAGCCTCCCATCGAACTTTCTTTCAAATCTGCTCTCCAACCTTACAATGCTGTCACATTCACTAGGGTGTCACTTGAAAACACGATCGTCATTACGGTGCCAGCACCTTCTTTTGATTCCGCATAAAGCTTATGGCCAAGCCGGCTGCACACCTGTTTTGCTAAATAAAGACCCATTCCCGTTGCCTCTGTCATACTTCGTCCGTTTTCCCCGGTAAAAAACGCGTCATAAATCCGCGGCAGATCCTGCGGCGGTATGCCGATTCCTTCATCAGCAACCGACAGGCACGTCTCATGTCCCTCTGTTTCAATCCGAATTGTAATATGGTCGCCCACACCTTGCTTTGAATATTTCAAGGCGTTGAAAAGAAGCTGCTCAACCACAAAGGAAAGCCACTTTTGATCACTGGATATCTGAATGGCTTTTGCCGGCACATGTAATTTAGGAAAAAGGCGCCGTTTGATAAACTGCCGTTTTTCCTGATTAATAAGTGAACGGACAAGCTCGGTCAAATCAAAGGTTTGCGGCCTTACATCAAACGCAAATTCCTCTAGCCGGGCCGTTTGCAGCATCATATCAAGACCATGGCGAAATCTCTCATTTTCATCCTCCAGCTCCTCTAAAAAGGTCGGAAAAGAAGAAGCGGTTCCGTTTTTTCCTTCCTGAATCATTAAGGAAATGACAGAAACCGGTGTTTTCATATGATGGACCCATTGATTGGTAAAGGTATAATGCTGTTTTTGCTGATTCATATATTGTAAGAGCCTGCCCTCGTATTGCTGCCCGAGTGCGTTAATCATTTTCGTCCAAAGCGCTTGCTCTCGTGTTCTTGGCTTTCGGGCTTTCAAAGACGGCCCAATGTCATTTGAAGAAGAGGCTTGTTCTGCAAGCTTTTTAATATATGTGAGAAAGGAAAATTGCCGGATGTAATCAGCAGCAAAACCGGCAGCTAAAAGAGCCCCGGGCAAAATCCATATGTACATCATATTTTCTGCGGGAGGTTCTGCGCCGCTCTCTATGATGCTTAAATACGCAATCAGCATGGCGGTCCCTATCCCTAATAATGAAAATAGAATAATGGCTAAGCGGTCGATGAGATAAGTCTTTAACACTCCGGTTCATCCTTCCGATTGACTTGAAATTGATAGCCATGTCCTCTTATCGTTGAAATGCAATCTTTCAGTCCGGCATTCTCCAGTTTTCTCCGCAGCCGATTGACATTGACCGTTAACGTATTATCATCGACAAAATCAATGTCATCCCATAAAGCCTCCAATAGTTCATCACGGGAGACGATTTTTTTATGCTCCCTCACGAAAATCGATAGGAGCTGAAATTCTTTTTGTGAAAACAAGATGCGGGTGCCGTTCCACTCAGCCTCATTCTGATCCGGATAAACCGTAAGCCCGCCAAGCTCTATTATTCTTGATTCTTGCGGCAAAGAAGGCGAGTATTCACCATATGTGCGGCGCAGGACGCTTTTGATCTTGGCCATCACTACCTCTAAATGGAATGGCTTCGTGATATAATCATCGCCGCCATTTTCAATCGCCATCACCTGATTCAGCTCATCAGTCCGTGCTGATATAAAGATAATCGGTGCATTGGAAATGGTGCGGATTTGCCTGCACCAATAAAACCCGTCAAAAAAAGGCAGGTTGATATCAAGCAGCACAAGATCCGGCTTCATTTCTGCAAATTCCAATTTTATATCATTCAGCTGTTCAGCAATTTTCACTTCATATCCGTATTTTTGAAGATGACCGCCCAGCAAAGAAGCAATCCGGTCATCATCTTCCACAAGCAAAATCCGATACACGTTTATCCCCCTTATATGTACATCACGATGATTTTTCTAGAAGATTCCAAAATTCATTATAGCATGTGGTGAGATAGTAAATCGGTCTTTTTCTTTTCGTTATGATAGAATGATAAAGGTAAAAATTTCATAATAGGCAGGTGTCGTGATGAAGAAAATCATGCTGCTTCTGACAATAACGTCAATTCTTTCAGCATGTCAGCCCAACTATACCGGGAAATACATAGAAATTGGAGATTCACTAACTGAATACACCAAAGAGTGCTTTAAAGAGCATCAAATTCCTTATAAATATGAAAAGGGAAAACTGTATGTTCCAGATGATGCATTTGATGTAGTAATCAATACTTGTTCATAAGAAAAAGCTTGCAGACACGCTGCAAGCTTTTCACGTTACAAAAAATGGGTATTTAATTTCTCTTCAAACTCTGAAGGGCCGATGACACTTTTTTGAGCCTCACCGCCGTTTTCATGAATCGTAAAATGGCGGTCTGACATGACCATTCGCCCGTTCGGTGTCAGTTTTGAGGCAAGAAGTGATTTGTTAAAAGGAGATTTTTCATGAGAATGAATCAGGTCCTTCATGTCATCTAAATCACCGGGATCACTCTCTTCAAGGGTAAAGGCGTAACCGATTTGCCAGCCTTCCCCTTTGTCCATCAACAGAACATGGCTGCCCTTTTCTGTCTCTTCTTCTTTGATTCGGAATGACCCGACAGGTGATTGTACCGTTTCTCCAGAAAGCGGTATCGGCTGGAGCGCCAGGTTGATGCCAAATCCAATATCAACGATATAATCGCCTTTTTCCGCAGACAGCCATACAGCAGCATGCGTTCCTTCTAATGCCCATTCTTCTTGATGTCCTGCATAAACCGTTCCCCGAATGAGCTTCACATCAAATCCGGCCTCACGCAAGACAAAATAAAGAAAACCATTTAAATCGTAGCACAGGCCGCCGTGCTGTTCTTTGACCAGGCGGCGCCATAGCTCTTCTTTTGTTATGTTATAATTCTCTTTTGCAAGTACGGCACGGTTTTCAAATGGAAAACGGTTTGCCATTGCTTTGAGAAAAAGGGGGAGATCATCGAAGCTGACATGGTCTTTCTCCCAGCCGATTTTCTGAAAGCAGTCTTTTAGAAAGTCACTCATCTTTATCACCTAAACTTCTTCTTGAACATAAGCAGCCAGCTTTTCCAGCGCCTCCTGTTCGTCTTCTCCCTGGGCGATCAAGGTAACCTCAGTGCCTGTGCTGACCGCAAGGCTCATCAGACCCATGATGCTTTTCGCGTTTACTTTTTTCCCATCCTTCTCAAGAAACACATCTGACGTAAACCGGTTTGCTTCTTGTACAAACAAAGCAGCAGGACGCGCCTGCAGTCCTGTCTTTAATCGAACTTCCACTTTCTGTTGAACCATAAGATCTCCCCTTTTCTTTACGGTTATTTTAAAGTGACGGTTTGCCCTGTCCGCAGCTGTTCTGCGATTTCGTCAAGTTTTCTCAGCCTGTGGTTGATTCCTGATTTGCTGATTTTCCCGCTTGCTACCATTTCCCCTAGCTCTTTCAGCGTCACTTCCTGATAATCAATCCGCAGCTGCGCGATTTCCCGAAGTTTTTCAGGAAGCGCATCCAGGCCGATTCTTTCATCGATGTATTTAATATTTTCCACCTGTCTGAGCGAAGCGCCGATCGTTTTGTTTAAGTTGGCTGTTTCACAATTGACGAGGCGGTTGACTGAATTTCTCATATCCCTGACGATTCTGACATCCTCAAATCGCAGAAGCGAATTGTGGGCGCCGATCACGTTCAGAAACTCAGTAATCTTTTCCGCCTCTTTTAAATAGGTGATATAGCCTTTTTTCCGTTCGAGCGTTTTGCTGTTTAGCTGAAACTCATTTAACAGGTCGCATAATGAATCGTTATGCTCCTTATAAAGAGAAAAGATTTCTAAATGATACGAGGAGGTTTCCGGGTTATTGACCGAACCTCCCGCCAAAAATGCCCCTCTCATATAAGAACGCTTGCAGCATCTCTTTTTGACCAGCTCTTCCGAAATACTTCGTTCAAACACAAAATTCTCCCCGAGTATTTTTAAATCCTCTAAGATCGCTTTTGCATTTTCTGAAAATCGCACAATATAGACGTTGTTCTTTTTCAGCCGCATTTTCTTTCTGACCAGCAGCTCGACCGACACATCATATTGTTTTTTCAGCAATGTATAAATGCGGCGGGCAATCGCCGCATTTTCGGTTTGAACATCAAGTACGAGATGGCGGTTTGTAAATGATAAAGCTCCATTCATCCGGATAAGCGCAGACAGCTCCGCCTTAATGCAGCAGTCTTTCACTTCCAGATTCGTTAATTCTTTTTTTGTTTCTGATGCAAATGACATATTAGCCACCTCATTTCAAGGCTTCATTCTTTCAATAAATCAACAAGAAGAGAGGCCACTTTATGTGTATCGTGACGAATTACGTCATTTTTATACGTTACAATTTGATCTCTGATGACTTCAAGCCCCATCGCTTTCAGCTCTTCGATATCAAAATCTACAGGACGCGCCGATTCCATTTCGTACTTACGTTTTATTTCGTCAGGAATGTCTTCGCTGTTCACTAATATCGTATCAATAAAACCGCAGCCCATATGCTGATTGAGCGCTTTCACGTGATCAGCAGCGGTGTAATGGAGCGTTTCGCCGGGCTGAGTCATCACATTGCAAATGTATACTTTTTTCGCCGTCGCCTTCACCACTTCTTCCCCGATCTTTGGGACGAGCAAATTGGGAAGAATGCTTGTATAGAGGCTTCCCGGGCCGATAATAATCAAATCCGCTTCCCTGATCACGTCTATCGTTTCCGGCAGCGGATCAATATGTTCAGGCGTGAGAAAAACACGCTTAATGCGCTGCCCGTACGCCGGGATCGTGGACTCGCCTGAGACCACGCGGCCGTCTTCCATCTCAGCATGCAGAACGACACTGGCATTGGCAGCTGGCAAAACCTTTCCTCTTACATTCAGCACCTTGCTCATTTCTGTGACAGCGTGAAAAAAATCACCGGTTATATTTGTCATCGCTGCCAAAATCAAATTCCCGAGAGAATGGCCTGTTAAATCATTCCCCTTATTGAAGCGGTGCTGAAAGAGATCTTCAACAAGCGGCTCCACATCGGATAAAGCGGCAAGCACATTTCTGATGTCTCCGGGAGGCGGAATTTGCAATTCATCCCGCAGACGGCCAGAGCTTCCCCCATCATCGGCAACTGTCACAATGGCCGTAATGTCAACAGGTTTATGCTTTAAGCCCCGAAGCAATACAGAAAGACCCGTACCGCCGCCAAAGATTGCGATTTTCGGCTTTTGTCCCATCTTATTTCCGGCTTCTCTTTTCAATGTCCCGGTGAGTAACATGAGTATAGTAATCCTTTTTGAAATAATCAGCTAAATTTTCGGCAAGTGTCACAGAGCGGTGCTGGCCCCCTGTGCAGCCGATCGCAATAACGACCTGGCTTTTTCCTTCTCTTTTGTAAGATGGAAGCATAAAGCTCAGCAGATCGATTAATTTTTCATTGAACTTTTGCGTTTCATTCCACTTCATGACGTAAGAGGAAACCTCTTCATCCTTGCCAGTCAGCGGCCGCATGCTTTCGATATAATAAGGATTCGGCAAAAATCTGACATCAAAGACGAGATCTGCGTCAATCGGAATACCGTATTTAAAACCAAATGACATGACATTCACGGTAAATGTCTCCCCTTGGTTTGACGCAAAGTGCTTTACGATTTTTTCGCGTAAATCACGCGGCTTCATGTCCGACGTATCATAAATGATTTGAGAGCGGCCTTTTAATTCCTCAAGCAGCTCACGTTCCAGCGCGATGCCTTCAAGCGGCAGGCCAGTCGCTGCCAGCGGGTGCGAACGTCTCGTTTCTTTATATCTCGTGACAAGAATGGAATCCTTCGCGTCCAAGAATAAAATTCGCGGTGTTATCCACGGATTTTCCGCCATTTCATCAAGCGCTTCGATCAGCCGGTCAAAAAATTCACGCCCGCGCAAATCCATAACGAGCGCAACCTTGCTCATTTTCGAATTTGATTCCTTCATCAGCTCTAAAAATTTAGGAAGCAATGATGGCGGAAGATTATCGACGCAGAAATAGCCGAGATCTTCAAAGCTTTGAATGGCGACAGTTTTCCCCGCGCCCGACATTCCGGTTATAATGACAAGCTGAATATCATGTGATTCACTAACACTCATCTTTCTCCCCCCTGACTTGTCTTTCTATTTGATATGCTGCGGGTCTAATCGATAACTAAGCAGCTCAAAGTCCGGTGTATACGTAAATGTGCCGTGCAGCAGCCCTTGTCCCTTCATCATAAAATCAAGGATATGGCCGTCTCCCGGGGCCATAGGCAGGTTTTGAATATCATTGACATCGTGCCACTGCAGCTTGCCCTCCTCTGATTCAGATACATTTTGTCCTGTATAAGAATCAGCGACAAACGTAAACATCATCCACTCAGAGACAATGTGGTCACCGTCTTTAATAATAAAGGTAAAAACGCCTTTTAACTGAGGATTTATGATATAGATACCAGTCTCTTCTCTGTACTCTCTGATGACGGAGTCTCTGACTGATTCTCCGCTCTCCATCTTGCCTCCCGGCGCGACCCACCAGCCGCGTCTCGGCTTTTGAAGCAGAAGAACCTTGTCATCCGTCTGAAGCACACAATTTGTCACTCTTTGCAAGTACGTCACCTAACCTTCTCGTCCTGTCATCGTCTCTTTATTATACCGCTTCAAGATGCCTCCCACAATGAAGAGACATTGACAATCTTTTCTTCTATTTTACAGCATATTCATCCCTGAGTTCAGATGATTTTGCTGTAACAGGCATCCGTCTTTATTTTTGGACAAAAAAAGGACACGGATAACTGGAGAATCCGTGCCAAAAAAGTGTATTCATTATAAAAAGGGGGTCAATTACTTTATTAATCATAACCGAAAAGCATTACACAACTGTTACAGCGGAATTAAAACCCAGTAACGTAATATGAAGCTCGTATGACAGCCCTTTTTATTTTAAGGTTTTCAGCGTTTCTTGGAGTTCTTCGACATAATGCTGTACGCTTTGTGCCGCAATACTTCCGTCCCCTGTAGCCGTTACGATTTGGCGCAGTGATTTTTCCCGAATGTCTCCGGCCGCGAAAATACCTTCAACCTTAGTTTCCATGCGGTCGTTTGTTTCGATGTAGCCTTCTTCATTCGTAATGCCCAGATTTTCAAACGGTTTAGACAGAGGAAGCATACCGATGTAAATGAATACGCCGTCTGTTTTGAATTCACTTTCTTCACCGGTTACCGTATCGACAAGTGTTACGTTACCGACTTTGCCGTTTTCCTCATGAATTTCCTTCACGGTTTTGTTCCATAGGAAGTCAACTTTTTCGTTATCAAAAGCTCTCGCTTGAAGAATGCTTTGCGCACGGAGTTTATCACGTCTGTGAACGATCGTTACTTTGGAAGCGAAACGTGTCAGGTACACACCTTCTTCAACAGCGGAATCTCCGCCGCCGACAACGACAAGCTCTTTGCCTTTAAAGAAAGCCCCGTCACATACCGCACAATAAGAAACACCGCGGCCGCCCAATTCTTTTTCGCCAGGCACGCCGATTTTTTTATACTCCGCACCCGCGGCAATGATCACAGCGCGTGCTTTATATTCTTTTGAACCGGCTTTAACCACTTTGTACTCTTTGCCGTCAACGACTTCTTTAATATCACCATAAGCGTATTCAGCGCCGAATTTTTTCGCGTGTTCGAACATTTTGTTGGAAAGCTCAGGTCCGAGGATGCTTTCGAATCCAGGATAGTTTTCTACATCTTCCGTATTGGCCATTTGCCCGCCGGGAATTCCTCTTTCAATCATTAATGTCGATAAATTTGCTCTTGATGTGTATACAGCGGCCGTCATCCCAGCAGGACCCGCGCCGATTATAATCACGTCATATATTTTTTCTTCTGACACACTATTCACTCCTTAAACCATCTTTTCAAGTTTGGGCTCTTTCTTATATGATAAGAATCCCCATCAAACGTATTCCTTACCCATATCCTATAAAATCTCAAGGTGATACGCTATTTTTTTGCTCATTTTTTTCTCATCACGATTAAATGAGTTCCAAAGGGGTATATATGTTAATAAAGAAAGAGCCTTCTGTTCATAGAAGGCCCTTGTCTTATTTATTATTGAACAACACGTCTTACAACGCCTTTAAATGCTTTTTTCCAGTAAACGTTGCTCATTGAGTCAACAGATACACCATGAGATGTATTGTCGTTTAGGAAAGTACCGTTTCCTAAGTAAATTCCAACGTGACCGTTTGTTTTGTATGTGTCAAAGAAAACTAAGTCTCCGCGTTTCATTTCAGACGCGCTGACAGCTTGTCCTCTTGCAACTAACGTATCAGTTGTTGTTCCGCCTACAGGTCCAAGGTTCACACCTGCAGAAGCGTATGCCCAGCGTACGAATGATGAGCAGTCAAAAATACGGTTGTTGATATCAGACTGAGTGCGTCCGCCGCCAAATTTGTACGGAGATTGTCCTACAATGCTTGAACCAACGCTGATCGCACCTTCAATTCCGCCTGAGTTGCTGATAACAGTGCCGCCTGAATTGCTGTTTGAGCCGCTGCTCTTCTTAGAAGATGAGCCGTTAGACGAACTGTTTGATGAACCGTTAGAAGAGTTGTCTGAAGAATCATCATCAGATGAGCTTGCTTTTGCTGTTTCAGTTGTAGCCGTTTGGCTGTCATCTGTTTGTGTTTCATCAGATGCTTTTTGTGCTTCTTCCTGCTTTTTGATCAAGGCAGCCGCAGCTTCTTGTTCTTTTTTGATACGCGCTTGTTCAGCTTCAGTATCTGCTTTTTGGTTTGCAAGTTCAGATGCTTCCGATTTTAATTCAGAAATCGCATCAGCCGTTTTCTTCTGGCTTGCTTTTGCTTCGTCGAAAAGCTTGTCTTTTTCATCAAGCTGTTTATCAAGGTCCTTTTGCATTGTTTCTAATTTAGCCAATGCAGCTTGAACTTCTTTCAGCTTGTCATTTAAATCCGCTTCAGAATCTTCAAGCTTCGCTTTATCCTGCTCTTGCTGCTTGATTAAATCTTTGTCTGCATCCACAATAGATGAAACCGCAGTTGCGCGAGAGATAAAGTCACCAAAGCTTGTTGATCCTAAAAGAACATCTATGTATCCTTGAGATCCGCCGCTTTCCTGTAAAGAACGAACGCGTTTTTTCAGGATTTCGTTGCGTTTTTCGATGCGGGCTTCTGTCTCTTTAATCTCTTTTTTCAGTTTTTTGATTTCTTCTTTTGTTTTATCGTTTTCTTCTTTTTTATCTTCGATCTTGTTGCTTGTATCAAGCGCCTTAGCGTTAATGTCTTTCAGTTCTTTTTCAATCTTTGATTGATTTTCCTGAAGCTCAGTTAATTCTTTTTCCTTTGCTTCGATGCTGGAAGCAACCTCAGATTGCTTGCTTTCGATTTTTTGTTTCTTTTCATCTAATGTTTCCGCCGATGCAGTTTTACTTGTAAATGGGATCAAAAAACTGCTTGTCCCGATGACGGAAGCCAAACCAAGTGTCAATAAACTCTTTCTCACTTTTATATCCTCCCTTTTACTGTGAACCTGTCCTCATTTGGAATCGTATTTTAAACATCAAGTTTCGTTCCTCATACTCTACGAGGAATGATGGTTGTTTATGGTTAATTATTCTGTGCATCTCTTATTCTGGTTGTATAGCGTTTATTTCACATCATATGTAAAAAACACTAATTCCTTATGTACGAGAATCATTATACCATCAAGTTTCGACAAATTAGCGATAAATTTTATTACATTTGTGTTTCAAACAGATGTCAAGTCGCCCATCGTTTGTCATTTTTCTTAAATGAGTAAAAAAGCTGTCGATATTATTTTATTAATATAATCTACTAAATAAAAAAAGAGTCGATTCTACAAATCGACTCTTCAAAATATTCTATTCTAGAATATCATCAATATATTTCATATATTTCGTCAAAGTTGCCGGAGAGATGCCGAATCGGGCCGCTGTGTCTTTTTTCGTATCATGTTTGCCGTGAGCTTCTTTCCAAATATAACAGATTGCCGCTGCCCAGCCCCTCGCATTTTTCAACGGAGCGACTGCGCGGATTTGCTGGATGACATGGAACACCCAGCAGCTCATGACTTCTGTTTTCATCTCTTCTTTTTCAGCATGCTCCAATAATTTGACGGTTTGATAGGCGAAAAGTGCATCCTCTGATACGTCAGCTGCCGCGGAATCTCCATTCAAAAGCAGCTTAACAAAATGATTTTCGAAAGGAGCGGTAATTCTCTTCGAGCGTATCACCGCTTCAAGATGCTCCGTTTCTCCCTTTGTGCTGCTGATATAATAGGCTGCGAGACGCTGTTCTACAGATGAAGGAAGTGCTTCCCTCCGCTCAATCCATGGAGCCGGGCGGTCTTCTCCGGGATATTGCGACTCGACTTTTCTCCAGATCGTCTCGGCAAATTCAGTATGTCCCGTAAAATAAGCGGAGCACGAGAGCCAGTAAAAGAATGTATCGTCACCTTCAAAGCCGCTTTTATATAATGATTTGAGCCATTTATATCCGATCTCATAACGGCCGACAAGCGCCAAAGTGGCTCCCAGTTTATAGCGCTGTTCCAATAGCATCGGATATACGTTAGAAAGCTGATCACTCAGTTCCGCCACTTTTTCGTCTTCTCTTTCATAATAGTAGAAAACGAGAAGATTGCATAAGGCGTGAAGGTTTCCTTCATTATGACTGAGCACTTGGTAAGCGGTTTGCTTCGCTTTTACGATGTTGCCTGAATAGAAATAGGCAAGCGCCAGATTATTGTATGCTGACCAAAGCTCCGGATAATCGGCTGTGATTTCCTCAAGCGCCGCAACCGCTTCGGCAAGCTGGCCACTTTCCAGCAGTGACTTTGCCCGATCCTGTTTCATCAGCAATTCATCCTGATCATACAAAGAATCCTCCGGCCCGCCGTCTCCTAAATCGAGCAATTCAAGCAGACTTTCGTTTTCTTCGGCGAATTCACCGTCCGGATCCGCATCTGAATAAGCGGCCGCTTCTTTATAAGCTTCTTGAAAGAGCCCCAGATGGGCAAAGTTATTCGCTTTAAAGTAATGGCACTCCGGCATTTCGGCCTCCAGATTTGCCATGATATAATCAAGAAGATCGTTCGACTCCTGATATTGGCCCATCTCTGAATAAATGACCGCAAGCTGCGAAAGCATCTCTGAATCCTCCGGCTCCAAATGAACCGCGCGCTGAATCAGTTTGCTTGCCCGTTTCAGATTGCGCTCTTTATACGCTTTCAAGCCTTTATGAAAAAAATATTGTCCATCTTGAAGCAGCTGGACAATTTGTGCGTGATTTTTATGTTCAGAAGTGTGTTTTCCCACAACTACCCTCCGTTTTATACAATGTACCGTCAGTAGTATACCATAAATCGCAAGCCCCTCAATAGTTCAAAAGGAAGGATTGGGAAAATCCCTCCGCTTTTTTTACTGGCTGATTCGACCAAAATTTACCCGGCTTTGTTCTCTAAATCCGCGTTCATTTTCAGCTGCTGTTCAGCAAAATCTCTATATAGATCATGGGAAGCCATTAATTCATGATGTGTGCCCCGTCCGGTAATTTCTCCTTTTTCAACAAACAAAAGCTGGTCCGCGTCTACAACAGTGGATAAGCGGTGAGCGATGACAATCGTTGTACGGCCCTCCATCAGCACCTCAAGCGCCTGCTGAACTGATTTTTCAGATTGGCTGTCGAGGCTTGAAGTGGCTTCATCAAGCATAAGAATACTCGGATCACGGAGAAGCGCTCTCGCAATCGCGATTCTTTGCCTCTGTCCGCCTGACAGCATAATGCCGCGTTCGCCCACCTCTGTATCAAGCTGATTTGGCAGCTCCTTTATAAAATTGAGCGCATATGCCATCTCCGCGGCTTTTTCGATCTCGGCATCCGTTACATCACGTTCTAACCCGTAGCAAATATTTTCTCTGATCGTTCCCGACATTAACGGGCTTTCCTGTGACACATACCCGATGTGCTCTCGCCACGATTCAAGCGAGTAAGTATCAACCGGATCGTCCCCCAGCCGAATGGTCCCTGCAGTCGGCGAATAAAAACGTTCAAGCAGCTTAAACAGCGTCGTTTTCCCGCCGCCGCTCGGACCAACAATCGCTGTGACTTTCCCTGCCTCTATGACAGCGCTGATCTCTTTTAAGATCAGCTGATCCGGCTTATAGCCAAAAGATACATGGTCAAGCTGAATAGGCAGATGCGCGTTTTCAATTTGTTTTCCTGTAACTGTATCTTCCTCTTCCTCTGCCAAAATCTCTATCATCCGTTCTGTTGCACCGATTGATTTTTGCAGCTGTGTAAAGAACGTTGTAATTTGGCCCATCGGCATAATAATTTGAAATAAATATAAAATAAATGCCACGAGCGCTCCGGCGGTCAACTCGCCTGATGAAACCTGCATGCCTCCGTATCCGATGACTGCTACGAGAGCTGCCATTAATACAAGTGAGATGAGCGGGCTGACAAGGGACTGAACCTTGGCTTCACGAACTCCAAGTTTAAATAAGGAAGAAATCCCCAGCTTTCCGCGCCCATATTCAACATCCTCCGCATTTGAAGCCTTGACGAGCCTGATTTCCGGAAGAATTTGATTTAGCAGGCCTGTAAAACGGGCTGTTTCATCT
Source organism: Bacillus sp. SN1 (assembly GCF_002796895.1). Taxonomy (NCBI): domain Bacteria; kingdom Bacillati; phylum Bacillota; class Bacilli; order Caryophanales; family Bacillaceae; genus Bacillus; species Bacillus sp. SN1. Next base: position 108,688 of record NZ_PHIE01000007.1, read on the forward strand.
TGCGTTTCCCGGGAAATCGAAAACATCTTCCGGCCTATCGGCATTAAGATAAGAGCGGCCAGCGGAACAACAACTAACACAAGCAGTGTCAGCTTCCAGTTCATAATAAACAAGATAGACAGTGATCCAATGACAGAAATGATACCTGTAATAAATCCGCTGATATGGGTTGTAATCAGTTCTTTGACCACCATCGTATCATTCGTTACACGGCTGACTGTTTCTCCGGAAGCGTTTGTATCAAAATAGGAGACAGGGAGCTTAATTAATTTCTTCCATAATAGATCCCGCAGCCCGGAGATGATTTTTTGTCCGTTATAGTTCAGCGCATAGGTGGCATAAGCGCTTAAACCGGCCTGAACGAGAAAAACAAGCGCGATCAGCCCGATTTGTGTCCCTGACAGGGCTGACATTGAAAAACCATCAACAAGCTGCTTCGTTAATAATGGAATCAGCAGGCTGACCAGTGTGGTCACAATACTGAGAATTAACGCAAAGGCAAGCTTTCCATAAGAAGGATTGGTCTGCTTTACTAATGCAAAAAAGGGTTTTAATTTACTTTTAGATTTTTGTTGCTGGTTTGGCATATTATTATTCCTCCTGTTTCAGCGTTCAGAAAGGTGAATTAGCATTTCAAAAGGATGATTTTTACTCTTTCTCAATCATATCAATGGAGAGAGACTTTTTCAGTATATTTTTGCCGTGATGAAAATAAAAATCTCCCACTCATGGTTGAATAGGAGATTTTTTCATATTGTCCATCTGGGCTAAACAGTTTTGTCATGGCTTCAACCGATATAGATGCAGAGCTTGTCAACAGTATAATTAGTGCTAATGGAAATGATTTTTCAGTTATACAAAATAATTATTGAAAAGAAACCTGTTAAAGACATTTTCTTCTTCACATCGCCAAATATAACTGTGTTCTTTATATCGTTTTTCAATAATATTTTTACTACTCATCTTCCTGCTCCTCTAATTGAAGATAACAGAGTTTAATATTTTCATAGTCTTTTGGATTTTGTTTAGATGGCTTTGCATTTGCTAAGCAGCTAAACATAAATTCAGATAAACAGGAAATCATACTTTTTCACAAAAATGCAAAACACCATACATTCCAAATACATTACTTTTTTCACAAAACAAAAAGAGCCATTATCATACGGCTCTTTACTCTTATTTTTCAGAATGGCGTTTTTTCAATACGTCTAGCACATCATCCAGCGGCAGAGCTTGCTCTCTGAGCAGGACAAGCAGGTGATACAGCAGGTCTGCCGCTTCCCATTTGAGTTCCTCGTGGTCTCGGTTCTTCGCGGCGATGATGACTTCGGATGCTTCTTCACCGACTTTTTTCAAAATCTTATCAACACCTTCTCGGAAAAGGTAAGTGGTGTAAGCTCCTTCAGGCATTTCCGCTTGGCGTTCCGCGATCACGCGCTCCAGTTCGTTAATGATGCCGAATCGGCCCGCAGCCTGTTCTTCTGATTGTTCCTTTGTAAAACAGCTGTAGCTGCCAGTGTGGCATGCTGGGCCGGACGGTTCTACGAGTACGATCAGCGCGTCTTGATCACAGTCATACCGGATACCTTTGACGGATTGCGTGTTCCCTGAGGTTTCCCCTTTATGCCATAACTCTTGGCGCGAGCGGCTGTAAAACCATGTTTCTTTTGTTTCCAGCGTTTTTTCGTACGATTCCTTGTTCATATAGGCAAGTGTCAGCACTTCTTTACTTGCCGCATCCTGCACGATGGCAGGAATTAATCCGTCCTCGTTAAAACGCAGTTCATCTGCCTGTTTCATCTCACATTCACCCCGTGCTCTTTCAAGTATGATTTCACTTCTTTAATCGATGTTTCTTTATAATGAAAAATAGAGGCGGCAAGCGCGGCGTCGGCTTCTCCTTTTGTAAAAGCCTCAAGCATATGCTGCGCGTTTCCCGCTCCTCCCGAGGCGATAACAGGTACGGGGACAGCTTCAGAAACAAGCTTTGTCAGCCTGTGGTCAAATCCTTTTTTCTCACCGTCGGAGTCCATACTTGTCAGCAATATTTCTCCAGCTCCGCGTTTGACGCCTTCTTTTGCCCATGCTGTGACTTCCCAATCTGTTTTCTTTCTGCCGCCGTGCGTGTAGACCTTATATGTGTCAGATTCTTGGTCATACTTGGCATCGATGGCAAGGACGATGCATTGAGAACCGAAAAACTCGGCTCCTTCTGTAATCAGCTCAGGGCGGAGAACAGCTGCCGTGTTCACCGAAACTTTGTCCGCTCCGGCACGCAGAATCGTTTTCATATCGCTGAGCTGATTGATGCCGCCGCCGACTGTAAACGGAATCGCGAGCTTCGCGGCAACCTGCTCCACAACGTCAACCATCGTTTTGCGTCCTTCATGCGAGGCAGAAATATCAAGAAAAACGAGTTCATCCGCGCCTTCCTGGTCGTACACTTCCGCCAGTTCAACTGGGTCACCGGCATCCTTCAATTCGAAAAATTGAATTCCTTTGACAACGCGTCCTTCTTTAACATCAAGACATGGAATAATCCGTTTTGTAATCATTTCCGCTTCACCCTTTCAAGCGCCTCGCTCAGCGTAAACTGATTGGTATACAGCGCTTTTCCGATGATCGCTCCAGAAACGCCGTCCGCCTGATAGCGGGCGAGGGCTTCGAGGTCCGTGACGGAGCTGACTCCGCCGGAAGCGATCACAGATTTCCCCGTTTCCTTCGCAAGCTCGACCGTGCTTTCAATATTAGGGCCTGACAGCATTCCGTCTGTCGCGATGTCAGTAAAAATAAAGACTTCCGCACCTTCATTGGCAAGCTCTTTGCCTAGTTCGGTTGCCTTAAGGGTTGATGTTTCCAGCCATCCCTCTGTTGAAACAAAGCCGTTTCTCGCATCCAGTCCGATTGCAATTTTCTCGCCATATTGTTTCAGCATTTTTTTTACAAACGGTGGGTTAGAGACAGCTGAGCTCCCCAGGATCACCCGATCGACTCCTGCTGATAAGTATTCATAGACGTCACTTTCGGAACGGATCCCGCCGCCAATTTCGACTTTCAGGTCCAGCTTTTGGGCAATCTCGATCACATGGCGGTCATTTACCCTTTTCCCTTCTTTTGCGCCGTCGAGATCAACAAGATGGATCCATTCGGCACCCTCACTCGCAAATAACGCGGCCATGTCGTAAGGTGAATCGCCGTATATCGTTTCCTTATTATAATCTCCTTGAACAAGGCGGACACATTTGCCGTTTCTCATATCAATTGCCGGATATAATGTAAAAGCACTCATTTTTTCACCTTCTGTTCTGCTGCCATTTTCGTGAATTGGGTTAAGATAGACATTCCGACCGTGCTGCTTTTTTCCGGGTGGAATTGGGCGCCGAAGACGTTCCTTTTTCCAACTACAGCAGGCACTCGCACACCATAATCAGCGCTTGCCAGAAGCGCGTCCTCCTGCATCCCGTCAATGTAATAAGAATGCACGAAATAAGCGTAGCCTTCTTCTGCTTCAGCCAGCAGCGGAGATTCGTTATGAAAGGAAAGGCGGTTCCAGCCCATATGCGGAACCTTCAGCTTGTTTCCTTTCTCATCTTTTGCTTTCAGCCTGACTGCTTTTCCTTTTAACAGCCCGAGGCCTGACGCGGTGCCGTTTTCTTCGCTTTCATCAAATAAAAGCTGCATGCCGAGGCAAATCCCGAGAAGCAGTCTTCCCTCTGAGACCATATCTTGAATCAATTGATCGAGCTTCGCGTTGCGCAAATTGTCCATCGCGTCTCCAAATGAACCGACTCCCGGCAAAATGAAGGCATCGGCTTCTCTCAGCTCCTCCGGCTTTTCAGAAACAAAGTACGGCACGCCGACACGCTCAAGCGCCTTTGAGACACTGTATAAATTGCCCATTCCATAATCTATCACGCCGATCATTTACAGCATCCCTTTCGTTGATGGTATTCCTTTAACACGCGGATCGATCGCTGTTGCTTCATCTAGCGCACGTCCGAGCGCTTTAAAAACAGCTTCAATCATGTGGTGAGTGTTTGTGCCGTAATGAACGATGACGTGCAGGTTCATCCGAGCTTCAAGCGCCAGCTTCCACAAAAATTCATGTACAAGCTCCGTATCAAATGTTCCAACTTTAGCCGCCGGGAAGTCCGCGCGCATTTCCAAGTGCGGCCGGTTGCTTAAATCAATCACGACTTGAGCAAGCGCCTCATCCATTGGCACAAACGCTGATCCGTAGCGTTTAATTCCTTTTTTATCGCCTAAGGCTTCAAGCAGCGCCTGCCCTAAGCAAATGCCGATATCTTCAGTCGTGTGGTGATCATCTATATCAACATCGCCTTTCGCGTTAATGGAAAGCTCAAATTGTCCGTGTTTCGTGAATAAATCCAGCATGTGTGTCATAAACGGCACGTCTGTTTTGATATCCGCTTGACCCTCGCCGTCTATTGCGAATGCCAGCTCAATATCTGTTTCGTTTGTTTTTCTGGCGCGTTCCGCTTTTCTCATTTTGAATTCCTCCGTTCTCTCGCTTCAATTGATCTGGCATGCGCTTCTAATCCTTCAAGTCTGGCAAAAGCCGCGATGCTTTCAGCATGTTCTTCAAAGGCTGATTGACTGTAAGAAATAATGCTCGATCTCTTTTGAAAATCGGTTACGTTTAATGGACTTGAAAATCGGGCTGTTCCGTTTGTCGGAAGCACATGGTTCGGTCCGGCAAAGTAATCTCCGACAGGCTCAGGGCTGTATCTGCCTAAGAAAATCGCACCCGCATGTTTGATTCTGCCAAGCAAAGCTTCGGGAGACTGTGTGATGATTTCTAAATGCTCCGGTGCAAGCGTATTGACAGTATCAATGGCTTCATCCATTGTTTCCGCCACATATATACACCCGTAATCGTTCACTGCAGCTTCCGCTATTTCTCTTCGCGGCAAGGTTTTCAGCTGCTCGTTCACTTCGGCCGAAACCGCTTCGGCCAGCTTCATGGAATCTGTGACAAATACACTTGAGCTGAGCTTATCGTGTTCCGCCTGTGACAGCAGGTCGGCCGCAATTTCCCTCGGTATCGCTGTTACATCAGCCAGCACGACGATTTCACTCGGTCCGGCAATCATATCGATATCGACATCACCGAACACCTCTCGTTTGGCAAGCGCGACATAAATATTTCCCGGGCCTGTGATTTTATCCACCGGCTCAATGGTTTCTGTCCCGTACGCCAGCGCTGCAATCGCCTGAGCGCCGCCCATTTTGTAAATGTCTTTTATGCCTAGCTCGGCAGCAGCGACTAAGACCCCTGGGGACAGCAGTCCGTCTTTTCCCGGAGGGGTCACAAGAACGATTCTTTCCACACCCGCTGTCAGCGCCGGGATGACATTCATTAAAACAGATGAAGGATATGCCGCCGTTCCCCCCGGCACATATACACCGGCGGAATCAAGCGCCGTCACTTTCTGCCCCAGCATGGTGCCGTCTTTTCTGTGATAAAACCAGGAGGATTGCAGCTGTCTCTCGTGATATTCCCTAATATTTTCGATTGCCTGCCTCATCACCTGAAGCAGCTGTGAATCCAGTGAGGTGTATGCTTTTTCAATTTCTTCTTTTGTGACCAGCGGGCTGTCTATTTCGATGCCGTCAAATCTCGCCGTGTAGCTGCGGACCGCCTGATCACCGTTTGCTTTTACATCTTCAATAATCGATCGGACCGTTTTTCTTTGCTCATCCGTTCCGGCATCTATGGACCGCTTGAGAGAAAACCGTTCTGCGCCGCTGATGGTTTTGATCTTCATTTTGCCGTTTCTCCTTCCACAACGAGAGATAAGCGGGATGCCATTTCGTCAATCACATCGTCTTTCATGCGATAGCTTACCGGGTTTACGATAAAGCGGGAAGTAATGTCACAAATGTGCTCCGTTTCAACAAGCCCGTTTTCCTTCAGCGTCTGTCCTGTGGAAACGATATCCACAATCCGGTCTGCAAGGCCAATGAGCGGGGCCAACTCAATTGAACCGTTGAGCTTAATGATTTCGACTTGTTCACCCTGCTCTCTAAAATAACTGGAAGCTACATTCGGATACTTTGTCGCGATTCTCGGTGCTACGCCGCTCCAGTCTGTATTCGGAAGTCCGGCGACTGCCAAGTGGCATTTGCTGATCTTCAAATCCAGCACCTCATACACATCGCGCTCCTCCTCCAGCATGACATCCTTGCCTGCAATTCCGACGTCTGCAACACCATGCTCTACATATGTGGTCACGTCCATCGGCTTAGCTAATATGAAACGGAGATTTTCCTCCGGCACATCAATGATCAGTTTTCTTGAATCTTCAAACTCCTCAGGGAGCTTGTAGCCAGCCTGCCGCAGCAGCCCTGCCGCTTCTTCAAATATCCGGCCCTTCGGCATCGCCATTGTGAGTAACTTACCCATTTTGCTCTTCCTTTCTGGCACCGATAAAATAGGTGACATTTGCAAAAGATTTTGTCATCTGATCGATATTTTCAATTCCCGATAAATCTTGAAGAACCACTTTGTTCCCCTTCATACGTTCTTCATTCGCATAAGCGATGGCTTGCACCCGCTGCTCTTTGCTGAAAATAACAGCGTCTATTTCACAAAGTTCGTCTTTCATATGAAGCGCTTCAATCAGCCGGTCGATCCGAAGCCCGAAGCCTGTCGCCGGCGCGGGTGAATCAAAATGGCCCAGAAGCTTGTTATAACGGCCGCCGCTTCCAATGACAAAACCGACATTTTCGGCGTACACTTCAAATAAAATCCCTGTGTAATAGCTCATGTGGCTGACCATATTCAGATCAAGGCGGACATTTTCCGTACATCCGTAATCCTCAAGAATGTCCCACAGCGCCTTCAGCTCATCAACCACGCTTTTTCCTTGCTCAGAATCGACGATTTCCTCAGCACGTCTGCATACTTCTATGCCGCCCCGCAATTCAAGAAGCTCAAGCAGCCTGCTTTTATCAATGGAGGAAAGCGGGAGAGACTTGACATGTTCTCTGTAGCCGACATAGTTCTTCTCGTATAGAAACCTCCGCAGCACATCAGCACGCTCAACGTTTCCGAGCACCTCAACAAATAGGGCATCCGCAATGCCGGCATGGCCGATGGCAATTTTAAAGGAAGACAGCCCGGCACTTTTTAACACACCGATTACTAAAGTAATGACCTCCGCATCCGCACTTGTCGTGCCATCACCGATTAATTCCACTCCGACCTGCTCGAATTCGGCAGGGCGTCCGCCTTCGCGTTCCTGAGCCCTGAACACATTTGCCGCATAGCCGACTCTGAGCGGATGATCGTGTTTCAGAAGCTTTGATGCCGCCACCCTTGCAATCGGTCCTGTCATATCCGGGCGAAGCACCAATGTCTTGCCGTCCTGATCAAGAAGCTTGAACAGCTGCTGCTCCTCAATCGCTGACTGCACGCCAACGGTATCGTAAAACTCCAGCGTCGGCGTTTCCATAAATTGATATCCCCATTTATCTATCAAATCGGTTAACGATTGTCTCACCTTTTTTTTCGTTTCGTATAAACCGGGCAGTGTATCTCTCATGCCGTGCGGTTTTTCAAACATAAACATCAACCCGAGCACCTCCGTTGCCATTGTTTGAAGGAAAATTCCGAATCCTTTAGTTCGCTAATATGATAATATGTTAGCAGATGAAAGAGTGAAAATCAATGCTTAACTTTAGCTAGGATATTTTTCATTCAGATGCCCTCCTCCTAATTATGAAAAAATCATGAATAAATGATTAAAGGTAGGTAATATCTCAAATTCTTTATGTTTGGCATGCTATAATACAAATCAAATAGAGAACAAGGAGATAAAGATGAAAACACTGCGAACTCTATGTATACTGATCATACTTTCAGGCGTCATTTTTTTCGGACTTAAAATAAATGCAAAAGATATAGATATTCCTTTTTTCAATAGCGTTAAAAAAGAGGCTGAAAAAGAATCGGCTGCGAACAGCAAAAAGGAGCTGAAGGGAAGCGCCGAACCGCTGGATGTCATCCTTTATAACCAGATGGACGTGCCTCGGCTCTATAACGGCTGTGAAGTAACAAGCCTTGCGATGGTGCTGAAGTACGCGGGATACGACGTAACAAAAAACACACTGGCAGACCAGATTGCCACAGTGCCTTTGACATACAGCAGCGGATTAAAAGGTGATCCGAATGACGGATTTGTCGGGGATATGGCGAATGGCCCGGGTCTCGGTGTCTACCACGGACCGATCTATGAGCTGGCGAAAACCTATGCCGGCAACAAAGTGTCTGACCTGACTGGAAAAAGCATTTCCGCTGTTTATGAACAGCTTGAGAAAGGCAATCCTGTTTGGGTCATTACGACCGCCAACTTTACGCCGGTTGACAACATGCAGACATGGAAAACGCCAAACGGAACAATAGATATCACGTACAGCGAACACAGTGTCGCCGTTACGGGATATGATGAAAAATACGTGTATCTCAATGATCCGTATGGCTACAAAAACAGAAAAACTGACAGAACGAGCTTTGAAAAAGCGTGGGAACAAATGGGCAGCCAAGCCATCGTTATTCAAAAGTAAACTGCTGAAAACTGTTCGCTTTCACAGTGCCTATGCTCTACCCTGAGCAAATACGACAATATTCATGCTTTTTGTTTCAATCGGTAATATCGATTCATTTTCCATTTATCATCCAAAATTGTCTTTACTTTCAGGCTGTCTGTTTTTATGATTAAAGCAGATTCAGCCTTGCCCCGATCGATGTGAGAGAAGCCGGTGCAAGACGCTGAGGCTTCTCTTACAAAAATTAAAGATATCCGGGGAGGATTTTATTATTGAAAAAAATCGTGTCTATCCTATTTATGTTCAGTTTGGTTATGGGTTTCAGCCAGTTTCAATCATCAACTGCTTTTGCAGCTGACAAAGTGGTTCACGAAACAATTATCGTACCAAAAAATACAACATATGACGGGAAGGGACAGCGGTTTGTAGCAGGGAAAGAATTAGGTGACGGAAGCCAGTCTGAAAACCAGGAACCTGTTTTTCGTGTGGAGGATGGAGCAACTCTGAAAAATGTGGTGCTCGGCACACCTGCTGCTGATGGCGTGCACACTTATGGAAACGTTAACATTCAGAATGTGAAGTGGGAAGATGTTGGTGAGGATGCGTTAACGGTGAAGAAGGAAGGAAAAGTGACCATCGATGGCGGCTCTGCCCAAAAAGCGTCAGATAAGATTTTCCAAATCAATAAAGCGAGCACCTTCACAGTGAAAAACTTCACGGCGGACAATGGCGGAAAGTTCATTAGACAGCTTGGCGGTTCAACCTTCCACGTTGATGTGATCATCGACAAGTGCACCATCACGAACATGAAAGAAGCGATATTCCGGACAGACAGCAAAACAAGTACGGTCAGAATGACAAATACACGCTACTCCAATGTCGGCCAAAAATGGATTGGCGTTCAGCATATTTACGAAAACAACAATACTCAATTTTAAAATAAAAAATCCCGCTGATGTTTATTCAGCGGGACTTTTCAATCTTGCTTGCATTTCTTCCTTCGTATAGATGATCCTCATCGGATTTCCACCGACAAATGCCCCGGCAGGCACGTCTTTATGGACAAGCGTTCCGGCTGACACAACCGCACCATCCCCTATTTCCACACCTGGCAGAATAGTCGTGTTCGCACCGATCATCACTTCGTCTCCGATCAGGACTTTGCCGATCCGGTATTCATGAATCAAATACTCATGGGCCAAAATGGTCGTATTGTACCCGATAATTGTATTTGTTCCGACTGAGATCTTTTCCGGAAACATAATATCCGGCATCACCATGAGGGCAAAGGATGTCTGATTTCCAACCTTCATCCGCAGAAATGTACGGTACAGCCAGTTTTTCATCCCTATAAACGGTGTATATCTCGCAATTTGAATGACGATAAAATTTTTGACAACCTTTACAAAAGGCACCGTTTGATAGACATGCCATAGTGAGTTAGCCCCCGAGACCGGATGGCGATCTGTTTTTCTCACAGATTACTTCACTCCAACGATTTGTAATAGATCACTCATTTTCTCAAGCATATAATCAGGCTCATGCTTCGCCAGCATTTCCGGCCCTTTAATCGTCCATGCGACTCCTGCCGTTTTTGTTCCGGCGTTTTTCCCTGCCAGCACATCGTGGTAATTATCTCCGACCATAATGGCTTCCCCAGGCTCGCTTCCAAGCTGTTTCAGCGCTAAAAGAACCGGCTCGGGATCAGGCTTTGCCATCGACACATCATCGAGGGTGACGACCGTTTCAAAAAATTCACCGATCCCCGTCAGCTTGAGGCCCATATTGACAGTATCTCTTAATTTCGTTGTTACAATCCCTAATTTAAAGCCGGCCTTTTTCAATGCATCCAGGGTTTCATACACTGTTTCATATTCGGTTACGAGTGAATCATGCATGTCATGATTGTACGCTCTGTACATGGCGATCATATCATCGCATTTATCAGCATCCATCGAGGAGAATGTTTCAAAAAGAGACGGCCCGATAAACGCAAGGACATCCTCTCGTTTATACTTGCTCGGGTAATAATGCTCCAGTGTATGCAAAAAGGACGCGATAATTAATTCATTCGTATTAATAAGCGTTCCGTCTAAATCAAACAGAATTGTCGTTACTTGTTTGTCACTCATATTGCTTCCTTTCCAACCGCTGAGGGTTTCCATTTTTTCCATGTATGCGCAATAATCATTGTCAGCAGCACTGCTGTGGTGACACGTATCAGAAGAAGAGGCCAGACCGGTATGCCGAGCGGAATAAAGACAAGTGTATCTTCCACGACCGCGTGGCAGGCAACAAGAAAAATAAACGCCAATGTCATATCCCGTCTGCTCACGCCGTCATCCTCGACAGCTTTGATCATAACACCGGCTCCGTAGGCCAGACCGATCGTCAATCCCGCCACCATCGTCATGGACGTATTTTTATTCATGCCAAGCAGCTGCGTAAACGGAGACAGCCACCTGGAAAAACGATGCAGCCAGCCTAAATCTCTTAAAAACTGAATGATGATCATCAGCGGGATCACAATTGCCGCCAGCTGCAAAACACCAAGTCCGGCTTTCGTTAAACCCTCGGCTAGCATTGCCAGCCAGCCGTCTGGCGCTGCACTCTTTGAAGCGATAAAACCGTACTGCGCCGTTTCCTGTCCGCCATGCCAAATGAGATTAATGACGATTGCTGACACAGCGGCCAAACCGATGCGCACCGCCAAAATAACGCCAATTCTGATGCCAACCTTTGCGGCAACTGTCGATTCAATAATCAAGTTATGACAGAATGAAAGCATAACAGCTAAAATAAAAACTTCCTTCACAGATAAATCCAATGTTAAAATCCCGGCAATGCCAGCGTACAGATTCAGCATATTTCCCAGCACAAGCGGAATAGCCGCTTCACCTGAAAGCCCGAACAGGCCCATAACCGGTGTGATCAGCCGTACCAGCCAATCCATGACAGGCGTATGCTGGAGCAAAGTGACCAATAGTGTTACCGGGAAAATGACTTTACCGAGCGTCCATGTTGTTTGAAGACCTGCCGCAAGACCAGTCAGAAAGATTTTCTTCATCCCTCATCCCCCTTTGTTGACGTCTACTCCGCGTACCGCTCCTTCGAGTACCCCTTGACCCGTCTGAAGATGATGGCTCCCACAGCCAAAACAATCAATACGATTGAAATCACCTGAGCGATGCGAAGTGAATCAGCCAGCATTAAGCTGTCAGTCCGCATTCCTTCAATAAAGTATCTTCCGATTGAATACCAAATGATATAGATCAAGAACAGCTCGCCTCTCCTTAAATTCGCTCTGCGCAGGAGCAGCAAAACGATGACGCCGACAAGGCTCCACAGTGATTCATATAAAAAAGTAGGGTGGTAATATTGCCCGTTGATGTACATTTGATTGATGATAAATTCAGGCAGGTGCAGGCTTTCTAAAAAGGCTCTGCTGACTGCCTCGCCGTGCGCTTCCTGGTTCATGAAGTTTCCCCAGCGGCCGATCGCCTGGCCGAGCAAAATGCTTGGCGCGGCAATATCCGCAAGCTTCCAGAACGAAAGGTTTTTCACTCTTGAAAATACATAACCTGTTAAAATGGCGCCGATTAACCCGCCGTGAATGGCAATGCCGCCCTTCCAAATCTTAATGATTTCTCCCGGATGCGCTGCATAATAATCCCATTCAAATGCAACGTAATAAATTCGTGCGCAAATAATCGCAATCGGAATGGCAAACAGGACAAGATCGATAAACGTATCTTTCTGCAGCCCCCTTTTCTCACTTTCCCTCATCGCAATCCAAAGCCCTAGCAAAGCGCCGAGACCGATAATGATTCCGTACCAATGGACGGCTAACGGCCCCAGCTGAAAAGCTATCGGATTGAGTGGTTCTATCGCTTCATTCATTTAACGCCAACTCCTATTCGTCTTGTTCGCCGTCTTCAATGACGTCCGCCAGCTTGTTTGTAAATTGCTCAGCGGCGTTCAGACCCATCCGCTTCAATCTGAAGTTCATCGCTGCCACTTCGATGATGACTGCGAGATTTCGGCCCGGACGGACGGGAATTGTCAGTTTTGTAATTTCTGTATCAATGATTTTCATGGTTTCTTCCTCAAGTCCGAGACGGTCGTATTGCTTGCCCTGCTCCCAGAGTTCAAGATTCATGACAATCGTAATTCGTTTATTGCTTCTGACCGCGCCGGCGCCAAACAGCGTCATCACGTTGATAATGCCAAGCCCCCTGATTTCAAGGAGATGCTCAATTAATTCCGGCGCGTTTCCGACAAGGGTATCCTGATCCTCCTGCCGAATTTCAACGCAATCATCGGCAACGAGGCGGTGCCCCCTTTTCACAAGCTCCAGTGCGGTTTCACTTTTCCCGACGCCGCTTTTTCCCGTAATCAGCACGCCGACACCGTAAATATCGACAAGAACACCATGAATCGCTGTAGTAGGCGCCAGACGGCTCTCAAGAAAATTGGTTAAACGGCTTGACAGCCTTGTCGTTTTCAGCGGCGATCTGAGGACAGGCACGCCGTTTTTCTCGGAAGCGTCAATCAGCTCCTGCGGGATAGGCATATCTCTGGAAAGAATAATAGCTGGTGTTACATCAGTGCACAGAGAATCCATGCGCTGCTTTTTATCCTCTTCCGGCAGCTGTTCAAAGAAAGAAAGCTCTGTTTTTCCGAGAAGCTGCACGCGTTCTCTCGGATAATATGTAAAATATCCGGCAATTTCAATGCCTGGTCTAGATAAGTCACTCATTGTAATCGGGCGGTTAACCCCTTCTTCTCCGCTGATTAATTCCAAATTGAACTGTTCCATTACGTCTTTTGTGCGAACCTTTGCCACGATATGTTCCTCCTGTTCCGGGCTGCCCCGAGCTTGCTCACAATACTTTCATTTTATCACTTTCGGGCTTGAACCTAAAACAGATTTTATAAAAGACGGGAAAACACCTCAGCTGGTCTAGATCACTAGTCAGAAAAGGGGTAAAATAAATGTATTCATATTCCAGAAAGGCGGATCACCTATGGCAGAAAGTCTTCTTATCAAAGGCATCGCGATCGTGACAGAAAATGAAGTAATCAAAAATGGCTATGTCGGAATCAATGGCGGAAAAATCAGCACAGTCTCAACAGAACGGCCTAAAGAATCTTACTCAAAAGAGATTCAAGCACCGGCAGATTCCGTTTTGCTTCCCGGGATGATTGACATTCATATTCACGGCGGCTATGGCGCAGATACGATGGATGCAAGCTTTTCCGCCCTCGACACCATGTCCTCAAGACTTCCAGAAGAAGGCACGACGAGCTTTTTAGCAACAACCATTACCCAGGAACATGGGCACATTTCCCAAGCTTTGGTGAATGCAAGAGATTGGAAAGCAGCTGAAGAATCCTCTTTATTAGGCGCGGAACTGCTCGGCATTCATTTGGAGGGGCCCTTTGTTTCACCTAAAAGAGCCGGAGCGCAGCCAAAGGAATGGATCAGGCCTTCGGATGTTGCGCTTTTCAAAAAGTGGCAGCAGGAGGCGGGCGGACTGATCAAAATCGTCACACTTGCGCCGGAGGAGGATCAGCATTTTGAACTGATCCGCTATTTAAAAGACGAATCGATTATCGCGTCGATGGGGCACACAGATGCCGACTCCGCATTACTGTCGGAGGCCGCGAAAGCAGGCGCAAGCCATATGACCCATCTTTACAACGCGATGAGCCCGTTTCATCACCGAGAGCCCGGAGTGATCGGAACGGCGCTAGCCCATGATGGGTTTGTGACAGAGCTTATCGCTGACGGCATCCACTCCCATCCTTTAGCGGCAAAGCTTGCTTTTTTGGCAAAAGGCAGCAGCAAGCTCATTTTAATTACCGATTCCATGAGGGCAAAAGGCCTGAAGGATGGTGTATACGAGTTCGGCGGCCAAAGTGTGACGGTAAGAGGAAAGACAGCTCTTCTTTCCGACGGAACACTTGCCGGTTCGATTCTTAAAATGAACGAAGGCGCACGGCATATGCGTGAGTTTACAAATTGCTCTTGGACGGATATAGCTAATATAACTTCTGCAAACGCGGCTAAACAGCTGGGCATCTTTGACCGAAAAGGCAGTGTGACAGAGGGAAAAGATGCGGATCTTGTGATTGTCAGCAGTGATTGCGAGGTGATTCTCACCATCTGCCGCGGAAACATTGCATTTCTATCCAAGGAGGCTGACCAGATATGAAAGTAGTGGAATGTCAAACATATGAAGAGCTAAGCCAAAAAGCAGCCAGAATAGCGGCAGACACAATCAAGGAAAAATCTGACGCCGTTCTCGGTTTAGCAACAGGCGGCACACCGGAAGGCACGTATCGCGAGCTGATCCGCCTGCACCAAACTGAGAATCTCTCATTTAAAAACGTCACCACGGTTAATTTGGATGAATACGCCGGACTTTCAAGCGATGATCCGAACAGCTATCACTACTATATGAATTCTCGTTTTTTTCAGCATATCGACAGCCAGCCAAGCCGGCATTTTATTCCCAATGGAAATGCAGACGACCTGGAAGCCGAATGCAGGCGGTACGAACAACTAGTCGAATCCATTGGCGGCACTGACATTCAGCTTCTCGGCATCGGCCGAAACGGACATATCGGCTTCAACGAACCGGGAACGCCTTTCAAGTCGCGAACACACGTTGTGACATTAAATGAACAAACCCGCCAGGCGAATGCCAGATATTTTTCTTCAATAGACAGTGTGCCGAAAAAAGCACTCACAATGGGAATCCAGACGATTCTCTCAAGCAAGCGCATTCTGCTGCTTATTTCTGGAAAAAGCAAAGCGGAAGCTGCGAGAAAGCTGTTAGAAGGAGACGTAAGCGAAGATTTCCCAGCATCGGCTTTGCACCTGCACCCCGATGTTACGATTTTGATTGATCGTGAAGCCGCGGCATTAAGACCTTGAAAGGAACATGCTGACTTATGAAAATCGATAAACAATCGCCTATTCCGATTTATTATCAGATTATGGAGCAATTAAAAGCCCAAATTAAGAGCGGAGAGCTGCAGCCGGATATGCCTATTCCCTCCGAGCGTGAATATGCCGAACAATTCGGAATCAGCCGGATGACGGTTCGTCAGGCGCTATCTAATTTAGTCAATGAAGGCTTTCTTTATCGCCTGAAAGGACGGGGCACCTTTGTCAGCAAGCCAAAAATGGAACAAGCACTCCAAGGGCTTACAAGCTTTACCGAGGATATGAAAAGCCGCGGGATGACACCAAGCAGCAGGCTCATTGACTATCAGCTAATTGAGTCAACTGAGGAGCTCGCAGCTTTATTAGGCTGCGGGCATCCCTCTCCTATCCATAAAATCACTCGAGTGCGGCTGGCAAATGATATTCCAATGGCGATTGAATCCTCGCATATTCCGTTTGAGCTTGCGGGTGAATTAAACGAATCGCATTTTCAGTCGTCGATTTACGAGCATATTGAAAAGTACAACAGCATCCCGATTTCCCGTGCAAAACAGGAGCTTGAACCAAGCGCTGCAACATCGGAAGAAGCAAGCATCCTTGGCATTCAAAAAGGGGCGCCTGTCCTATTAATCAAACGAACAACGTATTTACAGAACGGAACTGCTTTTGAACATGCAAAATCAGTATACAGAGGCGACCGTTATACATTTGTTCACTATATGGACCGGCTTTCATAAAAAAATCTCCAACCCTTTTTAAGGATTGGAGACATGGCGAAAATCAAACTGGTCTGGCGACGGACGATATGTCTCTTTTTTCGTCTTGAACTTCCAGATCGGTGATTTCGTTTTGCCGTTAAAGCTGTCTTCCACAATGGTGTACCAATAATAAACAGAGTGCGGTTCAAGATCATCCCAGCGGAATTCAGCGGTATCCCCGCTCTTCACTTGCTCCCGTTTTCCGAGCTCTTCATTGGTATATACATTACATTCAAAATAATCGGTTTCCACCTTTTTGATCCTCGGCTTCAAATCAAGCGAAAGCGAAAACTCATCCTTGTTGCCGTAGGTATCCGTATCATAGTAGTTTTTATCTTGTAAATGCGGAGAGTACGTCGACACATGCACCATATCATTCGCCTGGTCAAACTGCAGCAAACGCAAATACCCTTGTCCGCCTTCTGGCCCGCCCTGATAATCGGCCAGCATTTGATGCACGAGGCGGTCCGGTTTTCCATCACCATCATCATCCAGCTCATCAGTTTTTCTCATCGCACTATGATAATGCCCGCTTAACACCATCACCACATTCGGATTCGGCTTCACGACTTTTTTGAATATCTTCTCTCCGATCGGGCTTCTGTTTCCGCTGACCAGCAAATACTCATGAAAAGCTAAAACAGCCATCCGGTCAGGATGCTTCTTCAGCACTTGATTCATCCACGCGATGTCTTCATCCGTAATGCCCCATCCCATGTACAGCATGATATAATCATTGCCGTTGCTCGAAATTAAGTCATAATGTCCGCGGTTATTTTTATAAGAACCGCCATAATGCAATTTTTTATCAAAACGATGACTGCCAAAGTATTTGCCAAACGCCCTGTAGGAGCCGTCCTTATGCCCGACATCGTGGTTACCTGCCAGCACGCCGTAAGGAATCCCGCTTTTATCCAGAACAGACATTGACCGGTCAGCGTTTTTCCACTGTCTGATATCGGCAGAATCGTCTACAATATCACCCGTGTGAAACACATATTTGATATTGAGCTGCTTTTGATTACTTTTGATCCATGCGGTCTGTTTATCAAAAATATGCGGATAGCTTTCCGCGTAATACTGCGTATCGGACATCCAGGCAAATGTGTACATATCCTTCGCAGGAGGAATTTCATCCTGGACAATCACATTCATCTTCGACTTCCGCACAAAATCGGAGGCGATTACTGACGCCTTCAGCGTAAACGGTTTGTGATCCTTGGCAACGAAGCTGTCAACCGGCTGCCACTCGTTTGTCCGATAATTCCAAGCATACATCGTCACCTTTCTTCCCGGCAAAGAACTTCCCTTCCAGACCGCTTCCGCCAAGTCATTCTCATCAACTGACGGATCAACCGTCACTTCAAAGCGATGATAAGGGAAAAGCTCCTTCTTTTCTGTCGATACTGTTTTTCCGTCAGCAGCAGATACCCGCTCCAATTCTTTATTCGTAAAGGGGGTCTCGCTTTCCGGCACAAAGCTTTTCGGCGGTTCAGTCAGTGACGCGTGCTTGAATATTTTCACATTGTTTCGTGCTGTATATTGAAATCCTCTATAAAAAGCGACGTCCATGAGGTCATCCGTCGGATCCTTCACCCGCACAGAAAGCTTAGCCCTATGCGTATCGGCTTCGCTGTCTATGACCTCCGGCTGATCCGGATGCTCACGTTCTGTTTTAAACGTCCGCTCAATGATTGTTTTATTGCCCGCGAGGTCCGTTGCGGTTATTTTTAGAGAATGTTTTCCCGGCAAAAGTTCAGAAGATGACGTATGGTAGGGAAGTGTAATGCTCTCACCATCTAAAGACGCCTCCGCTTCCTCAATTTTGCTCCATTTATCATACATATCCGCCTGCAGGATGAGGTTTCCTTTGTACGTTTGTCCCTCGGTGATATTCGGCTCGATATGCGGCCCCGAATTATCTACACGCACAACCAAGCTTACATTTTCCTTGCCGTCGCTTGCTTGAATATGGTGAGCGCCTTCAGAAAGCTTTGATGTATCCCACTTCAGCAACTGTGATGTAAACAGTCCGTCAGGAAGATTGAATTGAAATTGCCAGCTTTTATTCGAGCGCTGATTATCTCCAATAAAGAGTTCCTTCTCAGGAGAAACCCTCTGATCCCTGATCACCGTCCCATCCGATAACACCAATCGGGCGTTTTTGACTAAGAAATCATCACGGTTTTCAGCCGTATCAAATGGAGACACCTTTGAACCTGACCGTATCGTAATACGCTGCAGCTGCTTCCCTTTACGAAGCAGCATCTCTGGCAAGGGAACAGAATAGGTGCGGTATTTATTTGTTGTATCATCAAATACCTTTAACACTTTGCCTTCCATCGTTACCGCGTTTTTAAAGTACAGATTCGTTTTTCTCGTATCGAACGCAAAATACACTTCTTTTTCCATAGCGGGCTCTGTCACCTGTTTTTTTCCGTCTATCCACAGCTTAATGCTGTCAGTGCGCCCGTCTGTTGTCGCTTTGAGAAACTGAGTTCCCGATAGCGTGTCTCTGTTTTCAATGTTCATCCGCAAACCGTGCGATTTGCTTGTTTGTTTAATATCAATCATTTTGACCGGCGTTCTCGCCTCGTTGATTCCGTCCCCTGCTGCCACGTAATACTCAAGCTGATCCTTCCCGATCAGTTCAGGCGAATACACAATATAATGGTAGAGATTGTCGTTGCGGTCTTTTTCAGCGAGAATGCGCTTAAACGGTTTGTTTTCATCTGTCCGATAGTAGAAGGCCGCTGTTTTCACAAGACTGCGGTCCCGTATATCAGCCCGCAGCTCAATGCTTTCAGCAGGGCGGACAGGCTTGCGGTCAGTCAAATCCTCAATGACCGGCTTTTCTTTATCAAGCTTAATTTTTCGTTTCTGCTCAGGAACTTGCGCCTGTAATACCGTTCCCGGGGACGGATTTTTTTCTCCGATTGAGATATTGAGAAGTTCTGCGGTTCCGTCCAGCGGATACTTGTAAAGCACAGATGACAGCCGGCGCAGCGCATGTTTCCGATAATGCGCGACCGAAATATCTTTTCCTGTATTCGTTGATATCACAACTGACCGCGGCCTGGTATTGGCCATCCCCTCTGTCTCTTCTAATACCGCGAGATTTTTCCCTTCCGTTAATTGTGTCTGGTAATATCGATTGAACTCCTCCGCCGTCAATTCTGGATGCCCGGCAGGCTTCAGCCAAACCACAAAAGTTTCGCCGGATGGAATGGTGATCCTTTCATCCGGTCTCCAAATCAGATCGGAGTCAGGCCCTTCTTTCGGATAGCGGTAACGGATATGATAGTCTTTAAAATCAATCGTTCTGTCAGTCGTATTATAAATCTCAATAAATTCATAACCGTCTGCACGTCCCGTGTTCTTCGTATCAACCGCTAGCTCTGTGATCAGAAGCTCCGGAATATGGGCGAGATCAGCCTGATATCCTTCAAGCTTCAGTTTCTTCGTCTCCGACTCGACCCGCTGCTTCCCATTGGAAATCACAATGTAATACTCAAGCTCGCTGTTCCAAATCAATCGTTTCGGAATTTGCGCCAAAAACTTGTGAATCGCTCCGGGTGTCGGGTCCATCGGCACCATTTTGTAGCCCAGCTCATTACTCTGTTTATAAAAAAGAAAGGCAGAAAATGCTTGATACTCATTGTCACGCACTTGAGCCTCAATCATCAGATTGCTTTTCATTTCAGCTTTCACATCGATTTGAGGAGGATTTTCAAGCAAGGGTATGTAATGAGGCGTTTGGAATGATTCCTGCTTTATAACAGGGAAAGCTTTCGATTCATGATGGCCGCCAGACAAAACTGAAAGAAAAGACAAGAACAAAGAAGCGATAACTGTGTATTTCCTCATCAAAACACCTCCCTTTTCACGTATTTTGCGTCTGAATAGGGAAGCTTATGAGTTTATTTTTGTGCAAAAAGAACAAAAAAGCGTCTGCCTCTTGAAAATTCCACTATTACCCAGTAAACTGAGGATAGTTAACCAGTTAACAATTAAATCAGAGAGGCAGATTGATGGACAACAGTATTCATGATGAATTATTTCAAGCTATACAACAATTCGCATTAAAAAGGGATAAACGCGTCTGGCAAAAGGTACAAATACCATCCCGCGGCATGTCCTCAGCACATCTCGAACACCTCAAAAAAGACTGGACATTGACCCAGCTTCACATTGTTTCCTGTATACATACCAGCCAAAATGTGAACAACAGCTTCTTAGCATCCCGTTTACACATCTCAAAAGCAGCTGTTTCAAAAGCAGTTCAAGCTTTGTTGAAACACAATATCATCACAGTGACAAAAAAACCCGGCAACAAAAAAGAAATTTTTTATACGTTAACTGAAAGCGGCAGAGAACTGGCGGCATTACATGAACAGCTTCATGAAAAAGCAAAGGAGCAATACAAACAGCTCTTCAATGAATTTTCAATTGATGATTTAAAAACGGTGACTGCGTTTTTCAACTTGTGGGTCAAATATATGTAAAGAAAGCCTCACCCGATGGGAGAGACCTTTCAATCTTATTGAGCCCTGTCAAACGCAATATGAAGTGAGACAGGTCCGCGTGTATACAGACCGGACTCAGCATAACGAAAACCTTCCTCTAACCTGATATTCCGCATCTTATCCAGCACAATATTGGCTACAATCTCGATTTCGGTTTTGGCAAAAGCTGCTCCTACACAGTTATGGATGCCAGATCCGAAAGCGAGATGCCGGGCGGCGCCGCTAAAAGCGCTCTTGATGCCGAGATCTTCCCGATGAATATTAAACACGTCAGGATGTTCAAACGCTTCCGGGTCCCGGTTAGCTGCTCCGATCATACAAAAAACAATCGTATCCTTTTTGATTTTCATACCGCCGACCACCGTATCTTGGGACAGCTGCCGCGGAATCAGCTGAACCGGCGGTTTATAACGCAACGTCTCCGCAATGGCTCTCGGCACCAACGAACGGTCAGCCAAAACATCATTCATCTGCTCGGGATTGTTGAGCAAATGATATATCATCAGCGCCAGTGTCTTATCTGCCGGTTCCGTTGCGGCTAACAGCACATTGAGAATCAGTGCCAATATATCCTTGTCCGACATCGCCATGCCTTCATATTCAGAAGTACACAGGATAGAAATTAAATCTGATCCCGGATTGACGCGGCGTTCCTCGATGACCGGCATCAAGTAATCGGAAAGCTGTTCGCTGCACCATAAAGAATGCGCCCGCGCTTCAGGAGTCTGAAAGATACTCGTAATAAAATCGGCAACTCCGCTGTGCCACTCAGCGATTTTTTCATGATCCCTTTTATCCAGCCCGAGCATGTCCATCGTGACACACACCGCAAACGTCTTTCCAAAATCATTGACGAGATCGATTCTCCCTTTTTCTAGATAAGGATTTAATAAGTTTTCTGCATTTTGCTTAATGAATGGAGACAGATGATCCAATGCGTCCCCGACAAAGCTTCTCACTACAATTCTTCTTTTTGCGGAGTGTTCTTTCCCATGCATTTGGGCCAGCACAGGGCCGCGCATGACCGGTTCAGCACGCTCAACAAGTGATTTTGTCGTAAAAATATCCGGATGCTGAAGGATATAGCGGACATCGTGATAGCGGCTGATAAAATAACTGTCTATCGACTCTTCATAATGAACAGGATCTTCCTCCCGCAGCTGTGAAAAATAAGCATATGGATTTTCTTGAAATTGATCAGAAAGCACACTAAACAACTTAATTGATTGATTCATGTTTACTCCCCCTATCATCCTTCAGATGTGATCCGTGTTTCAGAAAGCATCTGCGCCGTTTCCTGCACAATGAGATACCCTTGATTAGGCCGCATACGAATAGAAAATTCATGGTTACTGATTTTCTCACCGAGCTTCCACGGACGATGATAAGCAAGGAGCGTCTCTTCCACCTCAAGAATATCCGGAGCTCCGATAAAAAACGGCAGCTCAGCAATGACATATTCCACAGCCAAATTCAGCATATCCTCACTGACTTCTTCCATCATCAAACTGATGCCGCGTGCACGCCCGATCATCGCTTCACGAGACATGTCCAAACAAGCATGCCGAAAATGAGGCTGCTCAAAAAACGCATGTTCAACTTCTTGTCTCATCAGCTGATAGGCATTGTTTTCCGCGAAATCAGAAAATGTGTGAATCGCCTTTGAGTCCCCGCCATGAGCCGCAAGAGCCCTTTCTGCAAATCTTCTGTTTCGTGATACCTCTTTTCTTACTTTTCGCTCAGCTTTGCCTCTGGGAGTTCCGAGCGCTTCAAGAAGATTAGCCGCCTCATGCCCCGCAAGCAAAACGGAAACGCTTTTAAATTCAGCCGTTGCCCATCCAATCAATCTGTAAATATAATCCTCAGAAAACCTGCTGTTAAATGGGCTGATCCCCACCAAAACATGCCGGCGCCGTTCAAATATTTCTCTGCAGTTTTGTGTCAGTGACTCAGCAGTAAAATCTACAGGCTTTCTTTCCGTCACCATTTCGGTCATCTCAGTCACCTCTAAAAACTTATCCCGCTTTAAGTCATCACCCTCAAAAATGAGATGGAATAACTGGCACAACTGAACAAGACGAATGGCAGGCAGCACTTAAAGTTTCTAAGTGAATTATTTTAAGATTTAAAACTTCTTTTTCATTATTCATATCATGATAAATGTTTACTAGTAAACATTAGTCATTTTATCCCTTATTGTTCCACCCGTCAATATGAATAGTACATATTTTTTGAAATAAATGTAAATATCACATTTTTCATACACTTTTTACACTCCTATTCAGCATGACATAATACCGGATAAAGTTTAAACACCAGCAATTGACAACGAAAGTAAGAAAAGATAAAATTAAATCGTTCACCGGTAAACAATTTTATTTATTGTTTCACCGTAAACTATTATTCCTCAGAAAGAAGGTAGCCTATGTCTGATTTGACAAAGCAGATGATATACGACATATATGTGAGACTGCTGCACCTTAATGAACAAAAAGCAAACACTTCACTTCAGCAATTTTTTAAGGAGGCCGCAGAAGAGGATGTGATCGATATCCCTAAAAACATGACAAGCATTCATGTCATTGACTGCATCGGCCAGCATGAGCCCATTAACAATGCGGGGATCGCCAAAAAAATGAACTTATCGAAAGCGAATGTAACGAAAATCAGCACAAAGCTGATCAAGGAAGAATTCATTAACAGCTATCAGCTGACAGATAACAAAAAAGAAGTGTATTTCAAATTAACCCGTAAAGGCAAACGGATTTTCGATTTGCATGAGAAACTGCATAAAAAAAAGGAGCTGGCCTTTTACCAATTCCTCGATTCGTTTTCACAAGATGAGCAAAATGCTGTATTGAAATTTTTAGAGCAGCTGACGTCTACACTTGAAGCAGAACAAACCGATGGGACTCCGGACAAACCTGTAAAGTAAACAAAAGGTGGTGTATTCTTTATGGCTCAAATGAAATCAAAAGCGGTATTGATCTTATACATTGTTTGCTTCAGCGCATTTTTTGCATCTTTAAGCCAAAACATTTATTCACCTATTATCCCGATCATTAAAGAATCGTTCCATGTTTCAGCAGCAATGGTGAACCTGTCAGTCTCCGTCTTTATGATTGTGACAGCGATTATGCAAATTATATTAGGGACCATCATCGATTTTAAAGGCGCGCGGTTTGTCTTGATTGCCGGAATTCTGGCAACGACAGCAGCCAGCATCGGCTGTGCGGTGACCACTGACTTTACTTTGTTTCTGATATTCAGAATGATACAGGCTGCCGGGTCCGCAGCACTGCCTCTCATTGCTGCCACAACGATCGGACAGCTTTTTACAGGCAGTGAACGCGGGAGTGCGATGGGAACGTATCAAATGCTCCTTTCCGCCGCGCCGGCTGTCGCCCCTGTCCTCGGCGGATTCATAGGCGGAGCAGCCGGATACGAAGGGATCTTCTGGATGCTCACGGCCATCTCTGTCGTTATGCTGGTTGCAAACAGCATGATTTTTCCTAAGGACTCTCCCGCAGGATCTAAGCAGAAAACCAAAGGCAATGTGTTCACTCATTACAAATCAATATTTACAAATCGAACAGGAAACGTCATTTTGGCCTTAAGTTTTGTCCTCTTTTTCATTTATTTTGCGGTGATCGTCTACCTCCCGATATTACTGACGGAGCATTATCATATTGATGTGAGCATAGCAGGATTGTTATATTTGCCACTGGCGCTAAGCACGATCGCAGGTACGTTTTTGTTTAAAAGAATACAGGCAAAAATCTCGCTGAACACATTGTTTATCGGCAGCAATGCGGCCGCGGCCTGCAGTATCATGTTGTTCGCCGTTACACATTCCGTTTCTCTCGTTCTCATGGCTCTTACACTGGCACTGTTTGGCATCTCGATGGGGGTCATTCCTCCCTTGTACTCCACAATGATCACCAATGAATTTGAACACAACAGAGGGAGTGCAATCGGCATTTTCAACTTTATCAGATACACAGGCATGGCGGCAGGTCCGATGATATCTGCCTATCTGCTCACCATGATGCCGTCTGCCATGTCCTTTGGCCTCTTAGGCCTTGTATTTGCCGCATTGGGCTTTTGCCTTCTGCCTCAAATGTATCCGCCGCAGAAGCGCGTTAAACAAAAAAAACACCACATGTAAAAAAAGCTGCCTTCTGTATGGCAGCTTTTTTATTTCTTTCGCAGCGGCTCTAAAATGCCTTTTTGAATCAGCAAATGGAACACCGACAGGATGACGGATGCCCATATCGCTGTGCCAAAGCCGTCAATTTGAAAACTGTCACCCATAATGGACGCGGTCATCATCAGCGTGATGGCGTTAATCACAAACAAGAAGAGACCAAGCGTCACCATCGTGACTGGCAGTGTAAAGATAATTAAAAGCGGTTTAATCAGCACGTTTAAGATCGATAAAATGAGGCTGGCGATAATCGCTGCCCCGATGCTGCTGATATGGATGGAGTCAATGTATCCATCGATAACGATTAATAACAATGCATTTACCAAAATGCTGACTGCCCATTTTACCATGTCATTTCATATCCCTTTCTGACGGGACGATAAAAATCCAAATGATATAAATAAGCAAAACAGGGATAACACTTGTCATAACAGCTAAAATGACAGTTATGACTCTGAGGAGCGATGCGTCCCAGTTGAAATATTCCGCAAGACCGCCGATGACGCCGGCCATTTTCTTGTTTTTTTCTGAACGATAAAGCCTATTCATTCGATCACCTCTGTGAGTACTTTAGTTTGATGGCGCCTGTTAATGATTCTGAGAAGACGGTGATGTTTTGATCATGTGCCTGATTTGAAGTGAACATCATTTCTTTTTGAATGGTATCATTTTTTTCTTTCAGCATCTCAACATCCATTAATTCATGGGACAGCGAACCCAGATTGCTTTTCAGTTCCGCTTTCACTGCAAGATCGTCCGGAATCGCAAGCTCTACATTTCCAGTCGTCGTTTTGGTATAAATGGAGCGGCAGTCCGATTCTGTTACGTTAATCGCAATATTTCCGTTAAAGCTTTGAACGTCAATGGATTCGCTTCTCCCGCGGAGATCAATCAATCCGTTAATGGTTTCCGCTTCTATCGTGCCGCATCTGTGGCCGGCAAGCTTAATTTGCCCGTTGGCTGTTTCAGCTATGGCTTTTTCAGCTGTTAAATGCGAGAACGACAGCACGCCGTTTGTCGTTTTCGCCGAGAACTCTTTTACATGTAAATGTTCCCCTCTGACCGGGCCATTAAACAGCTTCACCCGAATCTTATCATACTCCTTCTGAGGAATATACAAAGTCACATTCGTTTTCATCGTTTTCTTCTCAGTACGGATAAAAAACTTATTTCCTTTGATTTCACATTCAATATGCTGAAGAAATGCATGTCTCGCCGCATCCTGGCTGTCAGCACGATATACCTTCGCCTGGCATTCCGCTCTGATATCCTCGTCTTCCCATGGGACGATATTCACGCTGCCGTTGGCAATTTGAAGCTCAACACTGGAAAAGTCAGTATCTTTAAATTGAAAAATGTGCTGAACATCATACGCATGGCCAAAGTTCAAATCAAGGTCAACTTCCTTGACCTTTTTCACAGCAGAATCAATCCAGTCAAACAGCTTGGCTCCTAAAGACGGCTTGCTGCTTTCTTTTTTTGCTGCTGAAAACGGCTCTTCCTCGTCATGTACATGAACTGAGAGCGCTGTGATTTTTTCTTCCTTTTCCTTGTAGTCGCTGTCAAGCTTTTCAATCAGTGTCAAAGCCTCTTGTGCTGTAAGCTTTCCTTCCTCCACGAGCTTAAGGATTCGTTCCTTTTCTTGCTTCATTGCGATCTCCTCCCCATTGTCTACTTATGCTGCACGCAGTACCTTAATACCCTGAATCACATTCCAAATGATAATGCCAATAACAACTAAGAAATAAATAACCGCTCCCGCTATGATCACAAATACAGGCAGCAGGCTGTCTCCATCAATCGCTACGGCTCCGCCAAGAAAAGCAATAAAAAGGACCAGCCAGCCGACAAAAGGAACAATGTGAGAAATAAGAGAACGTATCGCATGGCGTTTAGTTTCTTTCTCATTTACAACAAAATAAGCGACGATCGGCACAATGATTGGCGCAATGAACACACTAAAATAACAAAGTGATGCAATAATAGCTTGATTACGGTTCAATTCATTCCACACTCCTATTGTAATTGCCCATGACAAAAGATCAGGGACATTTTACTTATTCATACGTTTAAAACCTGTTGAAGGTTTCAAATTCATTCTTTAGACATGCTCCGATTTACGGAAATTGGATTTTAAAAAGTTTTAGAAGTAGAATCTTTCCGCTGTACCGATTACAATATGTAAAAAGCTTACGGCAATCAAGGAGGCTGGACAAGCAATGGAGAAAGATCCCAGTGACTTTACAGTAACACAAGAATCAGTGTTAAAGCTGATTCATGAACAAAAAAGAATGAATCGTGAAATGATCGCCGAGCTAGAACAGATTCACGGACCTTTTCCGATCTCTCACGATATTCAATATATAAAAGTGCTGCTCGACAGCAGCAATACGCATATTGTTCAAGATTTAATGAGTGTAAGCAAGCAGCTGTATAAGAAGACTTTGTAATTGCGGAAAAAGTTACATTCATTATAACTGAAACAAAGCTAAAGGTTAGATGACAAGATCTTGCCTTTTTTGTTTTGAGGAAACAAGTGATTTTGGCTGTCACAAAATGATTGTAACAAAAAAAGCCTGCCGGCACATCCAGTTAATGGACTCCTGTCGGCAAGCTGTGACTATCAGAAAGAGATAGCCATTCAGAAATTAACGTAACAATTGAAGTACGTTTTGCGGCTGTTGGTTTGCTTGAGCAAGCATCGCTTGAGAAGCTTGAGAAAGAATATTGTTCTTTGTGAACTCGCTCATCTCTTTAGCCATGTCAACGTCACGGATACGAGACTCAGCAGCTGTTAAGTTTTCAGAAGAAGCACCAAGGTTGTTGATTGTGTGCTCTAGACGGTTTTGTACCGCACCAAGTTTAGCACGTTGAGCAGATACTTGATTCGTTGCTGCGTCGATAGCTCCAAGTTGATCGTCAAATGAATTAGTTGTGAAATCTGTTACTTTAATATCTTTGATTTTAATAGCGTCTGTACCTATGTCAGCAGCTTTCATGCTCTCAATGTTTACACTTAACTGCTGTCCGCCATTCGCCCCAATTTGGAATGTAAGCTTTTTGCCGCTTGCTTCTGAAAAAGAACCGTCTAACAGGTTTTTACCGTTAAATTGCGTACGGTCCGCAATACCTTTACTTCCATCTTGCCCACCGATCTCTTCAATTAAAGAGTCCATTTCGTCTTGGATCGCTTGAAGGTCCGTAGCATCTTGCGTACCTGTGTTTCCTGCTTGAACAGTAAGTTCACGCATACGTTGAAGGATCGCATGAGTTTCAGTTAATGCACCCTCAGCTGTTTGGATGAGAGAGATTCCGTCTTGAGAGTTTTTAGAAGCCATTTCAAGACCTCTGATTTGTCCTCTCATTTTTTCAGAGATCGCAAGACCCGCTGCGTCATCTCCTGCACGGTTAATACGAAGACCTGAAGAAAGTTTCTCCATGTTTTTTGAGCTCGCGTTGTTGTTTGAAGACAAACGGTTTAGTGTGTTAAGCGCTGCGATATTGTGGTTAATTCTCATGTGTAAAATACCTCCATGTGTTTATGTTTTTGAAATCAAAGACTTCCTTTTCTTTGATTTCTGGCGGCTGCGATTCCAATAAAGCTTCTAACTTATGTAGATCCTGTTATAAGGATACCTTCAAATCCCTTAATAGGGCCTTTTTGCTCAATATAGAAAACATCATCCGCCCCTCAATTCATATATCGACAGCGCTTTGTAAATGTTTAGGTGTTTTTCCAAAGAAATTTTCCCCATTAAAAATTGAAACGATCACACAAATATTATCTTTTTCCGTTATGCCATAAGAAAAGCTTGCCTGCTAAGCCCAAGGATGGACTTGCTGACAAGCTGAAACCTCTCTGAATAGAGGATGTTAAGATGTAGCCGTTTCTTTCGCTTCTAAGAGCGATTTCATGCGTTTTTTGTCACGCTCCATAACAGGCTTCAAATAACGGCCTGTATACGATTCTTCCACTTCAGTGATTTCCTCAGGCGTTCCCGACGCGACAATGGTTCCGCCTCCGGCTCCGCCTTCTGGCCCCAGATCCACAATATAATCCGCTGTCTTAATGATATCAAGATTGTGCTCGATGACGAGTACTGTATCTCCGTTGTCCACCAAACGCTGGAGCACGACAAGAAGTCTGGCGATATCGTCGACGTGCAAACCTGTCGTTGGTTCATCTAAAATGTAGAGCGTGCGCCCTGTTGACCGTTTGTGCAGCTCCGATGCGAGCTTCACGCGCTGCGCTTCTCCGCCCGACAAGGTCGTCGCTGGCTGACCGAGTGTAATATAACCTAATCCGACATCATAAAGGGTTTGGAGCTTACGCTTGATTTTCGGGATATTTTCAAAGAAAGAAAGAGCATCTTCAACCGTCATATCAAGCACATCAGAGATGCTTTTTCCTTTGTACGTCACTTCAAGCGTTTCCCGGTTATAGCGTTTGCCGTGGCACACCTCGCACGGAACGTATACGTCAGGAAGGAAGTGCATTTCAATTTTTATAATCCCGTCTCCGCGGCAGGCTTCACATCGCCCGCCCTTCACGTTAAAGCTGAAACGGCCTTTTTTATAGCCGCGAACCTTTGCTTCATTTGTCTGTGCAAATACATCACGAATGTCATCAAACACACCAGTGTATGTCGCAGGATTGGATCTCGGCGTTCTTCCGATTGGCGCCTGGTCAATGTCAATGACTTTGTCTAAATGATCCAAGCCTTTAATCTCTTTGTGGCTGCCGGGCTTCGCTTTCGCTTTATGAAGCTTTTGCGCCAGCGCCTTGTGCAAAATTTCATTAACGAGGGTACTCTTTCCTGATCCGGAAACCCCTGTAACCGCTGTGAACGTTCCAAGCGGGAACTTGGCATTCGCTTTTTTCAGGTTGTTTTCTGCAGCGCCTTTAATCTCAATGTAACGGCCGTCCGGCTTTCTCCTTTCAGGAGGCAATGGGATGAACTTTTTCCCTGATAAATAGCTGCCCGTTAATGAGTTTGGATCTCCCATCACTTCTTCCGGCGTGCCCGCAGATGTCACCTGTCCGCCGTGAATGCCGGCGCCAGGCCCAATATCAATTAAATAATCGGCTGCCATCATCGTGTCCTCATCGTGTTCGACAACAATCAGCGTGTTCCCAAGGTCTCTCATGTTTTTCAGGGCGCTGATTAAGCGGTCGTTATCACGCTGATGCAGGCCGATAGACGGCTCATCTAAAATATAAAGCACACCGGATAAGCGCGAGCCGATTTGCGTCGCCAGCCTGATGCGCTGTGCCTCTCCTCCGGACAATGTTCCCGCAGCCCTGCTCAGTGTCAGGTAATCAAGGCCGACTTTGTCCAGAAAGCTTAAGCGCTCCACAATTTCGCGCAAGATCATATCGGCAATCTTCATATCCTTCTCAGAAAGGGTAAGGCCTTTGAAGAAAGCAAGTGCATTACCGACAGACAGCTCGGTAATTGTTCCGATGTGGCGTCCGTCAATCAGTACAGCAAGCGCCTCTTTCTTTAACCGATAGCCTTTGCACGTCGGACAAGACTTCTGAGACATATACTGCTCCATTTGTTCACGGATAAAATCAGAGCTTGTCTCCTTATAGCGTCTTTCAATATTGCGCAATACGCCTTCAAATTGAATTTCGCCTTCACGTATTTGTCCAAAGTCATTTTCATAACGGAAATAAATCAAATCATCTCCGCTGCCGTACAGCACTTTATCCAGCTGATGCTTCGGCAGATCTTTTACAGGCACGTCCATATCAATCCCGTAGTGGGTGCAGACCGCCTCAAGCAGCTGCGGATAATATTGTGAGCTGATCGGTGTCCAAGGGGCGACCGCATTCTCCTTCAATGACAAATCTTGATTGGGGATGACGAGATCCGCATCCACTTCAAGCTTCATTCCGAGACCGTCACACGTCGGACACGCTCCGAATGGGCTGTTGAATGAAAACAGCCGCGGCTCAAGTTCGCCGATTGAAAATCCGCAGTGCGGACAGGCATGATGCTCACTGAACATCAACTCTTCCTCACCGATGACATCAATCATGACCCGTCCTTCACCTAAACGGAGGGCCGTTTCCAATGAATCTGACAGACGGGCTGCCACGCCTTCTTTCACCACAATTCGGTCAATGACAACCTCAATCGAATGCTTTTTATTCTTTTCTAATTCAATATCATCAGAAAGCTCAGCCATTTCGCCGTCAATTCTGACTCTGACATAGCCTTGTTTTCTGATCTGTTCAAGCACCTTGACATGAGCGCCTTTTCGGCCCGAGACAATCGGAGCCAGTACCTGAAGCTTTGTCCGTTCCGGATATTCCAGAATTCTGTCCACCATTTGCTCGATGGTCTGCGATGTAATCTCAATTCCGTGCTCCGGACAATGAGGCTTCCCTACTCTCGCATACAAAAGACGCAGATAATCATAAATCTCAGTTACCGTACCGACAGTAGACCTCGGATTGCGGCTTGTTGTTTTTTGATCAATGCTGATGGCGGGAGACAGCCCCTCAATCGCATCAACATCCGGCTTATCCATTTGCCCTAAAAACTGGCGGGCATAGGCAGACAAAGACTCAACATACCGTCGCTGTCCCTCTGCATATATGGTGTCAAAGGCAAGGGAGGATTTCCCTGATCCGGACAAACCAGTGACAACGACAAGCTGATCTCTCGGAATTGTTACATCTATATTTTTCAGGTTATGCGCCCTGGCTCCCTTCACCTCTATCCGATCCATAGCCATTTGTTCATCATCCTTCCGCTTTTAGCTCTAAAAGTAAATCGCGAAGCTCCGCGGCTCTTTCAAAGTCAAGCGCCTTGGCGGCTTCTTTCATTTCGTGCTCCATCTGTTCAACGACTTTCTGGCGTTCTTTCTTCGTCATTTTCGACAGCTTCGGCGCGGCTTTTGTTTTGTATTCCGCTTTGTCCTCAGCTGCTACTGTGGCACGAATGACATCGCGAATTTCTTTATTTATTGTTTTCGGCGTAATGCCGTGCTCTTCATTAAACCGCTCCTGTTGCTCGCGGCGGCGTTTTGTTTCATTAATCGCAATTTCCATAGACTTCGTTATTTTATCGGCATACATAATGACGCGGCCTTCAGAGTTCCTTGCTGCCCGTCCGATGGTCTGGATAAGCGAACGCTCCGAACGAAGGAAGCCTTCCTTATCCGCATCCAAAATCGCAACGAGGGATACTTCGGGTATATCGAGGCCTTCCCTCAGCAGGTTGATGCCGATAAGCACATCATGCTTGCCGAGGCGCAGGTCGCGGATAATTTCAATCCGTTCAAGCGTCTTAATCTCTGAATGCAGATAGTTTACTTTAATGCCAATTTCCTTTAAATAATCGGTGAGATCCTCTGACATTTTCTTCGTCAAGGTTGTCACGAGCACCCGTTCATCCCGCTCGATTCTTGCTTGAATTTCGCCGATCAAGTCATCAATCTGGCCTTCGATCGGGCGGACATCAATAAGCGGGTCAAGAAGCCCCGTCGGACGGATGATCTGTTCGATCATTTCATCCGTATGCTCAATCTCATACGGCCCTGGCGTTGCTGATACATACACGATATTGTGCATATGCTTTTCAAACTCTTCAAAACGGAGCGGACGGTTATCAAGCGCTGACGGAAGCCGGAAGCCGTGATCCACGAGCACCTGTTTCCGCGCCTGGTCTCCATTAAACATGCCGCGCACCTGAGGAATCGTCACATGCGACTCATCTACCACGATCATAAAATCGTCTGGGAAATAATCGAGAAGCGTATACGGCGTTGAACCCGGAGGCCGAAGCGTCAGATGTCTTGAATAGTTCTCAATGCCGGAGCAGAAACCCATTTCCCGCATCATTTCAAGATCATATCTTGTCCGCTGCTCTAAACGCTGCGCTTCAAGCAGCTTGCCGTTTTCATGCATGACCTTCAGCTGCTCCTCAAGCTCCTTCTCGATATTTTGAATCGCTTTCTCCATTTTCTCGGCCCGCGTTACGAAGTGGGATGCCGGAAAAATCGCGACATGGTCGCGGTCGCCGAGAATTTCTCCTGTCAGGGCGTCCACTTCCCGGATCCGTTCAATTTCATCTCCGAAAAACTCGACTCTTACACAGTGTTCATCACGAGATGCCGGGAAGATTTCCACGACATCTCCGCGCACACGAAATGTACCGCGCTGAAAGTCGATATCATTGCGGGCATATTGGATGTCTACAAGCTTTCTGAGCAGTTCGTTGCGCTCGATTTCCATTTCAGGCCGCAGTGACACGACCATTTCCCGGTATTCTTCAGGCGAACCGAGGCCATATATACAAGACACACTCGCGATGATAATGACATCTCTCCGCTCAAACAAAGAAGATGTAGCGGAGTGTCTCAGTTTATCAATTTCATCATTAATACTTGCGTCTTTCTCTATAAACGTATCCGTTTGAGGCACATACGCCTCCGGCTGATAATAATCATAGTAGCTGACAAAATACTCGACAGCGTTGTTCGGAAAAAATTCCTTGAACTCACTGTAAAGCTGTCCGGCGAGGGTTTTGTTATGGGCTATCACGAGAGTCGGCTTATTGACTTCTTTAATCAAATTGGACACCGTAAATGTTTTGCCCGTTCCTGTCGCACCCAGCAGAGTCTGATGCTTCTTGCCCTCCTGAATTCCTTTTACAAGTTTTTCAATGGCTTTCGGCTGATCTCCCTGGGGCTGATATTTCGAGACTAACTCAAAGCGATCTTTCACAAAATAAGCCTCCGTTTCTTTAACGAAATCTTCCTATAGATATAGTAACACAATGGAATGCAAAATCACTAAAAATACGAACTAAAGTTCGGTGGTTTTTTATTTCCAGCTGTTTTCATGTATAAAAAACCTGCTTTTAAAACGTAAAAGCAGGAATTCAGTCGTTATATTCATTATGTCCGATTTTATTCTTCTTTTTTCTCAGCAGCTTTTTTGGCCATATACAGTCCGCCAGCCACAAGAGACACAACATCCAATCCTACAATAAAATACGTTTCTGTATAGCCTTTCAAATAAGAGGCAAACAGCAATGCAGCTGTTAGAGCGATCGCCACATAATGATTAAAGGTGACTCTTGTAAAAAGGACAACAAGCATAAAAGGGAAAAACAATGCAAAAACGGCTTTTGTAATCAACAAAAACCCTCCTCAAGGATTCTTCATCTGATCTGATTATAGTAAAAAATGAAGAATCGGACAATCGTGCAATCGTTCCCTCTTTCTACACCATACCCTTTTTCAGCCTAAATCAACCATCATATCTGCACTTTGGTCCCGGTCAAGAGAAACATCAATAGATCTAACAATGATAATTAATAGAATGGAATGATTTACAAGATAAACAAGCAGAGTTATATTATGGTTGTAAGAACTGGTCAGTTTAAAACAAAAATAGACAGGGAGTGACAAATATGAAGTTCAAGTTCGTTACATATGTTTCAACAGCAGCTGTACTATCCGGTCTCCTTATGGCAACACAACCCGCTTCTGCAATCACGGGTTTAGCTGATAATAAAAGTTCAGCACTTGAAGTTCTTCCGGATAATCATTATAGATGGAAGCTCCAGACGGCTGCCGATGAAGATTGGTTCCTTTGGAAAAACAAAACGGCTGACGAGCATGATGTGTCCGCTTCGTTTACTTCTCCAAGCGGAAAAAACTACGATCTTGAAGTACAATATGTGACCCCCGAGAAGACAATCGTTATCAAGGCTGAAGATCATGGCCAAGGGGGTACGGACTCCATTCACCTCACCTCGATTAAGCCCGGAGAAAGTGTGTACATGAGGCTGAAATCCCATGATGGTGACTACAGCACAACAAGCAACTATGATTTCACTTATTCTATAAAGTAAGAACATATATTAATTTACATGAGTGCCGCTGTTTCAATCAGCGGCACTTTTTTATGAATGCATGCCTGCCGCCAGATTACAAGAATAAAAGAAAATAGGCATACAGCACCAGTTCAACTGCATTTTCCATGATAATATAACTAACTTAACTATTCATTTAATTTAGGACTTTCTGAGTTTGACAGCATTTTCCTGAAAACCTACAATTGAACGATAGTGTTCACTATCATTTTTTGAACGCAGGCTCCGTCATAAAAAACTAGAGAGAAAACAAAATGAAGGAAAGAGGGGTTTCAAATATGTATTCTGTTTTATTTCGCCAGGCAGAAGAGTCCAGCCAGCTGGCTGGAGCAAAAGGCATGAATTTGATCAAACTGACCAAACACGGTCTTCCTGTTCCGGACGGGTTTATTATTCAGACGAATGCACTCGCCCGTTTTATGGAGGACAACCAGATTCATGATACAAGCGAAAGCATTGAGAGCGCGATCATCGCCGGAGCATTTTCAGATGAACTGAAACATGAGCTGACAAATTCCTTTTACAAGCTGAGAGAATCATACCGCTCTGTTGCCGTGCGTTCTTCATCTGCCTCGGAAGATTTAGAAGGCGCTTCATTCGCGGGTCAATATGAAACCTACTTAAATATCAAAACAGAAGAAGAGTTTCTAGCTAAAGTGAAAGAATGCTGGGCCTCATTTTTCTCAGGCCGAGTCAGCAGCTATAAGAAAAAAATGAACAATCAAATCGCAGAGCCGTTAATGGGAGTTGTCGTTCAAGGCCTGATCGATTCTGAAGTATCAGGCGTTATTTTCAGCCGCAATCCCGTTACCCATGATGATAGAGAGCTATTAATCAGTGCCAGCTACGGTTTGGGGGAAGCTGTCGTATCAGGAAGTGTCACCCCAGACACATTTATAGTCAATAAATCTTCATTTGAGATTCAGAAAGAGATAGGTGCAAAGGAAATTTACATGGAGTCTGCGGCAGAAGGAATTGCTGAAAAAGAAACGAGCGAAGACATGCGCAGCCGTTTTTGCCTTACAGATGAACAAGTGATTGAACTGACTGAAATCACGAAAAAAACCGAGAACCTGTACGGATATCCAGTGGATGTAGAATTCGGAATCGCTGCTCATCAAGTATACCTTCTGCAGGCCCGCCCGATTACAACCATTGAACAGGACAAAAAAGCGGCAGAAGAAGAACGCAGCTTCATGATTACAGACGCTGATATGAATGATTTCTGGCTCAACATGGAGTCAAATATTGAAGGTCCGGTGAGTCCGTTATTTTCATCGTTCATTGTGCCGGCATTGGAATACGGCTTGAAGAAGAGCATGCAAAAGTTCCCGATTGGCGTAGTTGTTGACGAAGTAAAACTTTATCGCGGGCACATTTATTCCAAAAACCAAGGCGGACAACAGCCACCTTCTGAAGACTGCGGCAAAGAGCTTTTTCCGATATTATCGGAGCGTATGTATGACATCATCAATCACACATACCTCCCGTTTTACAGGAAGCTGGATCAGCTCGCACAAACTGAGCATACCGCAGAAAGCGCACTGGATGCTTTTCAAAAATTAAAAGCCTTTTATCTCACGGCTTATGAGGAGCACTTCAATATCGTTTTCCCGCAAATCCTTCTAACAAACAAACTGCAAGCGATGTATCAGCATATTCAAGGAGAGTCCGAAAACGCTCATTTTTACGAGATGCTGACAGGAAAAATGAACAAATCACTGGAAACAGACCGCTGCCTGTGGCTATTTTCCGTTGAAGTTCGGGAAAACCCGAATCTGCTGGCGATTTTTGAAAACACCAAGCCGGAACAGCTGCAGGAGAAATTGGAACAAACAGATGTGGGCAGACACTTCCTGAAGAACATCCATGAATTCTTACAGGAATACGGGTGGAGATCTGTTAAGAGCCATGATCTGATTGAACAGATCTGGGCAGAAAATCCGTATTTTGCACTGGCCAATATTCAAAATTATGTCCGCAATGGCTATCATTTTGACAACGAATTTCAGAAAACGAGAGAAAAACGAGAGAAATTATACAATGAGTTCTTGGAAAACATAGAAGATCCCGCTTTGCGTAAAGAATTTGACCGTTACTATCAGTGGACGCTGAGCGCTGCAAATATAAAGGATGACCACCACTTTTATATTGACGCCATGCTGGATGCCAAGGCAAGAATCTTTCTGCTGAAGGTAGGTGAACTGCTGGCGGATAGCGGTGTCATTCAGGATCGTGAAGACCTTTGGTTCTTATATGATGATGAAGTGGAAAACGCGCTTCTTCACCCTGTATCCCTCCAAGAAAAGGCTGAAAAACGCAGACAGGTCTTTCACGAGTATGAGCTGGCCCAAGCCCCTGCCTATCTCGGCACTCCGACAAAAGAACAGCTCAAAGCTGCTGAAGAAATTGTCGGCGCTGTCATAGAGGATGAAAAAAACACGGAGAATCATATTTTTGGCATCGCGGCATCAAGCGGCATTGCAACAGGTCCGGTTAAAATCATTCGGGACGCCAGTGAATTTTCTCAATTCGCGCCTGGGGAAGTCCTCGTTTGCAAAATGACCACACCTCTATGGACCAGCCTGTTTCAAGACGCCAAAGCGATAATTACAGATACGGGCGGCATTTTGTCTCACGCTGCGATTATTGCCCGCGAATATGGCATTCCCGCCGTTCTCGGCACACGTACAGCAACAGAAAGACTTCAGGACGGAGACATCATCACTGTTGACGGAAGCAGCGGCAAAATCACAGTTGTCAGCCGGGCCTGATGCATCCTGCCTCTTTCTTATACAAGCGGGGCAGGTGTATACTTGTCCTGCCAGTATATTCGTGAGGTGAAACGTATTGAGACCGACAAACAAGCGAATCCTTGACGCTGCCATGCAGCTGCTCGTCAAAAAAGGATATCGCGCAACGACTACAAAAGAAATCGCAGAAAAAGCAAATGTAAGTGAAGCGACGATTTTCAGGAATTTCAAAAACAAACAGGGACTAGTTGAGGCTTTGCTTTCTCAGCATCCTCCAAACAGAAGCAGCATTTTGGAACAAACAGAAGGCGATTTGTACAAAGACCTGCTTCATATCGGAACCTGTCTCTTGGAGGAGCTCGAACAAAGAAAAGATATGATTAAAATCAGCTTTCGTGAACCGGCCATGTTTCAGGATGTCATCAACCACGTAACTGAATATCCCCAATCTATGAAACAGCTATTGGTTGATTATCTCAAAACGATGGGCGAAAAAGGGGTTATTCAGACAGGAGATGAAGCGGAGCATGCCGACGTGTTCATGTCGATCATTTTCGGTTATTTTATTCACCGTCTCCATTTAGGAAACCGTGTGATTTCAATGCCCCAGGAAAAAATGCTGGCGCATAGCACCGCTCTATTTGTCAAAGGAATTTCTGCTGATTAACTCCTTGGCATAACAAAAAGGAGGATCCCAATGAGCTCAAGAAAAGAATGGGCGCTGATCGTCTCGCTATTATTGGGGGCCATCCTGGTTCCCATTAACTCAACGATGATCGCGGTCGCGCTCTCATCTATATCCCATACGTATAACGAGTCCATCGCAAGCATCACTTGGGTGGTTACCGTTTATTTAATCGTAATGGCAGTCACACAGCCAATTGCCGGAAAACTCGGGGACATGTACGGTAATAAAACAATGTATTTATGGGGCGTCGGCCTTTTTCTTATCGCATCCTTAGGCTGCGCACTCTCACCGAGCCTGGTGCTGTTGATTGTCTTTCGGGCATTGCAGGCTGTCGGCGGCGCACTGCTTACGCCAAACAGCATAGCCATTATCCGTCACGTTGTTTCTGAAAAACGCCTTCCGAAAGTGTTTGGATTTTTCGGACTTGGCGCAGGACTTGGGGCAGCACTCGGACCTTTCATCGGCTCTATGCTGATTGACAGCTTCAGCTGGCATTCAATTTTTTGGGTCAATATCCCGTTTCTCGCCATTGCTTTATTTACGGCATTAACGATGTTCCCTCAATATAAAGAAAACAAATCTAACGCGCCGCTGGATATCATCGGCTCTCTCTTGCTTGCAGGCAGTATCGTTTCGATTATCCTGCTGACGAAAAATGAGGCTTCATGGGGCTATGCGGTATACAGTGTATTGATACTTCTTTTTGTCCCGCTTTTTTTCAGAAGAGAAAAGCGTACACAGCACCCAATTATTGACTTTACACTGTTTAAAAGCTCAACCTTTACAAATGCCAATCTATCAGTCTTATTAAGCAATCTGATGATGTATGCCGTCTTATTGATCATGCCGTTATTCATGACGAACCAATTTGGGCTTAATACGTCTAACAGCGGCATGGCGCTTTCTGTATTTTCGATCTTTATGTCGGCCAGCAACTGGGTGGGCGCACAGCTCCATCACAAATGGGGAGCAAAGAAAATCATTTTTCTTTCATTTGCGATGATGGCTGGAGCGAATCTATTATTTTTGTTCTTAAGCAGCTCTCACTCGGTCTTATTCCTGATGATTTCTCTCATCCTGGGAGGGCTCGCATCCGGAGTCGGACTGACCAGCATGCAGGTATCGTCCCTTGCCACAGTAGACCCCGGCATGTCAGGAGTCGCGTCCGGCATTTTCTCGACCTTCCGTTATTTCGGAAGCATCATTTCATCAGCCTTAATCGGCCTGATTTCAGGATATCACACCCTATTTATGATTCTCTTTGCTGTATCCATCATTGGCGTTTTTGTTTCATTGGGCATCAAATCTGATGAAACTGCACAAATGGAAAAAAACTCAGCGTAACACCAAACAGCCCGGCAC
The DNA here is from genome assembly GCF_002796895.1 of Bacillus sp. SN1. Classification (NCBI taxonomy): domain Bacteria; kingdom Bacillati; phylum Bacillota; class Bacilli; order Caryophanales; family Bacillaceae; genus Bacillus; species Bacillus sp. SN1. The sequence goes on from NZ_PHIE01000007.1 coordinate 148,404, forward strand.
CACATCTTCTTGCGGTGCCGGGCTGTCTTTTATGATCCGGACAAAGCGGCTGCTTCGTCTTCACGGTCATCCTTTACGAAAAGGATACCCAATTCATGGTGTTCTCCCTCATACGAAGCTCGCTGATCAAAGCGAATTTCTCCATTCAAACCGATAATTTCAAGCTTTACATATGCACGGTTATGCTGGAGCGCTTCATAAAAATCAGATACGTTCTTAACGGGTATGCCATTGACTTTCGTAATGATTTCCCCGATTTTCAATTCCAGGTCCTCAGCTGGCGTATTTGGTATAATACCAAGCACCATTAAGCCCTGATCGCGTTTCGAGAAATAAAACGGAGCCGCGTTATCATTTACCCTTTGCTTAATGGATAGAAAAATACGTCCTAATAAAGCCACACAAACGGCTGCACCCGCAAGCGGCGCCCACAGTAAGCTTGCTGCACCGAGAGCTGTGACGACAAGGCCGAGAATACAAACGCGTTTCGCTGTGATCCTTATGCTCGTTTCAGGCAGCGACCCCTGCACCCTTTGTCCGAATCCGACAAAGTAAGGAATCCATAGAAAATGGAATGACCCGCCGGGAACAGTAAACACAGGCCACCAGCTGAAGTGCGATTCTAATCCGTTACCGGGTACGAGAAGGAACAGCGGCAAAAGCCATATCCGGTTTGCCAGCTGCTGGCCGATCGGCAAACCGCGGCTGCTCACGACAAGTGCCGGTGATGTTCTTACATGTGCAGAGCGATAAGCAACCGCTCCTTCAATGATAATCAGCAAGCCTAAAAACACGGCCATAGCCGGCCAAACGACTGCAAATCCTTGCGGGAATATCTCCAGGAAAGGTTCCGCCTGACTCATTTGCAGTCCAAAACCTATCAGCATACTCACACTGACGATATATGCAGCAGACATCCAGTTTGCGCGAAGAGTGAGCGCTGCCGCTGCAGTGATAACGGCAATAATCGCAAGTATACCGAGAGGAATCGAGATCCCGAGTACGCCTACAACAACTGACAAAAGGAGACCAGGGATCAGTCCCTTTGTATAAGTAAATTTCAGTTCATCATAAATATCTGCTATTCTTGTATGAAAGGTTTTTCGTTCCCGTTTGATTCTTACATAGCCAAAAGCCAGGCTTATGATGATAAAAAACCAGAAAAGCGGGTGTAAGAAGAACAGGCCCGCACTTTTTAACAGTTCAATTCCCCATTGAACAGACACTATCTTTCACCGCCTCAAGCCAAACATGTTACTCATATTCTATCAAATATTAAATGGCTTGGATATCCTCAGGAGGGTTTATCTCTCTTGCGTCATCCACAGCGTGACATTCGATAGTGAAAAATCCTTTAAATAATGGTTTACATCCACATCCAATAGCCCGCTGATCAGATGCATCGACCTTTTTATATCTGTCAGATTGATTCCTAATCGCTTATGGTTTTTCATTAAGTAATTAAAATAATGTTTGGCACATTCTTCATTGATGTCATTTACTGATTCGACATTGGTGTAATTGACCAAATACCTGCTGAATAGCATAAGAAGACTTAGTGCTTTTGTAGCCGAAAATGTTACGTCTTGTGTTCTGTCTTTTAATTGTTCCACTAATTCATAATATTTTTTTTCACGCACAATACTTGCCCTCTTCAATTGTGAACCCCCATTTTCTTTATACAGATAAGCACGGGCCAGTATAAGCAGCAGTACTGGAGTGCTAACAAGCATTCTCGCTAACGTTACTCTTTAAATACCTGTCGTTCAGCTGCCATAAACCTGATTACTGTTCTTTTTAGAACCTTCTTATATTGTATGAAGTAAACAAAGACTAGGCAACTTGCAAAAGTTTCATTTTAAATGCATATTATCTCGTTAGAAAGTCTCTCTCATATATTGATATCGGGTAATCACAGTCCTTTATAAATGTTTATTTGTGAAAATTTTTTTAATTTCTTGTCAAAAACTCGATTTTTATGTGACTTATGATCCACTTTCTCTTTAAGCATAAAGAAACAGGAGATGGAATACCATCTCCTTTAATTGACAAATAATGATTTCAGCGCTGTTTGAAGCTGCAAGTCATTTTTTTCATCGGATTTTTTCTTTTCTACCTGCTGATTTAATGCCTCTGCAGTGCGAGTGTCGATTACACCCGTTTTATCCAGCTTGTTTTGATCCTGAAAGGCCATAACCGCTTTTTTCATGTCTTTGCTGAAATAGCCATCGTTACGTCCAGGATCAAAGCTGAGGCCTTTTAATAATACCTGTGCATGCTTGACGTCTTCATTGTTCATATCCACTTTAAGCGGTTCCTTAAGCTGCAAGGGCCCGGCGGAAAAATAATCAGGCTGTTTAATTGCAATGGTCGGCTCAATTCCTTTCTTATGAATCCAGTTCCCATTCGGCGTCAGCCACTTGTAAAGCGTTAATTTGATGTTGCTGCCGTCTCCCATCGGAACAGCCTGTTGAACCGTTCCCTTACCAAAAGACGTATCGCCTACAACATCATAATGCCCTGCTTCTTTTAATGCGCCGGCAAGGATTTCCGATGCGGAGGCACTCCCTTTATCCGTGATCACATTGACAGGATACGCTTTTTTATGGGTCAATGTTGAAAAATACCGTTTTTTATCTCCATTGCGTTCAGCAATCTGAATATACGGCTGATCCTTTGTGACGAAGTGCTTAAGAATTTCTTCCACACTTTGAAGATATCCGCCCGGGTTGCCGCGTACATCTATGACGAGGCCTTCTATTCCTTTTTTCTCAAGATTCCCCAGCGCTTTTGCAAAATCCTCTGCTGTACGCTCAGAAAAAGTAGAGATGGCGATATACCCGACAGAATGCCCCTGTACTTTTTTCTCTGAAGCAAAAACCGTTTCGAGCGGAATCTCAGCTCTCTTGATCCGGAATGACAGCTGCTTCTTCGTCCCAGGCCGCTGAATCTTTATTGAAACGCTGGACCCTTTCTTTCCTCTTATTTTTAACACCGCTTGGTTTAAATCCTTGCCGGCCATCGATTCTCCATTGATGCTGATAATTTCATCATTGGGCTTGAGCCCTGCTTTTTCGGCTGGTGATTGTTTAAATGGAGAAACAATAATAATTTTGCCGTCTTCCATTCCAACCTCAGCCCCGATGCCTTCAAACGAGGAATCAAGAGAATCAGAAAATTGCTTAGCCGTCTGCTTGTCCATGTAGACAGAATAAGGATCATTTAGCGTAGACAGCATTCCTTGGATGGCTCCCTCGAGCAGTTTTTCTCTATCAACTTTTTCTACGTACTCATTCGAAATTAACTCATACGCTTTTTCGATTTTGTCCATAGCCTTATGCCGTTCAGAGTCAGCTTGTGCCGTCGCAGGAACAGCTGTAGTCTGGGGCTTATCCATCTCAAGCAGGTTCATTCCCGCATATACACCGGCGCCTCCGAACAGCATGCTCCCCGCTGCGATCACAGCCATTATCTTTTGATTCATCCTTTACTCCTCCTGTATGCCAGACTGTCTTTATCAAAACCTAGAGATAGTATATGTAAAGGATGGAGATTTCATGTAATTATAGAAGAAAAAGAAGGCAAAAGAAAAGCCGCCCCGGAAGCGGGACGGCTTTTTTCTCTTTATACTCGCAGAAACTTGCGGATGGAAGTCAGACTTCCCCATACTCCAATTACTGCGCCGATTGCAACCAGCACCAACGAAACTTGGAATACAAATGGATTATAAGGAAGAAGAGAGACAAATGATCCTTGAACCTTTGGAACGACCCATCCGATGACGTATTGATAAGTGCTCAGCACCAGTGCGATCGGAATCACAGAACCGAATACGCCAAGCAGTAATCCTTCAAGGAAAAACGGCCAGCGGATAAACCAGTTCGTCGCGCCGACAAGCTTCATGATTTCAATTTCTTTTCTTCTTGCGAAAATCGTAATTTTAATGGTATTGGAAATTAAGAACATCGCCGTAAATACCAAGCCGATAATTAACGCGATTCCGATGTTGCGGGAAACGCCGACCACTTTAAATAAACGGCTGACCTCTTCTTTTCCGTAAGTGACTTTATACACATGATCCATTTTTTCAATCTTTTTTGCCACATTCGGCGTATCATGCGGATCTGTCGTTTTAACGACAAATGCATCATTAAGCGGGTTTTCCTGATCCTGCATCGTCAGGGATTTACCGCTGTCACCAAAACTGTCAACCAGCTGGTCAAGCTCTTTTTCTTTTGATGAAAAAGTGACACTCTGAATGCCCTTCAATTCCTTAATATCGTTCTGCAGCTTGTCCTGTGCCTTCTGATCTGCAGTCAGATCAATCAAAACTTTGATTTCGACTTGTTTTTCAGCATTCGTGGCCATGTTATTCAAATTCAGCATAATCACTAAAAACACGCCGACTAAAATCAGCGTAACGGTTACAGCACTAATGGATGCAAACGTCATCCATGTGTTTCTCCCGAGAGATTTAAAACTCTCACGCAAATGGCGCCCGAGAATTTTAATCATATGAACCATACTCCCCTCTTGACTCATCACGCACAATGATACCATCTTCGATTGCAATGACACGTTTCTTAATGGTGTTTACGATTTCTTTATTATGTGTCGCCATCACGACTGTTGTCCCGCGGTTATTAATTTCCTCCAGCGTCTTCATGACTTCCCAGGACGTATCCGGATCAAGGTTTCCTGTAGGTTCATCAGCAATGACAACATCAGGATTGTTCACAATTGATCTGGCAATAGATACACGCTGCTGCTCCCCGCCTGAAAGCTGGTCAGGAAATTGTCTCGCTTTATGCTTCAGCTGCACGAGATCAAGCACTTCAAGCACCCGTTTCTTAATGACAGACGGCTGTTCTCCAATCACTTCAAGGGCAAATGCTACATTTTCAAAAACAGTAAGTTTCGGCAGAAGTTTGAAATCCTGGAAGACAACGCCTATTTTACGGCGCACAAAAGGAATCTCTTTTTCTTTAATTGTCGCGAGATCTTTATGATTAAGTAAAATTTGTCCTTTTGTCGGCTTTTCTTCTCTGTATATCATTTTAATAAAAGTAGACTTACCCGCTCCGCTCGGACCGACAACATAAACAAACTCGCCGGGATGAATGGCAACAGAAATCCCATTAAGCGCTTTTACGCCGTTCGGATAGGCTTTGTATACTTCTTTCATCTCTATCATGAAATCACCTAATCTTTTATATCATTTTATGTATCACACGGTCATACTCTTCGAATGCATTCGACAATTTATGACCCACTCATTTGTTAAAAGATGAAAAATCTGAAAGTTTCATTTTTCAATACACTTCATTATACGTCAAATTTAGACATAATACTATTACAGTTTCTTTTCATTCATATTGTCATGGCATAAAAAAATCCTTGCCTGCACTGCGGCAAAGATTTTCTTATCTTACTTTTTGTCTGACAGCCATTTGGCAATAACGGCGGCTTCCTTATCATCTACAAGCCCCTTCGGCATATTGCCGCGGCCGTTTTTAATAATGCTTTCAATTTTGTCTTCGTCGTATTTGCCTCCGACCTCTTGAAGATTAGGCCCTGACACACCTTCTAAATCCTTGCCGTGGCAGCCTACGCAGCTTTGCTGATATAATTCTTCCCCTTCAGATGCAGAGGCTTCGGTCTTGCTGCCTGTGTCTGTCTTCTCTTCTTTTGCATCATTTGAACCGCAGGCAGCCAACAGAACTGAAAGCGTAAATACAAGCATTAGTATCGATAACTTTGATTTCATGTTGAGAAGCACAACTCCTTTACGATCTCTTCCATATTATAACCTCGTTTAAGCACGTTTGAAACCCTCGCCCAGCACCTCACTCGCATCCGCCACAATCACAAAAGCTGACTCATCAATCTGTTTGACGATTTGTTTCAATTTGGTGAATTCAGTTTGCCCAACCACGCACATTAAAATTGGGCGGTCATCGTCAGTATATCCGCCGACCGCGGAAATTTTCGTCACGCCTCTGTCAATCTTCTGTAAAACGGCTTCCTTAACAGCCTGTTCCTGCTTTGTAATAATGAGCGCCATTTTTGAACGATTGAAGCCGACTTGAACGACATCAATGGTTTTGCTGGACACAAAGACGCCAAGCATGGCATATAAGCCTTGCTCAATATTAAATACGATCATAGCCGTAACAACAATCAATCCGTCAATGATTGCGAGACACGTCCCCAGCGACAGACCGGAGTACTTATGAATGATCTGTGCAGCCAAGGCCGTTCCTCCCGTCGAGCCTTTTCCTAAGTACACAATGCCAATTCCCACACCAATGCCGACACCGCCAAAAATCGCCGCAAGGAGCTCATGATGAGTAGCGGGCTGAATATCCCTTGTCAAAAACACAACAAGGGGCAAAAAAACAGAACCCGCAAGCGTCTTAAGCCCAAATTTACCGCCGAGCAAAATGACACCGGCAATAAATAAAGGAATATTAATAATCCACTGTACAAACGCTGCTTCAAAACCATATGACTGCAAAATCGTACTGATTCCGCTGACACCGCCGGCGGCAATCTTGTTTGGAAGCAAAAATACATTAAAGGACACGGCTGTAATCGCTGCTCCTATTAATATGTATACATAATCCCGCAAAACCTGAAGTGTTTGATTCCGTACATCCATCATATATCCTCCGTTTCATCCAATGCTCTCCGATAGCATTTTAATCCTTCCCTGATTAGATGTAAATAACACCCAAACACAGTGGTAATATGCTAAAGCAGCAGTGAAATCAAGGATATGAAGAAATTAAAAAACACACCTGTATACATCAGGTGTGTTTTCTGCTTATGAAAGCTTAGAACGCAGGTAGGCATCAATAAATGTATCAATGTCTCCGTCCATTACCGCTTGAACGTTACCCATTTCTGTATTGGTCCGATGGTCTTTTACCATGGAATACGGATGGAATACGTAAGAGCGGATTTGGCTACCCCAGCCGATTTCTTTTTGTTCACCGCGGATTTCATCCAGCTCTGCCTGCTGTTCTTCAATTCTGCGCTGATACAGCTTGGCCTTCAGCATTTTCATGGCTCTTTCACGGTTTTTAATTTGTGAGCGCTCCGTTTGGCACGTCACAACCACATTCGTCGGCAAGTGAGTAATCCGAACGGCTGAATCCGTCGTATTGACGTGCTGTCCGCCCGCTCCGCTTGCACGGTACGTATCAACTTTAATATCCTCCGTACGGATATCAATATCGATCTCATCGTTAAATTCAGGCATGACTTCACACGATACGAATGATGTATGGCGGCGGCCTGAAGAATCAAACGGAGAAATCCGAACAAGACGATGAACACCTTTTTCCGCCTTGATATATCCGTAAGCGTTGTGGCCTTTAATCAGCAATGTGACTGACTTAATTCCGGCCTCATCACCTGGAAGGTAATCGAGTGTTTCCACTTTAAAACCGCGGCGCTCAGCCCATCTAGTGTACATTCTGAGGAGCATAGAGCCCCAATCCTGTGACTCTGTACCGCCCGCACCCGGATGCAGCTCCAAAATTGCGTTGTTTTTATCATACGGTTCACTGAGAAGAAGCTGAAGCTCAAATTCGTTGAACTCCTTAGTTAATGCCTTTAGCTCTTTCTCAAGCTCTAGCTGGAGATCCTGATCCGGCTCTTCTTTCAGAAGGTCATGAGTCATTTGCAGTTCTTCATGGGATTCATTCAATTTTTTATAGGAATTGACATAATCCTTTAAACCATTTGCTTCATTTATGACCGTTTGGGCTTTCTGCTGATCATTCCAGAATTCCGGATCAGCCATTTGTTCATCTAGCTCAGCAATGCGGGCCTCCTTTGATTCGAGGTCAAAGAGACCCCCTAAAGTCCGCTAAACGAGAAGCCATATTTTCGAGCTCTGCTCTGATTTCTGATAATTCCATTCCATTCACCTCATTAAAAGATCCGCGGGCGCCACAGGCGCCGCGGTCAGTACCCTTGCCTGAGCGAACTATTCAGTCCGGCCGCAGCAATTTTTATATTTTTTCCCGCTTCCGCAGTGGCATGGCGCGTTTCTGCCGATATCAACCACTTTGCGAACCGGTGCTTTCTTCGCTTTTTTGTTTTCATCGCCTTCCTGAGGCTGATGAGCCGTCGTTTGGCCTTGTACAACCTCTTCGCGCTCCAGATTGTTTTCAATCTCAGCTTTCATCACAAATTTTGCGACCTCGTCCTCAATTGATTCAATCATATGCTCAAACATCGCAAAGCCTTCCATTTGATACTCACGCAGCGGGTTTGTTTGCGCGTAAGCACGAAGGTGAATCCCTTGGCGAAGCTGATCCATCGCATCGATATGGTCCATCCATTTTGAATCGACGGCGCGAAGGACAATGACTTTCTCGAATTCGCGCATTTGTTCTTCGCCGAATTTTTCTTCTTTTTCATCATATTTGGTCATGATGCGATCCATGATGAGTTCATGCATTTCATCCGGTTCTTTGCCGAAGATGTCACTCTTCTCAAGCGCGCCTTCATCAAGATAAGTCGCGTTGACAAGCTCAACGAGACCGTCAAGCTTCCACTCCTCAGGAAGCTCTTCTCTTGGCGTATAGGCAGCAATTGCCCGTTCGAGAGAAGACTTGATCATATTTTCAACGATTTCACGCAGGTTTTCAGAGTCGATGACTTCAAAGCGCTGCTTATAAATGACCTCGCGCTGCTGGCGGAGAACGTCATCATATTGCAGAAGCTGTTTACGTGAATCGAAGTTATTTCCTTCCACGCGTTTTTGAGACGATTCAACCGCGCGGGATACCATTTTGCTTTGAATCGGAGTGGAATCATCCATACCAAAGCGGTCAAGCATCGCCATTGTCCGCTCAGCTCCGAATCTGCGCATCAATTCATCTTCCATAGAAAGATAAAATTGAGTGATCCCCGGGTCTCCCTGACGTCCAGAACGTCCCCGGAGCTGGTTGTCAATCCGGCGTGATTCATGGCGTTCCGTTCCGACAACAGCTAGGCCTCCAAGCTCTTTTACACCTTCGCCAAGCTTAATGTCCGTTCCGCGCCCCGCCATGTTTGTCGCAATCGTAACTGCACCTTTTTGGCCGGCCTCTTCAATGATCTGCGCTTCACGTTCATGGTTTTTGGCGTTTAATACTTGATGCGGGATCCCTTTGTTTTTGAGCAGCTTAGAGATCAGCTCAGACGTTTCAACCGCAACCGTACCGACAAGAACAGGCTGTCCCGTCATGTAACGCTGTGCGACATCCTCCGCAACCGCCTTAAACTTTCCTTCCATCGTGCGGTAAATTAAATCCGGACGGTCGTCACGGACAACAGGCTGGTTAGTAGGAATTGTGACAACCTGCATGTTGTAGATGTTGCGGAATTCTTCTTCCTCTGTCTTAGCTGTACCCGTCATACCGGCAAGCTTTTCGTACATGCGGAAGTAGTTTTGGAACGTAATCGTCGCCAAGGTCATGCTCTCATTTTGAATTTCAAGCCCTTCCTTCGCTTCAATCGCCTGGTGAAGCCCCTCACTGTAGCGGCGGCCTTTCATCAGACGTCCCGTGAAGGAATCAACAATAACAACTTGTCCGTCTTCCACTACATAGTCAACGTCCTTTTGCATCGCAACGTGAGCTTTTAAGGACTGATTGATATGGTGGTTGAGCGCGACATGCTTCACATCAAACAGGTTATCGATGCCGAATGCTTTTTCCGCCTTCGTCATTCCTTCTTCAGTAAGCTGAACAGCTTTTGTTTTGATATCATACGTATAATCCTTCTCTGCTTTTAACGTACGGACAAAAGCATTTGCCTGCACGTATAGCTTAGTGGATTTCGCAGCTTGTCCAGAAATGATAAGCGGTGTTCTCGCTTCATCGACTAAGATAGAGTCAACTTCATCTATTACCGCAAAATGAAGAGGGCGCTGAACCATCTGCTCTTTATAAAGAACCATATTGTCACGCAAATAATCGAAGCCAAGCTCGTTGTTTGTGGAGTAAGTAATGTCAGCAGCATAAGCTTCCCGTTTTTCGTCTTTTGACATTGAGTTTAAATTCAAGCCGACAGTCAAACCGAGAAACTCGAAAATTTTCCCCATCTGCTCAGCATCACGGCTTGCCAAATATTCGTTGACAGTCACGACGTGTACGCCTTTACCTGTTAACGCATTTAAATAAACAGGCAGAGTAGACGTTAACGTTTTCCCTTCCCCTGTTTTCATTTCTGCGATATTTCCGTCATGAAGCGCCACGCCCCCCATGAGCTGGACTTTGAACGGAAACATGCCGGTTACGCGGCGTGAAGCTTCCCGAACAACAGCAAATGCTTCCACAAGAAGATCATCAGTTGTCGCCCCTTTTTCAAGGCGCTCTTTAAATTCAATTGTTTTATGTTTCAGCGCGTCGTCAGAGAGATTTTCATAGTCTCCGCGAATCGCATCAATATCGTTAGCTATTTTTTCGTATCTATTCAGCGTACGTTTTGTTGGATCAAACATTTTATTTAAAATTCCAAGCATTTATAACGCTCCTCTATCTTCACATGCCTGTTTTTGCAGGCATGTATAAATAATTTACTAGTCCATGTATACCTCTCATTATCATATCATACCTTTTGTTATTTCCAAAGAATTTGCAAATAAGAAAAACAAAAACCTTCCGCGGACATCACGGAAGGCTGCTCTTCATTATTCAGTCGGTTCAATCAAGCCATATTTTCCATCATTTCTGCGGTACACGACATTTGTAAGGTTTGTTTCCGCATTTGTGAAAACAAAGAAATTATGGCCGAGCATATTCATTTGCAAGATCGCTTCTTCACTATCCATCGGCTTTAAATTAAAGCGTTTCTGACGGACAATGTCCAAGCTCTCATCCTCTTCTATTTCATCCTGAACCGCAATATCTGTATCAGAGTCAAGGCCGTTTGCCAATAAATATTTTGGAGAGCCCTGCTCACGGAATTTACGGTTTACTTTCGTTTTATGCTTACGAATTTGACGTTCCAGTTTGTTTGTTGCGAGATCAATTGCGTTGTACATATCCTCGTTATGCACCTCGGACCGAAGCGCCAGATCTGTCATTGGAATCGTAACCTCAACTTTAGACTCCTTGTCATTGTAAAACTTCAAGTTGACGTTCACATCGGCATTCACGCTATGGTCAAAATAACGCTCCAGCTTGCCGATCTTCTTCTCGACATGATCCTTTAACGCGGGTGTCACTTCAATATTTTCTCCTCTGATGTTATAGTTCATCAAAGAACGCCTCCCTTTTATTAAGGATATGTATCTATTTCTCCTTTACCCTTCACAATTCCTGCTGAAACGTAAACTTTTTGTGAAAATTCAGTGAACTTTGTCGAATTGTGTTGTATTTGCTGCTATATCAGCGGTTCGGAGGTATATGTATATGCTGATGGTACGAAACAAATACCTCACCCTCGCCTAATTGATTACAAAGGGCTCCATGCATTTATGAATGGACATCATCCATTTTCTATAATGAATCAAAAAATGTTCTTTTAAATACTCACAGAACTCATGGGAGGGAAAAGAGAAAGAAACCAATTGATCAAACTCCGCAAAAATTTCGTCAAATGCTTTAACGCAAATTTCAGCGCACCGCGTATTCATAACAAAGAGAAGTGTTGAATGTGTTGAATCCAAATGAAAAAAGGCTTGGATCAGATCTTGGTAGATCCGATCCCCTTCTGTTTTTGATAAATTCTGTTCAGCCTCTATCAAATAACACAGCCCTTCTTCAATGGTAAAAAGAAGATGATAATAAGCTGATAAAAGCGTATAATCTTCAATGCTTTTCAAGGCACTCACCTATTTACGCTTGTCATAATATCTGCCGTCAATCGTGATATTGTTATAAGGATTTAAATACGTCGTATGCATCGCACGTTTTCTTTTTACCTGCTGGAGTTCTGCTGCGATTGACTGCTTCAGTCTCTCCATTTCCTTCACAATTTGCTGATCCCATGTCAGGACTAGCTTCATCTGCTTTTGTTCCTCTTCTGAAAGCGGCAGAGATATCTCCTGAATAAGTTCAGACCGTTTAGCAACAAAGTCTTCAATTTGCTTTAAAAGTTCATCGCTTTCCGGTGTATCTTGTATGTGTGACAGCATACTCTTCGTCTCAGTGTATAGTTGATCTATGTTTTTCATGCGATCCCGCCTGATCCGTGCCGGTCCTTCCGTTCACTTTGCATAGCTTGTTTCCAAGCATCGCGAAAATCTGTTACATAACCTTCAACCTCAGCCAGCATACTCGTATCATTTTTGATATTTGCCTGTACCAATCTTCGATACATATAATCGTACATCGCACCCATAGAAGCGGAAAGCTCTATGTTACGGTTAAGCGTAAAATTTAATTCTTGAATGATATTTTGCGCTTTAATGAGATTTTCATTTTTACGTTCCATATCATCATTCTCAATCGCCTGAGATGCAAGTCTTATAAATTTCAAACAGCCATTATACAGCATAAGCGTCAGCTCACCGGGTGTAGCGGTATTCACTGAATTTTGCTGATAGGCTGTATAAGGATTTTGGATCGCCATGTGTCATCCTCCAAATTACATTTATTGTACAAGAAGCTGTGATAAATAGGACGCTTGTTCGTTCATTTTTTGAATCGCAGAATCCATTGCACTGAATTTTGTATAATAGCGGTTTTCTATGGTATTCAATCTGTCCTGCATTTTGGTGATATCCGTACTAATCGTGTTTAAATTTTTGCCGATTGAGTAGTCATTGGTTCCCATTGTCGAGTTACCGGCTTTTGCTTCAATGCTTTTCACTGTACTTTTCAGTGTGTCACCGATGCGTTTCATAATTCCTTTTTCACTATAGTCGCTGCTGTTCGTTCCGCTAGTAAATAAAGCGGCAACACTTTGCGGATCCTCTTCTATTTTCGCTTTCAGTTTTTCTTCATTAATCTCTAAATGTCCCCGCAATTGGTAAGCACTTGAGGTTGTGATGCCAAATTCAGTTAATTGGTAAGTTTTCCCATCCGCATTTACTTGAGAATAAAAATCAGACCGCATTTGGTTCGTACCAGTGCTTATGCTGGTATCATTTCTCAGCAAACCGCTTTTTGCCTTCTCCTCCCAGAGTTCTACCTCTTTATCAGACATTGCTTCTTTTTGTTCACTCGTCAGCGGAGTATAGTCTCTGTATTTCTCTTCTTGCAGCTTTTCATTTAGGCTGTCAACCAATTCATTGTATTTATCTACAAACTCTTTAATTTGGTTGTAAATCCCGTCAACATCAGTCGAAACAGATGTTGTAACAGGGCCTGTGGCTGCAGTTGTATTTTTAATTGAGTAGGTAACGCCATTAACCGTGAAATTGTTTGTCAGCTTCTCCATTTCAAAGCCATTAATAGTGACTTTTGCATTTGTTCCTTCTTTGTAAGCAGTGAGCTTATTATCAGCGTCCAAAGAAAAACCAAGCTGACCTGACATAAAACCTGCTGTAGCAGAGTCTGCTGCCTGTATGCTGCCTCCTGCGCCTGTTGATTTAGAAGAAAACGCAATCGTTTCTACATACTCTGTACCATTCCAAATTTTATCTTTAAATGCTGATACTCCTAGATCTGAGCTGTTAATTTTAGAAATCACATTATCAATCGTATCAGCACTCGTCACACTGATGTTTACTGTTTTTGCCGTTGTCTCTCCAGGCGCAACAACGTTAAATGCCAAATTATAATCGCCTTGTGTGTATCCCGTATAATTATTTGCCTTATACGTTGCTGCGGTTGCCAAGCTCGCTACCTCAACAGTAGAAGAAGAGTTTGGCGCACTTGCGCTTCCTGTAGCAGTTAACACAGACTCATTGGAGCTGGTCACAGTTTTGCTCTGATACGTACTCGGATATGTCAACGTATTTTTAGACATATAATCTTGCAATTCTTTTATTTTTGAGTTTACTTCACGATAGCTGTCACGCTGCCATTCAAGAGTCTGTTTTTTTTGTGTCAGCTTATCAAGCGGCGCTCTTTCTGTCTGCATCAGCTTTGATACGATATCATCTATATCCATTCCTGACGCCAGACCTGTTATTCTCGTGACCATTTCAAACCACTCCTAATCTACTTTTTTTCATCTACAAATAACCCAAGAAATTCAGTCATAGCCGCATAAAAATCAAGCCACCGTTTCGGCGGAATTTCGCGGATGACTTCATTTGTAGAGTCCTCTATTACCTTTACATAGTATTCATTTAACTTTTCATGGAGCTCAAACTTCAGATGAACTTGCGAAGGTTCCAAAAGCTTGTTCATTTCCCCTACCATTTCAACAAGATGGGTATATGAAACTTGATGAACAGGAACCTCACTCTCATGATCTTTCTGATTATGTATTTGAGTATCATAACGATCCCAAACAGGTTGTAACGTAGTGAGCCTTTCAATATTCAATTGATCATCCCCTATGCCCCAATCTATCGTTTATATCGACTAAGTCGAGATAAGATTACACATATTTTTGGAAAAAAACTCATCCGTTTTATATTTCTTGTTTGGAAATACATTTATAAAGCAGGTGGAGAATTCGATTATTATATCATGAGCTAACGAAAGGTTAGAGACAGCAAGGGGAATGATTCGGAGTTAGAAATATAAAATAAAAGACCCCGGCTAACGCCAAGGTCTGTTTTAAAATTAACGTAACAATTGAAGTACGTTTTGCGGCTGTTGGTTCGCTTGAGCAAGCATCGCTTGAGAAGCTTGAGAAAGAATGTTGTTCTTTGTGAACTCGCTCATCTCTTTAGCCATGTCAACGTCACGGATACGAGACTCAGCAGCTGTCAGGTTTTCACCAGAAGCGCTTAAGTTGTTGATTGTGTGCTCAAGACGGTTTTGTACCGCACCAAGTTTTGAACGTTGAGTAGAAACTGTATTAATAGCATCGTCAACGATTTTAAGCTGTTCGTTGAACCCGCCAGCTGCGTCCGCTGCAGTAGTCGCAAAGTTTTTCACATTGATATTTGAAACTGCTTGTCCAGCAACAAGAGCTCCAGTACCATCTACTGCTCCGATAGCAGTAGCAGCCATGCTTTCGATATTAACAGAAAGTTGTTGACCACCGTTTGCTCCAATTTGGAATGTAAGCTTATTAGTACCAGTAGAACTGAAAGTACCGTCTAAAAGTTTTTTACCGTTAAACTCAGTACGATCGGAAATACCATTTGCTCCACTGCCACCGCCGATTTCTTCAACAAGTGAAGAGATCTCGTCTTGGATTGCTTGAAGGTCAGTACCATCTTGAGTACCTGTGTTTCCTGCTTGAACAACTAGTTCACGAACACGTTGAAGAATAGAGTGAGTTTCAGTCAATGCACCCTCAGCTGTTTGGATAAGAGAGATTCCGTCTTGAGAGTTTTTAGAAGCCATTTCAAGACCTCTGATTTGTCCTCTCATTTTTTCAGAGATCGCAAGACCTGCTGCGTCATCTCCCGCACGGTTGATACGAAGACCTGAAGAAAGTTTCTCCATGTTTTTTTGGCTCGCACTGTTGTTTGAAGACAAACGGTTCAGTGTGTTAAGTGCTGCGATATTGTGGTTAATTCTCATTGTTTTGTTCCTCCCTGAATATGTTTTTAGGCACGTCCTTGTGCCTCATTTTTTGTAACTGGCGAAGTATTTGCGTCTCCTCCCGGCTACATCATTAATATCGGATTGTCTCTGATTTTGTTAATACAAAAATAAAAAAATCCTCACTTTTTTTGTGAGGATAATGCGGAGATCACATCGCTGGATAACGCTGCTGCACGGTTATTTTCTTCCTGAATGGTCAAGTAAATTTCTTTTCTGTGAATATCAATATGCTTTGGGGCTTCAATTCCCAGTTTCACTTGATCACCCTCAACCGCAATCACTTTTACTTCAATATCAGCACCTATTTGAATCGCTTCATTTATTTTCCGCGATAAAACTAGCATGATTCTCCTCCAATCGGATGTTTTGTCGTATATGAGGAGTCGTGTAAAACGACTTGCTTAGCCATCATGTTCTTGCGATTCACAATAATGGGGGCCAATAAATTGGCAGTAGATTTTTCGAATGGCTCTGCCATGGTCAAGATTGTCATGACTTCTACGTCTTCAATATTATCGATATCCAAAAGTTCAGCAGTTGATTCATCAAGGTCAAACTCATAATTCTTAAAAAAGATGAACGGACTCACAACGATGAACGCAAGATTTTCTGAAGTGACGGACTGCAGTGCCACGAATGGAGAGTCTTCTGAAAGCGGAAGAATGACGAACTGTTTTTCTTCTAAAAAGCCTGGAATCCCGTTTTCAAAAAGAATGATTTGTTCTTCTTTTACGTTCATTTGGCCATGGTACTTAGTATGAATGATCATTGTTCACGATCCTTTTCTTTTTACTTTTCGAGTTATTCTTTCGGGTATTCTACATCTATATTTAAATCAGGGTATTGAAGCATGTCAACCTTAACGTTCCCCGGCGTATATTCAACAATTGGTTTATGCGGTTCAGCCTGAATAACAGGCTTTCGCGGCGTAATCTGAATATCAAGCTGTGACGGGGTATATTGTATTTTCACCCTTGAAAGAGAAGGGGCATAATTTTCGCCTAATTGAATTTGGTGCATCTCAGAGTTCCTCTTTGCTTGTGAAGCGATTGGGTTCCCCTTATTTTCAATTCTCATAAGCTCGTCCCCTTCTTCTGCAGTGCGGGCTATTCCCTCCATGACATCCTCATGTCCTTGCTGGGCGGCTTCTTCGATTCTTTTGAATATATGTTTTCTGTCTAATTCTTCCCATGCTTGCGTTTGGTCAATCGTGAGTTTTCCAGGTGTCACCGATATTTCCATTTCCGCGCTTGGCTGTTCGATATCTAAATCGGCTTGCGGCTGCTCCATTTGTAAGCTGGCAGGCGTCGTTGTTAAACCAATTTTCCCTTGAACACTATGCATAATCAATCTGGGAATTTGCATCACTCTACCTCCTAAACTATAAAAAAAGCGAACTCCTAAGAGCCGCTTACTTTAAAAAGTCAATCAATGTAGGCTGAACAATTTGCGCATTTACAGCCAGAGTAGCCCTATGCACGCTTTGCTGCGCAATAAATTCCGTTATTACTTCTTCCAATTCTACATCTTCATTGTCTGATAACACTTTTGTAGCTGTTTCTTCCTGAGCTGAGAGTCTTGTATTAATCAGTTCAAGACGATTATACCTCGCTCCAAGATCAGAACGTTCAGCACTCATGCCCTCAGAAAATTGATCAATATCATTTAAAACGCTATCCATGCCATCTAGTGAACCTGAACTAAGTGCTTTCTCAAATGAGTTAAGCATTTCAAACACATTCTGTCCGCTTTCAGAAGTGCCCCCAAAAGCTGACTTTGGATCTGAATTCACTTTTAATGTCATATTATTAGAGATATTGACAATGACATCAGCAGTATCAGAGATTGTAAAAGTTCCGTCTCCGTTATCTGTAACGGGAGGCTTGTCTGAGTTTGTGCCATTAAAGATATATCTGCCGTTCACTTGTGTATTCGCAATATTTAAAAGCTGTTCCTTTAACTGCTTCACTTCTACGCCAATTGCTTGCCGCTCCGCTTCACCATTTGTGTCATTTTGAGCTTGAACAGCTAATTCTTTGACTTTTGTTAATATGTCAATTCCTTCAGTAATGTTCGTCTCTGTGTTTTCGAGCCAGGTAAAGGCTTGAGAAGCATTATTTTGATATTGCTGCACTTGAGACAATTGCGTATTATATTTTAAGCTTTTCATTGCTACTACAGGATCGTCGGACGCTTTTGAGATTTTTTTCCCTGATGAAATCTGTGATTGAAGTTTATCCAGCTTCGAGTAGCTTGAACCGATATATCTCAATGAGTTTTGCTGAATCATGCCTTGTGTTACTCTCATTTGATCTACCTACCTTCCTCCGACACCCATGCCATTGATCACTTTATCGAGTATTTCGTCTTGTAAAGTGACCATTCTCGCAGCAGCATTGTATGCGTGTTGGAATTGAATCATATTCGTCATTTCTTCGTCTAAAGAAACAGCACTCATTTGCTGACGGTTTATGTCAGCATCATTCAGCTGTGTTTCTGTATTAGACGCCAGGCGATTAGCTTCTTGTGCTTTAATTCCAAGCTCGCCAATCAGTCCTGCATAGTAATCTAACACACTTGTTTTTTTACCATTAATGGTTATATCACCGGTTAAAACATTCGCTAAATTTGTTGCATTTGAATTATCGTTGGCT
Organism: Bacillus sp. SN1; assembly: GCF_002796895.1. Classification (NCBI taxonomy): domain Bacteria; kingdom Bacillati; phylum Bacillota; class Bacilli; order Caryophanales; family Bacillaceae; genus Bacillus; species Bacillus sp. SN1. The sequence goes on from NZ_PHIE01000007.1 coordinate 166,678, forward strand.
GCGCCAGTAAGTGAGAAAGCAATGTTTGCGCCTTTTGAATCTAATATGCTGTCAGCAACTTTAATCTTGCCTGCTGCTCCTTTTACAGTTTCACCGCTGGTAAAATCAAAAAAGTCCCCGCCTTGTTCGCCGCTCTTGGTCAAACCATTTCTGTGCACCTCATTAAAAGCTTTTGCGAATTCAAGCGCCATATTATCAAGGTCAGAAAGCATGTCCGGGTATATGCCCTTTTCTTGGCCGTCTGCTGTTACATACCCGTAAGACTCTATAAATCCTAAAAGGGATCCCTTACTGCTGAATGACTCAGCCTGTACAGCAGTGTCTCCGATTGAAATACTTGATACTAACCCAGTTTCATTATCATAGTTGGCTGCAAGTTCTGAAACCTCGTAATTTTTACCGTCCAAAACAGTTCCCAGAGACTGTTTATTCTTATCAAGGATTTCAATGGAAACAGTCCCTTCAGCAGAAGCAAGCGCATTCCCGCCTGATTTGTTGTAACTGACCTTGATATCAACCATTGAGGATAATTTATCTATCAACAAATCTCGCTGATCATATAAACCATTCGGAAGAAGCCCGACCGGTTCTACTTGTGCGATTTGCTTATTTAAACTGTTTAATTGAGAAAGCAGAGAATTGACATCCAACACAGTCGTATCTAGCTCTGCTTTTAAGTTCGATTGAACATTTGTAAGTGATTCAGAAATATAATTAAACGTTTCTGCTACAGCTTTCCCTTTTTGAGCAACAACAGAACGCGCGCTGTCTTCGTTTGTATTATTCGATAATTCCTGCAGGGAATTCCAAAACGAATTGAGCACACTGTTTAAGCCGCTGTCATCCGTCTCATTTAAGATGCCTTCCATTTGGGACAGAGCTTTAGCTTTCGTGTCGTAGTATCCGGCACTGTTGTTTTGAAGACGGTATTGGTAGTCAAGAAAGATATCTCTTATTCTCTCAACTGACTTCCCTTGAACACCGGTTCCCATTTGTCCTGCAGTTTTTTCTGCGTTTTTGGATACAGCAGGGAAATAGTCAGTTGCCTCTAATGAGACTCGCTGTCTTGTATAACCATCAGTATTGGCATTTGCCACGTTATTTGCAGTAGTGCTTAACGCTGCCTGCTGAGCGCTTAACGCCCGCCTTGCAGTTTCAAGCCCCATAAAGGTAGATGTCATATTCTGAATTCCTTTCTGCTAAACTTTTGAATCAAATAGTTTCATTCGGCTGCTCTTCGGAAGCTCAGCTTTAATTGATTTACTATAATTGAAGTTGTTTTCCTTAGGAACCAGCGTATCGTATGAAATAGAGATGAATTGCAGCGCGTCTCTCGTCAGCTGCCTATTCATCTCATTCACTTCTTTCAGTCGTCCGAGAACTTTAGAAAGAGATTCATATAGTTGTTCCAGCTCTTCCTTTTCACTGCCAGAGGTTTTGGCGATACATGCGGAAATGGTGTTATTTTCGCTGTATCCGAGAAAGGCAGAAGTTGCTTTGATCCGGTCATCTTCTGTCTGCCCGATAGCTTGAATATATTTTTGCTCTTTTGTCAAAATATTAGAAAGCTCTTTTGTTTTGCCGCCTTTGAGCGCTTCAGTCTTTTCCTCAGACAGCGTGAGCAGGTGCTCATGCAGAACGCAAAGTCGCTTCAATTGTTCAATAATTGGCTTTGCTGACATGGGCTTTCTCCTTTTTTATTGCTTTTTATAAAAATTAATCATATTTTTCGCTACATGATTTGCGTCTACTTTGTATGACCCGTTTTCAATTTGCGCTTTAAGCTGCGCAATTTTTTCCTGGCGTGAACCAGTGACTGCGTCGGATGCATTTTGCATTTCTTTAGCCTGTGATGAAATTTCAATTTTATCTTGAGGCTGTGCAGCAGTTTTTTGCACCGCTTGCTTTTCATAATTTTTTTGGTATGGATTAACGGATTGTGTTCCAAATTGATTGATTTTCATAGGATTCCTCTCGCTTTCCGTTGCAGTCTTTAAACAATCTAACCCTTTTATCGACTGCGTTTTCAGTTAGTTTAGGGAATCAGTTGTTTTTGGTATTATAGGCATAGTATGTGTCTTTTTTACTATTTTTTCTCTCTGTTTTCAGTGCGTCCTCGTGGTCCAAATGATCCATTTGAGCCTTTAAATCGGACTGACAACCCTTGCAGAACTTGCCTTCCCGAATCGATGTCCCGCACCTTTCACAAGGGTATGCCAAATTGGGAAGATGAGTGATTTGAATGCGTTTTTGCCTGATGAATTTCAATATCAGCTCTTCTTCTACACCTGTTTCCTCGGTTATACGGCTCAAAGTTGATTGCCGGTTTTCCTGTTTCCTTAAAAACTTATATACAATCTCAAATGATTTTTCTTCTTCCTTAATACACGCCTGACATACGGTTTGCAGCTTTGTTTTTAAAAATAAAGCATTGCATTTCGGACAATTCGCCAGTTCTCCCATCTTTTTTCTCCTTATTCGATAATATGCCTGTGTTAATTTCTAGTGATTATATCGGCATAAAAACAGAATCATTTAGCTTCTGATCAAGGTAAAAGATGCCACTGAACGTGCTTTTCCTTTCTCTAATAAACAGCGGGCTGCAAAATGCAAAGTGGCGCCTGTTGTATAAAGATCGTCTATTAAAATGATATTCATACCTTCGGCTGAGTTGTTTTTTGTATCAAAAATACGCTCCGAAAGCAGGCGTTCTGTTTTCTTTTTCTTAGACTGTTTCTCATTATTCAGGCGGATGAGGGGATGGTGGATAGGACGGTCTAAACATTCTGCCAGGAGCTGCGCCTGGTTAAATCCGCGCTCTTCTTCCCGTTCCTTGCTCAGCGGAATAGGAACGAGAACAAAATGCTTATCGGGGTAAACCTCTGAGAAGGCTGAAGAAAAATCGCTTTTAAATGCATTTATGATTTCTGCATCACCTCTAAATTTAAAACGGGAGAGCGTTTCTTTCATCATTTCATTATATGTGTAAACTGAACGGTTTTGGCGGAGCAGTAAACTGTCACTGACCCTTGATTTCCACACCTCGCAATCTCTGCATACCGCATGAACGGATTGAGGTCTGCCGCACAAGGTGCAGATTTGTCCTGTGATTTTCTTAAATTTGCTTCTGCAGGAATGACAGACCTTTTCGTCAGGCTTTAATAAAAAAAGGGCGCTCCATGTAACAGCTTGAGAAAATTGTGAATCGCACAATAGACAGATCAGTTTATGAATGCCTCCTCCTGCTTCGTTTGGCATAAATCGCTTGGACTCTCTGATACCACAGCAGCAGATTCAGCCAAAATGACAAGCATAGCCGTGTTTTTTTGTTTATCTACCAGCTCAGCTTTCGTATATGCGATCTTTTTAAGATCAGTGACATAGGATGGCTTTACTTTGTTTAAAGAAAGTGCCAATACATCGTTTCTACATACTTGGCAAGTGCAAGTCATATGAAGCTGGTCCATATATCGGTCGAGCAGTTCTTTCATTACGATTTCTTTTGAATTGACAAGCATTTTTACAGCTCCTCATCATCGGTTATATGAGTATACTGTACCATGTTTTCAAATAATGGCTAGTCTGTTCATTCATTTTTTGCTGCCAAGTCATTCATTTCTTTTATATGCTTTCTTGCATCCAGCATACTCTTTGTTTTTCCGTAGTGAAAGAAAATGACATCACCATCCGCATGTTCTTTATGCCGCCCGGTTCTTCCTGCAATTTGAACAAGTGCGCTTTCCGTAAAGATAGGTGATTCTGCCCCTAATACACCTGTCTGCACCTTTGGGACCGTGACGCCTCTTTCTAGTATTGTTGTTGTGAGTAAGAGATCAAGCTGGCCGTCTCTGAATTGCTGTACTTTCTCTTTTCTTTGCTTATCTTCCGCATGTACAGACGCAATTCTGCAATTAACATCTTTAAAGCATGCAGCTGCCTTTTTCAGAACAGAAACGGAGGGAACAAATAAAAAAACAGGCCTCCCCTCTTTCACATGAAACGCTATCCATCTCTTTACCGCTGACGGAATTTTGTTTCGGTTTAATTTCTTTTTCCAGTTTCCGCACCATACAAAGCGCGGTTCTGGCAAAGGTTTTTTGTGGTGTCTTGCTGGAATCCGAACTGAGTGTAGCTGTCCGTTCAGTGTTTTTCTTTTTAATTCTTTAGGGGGTGTTGCACTTAGGTAAACAAGAGTGCTGTTTTTCTTTCTTGCTTTTTGAACAGCGAATTGAAGAGTTTGATCAGCAGAATACGGAAAAGCATCAACTTCATCAACAATCATGACGTCGAATGCGTCTTTATATCGCAAGAGTTGATGTGTAGTGGAAATCATAAGCGGAGATAACCGCCCTTTGTCCTCGCTTCCTCCATAAAGCGCTGAAATGTCAGCACCCTGAAAGGCAGCCTTGAGTCTCGGAGCTAGCTCTAATACAACATCGGTGCGGGGTGTCGCAATACAAACACGCAATCCTTTATTTAATGCGGATTCTATACCGGGGAATAGCATCTCTGTTTTGCCAGCGCCGCAAACCGCCCAGATGAGGAGCTCTTCTTTTTTTGATATGGCCTCAATTAAGACATTGGCAGCTTTTTGCTGTCCGCTTGAGAGCTGGCCATTCCACGTAAGCTTGATAGGCTGCCCATTTGGTTCATCCTCCTCTATCCATGAATATAAAGGAACATTTTCACTCACTCTGCCCATCATGACACAAGAACGGCAATACAGCTGATTCTTTCCAGATGAATGATAAAAAGAAAAATACCGCTGGTCATTTTGGCCGCACCTATTACATCTATACCCCCGTTTATTTATGGATATAGAGTTTTGAGCGGCGATATAGCCATTTTTGATATGCCATTCAATCATCTCCTCGGAAAATGGGAGTTCAGTTCTGAGCAACTGACGGCTTTGAAGCGTCTGCTGCAATTCTTTTGAGAAAGAAATGTTCTTTTCAGCTGGCACAATCAGCATAGCACCGCCTCCTTTCGAGACAGTATGCCTGAATGAATATTTTCTGTCCAGCAATCAAAATAAGAATATAAAAAAATCTCCGCTGCTAAAACGGAGATTTTGCGTTATTTAAAACACCAGCAAATTCCTAGCGCGCCCTCACCCAAATGAGTGCCGATTACCGCGCCAAAATAGCTGTTATAAAATTCAACATGAGGATATTTAGCAGAAAGCTCTTCAATGATTTTCGCCGCTTCTTCTTCTCGATTAGCGTGGATAACAGCAGCACGCATAGGCAATCCTTTACTCGCATCTTCGTCTAAAAGCTCATAAATTCGCGAAATTGCTTTTTTACGTGTGCGAATCTTTTCAAAAGGCACAATTACCTTATTGTCAAAATGAAGAATAGGCTTTACCTTTAGAAGACTCCCAATGAAGGCTTGGGCGCTGCTTAATCGTCCGCCCCGCTGAAGGTGGGCTAAATCATCTACCATAAAATACGCTCGAACTGTTTTTTTCATTTCTTCCAATTCTTTTATAATATCTTCCGGCGATGATGCTCCATTTTTGATTAATTCAGCCGCTTTAAGCGCATAAAATCCTTGGGCCAAACAGCTGATCTCTGAGTCAAATGGATACACGTCAATATTGTCGACCATAGTGTCAGCCGCTGCTGCACTGCTGAACGTACCGCTGATTCCGCTGGAAAGATGGATACTGATGACCGCATCATAAGTCTTGCCAAGCTCTTCATACAAAGCAACCAGCTCGCCGATTGGCGGCTGAGAAGTCGTCGGAAGCTCATTATGTTTTTTAACTTCTTCGTAAAAGCTTTTCCAGTCCAGTTCGATTTCTTCACGGTAAGTTTCTTCCCCAAAAACAACCTGAAGGGGGATCATATGTATCTGATGTTGTTCACGCATTTCTTTCGGAATATATGCTGTGCTGTCTGTTACTACTGCAATATTCATAGCTTCGATACCTGCCTTATTGCTTTATAACTCTATTGTAAGGGAAACAGCGACCTAAAAAAAGACCTGCCTAGTAAAAGGCAAGTCTCATTTTATACTATCTCATTTCTACCCAGCCATTTTTAATGGCGACCACAACAGCTTGCGTCCGGTCGTTTACATTCATTTTTTGTAAGATATTGCTCACATGGTTTTTCACGGTTTTCTCACTGATAAACAATGATTCACCAATACCGCGGTTGCTTTTTCCGTCTGCAAGCATCTGCAGCACTTCACATTCCCGCCTAGTTAAAATATGTAATGGTCTGCGGATTTCAGGGTAAACCTCATGCTGAGGATGTGCAGAAACTCCGCTTGTTGCAAGACGGCGGAATTCGTTAACGAGGTTGTGAGTAACCTTCGGATGAAGGTAAGAACCACCCTCTGCAACTACTTTAACCGCTTCAATTAATGTATCAGCATCCATCTCTTTCAGCAGATAACCTCTTGCGCCTGTTTTCAGGGCATGTGTTACATAATTTTCGTCATCGTGAATTGATAGAATAATTACTTTAGATTCAGGATACAGCTCTACAAGCTGTTTTGTAGCTTCCACACCATTTACGTTTGGCATATTGATATCCATGATCACAACATCAGGATGATAGTGCTCTACAATACGAGCCGCTTCGTCTCCGTCGTCACCTTCGGCTACCACTTCAAAGGTAGGTTCAAAATCCAATATCCGTTTTACACCTTCACGAAATAACTGATGGTCGTCGATAATAACAATGTTTACTTTAGTCACAAGCCACGCCTCCTTGTATTATTGTTCTATATACTCTATCATTCAGTCAATATGCCTTTTGGCTCTATTTTACAAATCATAGTCAAAGAGATAACGGAACCTTAATCATAATAAATGTCCCAAGACCTATTTTCGAATCTATTGTCATGGTTCCTTCCAATAAATCTACTCTTTCTTTCATGCCCAGCAAACCGAATGATTTGTTTTTCTTCTCTTTCGCTTCCTTCAGGTCGAACCCTTTGCCGTTATCTTTAATCATTAAAATCACAAAATCCTTTGTGATCTCAACTTTGACTGTAATTTCTTCAGATTCAGAATGCTTTAGCGCATTAGACACAGCTTCCTGTGCGAGCCTGAAGAGCGCAACTTCAAACTGGGGCGCTAGGCGCTTATCCTCTGTTTCACCGATGCATTGAAAATGTATTTTGACCTTCCCGTTATATTCCTCGGTTGTATATAGATATTTTCTTAAAGTTGGAATTAGGCCTAGGTCATCAAGGGCCATCGGTCTTAAATCATATATAATCCTTCTCACTTCGTAAAGGGCATTCCGCACATTTTGACGGAGATTTTTAATTTCTTGGAATCCGTCCTCAGCACCCCGGTCACGGAAAATCCGCTCAATTAATTCCGATCTCATCATAACATTTGCCAGCATTTGAGCAGGCCCGTCATGAATTTCTCTGGAGACTCTTTTTCGCTCTTCTTCCTGCGCCTCAATAATTCTTAAGCCGAAATCCTGTTTTGCCTGAGCATCAGCAAGCAGCAGTCCCACCTCGCGCAAATCCTGATTCAAGTAGTTGAGCACAACTGTAATTTGGCTTACTAATGATTCAGACCGCTCAATGATTTCCTGAAGGCCTAACAATCTGCGTTCTAAATCATCCCGGCGTTCTCGCAGTTGCTTCTCACGCTGCTGGATCATCGTCAATTCTACCTGCAGCTTATGGGCTTTTTCGTAAGCATTGCGGATTTCTTCTTCACTGAATCTATGAAAATTGCGGCTGACCTCAGATAAACGGTTTCTCGCATGGCGGGTTTGCACTTCAAGTTTATCGCCAAGCTCGATAACTTCATACACCTGCTGTTTAATTTGTTTCAGTTCTTCAACCAGCTGTTCATACTGCTGGCGTGACTGCTCCCCGATTTGAAAAACCTCGTCCTTGCTCCCGTCAACGGTTTTCAGCATCTTCATCAAAATAGAATCCAGCACTTTGGAATCCATCTTTGTTTTATTCATAATTTCCCTCCGTCACGGCGTTGTCATATATTTTTATTATAAATGTAATTGATCTGCAAATTGTGTCGAATTATAATGAAAGAATGCGTATATTCTAGAAAAAAACAATTTTATATACCTTCTTACTCTTTATGATAACAAAATACGCACAAAAATTCTAAAGACTGTACGAATTTGTATAGACAGTCTTTTATGCTTAGCAGGAGGGTCAGCAAGCATGCTGCACAGCTATTTTACTGTGAAAGAAGCAGGAGAACACGAGATTGTTATAGAAAAATCGCGTTTTATCTGTCATTTAAGCCGTGTTTCTACCGAACAAGAGGCACAGGAATTTATACAGAAAATAAAGAAACAGCACTGGAATGCGACTCATAATTGCTCGGCTTACGTAATTGGCGAGAACGATCATATCCAAAAAGCCAATGATGATGGAGAACCAAGCGGTACAGCGGGAGTGCCGATGCTCGAGGTATTAAAAAAACGCGGACTTAAGGACACTTGCGCCGTCGTTACACGATACTTTGGAGGCATTAAACTTGGGGCCGGCGGATTAATTCGCGCTTATGGGAAATCAGTGTCTGAAGGATTAAATTATATAGGTGTTGTAGAACGGAAACTTATGCGGGTCATGCATACTTCCGCAGATTACACTTGGCTTGGCAAGATTGAAAATGAATTAAGAGAATCACAATTTCTGTTAAAGGAAATCCATTATGCGGAAAATGTTGAATTCGAAACATACGTGGAAGAAAAAGATACAAACGCATTTTCTGAGTGGATGACAGAACTGACAAATGGAAAAAGTGATATTAAAGAGGGAGAGTTGACGTATCTTGAAAAAGCCGTCAATCACTTAAAGGAGACTGAATAATGGCTGAACGCGTTAGAGTGCGTGTGCGAAAAAAGAAAAAGAGCAAACGCAGGAAAATCTTAAAAAGAATTGTGTTATTGTTCGCCCTTGCATTATTGGTAGTCGTTGGGCTTGGAGGATATAAACTTTATAAAACCATTAGCGCTGCGGATGATTCATACGATGCTCTTTCCCGCGGAAATAAATCAAATCTTCGCAGCGAAGTTGTAGATATGAAGAAAAAACCGTTTTCTATTTTATTTATGGGAATAGAGGATTACGCGACCAAAGGACAAAAAGGGAGATCAGACTCTCTTATTGTAGTTACCCTTGATCCCAAAAATAAAACCATGAAAATGCTGAGCATTCCGCGTGATACACGGGTGCAATTAGCCAGTGACACAACCGGAAGCAAAACAAAGATTAATGCCGCTTACAGCAAAGGCGGAAAAGATGAGACAGTTGAAACCGTTGAAAACTTCTTGCAAATCCCGATCGATAAATATGTCACAGTTGATTTTGACGGATTTAAAGATGTAATTAATGAAGTTGGCGGTATTGATGTAGATGTGCCTTTCGATTTCGATGAAAAAAGTGACGTAGACGAAAGCAAACGGATCTACTTCAAAAAAGGCGAGATGCACTTAAACGGCGAAGAAGCCTTGGCGTATGCCCGTATGAGAAAACAGGATAAACGCGGAGACTTCGGACGTAATGACAGACAGAAACAAATTTTAAATGCACTGATTGACCGAATGTCAAGTGCAAGCAACATTGCTAAGATTGATAAAATCGCAGAAAAAGCCAGCGAGAACGTTGAAACCAATATTCGCATTACTGAAGGTTTAGCGCTGCAGCAGATATACAGCGGCTTTACCAGCAAGAAAATCGACACTTTGAGCATTACAGGATCTGATTTGTATTTAGGGCCTAGCAACACGTATTATTTTGAACCGGATGCCACAAATCTGGAGAAAGTCAGACAAACGCTCCAAGAGCATTTAGATTATACTCCAGATACAAGCAGCACTGGCACAGAAGAAAGCACAACAACTGACGGTACGACGAGCGGAAGCAGCTATTCGAATGACAGCAGCACAAGCTCAAACAGTACAACAAATTCAACAACTGATTCATCCTATTAAAAAAAGCCCGGTCCTTTAGAGGATCGGGCTTTTTTGTGCAGAAAAAAACTCCGGCAATTCAGCCGGAGTTTTTAATTCCTTTTCAACAGCCGTTTATAAAATTTCGTAAACGGCTTAAATTTTTCATTCACAAGTCCTGTCACTTCTGCAATAATCTGCATAAAAATAATTAAAATGAAGATAATAAACAAAGAAAGCCAGATTGTGGCACTTTTAAGTACAATTGCACTTATGCTGAAAATAAATCCAATTAGATAAATCACAATGACCGACATCCGATGTGAAAGGCCAAAGGCCATCAGTCTGTGGTGGATATGCGACTTATCTGGCGCCGAAATGGGCTGTTTGTTTAATATTCTCCTGATGATTGCAAATGTTGTATCAAAAATCGGTACGCCCAATATAATAATCGGGATAACGATACTGAACAATGTTACACTTTTATACAAGCCTAATAATGAAAGAATCGAAATACTATACCCTAAAAAAAGTGATCCTGTATCACCCATAAAGATTTTTGCCGGGTGGAAGTTGTAAAACAAAAATCCAAGCGTACTGGCGATCACAACTAATGAGAGTGACAGAATCAGTACTTTTCCGCCCGATAGCGCCATGACGGCGATCGTTGACAGGCCGATAACAGAGAGACCTGCGGCAAGGCCATCTAATCCGTCAATCAGGTTAATGGCGTTTGTGATGCCGACAATCCATAATACTGTCAGCGGATAAGCCATCCATCCTAACTCAAACCGTTCTGTTAAAAAAGGTACTGAGAAAAAGTCCATTTTTAAGCCAGTGCTTACAATCATAATGGCTACACCTAATTGAATCAAAAACTTAACTTTTGCACTTAATTGATATTTATCGTCAAGAATACCCAACACAATAATGATGAATGCCCCGACTGTAATAGCCGTCATTCTTGTTTCTGTGTATATACCGGATGCAAGCACGCCTGCAACCACCCCGATAAATATGGCCAGCCCGCCCATCCGGGGCATGATTTTGTCATGTACTTTTCGATTGCCGGGCTGATCAACTGCACCTATTTTAATCGCAATCCTTTTTACGATTGGGGTTATGATTAAAACTGTAAGCAGCGAGACAATAAACGCAACAACAATGCGAATCATGCGTTCGTCAAGCATAAAGAAGTCTCCTTTGGAATTAAATGAAGTCTTTATTTATATAGAGAACCGTTCCTTCCATTATACCTTCTCCTTAGTTATTATAACAAGCTTCATCAAAAAGAAACACGTATAATCAAAAAACGCGCATCCCAATTTATAGGACTACGCATGTTTTTGAATCCCTGTATACTTCATGATTTGTTTAAATAAGCAATTCCAATCTTGCGCGCGGGCAATGTTTCGGCGCATTTCTTTATACGTTTCATCTTCGTTTTGACTGAGCACTTTTTCGCAAGCGACTATAAAATCAATCGGATGATCGCCTTCTACATATTCGTATACATACGGCTGTTTCATTTTTGAGGTTGACGGAAGATTAGAGCCGACGACAGGCTTTCCAGCCGCCAAAAATTCAAATAGTTTCAGCGGAAACACAGCTTGATTATACGATGATTTTTTATATGGCATGATACCGATATCGATAAGCTCCATATAATGCGGAACTTCTTTTGGATCTGCCGGGCCGGTCCATATGACATTGGGAAGCCCCAAAAGCTCTTGAAACGAGACATCGCCGTTGGTGGCATCCGGACCAACCCATAAAAATGTCCAATCAGGCTTTTGCAGCGCAGCTTCTTCAATCATTTTAAAATCGAGTTTAGGTTTGATCCCGCCGATAAAACCTAATACTGTTCCTTCTCTTCCCTGCAATATGCTGCGATCGGGAGCTTGTTTATTTGCAGAAAACAGCTCATATTCAACACCGTTTTCGACTGTATGAACCTTTTCTCGTCCTGCTGTCAGTTTTTTGTCTACTTCTTTGTGAAGATAATCCGATGAGCAGGTAATGGAATCTGCACGGTCTATAATTCTCAGCTCCGCCGATTTAATGACTTTTCGCCGAAACTCAGACAGCAGATTTGAACGGCCGCTGATAGGCGCTGCCCATAAATCACTGCAATCATAAATGACCTGATCCCAGGGATACAGCGAAGACAGCAGCGGGAATCCAGGGAACGTGTACCATAAACAGCAGCGTTCACCGTTTGCAGAAGCAGATGTCAGCTCATCAAGTAAGGGTTTGAGCTTATGCCTGTAAAAGACATCTGTATATCGTCCGAAACGAAACATTTTTTTCTCCAGCAGGTCTTTGACAGCAAATTGCCTGATGCCTGAATGAACTTGCTGAAATTCATTTCCTTGGGGGCGCGGAGCCGGGCACACCCAAATGACTTCCTTCGTTTCCTCCTGAGCGGCTAAAAATTCCGCCAGCCGGTGCCTTCTGTATCTCAATTGGTCTTTTCCCCATTCAGCAGTGGCAACGATGACATGAATGATTGCTTCTTTTGTTTCCACCTTCATCACCTTTTCTCTCTGTCTGCGGCTATAATCTTTTTTTCACCGCGTTTTTTGCATATTGAACAAAACACCATGTGGCTTTGATGAAATGAAGCCGTTCGATCTCCCTGTAGACAAACCACGTTTTTTTCGCAGCCTTCCATTTGTTGCTGGATATCGAGTTATCTACAAGCCGATATTCAGCTAGGCATTCATTCATTCCATAGGCGGTAAATCCTTTTTTCAAAAGAGACAGCCATGTGGCCAAGTCCTGTCTCGTTCTAATATTCGGCATTTGGATCTGTCCCGTTTGCTCCCTGTCAATCATCACGGTCAAGCAGCCGATAATCGTGTTTTTCAGAGCGTCATCGTACGTCAGACTTTCCGGTGCATGAATAAATTTATCGAGCGGGGTTCCGTCCTGCGCCATTAAGCTGTAGCCTGTAAAAGAAAACGCACAGGAACGCTCCATCATAAAATCAAGCTGCTTTTCCAGTTTGTCTTTTTTCCATTTGTCATCACTGTCCAAAAATGCTACATAACGTCCTTGAGCGCGCTCCAATGCTTTGTTTCGAGCAACCGCAGCTCCGCTGTTCTCTTCCAGATACACGACATGAATTCTTTCATCTATTTTTTCATACTGCTTTAAAATGTCTCGTGTCCCGTCCGTTGAGCAATCATCCACGATAATCATTTCCCAATGAGAATGGCTCTGATCTAACACTGAATGAATCGTGTCTTCAATATAGTCACGCGCATTATAAGAAGGTGTAATGACAGATACGAGAGGTTTCCAATTGGTCATGATCACATCTCCATCGTATGATTTTAAAAGGATTCCCTGAAAAATTCAGGAATGACAACGAACATAAAGGCAATCGTGAGGCCGATCATAACGCCAAGAACCGCTTTCTTTTTCGGGGACATTCCGCCGCCTGCTGCCTCACTTACGGTTTCAGAATCAGTGACACTGGCCGGTTTCAGATTAAGCTGCGTGTTTTTCAGCTCATACAAAAATCTCTCTTTATCCACTTTGGAATCCTCGCTTACCGTCTCACCTTCGAGTGCATCTATGCTGCGGCGGATGACGGCTTCTCTTTCTGAATACAGCTTTTGATCGTTTTTGAGAAAGGCGGAGGTAATGCCGTTTAAGATGGATTCCGTTCTATCCTTATCCTCGTCACTATAGCTCAAGGTCAGTAAAGATTTAGATTCCGTTTTGATGGTAAGCTTCTCTTTGATCTCTGCCAAATCTTCATCCTTTTCGTCAGGAAGCGCCTCCTTCAAAAAAGAGTCACTTTTGAGCAGAAGCCGAATCTCCTCTGTATTGTTATAAACCGGATGATCATAGCTCCCCACAGCCAAAGTGTCCTCGGCTGTATAGCTCTTTTGATCAGCGATCTGTGACGGCAGGATATAACCGGCCGCACCTAATATAATTGGCACTGCTATGATCCAAATGATATTTTTTTTAATACGCCGGGCTATTCTTATCAATATATCGTTCATATAAGTCTCCCTGCTTTTTGTAGTCAGTTTATCTGTACAGCGGTTCAGGCATCTGTCTGGATCGCCTTAACACATTCACGGCGGCGATGACGAGCGCCAGAAACACCCAATGGAAAAATAAATTTGAAACAGAACTTGGGCTGATACTGGATACCAGGAAACTGACCAGTGCCGTAATAAGCCCTTCTGTGATCAGTTTTGACTGATTTCCCAATTTTCTTTCATAAAATTTGTAAAGCACCCAAATGAGGTAAGCATAAACGGCCAGATATCCCAGCATGATGAACAAGCCAAAGTTAGCAAGGATTTCAACAAGCCAGTTGTGCACCTCTGTCACGTTGTCAGTATCATATAAAGCATGATGCTCAAGATAATAGGATACATTCCCTGCCCCAACTCCGAATCCGTATGAATCAAGGAAAAAGTGCCATGCGTTTTTCAGCAGATTGGCCCGGGCCACATTTGACGGAAGCATGTCATGAAATGAATGCAGCGTCTGCGGGGCCAGAAACAGCTCCCAAAACTTTGAATAAATTCGGCCGGCGAAAAGAACTGCAAAAATGGTGATTCCTGCCGCAGACAGCCAAATGGCCATTTTCTTTAGAACAGGCGGCAATACAATGAAGATGTAGACAGCAGTGCCGGCAAAAATGCCCAGAAGGCTGGCTCTTGAACCGGTAGCAAAAATTAAATACAACGCACAGAGCGAGAGCAAAAGGCCAATCGCCTTGATGTATCCATTCTTTATGTTTTTCACTAATGTAATGTAAAAAAAGAAGCTGATCGATAAAAATGTTGCAAAGTCATTTTGATTAAAAAAGACCGATGTCGGATAATGCTGCTTATATTCCGGTCCGCTGTATAACGTTGAACTCGGGAGATGATGATGGGTCATATGATTGTAAAAACCAATGATCATCAGGAATACTGTCATCACCAGCCAAATGGTATAAACGATCATCAGCCGCTCCATTTTTTGCACGTACATGACAATGAGGTAAATGAAGAAAATTCCCATTGCCAACAAGGCCAAATATTTGATGCCGGCTGTCACCGATTTGGCCCACAGCAGAGAAACAAGGCCGTATATAAACCAAAAAGCGAAAAAGAGCAAAATCCCTTTCACTTGCAGTCCGTTCCATCTTTCAATATGTGTTCGATTCCGCACTACACCGATCACATGGAGGCACCCCGCTGCAATGAGCAGAAGCCTGTAAAGAAACAAACTGAAAAATCCAAGATGAATCGCGAAAAATGCATTATTTAAAAAAGTGCAGGCGATCAAAATATAGATTACAGCCATAAAGAGCCGTTCTTTTGTTGTAAATGCGGTTGCAAGCGTCAGTACAAACAGACCAATTGCCAACACCGCAAGCACGGCAGCCATCTGTATTAAACCTATATCTGTACGGATGGCTCCCAGCAATAGGACGACTCCAAATATGGCAGCGGCCAGTAACAAAAGCGTATGGACCGCTGAACGTTTGATACTCACATGTTTAACCCCTTTCCTGATGTTTCAGGAGCCGGCGGCCGAGCCTAAGCAGCCAGCAGCTTTAACCAAGTAACACTTTTTCTTTTTATAGGTTGACGCTCCCCAAGTCTTTAGCCAATTCCTCGAGCGGCAAGCCCGGAAAATACTTGTCTGAAGGCTCCGCTCCCCGAACAGCAGGACGGCCGATGGAGTGATAAATGTATCCGGCTGCCTGCATCTCTTCAAGTGAAAATAAATTTCTGCCGTCGATGATGATCGGCTGTTTTAAGAGAGTTTTCACTTTTACAAGCTCCATTTCTTTCACTTCCGGCCAATCCGTTAAGATCAGGCATGCATCAGTGTCCTCAATCGCATCATACACATCTGTATAATACTCGACCTGTTCGCCAAGGATCGCTGAGGCTTCAGGAATAGCAATCGGATCGTATGCTTTTACATGTGCGCCCAGCTGCTGCAGCATCGGGATAATATCTAGAGCAGGAGCGGATCTCACATCGTTTGTATTTGGCTTGAAGGCCAATCCGACAACGGAAATGGTTCTTCCTTTGATGCTTCCCATAACAGTTAAGAGTTTATCTACAATGTGAACGCGCTGCTTTTCGTTCGTTTCAATGACAGCTTCTATAAGCTTAAATGGATAGCCAGCCGATTTTGCGATTTGAAGCAGTGCGGTTGTATCCTTAGGAAAACAGGAGCCGCCAAACCCAATACCCGCTTTTAGGAACTTTCTGCCGATACGGCTGTCAAGCCCCACGCCATCAGCAACTTTTGAAACATCTGCGCCGACTCGCTCACAAATGTTTGCGATATCGTTGATAAAGGAAATCTTTGTCGCCAGAAACGCATTCGCGGCATATTTAATCATTTCTGCACTTTCTAAGTTTGTTTTAATGACAGGAGCGTGGAAAGGCTGGTGCAGATCCTCAATGATGGCAGCAGCTTTATGACTTGTTGAGCCAATCACGGCACGCTCCATATTCATCGTGTCATGAATCGCTGAGCCCTCCCGAAGGAATTCAGGATTAGATACAACATCAAATGAGTATCTTCCCTTTGAAGCTTTTTGAACGATTGATTGAACCAGTTTTCCTGTTCCGACCGGGACTGTGCTTTTATTTACGATAATTTTGTAGCCGTTGAGGTGCTCACCGATTGTTTTCGCCGCCGCTTTGACGTACGTTAAATCAGCTTCACCTGTTTTGGACATCGGAGTTCCGACTGCAATATAAATAATGTCTGACGCCCGAATGGCGGACGGGATATCATTAGTAAAGGACAGACGCTGATCCAGCACATTTTTTTCAACTAAGTCTGCAAGCCCTGGCTCATAGATCGGGATTACTCCATTTTTCAGACTTCTGATTTTTGATTCATCGATATCACAGCAAACAACTTTATTGCCGATCTCCGCAAAGCAAGTGCCTGACACGAGTCCTACATAACCTGTTCCAATTACAGCTATTTTTTTCACAGCGCTCATCCCTCTCCTGTAAAATTACCTTCTTATTTATATTGGTCGCAGTTTCTTACGATTAAACGGACGTTTTCATGACCGTCTGATACTGATGATGCAAGGCCTTGGCATTTTTTCCGGCGTCAAATTGCGCCTGCACGATTTCATACAAATCATCTGCAACTTCCGGTTTCCATATTTGCTCATGTTCGTACAGAGTGATCGCTTCCGCCAAGGCTTGAGCAGATTTCGGTTTAATCAGCAAATGCTGATGCTTTCCGAATAATGATGCCACACCGCCAACATCTGTACAGATGACAGGAACTCTTAGCGCCAGCGCCTCAATCACGACAGTCGGCATCCCCTCACTGTAAGAAGGAAGCACGAACATGTCTGCCGCAAGCAAATAGTCTCTTACCTTATGATTGGGCACTTGACCTGTGACGATATGTCCCTTCTGGATCAGCAATGATTTTGCAGGACCATCCCCGACAAAGACTGCCTTAGGAGGTTCCTTCAACGATTCGATGGCTTCAGACAGTTCAAAAATGCCTTTCTCCCTGACGAGCCGTCCCACATAGACCGCCAGACGCTGATCGAGCGGAAGCCCGAGTTTTTTTCTGATTTCTTCTTTTGTTTGCTCATTCTCCTGAAAGCGGCTCAGCTGTATGCCGATCGGCAAAATCGAGCTGTCAAAGCCGGAAAGCTTTTTGGTTTCTTCCTGGAGCTTGTGGCTGACTGCTAAAACGGCTGACGCGGAACCAACCGCACGATTGAAGGCTTTAAACGCCCCTTTGCTGTAATGCGGATAGACATTCACATCACTGCCGTGCAAGGTCAGAACATAAGGAATTCGCTCTGACTCCGACACGACTGCCGCAGCCCCGCCCGATGGCATGGCAAAATGCGCATGGATCAGATCCGGATGTAAGTCACACTGTTTTATCGTTTTTAAAACGGCTGATGCGATTCTCCGGTGAGGCTGAGCCCATTTCAGCTGGCCGGGAACTGCTCGATAGAAAGGCCGGTGAACCGGTATCCCCTTCCTAATCTCATACTCTGGTCTGGCATCCTTTTTTCGATATGCCTTTTTCAGCATGCGGACAGGGGCCGAATGAAAAGGCCTTGGGCATATCACGGTGATATCTAGCCCGAGTTTTTGCAGCTCTTGCACCTGTGTCTCATGAAACACACCCTCACCGGGTTTCAGACTGCTCGGATATACGCTTGTGATCCACAAAATCTTCATGACAAACGTCCTTTTCTTAGTAGTTTGCTTTTCGTTTGAGGGTACGCTTTTACTAAAAGAAAGAGATAGCACAGCGCCCCGGCCGCCACTGAAATAGCCAGTCGCATTTCTGCCTGCAGACTGAAGTGTTCTGTACCTAGGCTTACACCAAACGCGATGATGCCCATCGCGGCTGTGATCAGAAACGGCTTCATAATAGACTGGAAATAAGCCGAAAGGTTAAGCTTAATGACATATGACAGGAGCCAGCGCCCAATCAGGAAATTGAAAACGCTGATGATGGCATATACCCATGCGACTGTCTGCAGATTTCCCGTTTGTACAGCTGCAAACAGTGACAAACCGTAAAGCAGCAGCACACCGGAATCCCAATAAAACGCTAAGTCCGCTCTTCCTTTAGCAAGAAGTACAGATCCATTTGGATTCATGAGTACTCTAAGTATCCCGACAATGGCCAAAACATTTAGAACCGGAACAGCAGCAAGCCATTTTTCTCCAAATACCGCTGCGATAAAGGCGTCTGACACAGACACAAGCCCGATTAACAGAGGAAACGACACTAGCGCCAGCATTTTTGTCATATTCAAAAATCCTTCTCTGATCACGCTGTTTTCATATTTGTTTTTTGCGAAAACAGGGAATGCCACCCGTGTCACAATCGGATTGATCTTCAAAACCGGAATGGTAACAATCTGGTAAGCAAGGTTATAAATCCCCAACGCTTCAGCACCGATAAACCGGCCGATCAAAATCATATCGATATTCGCTCCCAGCCTGTTCACAAGACGGGATGAAAGCTGAAAGGCTCCAAAGGAAAAGAACTCCTTCATTCCTCTCAAGTCAAAAACAAAAGCGGGGTGCCATTTTTTCCGGTATACGGCCCAATATAAAAGCCCTTTACTGGACTGCAGCAGCACTTGAGAAATGACGTATGCCAAAATCGCATCCATCATAAAAACCGCTATCGCTAAATATCCGAAGGACAATACATTTGAAAAAATCTCAATTTTACTTAACGTATTAAAATGCAGCTGCTTTTGCAGCATATACTGATACTGCTGTCCGATCGGCGCGATTAAAAACATAATCGCCAAAATCCGAATCAGAAACACCAGCTCTTCCCTTTGATAAAATCCCGCAATGACGGGACTGCTCACATATAATAGAACAAACAGCAAAACGCCGGTCATAATATTAAGCCAATACAGTGTTGACAGCTGTCGCTCCGTCGCATCATCTCTCTGAATTAACGCTGCGCCAAAACCCATATCAAGCACAATCTGGGCGAATACTGTAACCGTTGTGATCATGCCGACGAGTCCAAATTCCGTTAAGGTCATCATATTTCCTAGCAGAGCAAACTGAACAATTTGTATGATTGTAATACACATGGTTGAAATACTTGTCCACTTTGCCCCGCTCATGATTTGTTTTGTAATACTTGGCATCATATTCCCTACTTCTTTTTAAGCTCAGATTGATGGAGATTGCAGGCATTCAGTTTTATCTTGCACCATCACCTGTCCAGACTACTTTACAAGTTTTTAACATAATTTTTAATTCTAAAGTGAAAGTCAGATTGCGAATGTAATATAAATCAAATATCAGCTTTTCCTTCGGCGTCATATCGTAACCGCCGTTCACCTGAGCCCAGCCGCTCAATCCCGGTTTAACAGCCAGTCGCTGTGTAAAGCCTGGAATTTCATTCTGGAATTTTTCCGTAAACACGGGACGTTCCGGACGAGGGCCAATCATACTCATATCGCCTTTCAGCACATTAAATAGCTGAGGAAGCTCGTCAATTCTCGTTCTTCTGATAAAAGCTCCGATCCTTGTCACCCGCGGATCTTGCTTCTGCGCCCAAACAGCCCCGGACTTCTCGGCATCTATTTTCATGGAACGAAGCTTATAAAGCTTAAATGGTTTTCCGCCTTTCCCTACGCGTTCCTGCGTATAAATGGCAGGCCCCGGCGTCTCCAAACAAATCAATATTGAAAATACCGCAATCATTGGCAGCGCAATCGCCAATCCAATGAGCGCAAACCAAATATCCATTACGCGCTTTACTGCCAAATAACGAGTCGTCTTTTCAGATAATGTAAAAGAATTTATTTGCTGAACTGAGAATTCACGACTCACATTCATGCTTTTCTCTGCACTCACTGACACACACCTCACGATTTGTTTGGGATGTTATGATGACCTATGCCAGTCAGTTTAGCAGACGGATGTTAATTGTATGTAAATGGTATGTTAAGAAGTGTGAATTACGTGTTTTTTCTGATAAATGTTGTTAATACTCTTTTATTATTTTATATACAAGTACTATTTGTTTTAATCATTTCATATAAAAAAGAGACAAATCTGTGATTAGATTTGTCTCTTTCGATTATCTGTAATAAGATACTGTGCCGTCATGAATAGCTTGTGCAGCTTTATCTTTATAAACCGCTTGTTTCAATTTACTTGCATCAGATGCATTTGTGATAAAGGCAGTCTCAACTAAAACACTTGGCATTTTAGAATATTTAATAACGTAGAAACCAGCTGTTTTTACTCCCCGGTCTCTCGTTCCAAGATTAGCAGCTAACTTTGGTTGAATTTGTTCAGCCAGTCTCTTGCTATTTGCTGCTTGATATGTTGTATCGTAGTACGTCTCACTTCCATTTGGTGATGAGCTATCATTAGCATTTGCATGTATACTGATAAATAAATCTGCTTGTGCAGAAGCTGCTTTACTTACTCTCTCCTGTAAAGAATAAAAAGTATCATTAGATCTCGACATTACTGGAAGAGCCCCCGAAGCATTTAGCTTTGTATTTACTCTTTTCGCTATGTCAAGGTTAACCTCTTTTTCAAGGAGTCCATTGCCGATAGCTCCTGAATCTTGATCACCGTGACCGGGGTCAACAAAAATTGTTTCACCTACAACAGGATTCTTTAGCTGATTAGCTACTTTTGTGCTTATAGCAGGAGTGTTTCCGATAATCGTAAAGTTAGACATGTTTTTACTGCCAATGATTTTCCGAGCTCCTGTAGATAAATTTTCACCATTTGTCAGAATAAGAGATTGTTTCTTCTTAGCTGCCAAAGTAGCTCCTGCAATAGAGTCAGGATAACTGAATCCATTGCTTACATATACGGTGCTTGTTGATAAATTAAGTTTTTGTACAATATTTGCAGCAAGCTCATATCTGTTTGAACCGCTAATCCTTAGAGGGGAAGGCAGCTTATTATATACCGTACTGCTGATACTTCCAGTACCCCCTACAACAACAGTACTTGTAATCCCCTTATCTTTTATCACCGATGTTGTCGCACTATTTATAGATGTTTTATTTGTAAAAAGTATTGGATAACCATTTTTCGCTGCATAAGGGATTACTGCCGGAGCGTCTGCGTATAAGAAACCATTTAAAATAACAGCTTTTGAGGTCGCATTCATCGCTTTTGCCACCCGTGCAGCCGTATCATAGCGGTTGCTTCCTGCAATTCGTTTAATACTTATCCCTAAGCTTTTAATCTGATTAGCAGTGTTAGAAGAAACAGCAGGTGTTCCACCCACAATAATTACATTTTTAGTCTGCATCTCTTTCAATCTTGTTTTTGTTTCATACGAAAGCTTATCAGTATTTGTGTAAAGCAATGGTGCATTCTTCTGATAAGCAAGAGGTGCTGCTGAAATCGCATCTGCATAAGAACTTCCACCGACAATTACAGCTGTACTTGCTGTTGAATACATTTGCTTTGATATTTGAACAGCAGTGCCATATCTATTGCTTCCCCCGACTCTTTTTACCGAGTTATCGGCCAATGCTGTTGGTACAAAAAGAATGAGCCCCAGAAAACACATTGTTAGGACTTTTATATAAGAACGCAATTGATTTCCTCCTTAAATGGCCTCTAAAACCCTAAAATAATCAATAACTTGTCAGAGTTGTACCAGGATAGTAAAATTTCAAAATTGAACTATATGAATCTCCAGCTTCTGCTCTTGCTTTTGCTCCATATTGACTCATTCCGATTCCGTGACCATATCCTTTACCGCTGATTGTATACTTTGAAGTATCTTTTTTAACAGTCACATAAGTACTTTTAAATACAGTCGCCCCAATCATTGTTCTTAACTCAGTTGTTGGTACACTAATGGTTGCAATTTTACTCAAGTTATAGGAGCCGGTACTGCTTTTAACAAAATACTTCACTTTCATCGTTGCTGTTTTTGCACGTTGTCCCTGCGTCGTACCGCTAAAGCTCAAATCATCTATACTCGCAATTTTGACAGAGTCAGCACCTGTTTCTTTATTTTTCAAGATCCAGTTTTTAACCCCAGAAAGCCTTGCAGAATCAACTTCAGTTGCTGAAGACCACCAAGAAGACGGCTTCGTTAAGTCCAGCGAATTCGTATCAAGCTGTTTTTTTGATAGAGTAAGCGTCCAGTTTATTTGAGGATCCTTAGTATCTTTCTTTGCAATCAAGTAAGGTACACTTGATGACCATACTTCGTTACTCGCTTCTGTGTAACCGCCATTACTGGAAGAATAAGCTGCAGTCACAAGAGATTCGTTATATTTCAGAACTTTCCCCTTCGTTTGCTCAACCGCTTTATTGGTATTTGAATTCCAACTGTATCCTCCATAAACTTGAAAAGCGGTTGTATCAGGTACAGTAGTTCCTGTTTTTGTTATCGAGTAGGTTCTTGCAGCGACAGTCTGTGCTTTAAGAGCCTCAAGTGACCAGCTTGCAGGCATTTCATTTGGAATAACGCCTTTTAAGTAATCCTCAAATGGAATATTTTCATTTACCGGTCGGATATATTTAGTAGATTCAATAGAGAAATTAACCGTTCCAAGATACTGATTTCCATTAAGACTAATCCTGTTAGAAGTGGAATAGTTTTCTGGTTTAATTCTTAGAGAGTTTCCGTAAGTTTTGATATTTTCAAGATTTAATTTTCCACTGCTGATTTTTAGATTATAGGTGCTTCCGTTTGCTAAATAAAATTCATCAGCAAGTGAATTCTCGACTTCAGCAGAAATAGAACTGGTGCTTCCGATAAAGTCGTATGCATATGTGGCTTTATCCTTCGTTATGCTTTTAGCCGCCGTCGGAACGCTATCTTGTTTAATAAATAAAAGTTGGCTGTTTTTCTTCGAAGCAAGCGAAGCACCTACCAATACGTCTGCATATTTCGTTCCGTTCGTCATTACGACTTTATCAGCCTTCAACTTTAGTTGCTTAATTATATTTGCTGTGAGCTCATATCTGGTTGATCCAGGTATCCTCTGTACAGTTGAAGTTTTTTTAATTTGATTTTCTACACTATCACTGACACTAAATGAACTGCCTATAATGATTACTTGTTTTGGCAAATCATAATCCGGAAGCTTATCTTTCTCTGTAAGCAAAATAGGGTATCCGTTTACTGCTGCGTACGGAGCAATGGCTAAGGCATCTTGAAATACCCTTCCGGTTACAACGATCGCTTTATCATAACTGCCCATTTGTTTTGCAATATTTTCTGATAATACATATCTATTTTTTCCGCTTATCCTTTTCACGGCTCCATATGATTTCAGCTTGTTTTCTACATCTTTTGAAATGCTTCGTGCTCCCCCAATAATTAAAATATTATCAGGGTTAAACTTAGCAATTTGTCTTTCAGTAGTTTTTGTTAACGTGTCAGGCTGAGTAAATAAAACTGGAGCATCCAGTTTTTTTGCCAATGGAATAACAGGCAATGCATCAATAAATATATCTCGGTTCACCAATATAACTGTATTAGGATTTTTCCACTGACTGCTGGATGCAAGAGTTGCAGTTTCATATCGTGAAGCGCCTGCAAAGCGATTCGTAACAGCAACATTATCTCCAGTTACTTTATAAAATCCTGTTGGCGATAGACTGATGCTCGATTTATTTCCAATATAATTTGACAATTTAACTGAGATGTTTGAGTCTGCTGCAAAAGTAACTGATGGAATCAATAATAAGATTGCAGCAAGCGAACACATTATCAATCGTTTGCAAGATTTCAAAATTTCAGGTTCCTCCCTATATCTTAGTTGGCACGTTCAATATCTTTTAACAGAAGCTGACCCTCATTATTTTTTTCATATGTAATCTTGACTTTATCTCCATTGTTAAAATTATCAAGATCACTTGTCGATTCTTCTGTGATATCAAGACTAACCGCCTCATTATCTACAGTTACTTCTATTGTATGAGTATCTGCTAACCCTACATAAATACCTTCTTTTGTTTCAATGTTACTGTTTGTCGATACATCTTCACCTTGGCTCTTTTGGCTATTAACCCCGCAACCCGAAAGAAGCAATATAAAGAACATTAAAGCAATCAATTTTTTCATTTTTTTCACCTCATTATGTTTTATCGTCAATCTATTTTATATTTTAAAGAAAAATTAAGAAACAGTGAAACTTTTTTTAATAAAAAACGACTATTTTAGGATTTCATTCTTGTATTAAATAGAGTTGTATTTATTGGAAATTTAACTCATAATAAAAATAATTTAACAGACGAGGTGCAAAGGATGAGAAGTAAACGCAGAAAAAAGAAAAAAACCTTATTATTGACGATTTTAACGATAATCGGACTTCTTGTGCTCGGAACAGGCGGCTACGCATACTACTTATGGCATAAAGCAGCTTCAACCGTGGCAAGTATTCATGAAAGTATTGATAAATCTAAAAAGAGGGATACTGAGGTCAACATCAATAAAAAAGATCCGTTTTCCGTCTTAATCATGGGTGTGGATGAACGCGACGGCGATAAAGGCCGTGCCGACACGCTCATTTATATGACCGTTAACCCAAAAACGAATACAACTGACATGGTCAGCATTCCGCGTGACACATATACAAAAATTATCGGGAAAGGCACAATGGATAAAATCAACCATTCATACGCATTCGGCGGTACGCAAATGACGGTTGACACGGTTGAAAACTTCCTCGATGTTCCGGTTGATTATTTTGTAAAAGTAAACATGGAAAGCTTTAGAGACGTTGTTGATACACTTGGCGGCATCACAGTAAACAGCACATTCGCGTTCAGCTATGACGGTTACTCGTTCGGCAAAGGAAAAATCACGCTGAACGGAAAAGAAGCGCTCGCCTATACCCGGATGAGAAAAGAAGATCCGAGAGGCGATTTCGGCCGCCAGGACCGCCAGCGCCAGGTGATCGAAGGAATCATTAATAAAGGCGCAAATATTTCTTCTATCACGAAATTTGGAGATATGTTTAAAGTCGTTGAAGATAATGTGAAAACGAACTTGACCTTCGATGACATGTGGGATATCCAGTCCGACTACAAAGGCGCGCGTAAAAAGATTAAACAGCACGAACTAAAAGGCACAGGCACGAAAATCAACGGAATTTACTACTACCAAGCTGATGAAAGCGCACTTTCCGATATCACAAAAGAGCTGAAGGAAAGCCTCGAAAAATAAAATAAAAAAGAAGCTTCGCACAGTGTGCAAAGCTTCTTTTTTAATTTCCTGTAAATGAGTCCGGATGGTCTTGCCGATATCCGTAATGATACAGCAATTCTTCCACAATCCGTCGCGAGGCCTCTCCATCTCCGTACGGATTAGAAGCGTAGGACATTTTCTGGTACTCATCATCATCAGTTAACAGCTGTTTTGCCAGCTGATAAATGTTTTCCTCATCCGTCCCCGCAAGCTTCAGCGTTCCCGCTTCCACTCCTTCAGGCCGTTCCGTCGTATCACGCAGCACAAGCACCGGTTTCCCGAGAGATGGTGCTTCCTCCTGCACGCCGCCAGAATCTGTCAAAATGAAATGGGATTTTGCCGCAAAGTTATGGAAATCAATAACTTCTAAAGGTTCAATCAGATGCACTCTGTCAGAATCGCCAAAATGCTTCTGAGCCGCTTCCCGGACAACAGGATTCAGGTGCACAGGGTAAACGACCTGTACATCTTTAAATTCCTCAACAATTCTGCGGATGGCCTTGAACATGTTTTCCATTGGCTCACCTAGATTTTCCCGGCGATGCGCGGTCAGCAGAATCATTTTATCCTCGCCCACCTGATCGAGGACAGGATGTGAATAGCCGTCCCTCACCGTTGTGCGGAGTGCGTCAATCGCTGTATTGCCCGTTACAAAAATGGAGTCTGCCTTTTTATTTTCTTTTAATAAATTGTCTTTCGCCTGGCCTGTCGGCGCAAAATGCAAATCAGCAATCGCACCGGTCATCTGGCGGTTGAGCTCTTCCGGAAATGGGGAATACTTATTCCCCGTACGGAGCCCAGCCTCCACATGGCCAACAGCAATTTGATGATAAAAAGCGGCTAGGCTTCCGGCAAATGTCGTCGTCGTATCACCATGGACAAGCACAATATCAGGCTTGATGTCTTTAAACAGCTCATCCAATTTCACAAGTGCGTTGGACGTAATCTCTGCCAGCGTCTGCCGCTCCTTCATAATGTTCAAATCGAAATCAGGCTTTATGTGAAACGCATCTAAAACCTGATCGAGCATTTGTCTGTGCTGTGCAGTGACCGTCACATAGGAAGCTATTTCAGGATATTTTCTCAATTCAAGCACAAGCGGTGCCATCTTGATCGCTTCCGGCCTGGTCCCGAAAACGGTCATGACTTTTAGTTTTTTCATATTTGTCACCTGGTTTTCTGCTAAAGTAAATAAATTCATACTCCTTATTCTACATAAAAATATATCATTTTAAATCATTTCATTCCGATTCAAATAAAATTATATATGTATTAAGGATAAACCTTGTTTAAAAATGGTTTATCCTATATCATGAAAATGTGTAAAAACATAATTATTAGGGTAAATAGAGAATAGTTTAACCATAAATTTTTTCGATCATAAGGAAGGTGCCTTTAAATGAAAAAAGTACGTAAAGCCATAATTCCAGCAGCAGGCTTAGGAACACGTTTTCTTCCGGCTACGAAAGCAATGCCGAAAGAAATGCTTCCTATCGTTGATAAGCCTACCATTCAATACATAATTGAAGAAGCTGTTGAAGCCGGTATTGAGGATATTATTATCGTAACAGGAAAAAGCAAGCGTGCGATTGAGGATCATTTTGATTACTCTCCTGAGCTTGAAAGAAACCTAGAAGAAAAAGGAAAAACTGAACTTCTTGAAAAAGTGAAAAAAGCTTCTAACCTGGCTGACATTCACTATATCCGCCAAAAAGAGCCTAAAGGACTCGGACACGCTGTCTGGTGCGCACGCAACTTTATTGGTGACGAGCCGTTTGCGGTTCTGCTTGGAGACGATATTGTACAGGCAGAAACACCAGGGTTGCGCCAATTAATGGATGAATACGAAAGAACACTTTCTTCTATTATCGGTGTTCAGCAAGTGCCTGAAGATGAAACACACCGCTACGGCATTATCGACCCGCTGACAAGTGAGGGCCGCCGTTACCAGGTGAAAAATTTCGTTGAAAAGCCGCCTAAAGGCACTGCACCTTCTAACCTTGCCATCTTAGGCCGTTACGTATTCACACCTGAGATCTTCATGTACTTAGAGGAGCAGCAGGTTGGCGCCGGCGGTGAAATTCAGCTGACAGACGCCATCCAAAAACTGAATGAAATTCAAAGAGTGTTTGCTTACGATTTTGAAGGCAAGCGTTATGATGTTGGTGAAAAGCTCGGCTTTATCACAACAACTCTTGAGTTTGCGATGCAGGATAAAGAGCTTCGCGAGCAGCTCGTTCCATTTATGGAAGGTTTACTAAACAAAGAAGAAATCTAAACAAAAAAGCTTGTAGAGAAAACGATGTTTTTTCTACAAGCTTTTTTGTTTTGTAATGTTTCTTTAGATTTTCAGCTGATTTCAAAAACAGAAAAAGAGCTCCCACATACCTAGGCTTGGCTAGGTATGTGGCAATTTTCTTCATGTTCTGGCATGTGGCTGTGAGGAGAACTTGTTCGCTCACATTCCGTTTTCCCCTCAACCTGCAATAGCGAAGCCCATGCAGCTATTTTGAATCTGCAAAACTTCGCTTTATTTTTTCTTTTTTTGTAGAGGTTTTTTCCGGAAATAGTCAAGCGATTTTGCCTGATCTTTTCTTTGTGGTCTTCCCATACATGCCGGGTATGACTTTCTGATGTGATTTTGTGCAGTTTTCGAGAAAAGGGCATGAGGGACATGTTTCAGGATTTGATTTATATGACCTGTATCCTTTTCAGCCAGTTGTTGAGTATGTGAGTGTTTGATGGTTCGGACAAATGTACCTGTCTTTTTCAATGTCGTAAAGAAATTTCCATTTTGGAAACAAGCCTCTAGTAGGGTGATATCGTCTGTGGGCAATGACGCCAAAAATATGACTGTCAGATAATCCATTACAGATGGGAGTCGTTAAATATCCGGAATCAAGGGCAACAGCTTCTACTTGAAAACCAAATCGTGCGATTTTGTGATCTAACCGGTCAAGATAAGGTACAGAATCATGGACATTTCCAGGTGTGACATAGGCATCGGTGATAATGTTGTATTTCATATCCGTTGTGCGGTGATCTAAATAGAAAAAACCTTCTGGTTTGTTTTCACGATACAGATATCCACTTTCGGGATCAGTTGTACTGTGGCGGATCTCTTTTTCAGCTGTCACCTCCTCTTTGACTATTAGTGGCTTTTTTCCGTGTTCCTCCCGATCTTCTTGGATGGCTTCATTTAAATCTTTGATATAGTTTTGTGTATCCAGTTCAATCGTTTTTCTTGTGTATTTATGCTTGTTGGCATTGGCTTTAAGGTGAGTGGAATCGGTGAATAGGACACGTCCGCCCACCATGTCATGATTGTGGCCTGAAGAACGATCTCATCAAAAGCAACCGGTGAATATTGTAAAAGATGTTGAGTTTTTTCACTTTTAAAAAGTAAAGAGAAGTCCCGCAGAACTTCTCCCAACATTTTGAAGTGTCAATATAGAGCAAAACCAAGCTTATTTAGCAACTTTACTTTTGTCTAATTGCAAAATAGCATTATAAATACGATTCCGATTATTTTTATCAGTATATGCAAAAAAGTTATCTACTCTTTTTCTATACTTATCTTCCATACGACTATCATTTTTCATATAATAGATAACTTTATCAACTAAACTATTATGATCTTCTATTACATCACCAAAGCCCATTTTCTTATAATCATAGTAATCAAGTTTAAAATGGTATGACTTTTCGTATTGATAATAGATCACAGGTTTTTTCTCGTATGCAAAATCAAATGCAACGGATGAAAAATCAGTAATCATTATATTAGAAGAATTAAATAACATTTGATAGCTGCTATTATAATCTGCAAACTCTACATATTCATGCTTTTCAAAATCTACCATCTGTTGTTGAATGTCCGGGTGCGGGAAAAAGGTTATCTTATAATTATTATTCTTAGCAAATTCAATTAGCCGTTCATCATTAATCAAGGCATTATACCTATCAAAGTATTCACTTTCTTTAAATTTCGGATTGTACGGTCTTACTCCTTTTGCCTGATCTTTAGGTAATACAATATCTTTCCTCCATGTAGGCATTATTAGAAGCTGCTTTTCCCCTTCACTCTTCTTAAGATTATCGTATCTCGGAAATCCACCCAAAAAGATATTTTCTTTTTTATAATTGTAATTCCCTTTCACAATAGACCGATATTCAGGTTTCGCTGAAGTGACTAATAATTTGATATTCTTGCTGTATTTGTTTAACCATTCAGAATGATCCGCCATTGTTATTCCATGCTGTAAAAAGACAAACTCAAAATTAAATAAATCTCTAAAATAAATCTCCATATTGAAAAATGGATTTACAACCCATATATCTGCATGTGTCGATATTACCTTGGAAGAGGATAAGGTTAAAATTTTATGTCTAAAAGATCTGTATGGTATAACCTTTCCGTATTTTTTAATTCTGTCGTAATCCTTGCTATCTTTTTTTATTATAAAGTATTTTTTTACCCCATCATTCTTATTGATTGCATATTTAAAGAGGTGCTCGGCATTATCATCAGCTTTATCTTGTCTATCTATGAATAACCATACTGGTTTTCTATTAAAAATAGTGAAAACATGATGTGCAATTCTTGCCACCATAGCCTTCTTAATAGCTGATTTTCGTTTCTTTGATTTCCCTCCTGATTTAGGAAGGGATTTTAAGAAACGAAATTCTTTTATAAATCTATTTTTAACATTGTTTTTTTCAAACATTAATTTTTTATAATTATAATGAAAGATATAATCCTTTTTAGCTGTATAAGAATTATATAGATCATTTGACAAACCTGAATACTTGAAAAAGCGAAGTTTTGTCATCTTTCTTTTTTTACCCTTTGTTATAAAAAATTCAATATGGTGATTGTCTGCTAAATAGCTTTTGGGAATATCTATAGAAAAACCAGGATATTTTTTTATTACTTCTCCTAAACTTATATAATCATTATGCTGTCTTTTTATATTCTTTGCTTTTATTTTTGTTTCTCCAATTTTAGCATAAAAATTAAAACCTTTAGAATTAAACAGAGAGCTCCAAAAACCTTCTATGTGAACAGAATCCTCATTTTCTTCTAAAATCTCAATAGTTAGAGTTTGATCCGATAATTTCGAAACAATTTTACCTTCTCTGTATAAATAATAATCCTGTTCAGTTTCTCCTTCATATACATACCTACTATAATTTGCACCGTGTTTTATTTTTAAAGCATGGTATAGATAGAAATGGCTGACACTTTTTGTTTCAATGATGACATCATCGTCAATATACGACAATATTTCTCGAATCAATCTTAAAAATTCGCGGTATTCATTTTCGTCTAAAGGTGTTTCACTAATATCCTTAATCAATAATTTCCACTTTAAATCATGCATAACCATATATTGAAGAAACAAAGGTATTTTCTGTTCATGATTTTTTGTGCTATCGATTAAATTCTTGGAGAAAGTGATAAGTGAATGGTTAAACCAATTCTTATTTGCTTTAGCTGTCTGCATGGCAGATGATCCATCTTCTCTAACTCTATAATGGTATTTTGCCTCTTTAACCAAACCATACTTTTTCTTTTCCGATATTATTAAATTAACTAGTTTGGCATCTTCACCTATTTTACAATTTTCATCAAATCTGATATTTTTCAAGGCACCTTTATTTATAAATGTAGAACAGCAATGAGTTAATATATGATGTGGTTCTTTTTCTACATCCAATATTCTAGTAGAAGAAAACTTATTATTTAGATTATGTTCTCCAGTTCTTCCTTCTTCAAAAAAAATAGGGATTGCTACAATATCAATTTCATTCTTATGTTGGTTAAAGAAGGTTAAAACATTTTCGAATGTTTCTTCTGAAACTAAATCATCCGGATCCAAAAATTGAATATATCTACCTTCAGCATACTTTAAACCATAATTTCGGGCACTGCTCACTCCGCCATTCTGTTTCTTTACATATACAATGTTTTTTGGATATTTTTGTGCATATTCTTTACAAATGATTTCACTTTTATCGGGGCTATCATCATTCACAAGTATTAACTGAATATTCTCGAAACCTATAGTCTGGTTAATGACGCTTTCTATAGCATCAGTTAGATATAACTCAACATTATAAATCGGCATTATAACACTGAAATCATAGTTAAAACTCTTTTCGTTCATAAAAGATTACTCCTAACAAAATGTTTATATGAATAAGAATCCGGGTAAATAAAAGTAAAAAACAAAGATAGTGCTAAATTTTTGAAAAAATATGATTAATTTAGTAAAATGTATGAAAAGCATTCCTTACTTATTTTTTAAAAACCCTTGTAAGCAAACTTTTAAAAATGTTTACATGGTTAAGTTCTAAAGCATCATTTGGTGTTTTTAGGATAAAGTCAAATGCAAAGGCCCAAATTGGTATTTCAACAACAAAGCCAGCATGTCTAAAATCTCTTAATTTATATCCCCATACTTCTATTGTTTTTTTCAGTTCTTCTCGTTTGCATTTTTTTAATGTATTAAAATATTTTATATATA
>NZ_PHIE01000008.1:0-59989 GCF_002796895.1 Bacillus sp. SN1
GAGCAAGCTCCCATCTGTCCGCTCGACTTGCATGTATTAGGCACGCCGCCAGCGTTCGTCCTGAGCCAGGATCAAACTCTCCGATAAAGTAGTTTGACTGACTACGCACATTGCTGTGCGATTTATTAAAAATGAACTAACAGGTACGTTTTGTCTTGTTTAGTTTTCAAAGATCATTACTGCCGCTTAACGAAGCAGCTTTATTACTATAACATTTAGCTTCTTTTAAGTCAACAACTTTTTTCAAAGCATTTAATGAAGCTTTTAATTGTTGTCAGCTGTTTATCAGCGACGAATAATAATATATCACGGATATTATCAAAAGGTCAATACCTAATTTAAGCTGCATGTGAAGAGACATTTTATCGGTTATATTCAATTGGCCATGCTCATAAGATGTAATACAAGAATGATGGACAAGATAAGGAGGCATCATCAGTGAATCACTTCTATGTGTGGCACATTAAACGAGTGAAACAATTTATCATTATACTTATCGCCGCATTTGCAGCAGCCAGCTTTTTTTATATCCAAAGAGCTGTCCCGCTTCCCGTGTTTTCAACAGACACCGGACCTAAAGCCATTTATAAAGGAGAAACAGCTTCGAAAGACATTGCCCTTACTTTTGATATCAGCTGGGGTGATGAGAAAGCAGAACCCATTCTTAATACCTTGAAAGCAAACGGGATTAAAAATGCGACGTTTTTCCTTTCCGCTTCTTGGGCAGAACGCCACCCCGACACAGTAGCGCGTATCGTAAAGGATGGCCATCAAATAGGGAGCATGGGCTACGCCTATAAAAACTATGCCAATTTAGAGAGCAGCGAAATAAAAAAGGATATTAACCGTGCGCAAACTGCTTTTGAAAAGTTAGGGATCAAAGACATACAGCTATTAAGACCTCCTACAGGACAATTCAATAAGAATGTTCTCACGGTCGCAAAGCAATACAATTACACAGTCGTTCATTACAGTGTAAACTCTCAAGATTGGACAAATCCCGGGGTTGAAAAAATCATCGACAATGTGACCAAGCAAGTTTCAGGAGGCGACATTATTCTTTTACACGCCTCCGACTCGGCAAAACAAACAGAAGAAGCGCTGCCTGATATCATCCATCAGCTGAAAGAAAAAGGATTAAAAAATGTAACCGTAGGTGATCTCATTGCAAATTCTGATGCCAAATCCGCAGAGGTAAAGTAATTTACTTCGCTGCAAACTTCGGCAGCATCAGCAATTGGAAAGCATTGCACGCCATTAACGGAAAAAGCATTAAATAAAGCCAGTCCTCATCATTTACTCTTAATGCAGGGAACCATTCTAATGCAGTAATCACAACCATCAAAAACAACGATGACACAAACGTTTTTCTAGAGGACTGCTTTTGCTTTATATAAGCTGTAATCACCCCAAAGATCAACAATAATACCGGTAACCACGCATAACCAGCCATCGATTCTCCGCTCTCTCCAAAAAATAAAAAACGTATGTACATGAGATCAAAAGCAACAAACAGGATGAAAAATAACTGAAGCAAATTCCACAATGATGAGGATCTTAATATCTCAAGTGCAAACCGGTGAACTGTTAAAAACACGAAAAAGCCCATTTGGCTGATCACACTGAAAATCATGCCTACTCCGATAAACCAAAATAAAACAGAGAAAATCTGTCCCGCTTCGAAAGCAAGAAACAGTCCCTTATATTCTCCCCATTTTAAAGCAAAACCCACAATACTCGTGATAAGCGCTCCGACAGCTAAAATAGAAAAGAAAAAACGAACTAGACCACGGCTTTTCATTTCTTTATTCATCCCCTCAAAAATCGCAGACCGCGATATTTTGTTATGTATAAATCCAAACAGATGAATCATATTAAAAGTAAGACAAGTATGTGAAAGGAGCTTAAGCATGTCAAAAGCCAAAACGCTATTGATGAGCTGTTTTTTGTTATTATCTGTAACAGCTTGCGCTCCAAAAGACCAAGCAGCGGATATGGACTATGATCAGACCAAAAAAATGGTTGTTGATATATTAAAAACTGATGATGGAAAGAAAGCCATTAAGGAATTATTAAACGATGATGCGATGAATGAAGCGCTGGTGATTGACCAAGATGCGATTAAAGGAACAATAGAAAAAACACTCACCTCTAAAAAAGGTGAAGAATTTTGGAAAAACATCTTTGAAGACACTGATTTTGCTGAAGGCTTTGCCAAAACTCTTCAGACTGAGCATGAAAAAGTGATTAAAAAACTGATGAAGGATCCGGATTACCAGAAGATGCTGATGGGCGTTATGCAGGATCCGGGCATGAATAAAAAGTACAGCGAACTTGCAAAAAGCCAAGAATTCCGAAGTTATTTAGAAGAGGTTATTAACGAAACACTTTCTAGCCCGCTTTACAAAAAACAGTTCGAAGATGAGCTGAAAAAAGCAGCAAAAGATACTGCCAAAGAAAGTGAATAAAGGGAAGGCCGGGATATAGAATCCCGGTTCGCCCTTTTTATACTGACATTTTTGCGATTATTTTTTTTGCAATATCCTGATATATTTCTCCGATGGGATGATTTTCTTCATAAACAGACGGAGCAAATTGATCCTTATCCCAATCAGGCTGTTTCAACGGGATTCTGCCGAGCAAAGGCACGTTTAGTTCCTCAGCTAGTTTATCTCCGCCGCCTTTACCAAAGACATATTCTCTTTCCCCAGTCTTTGCGCTTTCATAGTAAGCCATGTTCTCTATGACACCAACAACCTCATGATCAGTTTTAATCGCCATAGAGCCCGCTCTGGCCGCGACAAAAGCAGCTGTTGGATGCGGCGTCGATACGATGATTTCTTTGCAGCTCGGAAGCATTGTATGTACATCGAGAGCAACGTCCCCTGTCCCAGGCGGAAGATCAAGAACGATATAGTCTACTTCTCCCCACTCTACCTCGTGGAAAAAGTTATTCAGCATTTTGCCAAGCATCGGGCCTCTCCATACGACGGGTGCATTTTCTTCTACGAAAAAGCCCATTGACATCACCTTTACCCCGAAGCGTTCAACAGGAAGAAGTTTCTCTCCCTCAATGGTTGGACGCACAGTGATACCCATCATATCCGGCACACTGAAGCCATAAATATCAGCATCAATTAAACCGACCTTTTTCCCAAGACGAGCCAGAGAAATAGCAAGGTTTACTGACACAGTAGACTTGCCTACGCCGCCTTTTCCGCTTGCTACAGCAAGAAAGACTGGCGGGTTATCCATATTTAACAGTGTTTTTTTCTCAGCTGACGGCGCCCGGAATTTAGCAACCGTTTCTTCCGGCAGCTCTTCAAATCGAAGGCCGACCGTCTCAGCGCCTGCCCCTTTTAAGACGTTTACGATCTCTTGCTGAATCTGCATTTGCTCTGCAGTTCCGGTTTTGGCAAGAGCGACTTTTACACTGACATGCCGTTTTTCAGGCTTTATTTTAATTTCCTTAACGGCATCCAATTCTCCCAAAGGTCTTTGAAGAAAAGGTTCGCGCATTTCACCGATTAGTTTTCTTACTTCATCTTCTCTTATCATCGAACCTCACCCTTTTGTGTATTCGTTTACAATCATTATTATATCATACATAAATGGCGGGTGTCTTATGCTTAGAACCATACGAAAACCCTCCTTTACTCAGGAGGGTCTCCTTTTTCTGTGAAATATCGCAAAATGCCTTTATATATGGAAGATGCCACCTTGTCCTGGTATTTCGGTTTCCCGAGCAGCATTGCTTCGCTTGGATTGGATAAAAATCCGACTTCTACAAGCGCCCCCGGTTTGGTGACGTTTTGCATTAAGTAGATACCATGAATCCGCTTTGCCTTCCGGGTTGTGTTTTCCAGGTTTCTTCTCAATTCATCCTGAATGTATTTTGCGACTTTCTCATTTTCCGCATATTTTCCGTAATAAAAGCTTTGGGCTCCGCTCCACTTTTGTGATGGAATCGCATTGAGGTGAATGCTGATATAGAGTTCAGCCTCTGAATGGTTTATTAATTTGACTCGCTGTCTTAAGTCTTCCGCTTTTCGTCTGCTGTAGCCCTTCGTTCCTTCTGGAGCGAGATCGGTATCACTTTCCCTGGTCATGATGACAAGCGCTCCTTGTTCCTGAAGGTAATCCCTGACCCTAAAGGCCACTTCCAAGGTTACATCCTTCTCTAACATCTTTCCGCCGACTGCTCCGCCGTCAGGCCCGCCATGACCTGGATCTAGATATATAATTTTCCCGCTCAAGGGCAGGCTCCACGGCTTCCAAGAATCGTTATTGCTGAACTGATACTTGAATAGAAATAGTAATACGATGAAGCCTAGCAAAAAACTGAGCCATTTAAGCTTTTTCCTCATCCCTTCCCCTCCCGCTTGTCCGTTATTACATAACTATGGGACAGGGTCGGGAAATATGATTATCGCATGCGAAGCTTACACTGTTTTTCTCTTTGGACAAATCCCTCTGTCCACCAGTCTTTAATGAACTTGCATGCTACTTCATAGACCGTATTTTTATCAAATGTTGCGTATTGCTCGTGTATCCAATTATAAAGATAATCAAAAAACTCCAGACGAAGCTCTTCTTCTTCTCTTGCTGAGCGCGCACTGATGCTCTGCATGGATTCTCCGTAATAGCCGAATATCCCAAAACGTCCGCCTAACAAATAAGCTTCTATAGCAAAATCAATACAGCCTTCGCTAATAATATCTCTTTCATCATGTAAAAACGGAAATAATGGTTCCAGACAGTCTTTAACAGACTGAATGATTTGCCTCAGAGAGAGTTCTTTGAGCAAGTTCTTTTCTAATTCAAAATCCTTTTGGCGTTTCACATCCATAAAAGACAGTACCTCTGCCATACAAATTCACTCTCCTTTTACCGGTTATTTTGAGGTTTGGATGGTGAAACCATGCCCGAATTCGGTTGGAAATTCGCCCAAATGAAGGTGCAGAGATTGATAAAAAGAAGAGGATTTAGCAGCTTTCTACAGGGTTCAGAACAAGAGTTCTGCAAGCGATTACTAAAAAAGCAGCTCCTCTAATAGGTCGCTGCTTTTCATAATTTCACGCTTCTTGTTGCAGAATATGTATGAATATATTGGTCCAATACAAACCCGCCTTTATCTTCATAAAAACCAGTGACGATAAAACCGGCATCAATTTGGCCCTTGATTTGGTCTTCTAGGGAATGGCCGAATTCCAGAGCCTCATTATTTTCAATCAGTTTTTTCACTTTATGTTTTGGAAGATCTTCTGAGTCGGCATATGGAATGGAGTGTTTTACTTTTAGAATACCTTGCTGTTCTAACTCTACATCAAACAGGAATACGACTGGATTTACAAAACCTGAAATTAGGGCGCCGTTTCTTTTTAGTACTCGGTGCGCTTCCTTCCAGACCGGGAGGACATTCTCAACAAAAACATTGGCAACAGGATGTACAATGACGTCAAATGATTCATCCTGAAATTGACTGAGATCGTCCATGCTTCCTTTGACAGTATGTATTGTGAGGCCGTCGCGTTCAGCAACCATTCTATCCTGGTCCAGCTGTTTTTCCGAGTTATCTAATACAGTGACATCCGCTCCTGCAGCTGCCAAAATCGGACCTTGCTGGCCGCCTCCTGATGCTAAACAAAGCACCTTTAGTCCTTTGACAGGGGGAAACCAATCCTTCGGAACATCTTTCATTGGTGTTACCCTTATATCCCAATTGCCTTTTTTCGCTTGTTCGATGACATGCTGCTCAGCAGCAACAGTCCATTCATTGCCTACTTCTACTTTTTGATCCCAGGCTTTGCTATTATGTTTTAACGCATTCATGAATCGTTCTCCTTATTTTATTGTATAGAGTATAACAAATATTTCTAGATTGATATCGCTTTCCCTTTGCATATTTAGAAAAAAATTCATAAAAACGCAAAAAAATCACAAAGGAGATATGTGATTTACGTCAAAAGATTTACACTTATCTCATCAAATGATGTCATTAGTGAAGAACTAATATTCATCCGGACAGGTGAAGAATCAGCTGTGAGATTGAACAGGTGGGAGACCGGTTGTTAAAATGAACTGGATTGGCGACATGGCCATTAAAAACTTTGACCACCTTTCCAATCATCATTCAAGTAAATTAGCTGGTAATGAAAGATACCATGATTATTACAACAGGGCTGTTTATAATCAAGCAATTTGCTTAGACTTCATTAAGCGTTCATTTATTTATTTTTACTGAATGCGGGGGTGTGCCAAGAATTGCATATGGGCATTTTATGAAAATAAAAAAGCTCCCAACACAGGGTCGAGAGCTTTGAAAACGTAAAATTAACGTTTTGAGAACTGAGGTGCACGACGAGCGCCTTTAAGACCGTATTTTTTACGTTCTTTCATACGAGCGTCACGAGTCAGAAGACCTGCACGTTTAAGAGTTGTACGGTATTCTGGATCTGCTTCAAGCAAAGCACGAGCGATACCGTGACGGATTGCTCCAGCTTGACCAGATAAGCCGCCTCCATGTACGTTTACTAAAACATCATAAGTGCCAGCTGTTTCAGTCAAAGTTAATGGTTGTTTGATATCTTCGATTAGAGCTGGAGATGGGATGTGCTCGCTGATTTCACGATTATTAACGACGATACGACCTTCTCCTGGAACTAAGCGCACACGCGCTACAGAGCTTTTACGACGGCCAGTACCGTAATATTGAACCTGTGCCAAATTGGTAACCTCCTTTTTAATTAACCGCGAAGTTCGTAAACTTCAGGTTTTTGTGCTTCATGTGGATGCTCAGAACCACGGTATACGTTCAATTTTTTGAACATTTGACGACCTAGAGAACCTTTTGGAAGCATGCCTTTGATAGCTAGCTCAAGCATTTTCTCAGGGTAGTTTGTACGCATTTCAAGAGCAGTTCTTGATTTTAATCCGCCTGGATGTTGAGTGTGACGGTAGTAGATTTTGTCAGTTAACTTTTTACCAGTTAACTCGATTTTTTCAGCGTTGATGATGATCACATGATCTCCAGTATCAACGTGTGGTGTGTAAGTTGGTTTGTGTTTTCCGCGAAGGATAGCTGCAACTTCTGAAGAAAGACGACCTAAAGTCTTGCCAGCAGCATCAACAACTAACCACTTGCGTTCAATAGTACTTGCGTTAGCCATAGGTGTTGTACGCATTGAATTTCCCTCCTAAATGATCTGTCATTTTCAATAAACTTCGATTACGTTCTATTTCACAACACAATAAGTTCCGGGGCTTATCGTGGGGTTGAAATACATACCATATGATATCTTATAACTTTATGCAGACTCTGTCAAGAAAATATTATACACCTGGTTTAGTTGTCATAGTAAACGTTCCATAAATATAGCCCATGCCCCGGTGCTGTGCGCCCTGCCGCTTCGCGATCCTTCGCTTCCAGCATGGATTTCACATCTTCGGGAGAAATTTTTCCAATACCTGCATCAAGCAAAGTACCCGCAATAATTCTGACCATATTATATAAGAAACCGCTGCCTGTGATCCGCATTTGCAAACCGTCATCCGTCTCAGTCCAATCAAGATCGTAAATCGTTCTTACCTTGTCCTGTACTTCTGTTTTAGTCGCGCAAAAGCTTGTAAAATCATGTGTCCCTATAAGATGCTTTGCCGCTTCTCTCATGTTCTGCACATTAAGGTGATATGAAAAATGGTAAGCGTAATGCCGTTTAAATACGTCCGGGTGTTTCTCCGTGTATACAAAGTAGCGATATTCTTTTTTGACTGCGCTAAATCGTGCATGGAACCCATCATCCGCAATTTCTGCCTGTTTGACTGCGATATCGTCCGGAAGCAGTGCATTTAAGGCATACGGCCATCTCTCCGTCGGGATAGACAGCGAAGTATCAAAATGAATCACCTGTCCGGCTGCGTGAACCCCGCTGTCTGTTCTTCCTGACGAAACGACCGGAATTCTGTCTTTCGACTTATGCAGGACAGCCAAAGCCTGCTCAAGTTCATCCTGAACCGTTCTTTTGCCCGGCTGCACCTGATATCCATTAAACAAATGTCCGTCATAAGAAATCGTGCATTTCAGTCTCATACAGCACCTCTAAGTCCTTAAGAAAAATAACAAAGCAGCCAAAATCATCAAGCTGACGATGACAGAAGTGTCTTTTCCTGTCCATACCAGCTTTCTGTATTTCGTACGTCCCTCTCCGCCTTGATAGCCCCTTGCTTCCATTGCCACAGCAAGCTCTTCGGCGCGTTTGAATGCACTGACGAAGAGAGGGACAAGAAGCGGGACAATAGCCTTCACTCTGTCTTTGACAGGTCCGCTTGTAAAATCAACGCCTCGCGCCATCTGAGCCTTCATGATCTTATCTGTCTCCTCCATCAAGGTCGGAATAAACCGCAAAGAAATTGACATCATAAGAGCGAGCTCGTGAACAGGAAGCTTTATTTTTTTCAATGGATTCAGCAGCTGCTCCATTCCATCAGTAATCTCAATCGGTGTTGTCGTCAGCGTTAATAGGGTCGTGATTAAAATCAGATAGACGAATCTAAGAGAAATGAATATCCCTTGAACCAAACCGCCCTCGTAGATTTTGAAAACGCCTAATTGAAAGATAACCGGACCTTCATGTGTCATTAAAATGTGAAGCAGGAACGTAAATAGGACAATCCAGATGATAGGCTTTAACCCTTTCATTAAAAAAGAGAAAGGAACTCTTGTTAATGAAACGACGCCCACTGTAAATAATCCAAGCAGCGCATATGTCTGCACATTATTGGCTAGGAATACGATACAGACAAATAAAAAGATCGTGATAAGTTTTGTTCTGGGGTCAAGCCGATGTACAAGTGAAGAGCCCGGTACATACTTGCCGATAATCATGCTGTCCATCATAAGGGCTTCTCCCCCTGAAAAAGAGCACGGATTTCAGCAGCGGCATCTTCAATTGTGAGCATAGGCTCTTTAAATCTGACACCTAGTGCAGCTTCCAGCTGTCTTTGGAATTTTATCGTTTCCGGAAGATCCAGCCCCCAGCCAGCCATCTCTTCACCTTTTAAGAACAAATCACGCGGACTGCCTGATGCTTGGATCGTGCCTTTATGCATGACAATCATTTCATCAGCGTATGCAGCTGCATCCTCCATGCTGTGTGTCACAAGGATCGTTGTCAGGTTCCCCTGTTGATGAAGCTCATAAAACATGTCCATAATCTCTTTTCGCCCTCTTGGGTCCAATCCTGCAGTCGGTTCATCAAGAACAAGCACTTCAGGATCCATTGCAAGTACGCCGGCAATCGCAACTCTGCGCATTTGCCCTCCACTTAATTCAAAAGGCGACCTGTCCAGAAGCTCTTCTGATAAACCTACAAGCTTCAGCATCTCTCTTGCCCTTTGTTCAGCATCCTCTTTTTTCACACCAAAATTCATCGGTCCGAACGAAATATCTTTTAGAACTGTTTCTTCGAATAATTGATGCTCAGGAAATTGGAAAACGATTCCGACTTTTTTACGAAGGGTTTTCAGCTCTTTATTCTTTTTCCCTGCCTGAATAACAGTGCTGCCTAGTGATATCTGTCCCTTCGTCGGCTTCAAGAGACCGTTCAAGTGCTGAAGAAGAGTGGACTTACCAGAGCCTGTATGCCCGATAACGGCTACGTAGCTGCCTTCTTTAATCGATGCATTGATATCATACAGTGCAAGGCGCTCAAACGGCGTCTTCATCTGATAACGATGCTCTACATCTTTGATTGTAATGTCCATAGCTCTTTCACCAGCCCTTCCTGGGTCAAATGATTTTCTTCCAAAGCCAGTCCATATTCTCTTAAAATCTGGCTAAGCTGGAATGAGAAGGGTAAATCAAGCCCGATTTGAACAAGTTCCTTATTCAATTTAAAAATCTCTTCAGGCAGCCCTTCGGCATATTTTTTACCGCCATTCATGACAATGATTCTGTCTGCTTTTGCTGCCTCATCCAGATCATGTGTGATGGAAATGACAGTCGCCATGCCCTGCTCCTTTAAATGTCTTACCGTTTCAAGCACTTCTTCTCGCCCGATCGGGTCAAGCATAGATGTTGCTTCATCTAAGATAATAATATCAGGACGTGCGGCAATAACCCCCGCAATCGCAACTCTCTGCTTTTGGCCTCCGGAGAGATGGTGCGGCTCTTGATCGAGAAAATCTTGCATATTCACCTGTTTTACTGCCCAGTCTACTCTCTCAATCATTTCTTCCCGCGGTACACCATTGTTTTCTAAACCAAAAGCCACATCATCGCGAACTGTCGTTCCGACAAATTGGTTATCCGGATTTTGAAAGACCATACCTATTTTCTTACGCACTTCCCAAACCGAATCCTCTGTCAATTGAATCCCGGCAACCTTTATGTCGCCTGATTCAGGAAGGATTAAACCATTCAATGCCCGAGCCAGTGTTGATTTCCCTGAACCGTTATGGCCTACAATTGCAAGCCATTCACCCTCATACACCTGCAGGGAGACGCCGTCTAGTGCTCGTCTTTCTGCGTCTTTCCGATATCGAAAAACGATATCCTCTACCGATATCAACTGATTTTGATTCATGGAAAACCGGCCTCCTCTCAGCTAATGCTCTGCTTTTCTCTCTATATAAAAAGTTGCAGTATCTAAAAAAAGGGCATAGATCCAGTTAGAAACTGTCCCGCCCTTCTTTAGATACACAAAAAATATGTGATTAAACCAATTCGATAATTGCCATTGGTGCTCCGTCACCACGGCGAGGACCAAGCTTCATAATACGTGTGTATCCACCTTGGCGCTCCTCGTAACGAGTTGCAATGTCAGAGAATAATTTTTGAAGTGCATCTTGGTTATTTTCTTCGTTTGCAACCTCGTTGCGGATGTATGCAGCAGCTTGACGGCGAGCGTGAAGATCACCGCGTTTGCCAAGCGTGATCATTTTTTCAACTACAGAGCGAAGTTCTTTCGCACGTGTTTCAGTTGTTTCGATTCTTTCGTTGATGATCAAATCAGTTGTAAGATCACGAAGCATAGCTTTACGCTGTGCACTCGTACGTCCTAGTTTTCTGTATGACATGTGATGTCCCCTCCTTTA
This sequence comes from Bacillus sp. SN1, assembly GCF_002796895.1. NCBI lineage: Bacteria > Bacillati > Bacillota > Bacilli > Caryophanales > Bacillaceae > Bacillus > Bacillus sp. SN1. The sequence continues at coordinate 11,095 of NZ_PHIE01000008.1, forward strand.
TTGAAATGCTGTATCTGAATAATAAACACACGAAAATCCTAGTTCACAAGGGAAACTAGTCAATCGTCTTTGCGAAGTCCGAGTCCAAGTTCTTCTAGTTTCGCTTTCACTTCTTCAAGTGATTTGCGTCCTAGATTACGAACTTTCATCATATCTTCTTCCGTCTTGTTCGCAAGCTCTTGAACCGTGTTAATACCCGCACGCTTTAAGCAGTTGTAAGAGCGAACAGAAAGATCCAATTCTTCAATTGTCATTTCAAGAACTTTCTCTTTTTGATCTTCTTCTTTTTCAACCATGATTTCAGCATGCTGAGCTTCGTCAGTTAAACCAACGAATATATTAAGGTGTTCAGTTAAAATCTTTGAACCAAGCGCAATGGCTTCTTTCGGTCCAGTGCTTCCATCAGTCCAAACATCAAGTGTAAGTTTATCATAGTTTGCAACTTGGCCTACACGAGTGTTCTCTACCTGATAAGATACACGAGAAACTGGCGTATAGATAGAATCGATCGGAATCACGCCGATTGGCTGATCGTCTCTCTTGTTTGCGTCAGCAGGCGTATACCCACGTCCTCTTTGAGCAGTAAGGCGAACTCGGAAACTCGCATTCTCACCAAGAGTTGCGATATGAAGATCAGGATTTAAGATCTCTACATCACTATCGTGTGTAATATCAGCTGCCGTTACAGTTCCTTCGCCCTGTACATCAATTTCTAGCGTCTTCTCTTCATCAGAGTAGATTTTCAATGCAAGCTTTTTAATGTGTAAGATAATCGTTGTAACATCTTCCACAACGCCTTCAATTGTCGAGAATTCGTGCAGTACACCATCTATCTGGATTGATGTTACAGCGGCACCAGGGAGTGAGGATAAGAGGATACGACGTAAGGAGTTACCCAGAGTTGTACCATATCCACGCTCAAGTGGCTCTACGACAAACTTACCAAATTTGGCATCGTCGCTGATTTCAACCGTTTCGATTTTTGGTTTTTCAATCTCGATCATTACTTAAAACCCTCCTTCAAAACGTCGAAACCTCGAATAGAATCATATGAGATTCCATCCGAAATTCCCCATTGTTTAGTCCCGTATGTGCTCAGGCAACGAGTCGGTGCATTCGTTTCATAAATAACTGTATCATAACCCATTATTGACAGGGACACAAAATCTATACAAACAAATTACACGCGGCGACGTTTTGGTGGACGGCATCCGTTATGAGGAACAGGAGTTACGTCTCTGATAGCAGTGACTTCTAGTCCAGCAGCTTGAAGTGCACGGATTGCAGCTTCACGGCCTGAACCAGGTCCTTTAACAGTAACCTCTAGAGTTTTAAGACCATGTTCGATTGAACCTTTAGCAGCTGTTTCTGCAGCCATTTGCGCAGCAAAAGGAGTAGATTTACGAGAACCTCTGAATCCTAGAGCTCCGGCACTTGACCAAGAAAGAGCATTACCATGAGTGTCAGTGATCGTAACGATCGTGTTATTGAAAGTTGAACGAATATGAGCAATTCCAGACTCAACATTCTTTTTTACGCGACGTTTACGCGTGTTAGATTTACGAGCAGCAGCCATTGTTTAGGTACCTCCCTTACTTATTTTTTCTTATTAGCTACAGTACGACGCGGACCTTTACGAGTACGCGCGTTATTTTTAGAGTTTTGTCCGCGAACAGGTAATCCTCTGCGATGACGGATTCCGCGGTAGCTTCCGATTTCGATCAGACGCTTAATGTTAAGAGAAACTTCACGGCGAAGGTCACCTTCTACTTTCAGTTTATCAATAACATCACGGATTTTACCAAGTTCTTCTTCAGTAAGATCACGCACACGAGTATCTTCTGAAACACCAGCCTCTTTCAAGACTTGCTGAGCCGTTGTGCGGCCAATTCCGAAGACATATGTTAAAGAAATAACAACACGTTTGTCACGTGGGATATCTACACCAGCAATACGAGCCATTCTCTGGGCACCTCCTTATAAATTATCCTTGTTTTTGTTTATGCTTTGGATTTTCACAGATCACCATTACTTTTCCTTTTCTGCGAATAACTTTACATTTTTCGCAGATTGGTTTAACTGATGGTCTCACTTTCATGTGTTTCCAACCTCCTTCAGTTTCCGGAGTGCTTTATTTGTAACGGTACGTAATCCTGCCACGAGTTAAGTCATATGGAGATAATTCTACCGTAACTTTGTCTCCAGGTAAAATGCGAATGAAGTGCATGCGGATTTTACCAGATACGTGAGCCAAAACAGTGTGGCCATTTTCAAGTTCAACTTTGAACATCGCGTTTGGCAGTGTTTCGACTATCGTACCTTCCACTTCAATTACATCGTCTTTCGCCATTCAAGTGTTCTCCCTTCTTCAAATCAGTAACTTGCTTTCTGACAAATTTCAAAAGAAGTTTGTCACACGCCCTGTTTCGTTTATACTGTTCTGAACTTCCGGAGATACGCAATCATAAAGGGTTAAATGATTGATATTCTTTTTCTTAGGAGAATGTAATGTACGCATTTCTCCGTCTGCTGTTAGTACATTGATGATGGTCAACAATTCCAATGACAACGGCAAGGTGAATTCGGTCCTGCCAATGTTCATCCAAACTTTCTGCCCTATCAAGCCGGAAAAACATCTGTCTTCAGAATTATTTTCATCACCTAGACTCTCGTCAGTATATCAAAACCCGTTTCCGTAATCGCAATCGTATGTTCAAAATGAGCACACTTTTTCCCATCTACCGTTACAACCGTCCAGTTATCAGCCAATGTTTTCACGTAGCGGCTGCCAGCGTTCACCATAGGTTCAATAGCGAGAACCATGCCAGGTTTGAGCCGTGGTCCTTTGTTGGGCGGACCGTAATGAGGAATTTGCGGGTCCTCATGCAAGTCTTGACCAACACCATGTCCGACATACTCCCTAACAACTGAAAACTGCTCATTTTCGACATACGTTTGTATTGCGTGGGAAATATTCGACAAACGTTCACCTGGTTTTGCTTCCTGCAAGCCTTTATATAAAGACTCCTCTGTCACTTCCAGAAGTTTTTTGTCATCATCGCTGATGTTTCCTACCGGATATGTCCATGCAGAGTCACCATGATAACCATTTAATTTAGCACCGATATCAATACTGATGATGTCACCGTCCTTCAGCACCCTGCTGCCAGGAATGCCGTGAACGAGTTCTTCATTAACTGATACGCAAATGCTCCCGCGAAACCCATTATACCCCTTAAAAGATGGGATTGCACCCTGCTTCTTAATAAAACGTTCGGCAATTTGATCCAATTCTTTTGTCGAGATTCCTGGTTTAATGTGCTTTTTTAACTCTTCATGAGTTAAAGCCACGATTCGCCCTGCTTCCCGCATGATACCAAGTTCACGTGGGGTTTTACAGATAATCATTTTTTTAATCCTCCAAGAAGATCCTTCACATCTGCATAAACGTCTTGAATGTCCTGTTGGCCATTCACGTTTGCAAGATACCCTTTCTCAGAATAGAAATCGAGTAAAGGCTGAGTTTGCTTCATGTTTACCTCAAGCCGTTTAGAGACGGTTTCCTCATTATCATCTGCCCGTTGATAGAGTTCGCCTCCGTCTTTATCACAAATACCCGGCGTTTTCGGCGGATTAAAGACTAAATGATAGGTTGTGCCGCAAACACTGCAAATTCTGCGTCCAGTCAGACGTTCCATCAGAGCATCTTTGTCGACTTCAATGTTAATGACATAATCAATCGGCTTGCCGTATTCCTCAAGAATTTCTTCAAGAGCTTCGGCTTGAGCGACTGTTCGCGGAAATCCGTCCAGAAGAAAACCTCTTTCACAATCGTCTTTGCCAAGTCTTTCTTTTACAATTCCGATTGTGACTTCGTCAGGTACGAGCTCTCCCTTATCAATATAAGATTTTGCTTCGAGTCCGAGTGGTGTTTCTTCTTTCATAGCAGCACGGAACATATCTCCTGTTGAGATATGAGGAATCCCATAATCCTCAACAATTCGTTCGCCCTGTGTGCCTTTACCGGCACCAGGAAGCCCCATTAAGACTAAGTTCATTCGGATTTCCCCCGTCCTCTCTTTATTAAGAGGGAATGGATAAATCCATTTCCTCTAGTTTTTCATAAATCCACGGTAGTTTCGTTTCACCAACTGGCTTTCTAGTTGTTTCATTGTCTCCAAGGCTACCCCGACAACAATTAACAAAGATGTTCCGCCAATTTGTGCACTTTGAGGCAATCCAGCGAATTGAATGAAAAAGATAGGAAGAATGGAAATCACGGCTAAGAATATAGAACCCACAAACGTAAGTCGATACAAAATGCTCGTAATTCTATCTTGAGTCATTTTCCCTGGACGAACCCCCGGGATATAGCCACCCTGTTTTTTAAGGTTATCTGCCATTTGTTCAGGATTAACCTGTACAAAAGCATAAAAGTACGTAAAGGCAATAATCAACGCAACATATATCGCCATACCCACCGGATGCGTATTATCAAAGTAGTTTTGAATCCACTTTGTCACATCGTTTGTTCCAAAGAATGACGCGATCGTTCGCGGCGTTATCAAAAACGCAACCGCAAAGATTACCGGAATAACCCCTGCAGGGTTCACTTTCAATGGAAGGTGTGTAGACTGACCACCGCCAGCAGGTGAACGACCTGTGCCTTTAGCATATTGAATCGCAATTTTCCGTACGGCTTGCTGAATGAAAATAACTCCAACAATAACTGCTAAAATCGCAATCACAAGAAGTGCGACTTTCACAATATGAATAAACAACTGATCGTTGCTGCCGACAAATTGAGTCTCATATATTTGTCCAATCGTTTTTGGAATACTAGCCACAATCCCCGCGAAGATAATGATCGATATTCCGTTGCCTACTCCATGAGACGTAATTTGTTCTCCAAGCCACATTAAAAAGGCAGTTCCGCCAGTGAGCACTAAAGCAATGATGAGATATGTCGATATACCGGATTTTTCGATCAGCATACCGTTTGCCAGATTGTTGAATCCGTATGACATACCTAACGCCTGGATGAAACCAAGCACAATCGTAAAGTACCTTGTGAACTGAGCTAATTTACGGCGGCCAACTTCACCTTGCTTAGACCACTCGGTAAACTTCGGCACAACATCCATCTGAAGCAGCTGAATGATGATCGAAGCCGTGATATAAGGAGTAATTCCCATTGCGAAAATGGAGAATTGGTAAAGCGCACCGCCGCCAAATGTATTAAGGAGATCAAAAACACCCATTTGAGACTGTGCCTGTAACGCTTCAGCGTTAACATAAGGCACAGGAATAAACGCACCTATGCGAAAGACGATAAGCATGAGTAAAGTGAATATGATTTTATTCCTGATATCACTCACACGCATAAAGTTGGAGATTGTTTTAAACAAGTTAGATCACCTCAGCTGTACCGCCAGCAGCTTCAACAGCTTCTTTCGCAGAAGCAGAGAATTTATTGGCTTTTACAGTTAATTTTTTCTCTAATTTACCGTTGCCAAGAATCTTTACTCCTGCATTAAGTTTGCTAATAACACCAGTCTCAAGAAGAAGTTCAGGAGTGACTTCCGTTCCTTCTGCAAAACCGTTCAATTTGTCTAGGTTGACTACAGCGTATTCCTTGCGGTTGATGTTAGTAAAACCGCGTTTAGGAAGACGTTGGAATAAAGGCATTTGTCCCCCCTCGAACCCTGGGCGTACACCGCCGCCAGAACGAGCGTTTTGACCTTTGTGACCTTTACCAGCTGTTTTACCGTTGCCAGAACCAATACCACGACCTACGCGATTACGCGTTTTGCGTGAACCTTCTGAAGGTTTTAATTCATGAAGTTTCATTAGGACACCTCCTTATCCGATCAATTATTTTTATTGTTCTTTAACAGAAACTAAATGAGATACTTTATTAATCATGCCACGGATCGCAGCGTTGTCTTCATGAACAACAGTTTGGTTTGTTTTCTTTAAACCAAGCGTTCTAACAGTAACGCGTTGATCTTCCGGGCGACCGATTACACTTCGTTTGAGGGTAATTTCTAATTTAGCCATTAATGTTCCCTCCTTATCCTAACAGTTCTTCTACAGATTTTCCACGAAGCTTCGCAACGTCTTCAGCACGCTTAAGTTCACTTAAGCCTTGAAGTGTTGCACGAATCATGTTGATCGGTGTGTTAGAACCTAAAGACTTAGAAAGGATGTCAGATACACCAGCAAGCTCAAGTACCGCACGTACAGGGCCTCCAGCGATAACTCCAGTACCTTCAGAAGCAGGTTTTAACAAGATGTTACCTGCACCGAAACGTCCGATGATTTCATGTGGAATTGTAGTTCCAACCATTGGTACTTCAATTAAATTCTTTTTCGCATCTTCAACAGCTTTGCGGATCGCTTCTGGTACTTCTTGTGCTTTACCAGTACCGAATCCTACGTGTCCGTTTTTGTCACCGACAACGACTAGAGCTGCGAAGCGGAAACGACGACCACCTTTAACAACTTTCGCTACGCGGTTAACCGTAACTAAGCGTTCTTCTAACTCTAATTTGCTTGGGTCAATACGACGCATAATCATGTGTCCCTCCTTCTTTTATTAAAATTTAAGTCCAGCTTCACGAGCGGCATCAGCCAAAGCTTTTACACGTCCATGGTATAAGTATCCGCCACGGTCAAATACTACGTCAGAAACGCCTTTTTCAGCAGCGCGTTTTGCAACTAATTCTCCAACTTTAGTAGCAGCAGAAGTATCTCCAGTGCTTTCAACGTTCAAGTCTTTATCGAGAGTAGATGCACTAGCAAGTGTAACACCATTTACATCATCGATGATTTGAGCGTAAATGTGCTTGTTAGAACGGAAAACGTTCAGACGCGGTCTTTCAGCAGTACCGGAAAGTTTAGCGCGAACACGAGCGTGTCTTTTAAGACGAGCAGCATTTTTGCTAGTTTTCGTAATCATCTAGGTCACTCCTTTCTTCACTTTAAGCGATCTTACTTAGCAGATTTACCTTCTTTGCGGCGAACAACTTCACCTTCGTAGCGGATTCCTTTACCTTTGTAAGGCTCTGGAGAACGTACAGCGCGGATGTTAGCAGCAATAGCTCCTACACGTTCTTTGTCTGTACCTTTTACAACTACTTTAGTTTGAGAAGGAACTTCGATTTCGATGCCTTCTTCAGGAACGATCTCAACAGGGTGAGAGTATCCAACGTTTAAAACAAGTTTATTTCCGGATTTAGACGCACGGTAACCGACACCGACTAATTCCAAACCTCTTTCAAATCCTTTAGATACACCTTCAACCATGTTGCCAAGCAGACTGCGAGTTGTACCATGCAGTGCACGGTGCTCTTTTTGATCAGAAGGACGAGTGACTGTAAGCACATTGTCCTCTACTTTAATTTCCATATCAGGGTGAAACGTACGAGTTAATTCTCCTTTTGGTCCTTTCACAGCTACAGTGTTGTTATCGTTTAACGTTACTGTAACATCAGAAGGAATCTCAAGTAACTTCTTACCTACACGAGACATACCAAACACCTCCATTCATGTTAAACTTCTTACCAAACGTATGCTAGAACTTCTCCACCAGCTTGTTTTGCACGGGCTTCTTTGTCCGTTAAAACACCTTGTGATGTAGAAATAATCGCGATTCCAAGACCGTTAAGTACGCGAGGTACTTCATTTGATTTAGCATAAACACGCAAACCAGGCTTGCTGATTCTTTTAAGACCAGTGATAACGCGCTCGTTGTTTTGTCCGTATTTCAAGAAAACGCGGATGATACCTTGTTTGCTGTCTTCTACGAACTCAACGTCACGAATGAAACCTTCACGCTTTAAAATTTCAGCAATTTCTCTTTTCAATTTAGAAGCAGGAATTTCAAGCTTCTCATGACGTACCATGTTTGCATTGCGAATACGAGTTAGCATATCTGCAATTGGATCTGTCATAACCATTATATAATTACCTCCTTCCCTTTCTTGGGGATTACCAGCTGGCTTTTTTCACGCCAGGAATTTGTCCTTTATATGCAAGCTCACGGAAACAAATACGGCAAAGTTTAAATTTACGAATGACTGAATGCGGACGTCCGCAGCGTTCACAGCGTGTGTACTCTTGTACTTTAAACTTTGGTGTACGTTGTTGTTTCGCAATCATAGACTTTTTAGCCACGATTTCGCCTCCCTTTCATTGATTATTTCTGGAACGGCATACCTACTTGAGTTAATAGCTCACGAGCTTCTTCGTCAGTATTAGCAGTTGTTACGATAACGATGTCCATTCCGCGAACCTTTGTTACTTTATCGTAGTCAATTTCAGGGAAGATTAACTGTTCTTTGATACCAAGTGTGTAGTTACCGCGACCGTCGAAAGATTTTTTAGAAACCCCGCGGAAGTCACGTACACGCGGTAAAGATACAGAAATAAGTTTATCAAGGAAATCATACATGCGCTCTCCGCGAAGAGTTACTTTCGCACCGATAGGCATTCCCTCACGAAGACGGAATCCAGCAATTGATTTCTTCGCACGAGTAACGACAGGTTTTTGACCTGCGATAAACGTTAATTCTTCAACAGCACTGTCGATTGCTTTCGCGTTTTGAACAGCGTCACCAACACCCATGTTGATTACGATTTTTTCGATTTTAGGCACTTGCATGACTGAATCATAGTTGAACTTAGTCATTAAAGCAGGTGCAATTTCTTTATTGTACTTTTCTTTAAGGCGGTTCATGAGATAGACCTCCCTTCCTTTTAATACTATTTATCTAGAACTTGCCCAGATTTTTTTGCAACACGAACTTTTTTGCCATCTTCCACTTTGTATCCTACGCGAGTCACTTCACCTGTTTTAGGATCGAGCGGCATAACGTTTGATACATGAATTGGCGCCTCTTGATTAGAAATACCGCCTTGAGGGTTAGCTTGAGTTGGTTTAGAGTGTTTCTTTACCATGTTAACACCTTCAACTAAAACGCGGTCCTTTTTAGGGAAAGCAGCAAGGATTGTTCCTTGTTTGCCTTTATCTTTACCAGAGATAACCATAACTTTATCGCCTTTTTTTACATGCATCCTGATCGCACCTCCTTGAGTAAGGCATTTATTTCATTAGATAACTTCTGGAGCTAGAGAAACAATTTTCATAAAGTTGTTTTCACGCAATTCACGAGCAACTGGTCCGAAGATACGAGTTCCGCGTGGGCTCTTGTCGTCACGGATGATAACACATGCATTCTCATCGAAGCTGATGTATGAACCGTCACTTCTGCGCGCTCCGCTTTTCGTGCGAACGATAACAGCTTTTACGACTTCACCTTTTTTGACAACGCCTCCTGGTGTTGCTTGTTTAACCGTGCAAACAATTACATCACCAATGTTAGCTGTTTTACGTCCAGAACCACCAAGAACTTTAATAGTAAGTACTTCACGTGCGCCAGAGTTGTCAGCTACTTTTAAACGAGTCTCTTGTTGAATCATTATTTGTTACCTCCCTTCGGAAAAAGAATTCCGAACTTTATTAGATAATAACAGCTTCTTCGACAACTTCAACTAGACGGAAACGCTTAGTTGCAGACAATGGACGAGTTTCCATGATCTTTACGATGTCACCGATTTTAGCTTGATTATTTTCATCATGTGCTTTGAATTTTTTTGAGTATTTTACGCGTTTACCGTAAAGTGTATGTTTTTTGTATGTCTCAACAACAACAGTGATGGTTTTATCCATTTTGTCAGAAACAACACGGCCTTGGTAAACTTTGCGTTGGTTACGTTCGCTCATGCTCACGACCTCCCCTCAGTGATTATTTATTAGCAGCAATTTCTCTTTCACGAATCACAGTTTTCATGCGCGCGATAGCTTTGCGCACTTCACGAATGCGAGCAGTATTTTCAAGTTGTCCTGTCGCTAATTGAAAGCGAAGATTGAAAAGTTCTTCTTTAAGAGACTTTACTTTTTGTTCAATTTCAGCAGTGGTAAGGTCACGAATTTCATTAGCTTTCATTTGATTCACCACCAATTTCTTCACGTTTTACGAACTTCGTTTTAATTGGCAATTTGTGAGATGCAAGACGAAGCGCTTCACGAGCAACCTCTTCAGACACACCAGAAATTTCAAATAAAACTTTGCCCGGTTTTACAACAGCTACCCAACCTTCTGGAGCCCCTTTACCGGATCCCATACGTACCTCAAGTGGTTTAGCAGTGTAAGGTTTAGAAGGGAAAATTTTGATCCAAACTTTACCGCCACGTTTCATGTAACGAGTCATCGCAATACGTGCAGCTTCGATTTGACGGTTAGTGATCCAAGAAGCTTCAAGAGCTTGGATACCGAACTCACCGAAATGTACTTCAGTACCGCCTTTCGCACGGCCACGCATTTTTCCGCGATGCTCTCTGCGATATTTAACGCGTTTTGGTAATAACATATTATTTTCCTCCTTCCTCAGTTTTCTTCTTAGTAGGAAGAACCTCTCCACGATAGATCCAGACTTTTACACCAAGCTTACCGTAAGTAGTATCAGCTTCTGATGTTGCATAGTCAATGTCCGCACGTAATGTGTGCAATGGAACAGTTCCTTCACTGTAGTATTCAGAACGAGCGATATCTGCACCGCCAAGACGACCAGAAACCATTGTTTTCACACCTTGTGCTCCAGCGCGCATAGTACGTTGGATTTGTTGTTTCTGTGCACGGCGGAAAGAAACACGGTTTTCTAATTGACGAGCGATGTTGTCAGCAACTAGCTGTGCATCAAGATCTGCTCTTTTGATTTCAAGAATGTTAATGTGTACACGCTTGCCAGTAAGGCTGTTAAGGGCTTTTCGAAGTGCTTCAACTTCAGAACCGCCTTTACCGATAACCATACCAGGCTTAGCTGTGTGGATCGTAATGTTAACGCGGTTTGCTGCACGCTCGATTTCTACTTTAGAAACAGAAGCGTCAGAAAGGCGTTTGCTAATGTATTCACGAATTTTTAAATCTTCGTGCAGGAAGTCAGCGTAATCTTTACCAGCGTACCACTTAGATTCCCAATCACGAATGACTCCGATACGAAGACCGACTGGATTTACCTTTTGACCCACTACTTATCCCTCCTTCTTTTCTGATACAACGATTGTAATGTGGCTCGTACGTTTGTTGATTTGGCTCGCACGTCCCATAGCACGTGGGCGGAATCTTTTTAACGTAGGGCCTTCGTCAACGAATGCTTGAGAAATAACCAGGTTGTTAGCGTCCATTTCATAGTTATGCTCAGCATTTGCAATAGCGGATTTTAATACTTTCTCGATAATTGGAGAAGCAGCTCTTGGTGTAAGGTTCAAGATTGATACTGCCTCACCTACTTGCTTGCCTCGAATCAGGTCCATTACTAGACGTGCTTTACGAGGAGCAATACGGACTGTTCTTGCAACAGCTTTAGCTTGCATTTAAAAGCCTCCTCTCTTAGCGTCTTGTTTTTTTGTCATCACTAGCATGACCTTTGTACGTACGAGTTGGAGCGAATTCACCCAACTTGTGCCCTACCATATCTTCAGAGATGAATACAGGCACGTGTTTACGTCCGTCATAGACTGCGATTGTGTGACCAATAAACTGTGGGAAAATAGTAGAACGACGAGACCAAGTTTTTACGACTTGTTTCTTGTCTGTTTCATTTAATTTCTCGATTTTTGTCATCAAGTGTCCATCGACAAATGGTCCTTTTTTCAAGCTGCGAGCCATTTTGGAACCTCCCTTCGTGATTGCACTACGGTCCGAAGTGAACCGTAGACAACCCCGTTATTTATTTTTACGACGACGTACGATAAATTTATCGGATTTGTTCTTTTTCTTACGTGTCTTGAATCCAAGAGTCGGTTTGCCCCATGGAGACATTGGTGATTTACGTCCGATTGGCGCACGTCCTTCACCACCACCGTGTGGGTGATCGTTAGGGTTCATTACAGAACCACGAACTGTAGGACGGATGCCTTTCCAGCGAGAACGTCCAGCTTTACCAATGTTGATAAGTTCGTGCTGTTCGTTACCTACTTGACCGATAGAAGCACGGCAAGCAGAAAGAATCATGCGAACTTCTCCAGAGTTAAGACGTACAAGAACGTATTTACCTTCTTTACCAAGAACCTGAGCAGATGTACCAGCTGAACGTACGAGCTGTCCGCCTTTACCAGGTTTTAATTCAATGTTATGCACAACTGTACCAACAGGGATGTTGATAAGTGGTAGTGCATTACCTACTTTAATGTCAGCTTCAGGACCTGACATGATTTCAGTACCCACTTGAATTCCTTTAGGAGCAAGAATGTAACGTTTTTCTCCGTCTGCATAGTTGATTAGAGCGATGTTAGCTGAACGGTTTGGATCGTATTCAACTGTAGCAACGCGTCCAGGTATACCATCTTTATCGCGTTTGAAGTCGATAACACGGTATTGGCGTTTATGTCCGCCACCTTGGTGACGTACAGTCAATTTACCTTGGTTGTTACGTCCGCCTTTTTTGTGAAGGGGAGCAAGCAAGGATTTTTCCGGCTTGTCAGTCGTGATTTCAGCAAAATCTGAAGTTGTCATGCCACGACGTCCATTAGAGGTCGGTTTATACTTTTTAATCGCCATTTTGAATTTCCCTCCTTCTTTTTACAGATAATTAAGCTTCAAAAATTTCGATTTCTTTGCTGTCTGCAGTAAGTTTTACGATCGCTTTTCTGCGACGGCTAGTCATACCAGTGTAGCGTCCGACACGTTTTGATTTACCTTTGTAGTTCATGATGTTGACTTTGTCAACTTTCACACCAAAGATGCTTTCAACCGCGTCTTTCACTTCTGTTTTGTTAGCTCTTACATCAACTTCAAAAGTATATTTCTTTTCAGCCATTAAATCAGCAGAACGTTCAGTAATGACGGGGCGCTTTAGAACATCACGAGGATCTTTCATTATGCAAGCACCTCCTCTACTTTTTCAACCGCTGCTTTTGTAATCAGAAGCTTCTCGTGGTTGACAACGTCTAAAACGTTGATTCCGTTAGCTTCAACTACAGTAACTCCAGGAATGTTGCGAGCAGATAAAGCCACTGCTTCGTTAGCATCCGCAGTTACGATTAAAGCTTTTTTCTCAACAGATAACCCTTTAAGGATAGCTGCCATTTCTTTTGTTTTAGCCGTATCAAGAGTAAGATCTTCAAGAACGATGATGTTGTTGTCGTTCACTTTAGAAGACAATACTGATTTGATTGCCAAGCGGCGAACTTTTTTAGGTAATTTATAAGAATAGCTGCGTGGTGTTGGGCCGAATACGACACCACCTCCGCGCCATTGCGGTGAACGGATAGAACCTTGACGGGCACGTCCAGTACCTTTTTGACGCCATGGTTTACGACCTCCGCCGCGTACTTCAGAACGATTTTTTACTTTATGAGATCCTTGACGTAAGGAAGCTCTTTGCATAAGAATAGCGTCGAATACAACACTCTCATTTGGTTCGATACCAAATACAGAAGCGTTTAATTCGATGTCACCAGCAGTAGAACCGTTTTGGTTGTATAATGCTACTTTTGGCATGATCAATTTCCTCCTTTCCTAAGAGAGTTATTTAGATTTAACAGCACTTTTAACAGTGATTAAAGATTTCTTCGCACCAGGTACGTTACCTTTGATCAAAAGAAGATTGCGTTCTGCATCAACTTTTACGATTTCAAGGTTTTGAACAGTGATTTGCTCTCCGCCCATACGTCCAGGTAATAATTTACCTTTGAATACACGGTTAGGATCTACAGGTCCCATTGAACCAGGACGACGGTGGTAGCGTGAACCGTGAGACATAGGTCCGCGAGATTGTCCGTGGCGCTTGATCGCACCTTGGAAACCTTTACCTTTAGATACTCCTGTTACATCTACGATTTCTCCAGCAGAGAAAATTTCAACCTTGACTTCCTGACCAACTTCATACGCATCCATTTCCACTCCGCGTAATTCTTTAACGAAGCGCTTAGGAGCAGTTTCCGCTTTTGCAACGTGCCCTTTTTCAGGTTTGTTAGAAAGCTTTTCACGCTTGTCGTCAAAACCAAGCTGGATTGCTTCATAACCGTCGTTTTCAGTTGATTTCTTTTGAAGAACAACGTTTGGAGCAGCCTCGATAACAGTTACCGGAATAAGATCACCATTTTCAGCGAATACTTGCGTCATACCAATTTTTCTTCCTAAGATTCCTTTGGTCATTCGTCACACCTCCTATTAAGATCATTCTATATTTTAGAATTAAAGTTTGATTTCGATATCGACACCAGATGGTAAGTCTAATCGCATGAGAGCATCAACAGTTTGTGGTGTTGGGTTCACAATATCGATTAAACGTTTATGTGTACGCATTTCAAATTGCTCACGAGAATCTTTGTATTTGTGCACCGCACGAAGGATTGTGTAAACTGATTTTTCAGTCGGTAACGGGATCGGACCAGATACGCTAGCACCAGAACGTTTTGCCGTTTCAACAATCTTCTCTGCAGATTGATCAAGGATTCTATGATCATATGCTTTCAAACGAATACGAATTTTTTGTTTTGCCATTATTTTCCCTCCTTTTCGCCTACATCAAGTTAGACAGTTCTCCGTGAGAAAAACCTGAACACCTTGCCATGGCAAAGCGGCCGGGTGTGTCAGCAACCTCTCACTTCATCGCAGTCAAAGACCAACATACACCATTATACAGAAAATAGACGTATGTTGCAAGACTTATTTAGAATATGCATGGTTTTGCACACTTTTTTTATTATACAGGTGTTTTTCTTATTTATCAAGGATCTATCGTAAGTGGTACAGTGCATGGCTACTCAGTGTGCTTGCGAATAATGACGGCTCCTCGACATGCGGGCTGTGAGCCGAATTCTCAAATTGAAGCCAGCGCTTTTCAGGTGCCTCAAGCTCTTGATAATACTGTTTCGATATTTCAGCAGGAACAATTAAATCATGTCTCCCCGAAATGAAAAAGCACGGTACTTTAATAGAAGGAACTGATTTGAATGCATTAAAATTGTACAACTCATCAGTTAAATGTTTATTTGTGAATCGCTGTCCATTGAGGAATTTGTGCATGTTTTTTATTCCATACTCATTACCAGTAAGCATTTGAAATAATATAGCAAGGCTTTGACGACGATGGTGAGTAAATCCTCCCCTGCCCATCTCGACACAAAACCGATAGATAATATGCTGGATATCCTTCTCCCAAGGCGGAGGGCCAATGAAGCGTATAAGCAAAGATACTATACTCACTCTCTTTATATCAGACATTTCACGTAGATAATGATAAGCAGCTGATTCTTCATAGTGAGGGTTAACAACCTGGCTGATTCCATAATACGCATAAAACAAATCCGGATGCTGCTGCAGTACATGGAGTGCTAGCAGTGAGCCCCAAGAATGGCCAGTAAGATATAGTTTTGTTTTTGAAAAATGGTCTAGGAGCCATTGAGTGACTTGAATTGCATCTTTAACAAAATGGCTGATTGTCATGGAGTGATGAGGAATTCGTTTTGAATAAGAAAGCCCGGATCCTCTTTGATCCCAATGTACTACTGTAAAATGCTGTTCAAGCTCTTTTTGATAATGCCTAACATATCCGCTTTGGGGGGTCCCCGGTCCGCCATGTAAAAAAAGCAGCAATGGATTTTTTACATCAGCCCCATTAATCATCAGCATTTGTTTTGTATTTTCAATGCTTAGTTCTTTCATGATTGCGATTGATCTCTTTTCAGGAATCATAAAAATTAGCCCCTCGGATATGATAAGTCTTATTATACAAGAAAAAGATAAGCAAACCAAAAAACGAGACCCGCAGGGGGTCTCGTTTATCATCATACGATTACTCAGTGATTGTAGAAACAACGCCTGAACCAACAGTACGTCCGCCTTCACGAATAGAGAAACGAGTTCCTTCTTCGATAGCGATTGTAGAGATAAGTTCAACGTTCATTTCAGTGTTATCTCCAGGCATAACCATTTCTACGCCTTCTGGAAGATGGATGATACCAGTTACGTCAGTTGTACGGAAGTAGAACTGAGGACGGTAGTTAGAGAAGAATGGAGTATGACGTCCACCCTCTTCTTTAGAAAGAACGTAAACTTCAGCTTTGAATTTGCTGTGTGGAGTGATTGTACCTGGTTTAGCAAGTACTTGACCACGTTGGATGTCTTCACGAGCTACACCGCGAAGAAGGGCACCAATGTTGTCACCAGCTTCAGCATAATCAAGAAGCTTACGGAACATTTCAACACCTGTAACAGTTGTTTTCTTGTTCTCTTCTTGAAGACCGATGATTTCAACTTCGTCACCGACTTTAACTTGTCCGCGTTCTACACGGCCAGTTGCTACTGTACCACGACCAGTGATTGAGAATACATCCTCAACTGGCATCATGAATGGTTTTTCAGTGTCGCGTTCTGGAGTTGGGATGTACTCATCAACCGCATCCATAAGTTCGAAGATTTTCGCTTCGTACTCAGCGTCACCTTCAAGAGCTTTAAGAGCAGAACCTTTGATTACTGGTACATCATCACCAGGGAAGTCGTATTCGCTAAGAAGATCGCGAACTTCCATTTCAACTAGTTCAAGAAGCTCTTCGTCGTCTACCATGTCGCATTTGTTTAGGAATACAACGATGTATGGTACACCAACGTTTTTAGAAAGAAGGATGTGCTCACGAGTTTGTGGCATTGGGCCATCAGCAGCAGATACTACAAGGATAGCTCCGTCCATTTGCGCAGCACCAGTGATCATGTTTTTAACATAGTCAGCGTGTCCTGGGCAGTCAACGTGTGCATAGTGACGAGTTTCAGTTTCGTACTCAACGTGTGCAGTAGAGATTGTGATACCGCGCTCACGTTCTTCTGGAGCACCATCAATTTGATCGTACGCCATAGCTGTACCTTTACCAGATTTCTTATGAAGTACTGTTGTGATAGCAGCAGTTAAAGTTGTTTTACCATGGTCAACGTGTCCAATTGTACCGATATTGGCATGTGATTTGGAACGGTCGAATTTTTCTTTAGCCATTCTAAAATCCTCCTTAAGAGCTTTTAATTAGTAATGTATAGAGTGATAGGAAGTGAAAGAAAGCTTTCACTTCCTCATCTTACAATAGTAGTTATACTTGAGTTAAGCGGCAAAATCAATTATTCGCCTTTATTTTTTTTGATAATTTCTTCTGCAATGCTCTTCGGCACTTCTTCGTAGTGATCCATGTGCATAGTAAACGTACCGCGACCTTGCGTATTAGAACGAAGTGCAGTAGCGTAACCGAACATTTCAGCAAGAGGAACCATAGCACGAACAACTTGAGCGTTACCGCGTGCTTCCATACCTTCTACGCGTCCGCGACGTGAAGTAACATCACCCATGATATCTCCCATGTATTCTTCTGGAATAACCACTTCTACTTTCATGATTGGTTCAAGAAGAACTGGGTTACATTTGCTGACTGCATTTTTCAATGCCATAGAAGCAGCAATTTTAAATGCCATTTCGTTTGAGTCAACATCATGGTAAGAACCATCGAAAAGTTTTGCTTTAATGTCGATAAGCGGGAAGCCTGCTAGTACACCATTTTCAAGTGAATCTTCAAGACCTGCTTGAACAGCTGGGATGTATTCACGAGGAACTACCCCACCGACAATCGCATTTTCAAATTCAAAGCCAGCGCCTTCTTCGTTTGGTTCGAATTCGATCCAAACGTGTCCGAACTGACCGCGTCCACCAGACTGACGTACGAATTTACCTTCAACTTTTGCACCGGAACGGAATGTTTCACGGTACGCAACCTGAGGAGCACCAACGTTGGCTTCTACTTTAAATTCGCGTTTCATACGGTCAACAATGATATCAAGGTGAAGTTCACCCATACCAGAGATGATCGTTTGGCCAGTTTCTGGGTTTGTTTGAGTACGGAATGTAGGATCTTCTTCAGCAAGTTTCGCTAAAGCGATACCCATTTTATCTTGGTCGGCTTTTGATTTAGGCTCAATAGCAACGTCGATAACTGGTTCTGGGAATTCCATTGATTCGAGGATAACAAGATCCTTCTCATCACATAGAGTATCTCCAGTAGTCGTATCTTTTAGACCTACAGCAGCTGCGATATCGCCTGCGTATACAGTAGAGATTTCTTCACGGCTGTTAGCGTGCATTTGAAGGATACGTCCAACACGCTCACGTTTGCCTTTAGTAGAGTTTTTCACGTATGAACCGGAATCAAGTGTTCCAGAGTACACACGGAAGAACGTCAACTTACCCACGTAAGGGTCAGTCATAACTTTAAATGCTAATGCAGAGAATGGCTCATCATCAGAAGAATGGCGCTCAATCTCTTCATTTGTATCAGGACGTACACCTTTGATTGCAGCAACGTCAGTTGGTGCAGGAAGGTAGTCAAGAACAGCATCAAGTACTAGTTGAACACCTTTGTTTTTGAAGGCAGAACCAACAAGAACAGGGTAGAATTCAACATTTAATGTACCTTTACGGATACCTGCTTTTAACTCGTCAATAGTGATTTCTTCACCCTCAAGGTATTTGTCCATAAGCTCTTCATCAAGCTCACAAACAGCTTCAATGAGGCTGTTGCGAAGCTCTTCAGCTTGCTCTTTGTACTCTTCAGGGATTTCTTTCGCATCAGAGCGAGTTCCGAGGTCATCTTCATAGAAATACGCAACGTTTTCTACAAGATCGATGATACCTTCGAAGTTATCTTCAGCACCGATCGGCAATTGAATTGCATGAGCGTTTGCTTGAAGACGGTCTCTTAAAGTTCCTACAGAGTAAAGGAAGTCTGCACCGATTTTGTCCATTTTGTTAACAAAAACGATACGCGGTACTCCGTAAGTTGTTGCCTGACGCCAAACAGTTTCTGTTTGAGGCTCAACGCCTGATTGCGCGTCAAGTACAGCAACAGCACCATCAAGTACACGAAGAGAACGTTCAACTTCAACTGTGAAGTCTACGTGTCCTGGAGTATCGATGATGTTTACGCGGTATCCTTTCCACTGTGCAGTTGTCGCAGCGGAAGTGATTGTGATACCACGTTCTTGTTCCTGCTCCATCCAGTCCATTTGTGAAGCTCCTTCGTGAGTTTCACCAATTTTGTGGATACGACCAGTATAGAACAAGATACGTTCTGTAGTAGTCGTTTTACCGGCATCAATGTGAGCCATGATTCCGATATTACGAGTATTTTCTAAGGAGAACTCTCTTGCCATTGGGTAATTTCTCCTTCCTTATTAGGAAATTGTGTTTTTTAGTATATAAATCCTACCAACGATAGTGAGCAAATGCTTTGTTTGCTTCAGCCATCTTATGAGTATCTTCACGTTTCTTAACAGCAGCACCAGTGTTGTTAGCTGCGTCAAGGATTTCGTTAGCTAAACGCTCTTCCATCGTTTTTTCTCCGCGAAGACGCGCGTAGTTAACTAACCAGCGAAGTCCAAGAGTCGTACGACGTTCAGGACGAACTTCTACAGGAACTTGGTAGTTCGCACCACCTACACGGCGTGCTTTTACTTCAAGTACAGGCATGATGTTTTTCAATGCTTGTTCGAAAACCTCCATTGCATCATTGCCAGTACGTTCTTTAATGATATCGAATGACTTGTATAGGATTGTTTGAGACTTACCTTTTTTACCATCGATCATCATTTTGTTGATTAGACGAGATACAAGCTTAGAGTTGTAAATCGGATCAGGCAAAACGTCTCTTTTTGCTACAGGACCTTTACGTGGCATCTGAATATCCTCCCTTCATCAATTATGCGTATTTTCGTTTATTATTTTGCTTTAGGTTTTTTCGTACCGTATTTAGAACGGCCTTGTGCACGGTTTTCAACTCCAGCAGTGTCAAGCGCACCACGAACGATGTGGTAACGTACCCCTGGTAAGTCTTTTACACGTCCGCCGCGGATAAGTACAACACTGTGCTCTTGCAGGTTGTGACCGATACCAGGAATGTAAGCAGTAACCTCGATTCCGTTAGTTAAACGAACACGAGCATATTTACGAAGTGCTGAGTTCGGTTTTTTCGGTGTCATTGTACCAACACGAGTACATACCCCGCGTTTTTGTGGAGAAGATACATTAGTGTGCTCTTTTTTAAAGCTGTTGTATCCTTTGTTAAGTGCAGGAGACTTTGAGTTTTCTACTTTACTCACGCGTCCTTTGCGAATTAGCTGATTAATTGTAGGCATGATTTTTTCCTCCCTTCGTTACGTTTTATAACCCACATACCCAGGTGGTTCATCAAAAGGCAAAAAACAATGTCTTTACATAAGATGAAATCTTACGCAAAAACAAAAGTACGTTATAAAATAATGGCAACAGCGGCTGCTCCTACCTCAATTCCGCAGGCTTTGCCGAGCTTTTTCATGGACTCAACCATTAAGACAGAGATACCTTGATCTTCCGCAAGTGAAACAACACTTGACGTGAGGATCGGATCTGCGTCTTTTGCAACGACTACTTCCTTTACTGAACCTCGTTTTAGAGCTTTCACTGTTTGCTTCGTACCAATAATAATTGACTTGGCCTGTGATACTTTATCATAAGACATAAACATATCCTCCAAAGTAACAGGTTTATTTCGAGCACCTTGGTTATATTATCATTCTAGGAGACGAATGTCAACAAGGTATGACATTTTTTAGTTTCGTACTTTTCATAGAGTGATTTTTTATTAAAAATATCTGCTGAAAGACTGTTTTGGCAGTCTTTCAGCAGCTTTAAATCAGTTATTCAACCGGAACCATGTCTTCAGTCGGCTGAACATTTGAAACTGGTTTTACTTTACGGTATTTCATCATACCTGTACCAGCCGGAACAAGCTTACCGATGATAACATTCTCTTTCAAGCCGAGAAGCTCGTCACGCTTACCTTTGATCGCTGCGTCTGTAAGGACACGTGTTGTTTCCTGGAAGGAAGCAGCAGATAAGAATGAATCAGTTTCAAGAGATGCTTTTGTAATACCGAGTAAGACAGGACGGCCTGTAGCAGGACGATTGCCTTCTAGCAATACCTTTTTGTTCGCTTCAGTAAATTGGTGAATATCAAGCAATGTACCTGGAAGCACATCAGTGTCACCAGCGTCAATCACGCGGACTTTGCGAAGCATCTGGCGAACCATTACTTCTACGTGTTTATCACCGATTTCAACACCCTGCATACGGTAAACCTTTTGAACCTCATGGAGAAGATACTCTTGAACAGTTGTCAGGTCAGTCACTTTAAGAAGCTCTTTCGGATCGATTGAACCTTCTGTCAGTACTTGGCCTCGAGTAATTTTATCTCCTTCCGCTACTTTCAGGCGGGAGTTATAAGGTGCCGTATAAGAACGTGTTTCCACTGCTCCTTGAACCACAATTTCCTGTTGCTTATCACGAACTTCATTGATCTCAACGACTGTACCGTCGATTTCTGTAATTGTTGCCTGACCTTTCGGATTACGAGCTTCGAAAAGCTCTTGGATACGCGGAAGACCCTGTGTGATATCGTCTCCGGCAACCCCGCCTGTATGGAATGTACGCATTGTTAACTGTGTACCAGGCTCACCGATTGATTGGGCAGCAATGATACCGACAGCTTCACCGACTTCAACATCGGAGCCAGTTGCAAGATTTCGGCCATAGCATCGTTTACATACACCATGAGGCGTATTACATGTGAAGGCAGAACGGATCCACACTTCTTCAATGCCGGCTTCTACAATCTCCAGTGCTTTATCTTCATCGATCAGTTCATTTTCATTTACAAGCACTTCACCTGTTTCAGGGTGCTTCACTTGTTTTCGTGCAAAACGGCCGATTAAGCGTTCTTCTAAGCGCTCAATGGTTTCAGTTCCTTCTTTAAGAGGCTTAGCAAGGATGCCTCGGTCAGTTCCGCAATCAGTTTCACGGATGATAACATCCTGCGCAACGTCAACGAGACGGCGTGTAAGGTAACCTGAGTCAGCAGTTTTAAGGGCGGTATCGGCAAGACCTTTACGCGCACCGTGAGTGGAGATAAAGTACTCCAATACTGTCAGACCTTCACGGAAACTTGATTTGATCGGTAATTCAATGATACGTCCAGCCGGGTTGGCCATCAGGCCGCGCATTCCGGCAAGCTGCGTAAAGTTAGACGCGTTACCACGGGCACCAGAGTCACTCATCATGTAGATCGGGTTGAGCTCATCAAGTGATTTCATCAGTTTGCCTTGGATAACGTCTTTTGCAGCACTCCAGATAGAGATAACTCTCTCATAGCGTTCTTCTTCTGTGATTAGACCACGTCGGAATTGCTTCATGACGTTATCAACTTTGCTTTGCGCTTCCTCAAGAATTTCTTGTTTATCATCGAGTACGACGATGTCAGAAACCCCAACTGTAATACCAGCTTTTGTTGAATATTTGAAACCTAGGTTTTTCATGCGGTCAAGCATTTTAGACGTTTCCGTGATATGGAATCGTTTAAAGATTTCCGCGATGATTTTACCCAGAATACCTTTTTTAAACGGTGCATTGATTGGCTGCTGTTCAATGACAGCTTTAACATCGGCACCTTTTTCTAAGAAGAAACGGTCAGGTGTTTTCTCTTCAATGTTGCTCTTCGTTGGCTCATTCATGTAAGGGAATGATTCCGGAAGAATTTCATTGAAGACAAGCTTACCGACAGTTGTAATTAACAATTTTGAGCGCTGTTCTTCGGTAAATGTCACATTCTTAAGGGAGTTAGCTGCAACAGCTACTCTCGTATGAAGGTGAACATATCCGTTTTGATAAGCAAGAAGCGCTTCGTCTGTATTCTTGAAGACCATACCTTCACCGACAGCACCGGCACGCTCAAGTGTCAGGTAATAGTTACCCAGTACCATATCCTGAGACGGAGTTACAACCGGTTTACCATCTTTAGGGTTCAAGATGTTTTGAGCAGCAAGCATCAAGATGCGTGCTTCAGCTTGTGCTTCAGCAGATAATGGTACGTGAACCGCCATTTGGTCACCGTCAAAGTCAGCGTTATAAGCTGTACATACGAGCGGGTGAAGGCGGATTGCGCGTCCTTCAACAAGCGTTGGTTCAAACGCCTGGATACCTAATCTGTGAAGTGTAGGGGCACGGTTCAGAAGTACCGGATGCTCCTTAATAACTGATTCCAGTACATCCCATACTTCAGGCTGTACGCGCTCAATTTTACGTTTCGCACTCTTAATGTTGTGAGCAAGACCTTTTTCAACAAGTTCTTTCATAACGAAAGGTTTGAAAAGTTCAAGCGCCATTTCCTTCGGTAAACCGCATTGGTACATTTTCAAATGAGGACCAACAACGATTACAGAACGTCCGGAGTAATCGACACGTTTACCAAGAAGGTTTTGACGGAAACGGCCTTGCTTCCCTTTCAGCATGTGAGAAAGAGATTTTAACGGTCTGTTACCAGGACCCGTTACAGGACGTCCGCGGCGGCCGTTGTCGATTAGGGCATCGACAGCCTCTTGAAGCATACGTTTTTCGTTTTGAACGATAATGCTAGGCGCACCAAGGTCCAAAAGGCGTTTCAAACGATTGTTACGGTTGATGACACGACGATAAAGGTCGTTCAAATCAGAAGTCGCAAAACGTCCGCCATCTAGCTGAACCATCGGTCTAAGCTCAGGAGGAATAACAGGAAGCACATCAAGGATCATCCAAGAAGGCTTGTTTCCTGAGTTACGGAAGGCTTCTAAAACTTCAAGGCGTTTGATCGCACGAGTACGGCGCTGTCCTTGTGATGTTTTCAGCTCTTCTTTTAACATATCAACTTCTTTTACAAGATCGATATCTTGAAGAAGTTTATGAATCGCTTCTGCACCCATTGATGCTTGGAATTTATTACCGTATTTATCGAGATAAGCACGGTATTCTTTCTCAGACAGAAGCTGTTTCTTTTCAAGCGGTGTGTTTGCAGGATCAGTTACAACGTAAGAAGCAAAGTAAATGACTTCTTCTAAAGCACGAGGTGACATATCCAGCACAAGACCCATACGGCTTGGAATACCTTTGAAATACCAAATGTGGGAAACTGGGGCAGCCAGTTCAATGTGCCCCATTCTCTCACGACGGACTTTAGCCCGTGTTACTTCGACTCCGCAGCGGTCACAAACTACGCCTTTATAACGAACTCGCTTGTACTTCCCGCAATGACATTCCCAGTCCTTAGTCGGTCCGAAAATGCGTTCGCAGAATAGACCGTCCTTTTCAGGTTTTAACGTACGATAGTTTATCGTTTCAGGCTTTTTCACTTCACCAAAAGACCATGAACGGATTTTATCCGGTGAAGCAAGACCGATGTTCATATACTCAAAATTGTTCACATCTAGCAAGGGGCCTACCTCCCTTTTTATCTTCGGATTAACCGATGTCACTTGCCTTTATAACTAGAGATTATTCTTTTGTTACTACATCGCGTTCAACGTCTGCAGATGCTGTTTCTTCCGGCTCTTCATCACCTGATAATGCCAGACCGTCAGCTTGTTTCGCATCTTCTTCGTCTTCTAAATCTCTCATTTCTATTTCTTCTTCATCACCGGAAAGGATTTTGACATCCATACCTAAGCTTTGAAGTTCTTTGATTAATACTTTGAATGATTCCGGAACACCTGGTTCTGGAACGTTGTCGCCTTTAACGATGGCTTCATATGTTTTCACACGTCCAACCACGTCATCAGACTTAACAGTCAGAATTTCTTGAAGAGTGTAAGCCGCACCGTAAGCTTCAAGTGCCCAAACCTCCATCTCACCGAAACGCTGTCCGCCAAATTGCGCTTTACCGCCAAGAGGCTGCTGCGTAACAAGTGAGTAAGGACCTGTAGAGCGTGCATGAAGTTTATCGTCAACCATGTGAGCCAGTTTAATCATGTACATGATACCGACAGATACGCGGTTATCAAACGGCTCTCCAGTACGTCC
The DNA here is from genome assembly GCF_002796895.1 of Bacillus sp. SN1. Taxonomy (NCBI): domain Bacteria; kingdom Bacillati; phylum Bacillota; class Bacilli; order Caryophanales; family Bacillaceae; genus Bacillus; species Bacillus sp. SN1. Next base: position 36,055 of record NZ_PHIE01000008.1, read on the forward strand.
GTCGTAAAGCACCGTTTTGGCGTCACGAGACATGCCGGCTTCTTCAAGTGTTTCCCAAACATCCTCTTCACGCGCTCCGTCAAATACAGGAGATGCAATGTGGATGCCGAGGTAACGAGCGGCCATACCCATATGAAGCTCCAATACCTGCCCGATGTTCATACGTGATGGTACGCCCAGCGGGTTAAGCATGATGTCAATTGGTGTGCCGTCAGGAAGGTAAGGCATATCCTCTTCAGGAAGAATCTTAGAGATAACACCTTTGTTACCGTGACGACCGGCCATTTTGTCCCCTTCAGAAATCTTACGTTTCTGAACGATATATACGCGTACCAACTGGTTTACGCCTGGAGGAAGTTCGTCTCCGTCTTCACGGTTGAAGACTTTAACGTCGTGGATAATTCCGCCGCCGCCGTGAGGCACACGAAGAGAAGTATCACGAACCTCGCGGGCTTTTTCACCAAAGATGGCGTGAAGCAGGCGTTCTTCTGCAGTCAGTTCAGTTACACCTTTAGGCGTTACTTTACCAACAAGAAGATCTCCGTCTTTTACTTCCGCCCCAATACGGATGATTCCGCGGTCATCAAGATTGCGAAGCGCATCTTCACCGACGTTTGGAATATCGCGAGTGATTTCTTCAGGTCCAAGTTTCGTATCACGTGCTTCTGATTCGTATTCTTCAATGTGGATAGATGTATAAACATCATCCTTCACAAGGCGTTCACTCATGATGATGGCATCCTCATAGTTGTAGCCATCCCATGTCATGAAGCCGACCATTACGTTACGGCCAAGTGCAAGTTCACCAAGCTCCATAGAAGGACCGTCAGCAAGGATTTCTCCTTTTACCACTTCATCGCCGACACTTACGATCGGACGCTGGTTGTAGCACGTACCTTGGTTAGAGCGGACAAATTTCAGCAGGCTGTATTTATCCAGGTTTCCTTTTACTTTTTGACCGTCTACTTCTTCATAACGGCGAACCCAAACGTTTTTCGCTTCTACGCGTTCAACGATACCAGGGTGTTTACAAATAACAGCGGCACCAGAGTCTTTACCTGATACGTATTCCATACCAGTACCAACGAATGGTGCTTCCGGCTGCATCAAAGGCACAGCCTGACGCTGCATGTTCGCTCCCATGAGGGCACGGTTGGAGTCATCGTTTTCTAGGAACGGGATACATGCTGTCGCAGCAGAAACAACCTGCTTAGGCGATACATCCATGTAGTCCACACGGTTTCTGGAAACGACGGTGTTCTCCCCGCGGAAACGGGCTACGATGCTGTCATCAATAAATCCGCCTTCGTCATCAAGACGAGCGTTCGCTTGAGCGACAACATAGTTATCCTCTTCATCAGCAGTTAAGTAATCGATTCTGCCAGTTACCTTCCCTGTTTCAGGGTCAACACGGCGATATGGCGTTTCGATAAAACCAAAACGGTTTACTTTTGCATAAGATGAAAGCGAGTTGATCAAACCGATGTTCGGGCCCTCAGGCGTTTCGATCGGACACATACGGCCATAGTGGGAGTAGTGAACGTCACGCACTTCCATTCCGGCACGCTCACGTGTTAATCCGCCCGGTCCTAATGCTGATAGACGGCGCTTATGCGTTAATTCAGCAAGCGGGTTCGTCTGATCCATGAATTGAGAAAGCTGAGAGCTTCCAAAGAACTCTTTAATGGACGCAATAACAGGACGAATATTGATCAGCTGCTGAGGTGTAATTGTATTCGTATCTTGAATTGACATTCTCTCACGAACCACACGCTCCATACGGCTTAAACCGATACGGAATTGGTTCTGGAGAAGCTCACCTACAGAACGTAAACGGCGGTTTCCAAGATGATCGATATCATCTGTGTCGCCTACTCCGTGCAGCAGGTTGAAGAAGTAGCTGATAGAAGAAATAATATCAGCAGGTGTAATGTTTTTGATCTCTTCTTCAATGTAAGCATTGCCGATTACATTAATAACCTGTTCTCCTTCTTGATCAGTCGGAGCAAAGATTTTAATTGATTGAAGAGTTACTTCATCTTCAACAACGCCGCCATTCGGATACAGCTTTCTGAAACCGATTCCGTTTTCTAAGTATGGCAGTACTTTATCAAGTGTTCTTCTATCAAGAATCTGACCTTTTTCAGCCAGGATTTCTCCTGTTTCAGGGTCAACAAGCGTTTCAGCAAGTCTCTGATTAAAGAGGCGATTCTTAATATGAAGTTTTTTATTAATTTTATAGCGTCCTACATTGGCAAGATCGTATCGTTTCGGATCAAAGAAACGAGAATCAAGCAAGCTTTTCGCATTTTCTACTGTAGGCGGCTCTCCAGGACGGAGACGCTCGTAAATTTCAAGCAGCGCTTTGTCACTGTTTTCTGTGTTATCTTTATCAAGCGTATTTCGCAGGTATTCGTTCTCTCCTACGAGATCAAGAATCTCTTGATCGGAGCCGAAGCCGAGAGCACGCAAAAGAACCGTAACCGGCAACTTACGTGTGCGATCAATGCGGACATAAACAACATCTTTCGCATCAGTTTCGTATTCTAACCATGCGCCACGGTTTGGAATGACAGTTGCGGTAAAACCTTTTTTACCGTTTTTGTCTACTTTACCACTGAAATATACACTTGGAGACCGAACAAGCTGGGAAACGATAACGCGTTCCGCACCGTTAATGATAAAAGTACCTGTATCTGTCATAATAGGGAAATCACCCATGAAGACATCTTGGTCTTTTACCTCTCCAGTTTCTTTGTTAATTAAACGAACCTTCACTCTTAGCGGAGCTGAGTAAGTCACATCACGTTCTTTTGATTCCTCTACAGGATATTTAGGCTCACCTAAACTATAATCAATGAACTCAAGAGAGAGGTTACCAGTGAAATCCTCAATTGGTGATATGTCTTGAAACATCTCTCTAAGACCCTCATCAAGAAACCACTGATAAGAAGAGGTTTGAATTTCAATGAGATTTGGTAATTCTAACACTTCGCTAATGCGAGCATAGCTTCTGCGCTGGCGGTGTCGTCCATACTGAACTAGTTGACCTGTCAACTGATTCACCCCTCAAATCATGCGTATTATATGTGTAATAAGCATCTCTTCCAAAGAAAGAAATACTTTTACAAGACAAAAGAAAAAAGGGTTTCTAATTAAGAAAACCACATCCAAAAACAAATACCGATTTTATTAGCATTTCCATACTTGTATAATTTATACATAGATATTGACAATTCATCATATCAAGCAAAATATATACATTGGCATTTTATAATATTAACATAGCTAAAATACCGAGTCAAACTTTTTTTGCTTTTATGATATAATAGCCTTTCTTTTTTTGAACGACAGAAACTTCATCGAACAGTTCCTCGAGCTTTTCAATGGCAGAAGGCGCGCCTTGCTTTTTCTGTATGACGATCCACAACTCACCTGAAGCTTTTAAGTGTTCAGCGCTTTTCTCAAAGATAGCATGGACAACTTTTTTTCCGGCTCGGATTGGGGGATTTGTAAGAATAGAAGCAAATGTTTGAGCAGAATCAACGTTCGAAAACAAATCACTCTGATAAATCTTAACGTTTGTTACTCCGTTTCGTTCTGCATTTTCATTTGATAGCTCTACAGCTCTCTCATTAACGTCAATCATGTGGATGGTCCGGTCTTTAAAGTCGCTGGCCAGCGATAGACCTATCGGGCCGTACCCGCAGCCTACATCAAGAAAGCTGCCCTCAACTTCAGGCTCTTCAAAAGAATCAATCAGCAGACGGGAGCCAAAATCAACTTCCTTTTTAGAAAAAACCCCGCTGTCGCTGGTAAACGTGAAATCTTTATTACGAAGCCTAAAAGACCAGGTTTGCTTGTTGCTTTTTACTGAAGGTTTTTCTGAATAATAATGCTCACTCATACTCGGAACCTCCTTTTTTCATGGCTTAAAGAATGGCAAAGAAAAAGCCCGCCTCATAAAAGCGAGCTTCCCCTACAGGTAAGTGAAGATTACTTAACTTCTACAGAAGCGCCAACTTCTTCAAGTTTAGCTTTAAGCTCTTCAGCTTCTTCTTTAGCAATACCTTCTTTAAGTGGTTTTGGAGTGTTGTCAACAAGTTCTTTAGCTTCTTTCAAGCCAAGACCAGTGATTTCACGTACAACTTTGATAACTTTGATTTTTTGAGAACCTGCACCAGCAAGGATAAGGTCGAATTCGCTTTGCTCTTCAGCAGCTCCGCCTGCAGCAGCTCCGCCAGCTACAGCTACAGGAGCAGCAGCAGTTACGCCAAATTCTTCTTCGATTGCTTTTACTAGGTCGTTCAATTCAAGTACAGTTGCTTCTTTAACGGAAGCAATGATTTCTTCGATATTTAAAGCCATTTGTAATTCCTCCATTTTGTTTTAATTTATGAAAAACTGATTAGATTAAGCGCCTTGTTCTTCCTTTTGTTCTGCCACAGCTTTTGCAGCAAGAGCAAAGTTGCGAACTGGAGCTTGAAGTACGCTAAGCAACATAGAAAGCAAGCCTTCGCGTGATGGAAGTTCAGCAAGAGCTTTCACTTCTTCAACAGTAGAAACTTTACCTTCGATAACGCCAGCTTTGATTTCAAGAGCTTCGTGATTTTTAGCGAACTCATTAAGAACTTTAGCCGGAGCGACAACATCTTCAGTGCTGAATGCGATCGCGTTCGGTCCAGTTAAGAAATCATTCAAACCATTAAGCTCAGCTTGTTCAACCGCACGGCGAGTCATCGTATTTTTGTAAACTTTGAACTCAACGTTAGCTTCGCGAAGCTGTTTACGAAGTTCTGTTACTTCAGAAACGTTAAGTCCGCGATAGTCAACGATGATCGTTGATTTACTTTCTTTCAGTTTAGAAGCAATTTCTTCAACAACAACTTTTTTTGTTTCAATTGCGCTGCTCATGGTTACACCTCCTGTAGATTCTTGTGTAACACTTATACCGTTAGGTGATCACGACTGAGACGACGGATTCCATATAAAAAGCCTCCATGAGACATGGAGGCTGTATATACAAGCATACGTAACGTAATAGCTGTGATAATATACACCTCGGTAGGATAATTAAGCGGTTAGGCCCCTACTGTCTACGGTATAAATGATATTCTATTTTACAACATTTTGAATCATATCAGAATGTTGATGTCATGTCAATATTATTTTACGTTAAAAGTTGAAGAGTCTACTTTGACACCAGGTCCCATAGTAGATGTTACAGCAACGTTTTTCACGTAAACGCCTTTTGCTGCAGCAGGTTTAGCTTTCAGGATTGTATCGTACATTGTTGTGAAGTTCTCAACAAGTTTTTCATCCTCGAAAGAAACTTTACCGATAGGAACATGAATGTTTCCAGCTTTATCAACGCGGTATTCAACTTTACCAGCTTTGATTTCGCCGATTGCTTTTTCAACTTCGAAAGTAACTGTACCAGTTTTAGGGTTTGGCATTAAACCTTTTGGTCCAAGTACACGACCGATTTTACCAACTTCACCCATCATGTCAGGTGTAGCTACGATTACATCGAAATCGAACCAGCCTTGTTGAATTTTGTTGATGTAGTCAGTATCGCCAACGTAATCTGCACCAGCAGCTTCAGCTTCTTTCGCTTTTTCGCCTTTTGCGAAAACGAGAACACGCTGAGTTTTACCAGTTCCGTTTGGAAGTACAACTGCTCCACGGATTTGCTGGTCGTTTTTACGAGGGTCAACCCCAAGACGGAAAGCCACTTCAACTGTAGCGTCGAATTTAGCTGTGTTTGTTTTTTTAACGAGAGCTACTGCTTCAGAAACGTCGTAAGCTTTTGAACGATCTACAAGCTTAGCAGCTTCAACGTACTTTTTACCTTTTTTAGCCATTTTAAAATTTCCTCCTTATGTGGTTATAGCGGAATAACCTCCCACGAATAAGGGTTGCGAACTTGTTAAAACTCGCAACCCGACAAGAAACAAATTAATCCTCGATTACAATACCCATACTGCGGGCAGTACCTTCAACCATGCGCATTGCCGCTTCAACGTCTGCTGCGTTTAAGTCAGGCATTTTCGTTTCAGCGATTTCGCGTACTTTATCGCGCTTAACGGTTGCCACTTTATTACGGTTTGGTTCACCAGAACCAGACTCAATTCCAGCCGCTTTTTTAAGCAATACTGCAGCAGGTGGAGTTTTTGTAATAAATGTAAATGAACGGTCTTCGTAAACCGAAATTTCAACAGGAATGATTAAACCAGCTTGGTCAGCTGTACGAGCGTTAAACTCCTTACAGAATCCCATGATGTTAACACCGGCTTGACCAAGTGCAGGTCCAACTGGTGGTGCTGGGTTAGCTTTTCCAGCAGGAATTTGCAATTTTACAACTTTTACTACTTTTTTAGCCACGAGACACACCTCCTTAAGTCCGTGATGTGGTAATAGGGTAAACCCTCCCACTCAAGGTTTCATTCTTTATATGAATGACGAAATATCAAGCTAGTTGCCTTGGATAAGTCCAAGACGTACCTTTGCTATATTATCATTTATATATAGCAATTTCAAGTTTTTTCACATTACAATTTATCGATTTGGGTAAATTCCAGCTCAACCGGTGTTTCACGGCCGAACATATTAACGAAAACTTTGACCTTGCTTTTATCATAATCAATCTCTTCAATTGATCCAGTAAAGTTGGCAAAAGGTCCGTCTATCACTTTCACTGTCTCTTTCAGTTCAAAGTCAATGTCAGTTTTGCGTTCGTCCATGCCCATTCTCTTCAGAATGGTTTCTGCTTCGCCTGGAAGAAGCGGCGTCGGTTTTGAACCAGAGCCGGCAGATCCTACGAATCCAGTAACGCCCGGCGTGTTGCGGACAACATACCAAGAGTCGTCTGTCATTACAATTTCTACAAGCACATAACCAGGGAATACTTTCTTTTTCACGACTTTTTTCTTGCCGTTCTTGATATCCGTTTCTTCTTCTTCAGGTACAACTACACGGAAAATTTTATCCTGCATCCCCATTGATTCAACACGTTTTTCCAAGTTGGCTTTTACTTTATTCTCATAACCAGAGTACGTGTGAACAACATACCAATTCTTTTCCATTCTCTTCAGGACTGTCCAGTCCTTCCCTCCCCGCATTTGGTTTTTGTGAATTACCAATAACGCTTCAAGCAAAAAATAGGCGGCAAGCCTATGATAACTTTCATTTTAAGCCACAATAAAAAACCCGCTGAACGGGTTTTGGCAAGTGATATTATGATCTATTATAGCACGTATTGCTGATCATTATTCAACTATTAAACGAATTAATTGAGAAATTCCTGTGTCAAGGAGGGCAAAAAAGATAACAAAAAAGATAACTGTTGAAATCACCGTAATGGTATAACGCGTTAACTCTTTTCCTTTAGGCCAGCTTACCTTTTTCATTTCTTTCCCAACATCTTTAAAGAATCTCATAATACGCATGTAAAAGACCTCCACAATTTAAAAGCGCAAAAACTATTTTGTTTCAAGATGAGCTGTATGTGAATTGCAAGTACTGCAGTATTTCTTTACTTCTAATCGCTCAGCCGCTGATGCAGAGCTCTTCATTGTCGTATAATTACGGTTTCCGCATGTCTTGCATGCTAGCGTAATCTTTTTTCTCATGTCATTACACCTTTTTCTAAATAGACATTATCTTTATCTTTAGTAACATATCACAGTCAGAAAAATACTGTCAATATAACATAAATCCCTATTACAAACTGATTTCGCGAATTTCCAAGTACTTCTCCAGCTTGCGTTTCACACGCTGAAGGGCATTGTCAATCGATTTCACATGTCGGTTCAGTTCATCGGAAATCTCTTGGTAACTTCTTCCGTCGAGATATAAGACGAGTACTTTTCTCTCTAAATCACTTAATAGTTCTCCCATTTTCATTTCAATATCATCAAATTCTTCCTGATTGATGATCATTTCTTCGGGATTTAAGGTTTTCGCTCCTGAAATGACATCAAGCAGCGTTCGATCTGATTCTTCATCAAAAATCGGCTTATCTAATGAGACGTAGGAATTCAAAGGAATGTGTTTCTGGCGAGTAGCTGTCTTTATTGCGGTAATAATTTGGCGGGTAATACATAATTCTGCGAAAGCTTTGAATGAGGTAAGCTTGTCCTCTTTGAAGTCACGAATAGACTTATAGAGGCCTATCATACCTTCCTGAACAATATCCTCTCTGTCCGCTCCTATTAAAAAATAGGATCTTGCTTTTGCCCGAACAAAGTTTCGGTACTTCGTAATCAAGTAATCTAACGCATCACTGTCCCCAACATGAACCTTTTCAATGACCTGCTCGTCCTCCAACTGGCAAAACTGCTCTTTGTTGAATTTTCCCTTGTTGTTCTGTAGATTCACTCCGATCCCCCCGGCGCACGTAGATAGAAATATTATACAGTATTGGGCAAAAAAGCGTCAACTTAATCTAAGTCTCCCCGCCTCCACTTTTCAAACGTTTTCAAAACCTCTTCCGATAAAGCAATTTTACCCGCCGGCTTTTCGGAAGTGATTTTTCTTACTCGTCTTTCTATTCGCCTTTCAATCGCTTCTACCTCTCTCAAAAGCTCCCGGGCCGATTTCCGCAATGCCCCCTGTCCGAAAATCGCCCACTGCTCAGTGTAGTCAGATGTCGCAACGTGAATTTGAGTCGCGACATTATTCAAAGCCTGAGCAAGCTTTTCTATCCGCTCATCAGCCGTCTCATTTTCTTTTGTAAAAATCACTTCAACTCTGTGGTTGGTGTGTTTTTTCTCAAGCCCTTTTACGAGATGCGCGTCAAAAACAACAATAACCCTGTTTCCTGTATACGATTGATATTCCGCCATTTTCTGAATCAGTACGTCTCGCGCCTCTTCAAAACTGTTCGCTTTTAAATCCTTCAGCTGCGGCCAGGCTCCAATCATGTTGTATCCGTCTACTAACAGGATATCCATGGGTCTTTATTCTCCCAGAGGGTTTCGTTTCCGGTAGACTTCATACATCAAAAGACCAGCCGCAACAGATGCATTCAGTGAAGTTACCTTCCCGGCCATCGGGAGTTTAATGAGAAAATCACACTTTTCTTTAACAAGGCGGCCCATCCCTTTTCCTTCGCTTCCGATGACTAAAGCCAAAGGCATGTTGCCGTCCATATTGCGGTAATCCTCATGCGCGGATGCATCAGTTCCGACAACCCAGATACCCCGCTCTTTCATTTCTTCTAACGTTCGCGCCAAATTGGTGACTCTTACTACAGGAATGTGCTCAATTGCCCCTGTTGAAGCTTTTGCCACTGTTGTTGTCAGCCCGACAGCTCTCCGTTTTGGAATCACGATGCCATGGGCGCCGACCGCATCAGCTGTTCTCATAATGGAACCGAGATTATGAGGGTCTTCAAGCTCGTCCAGAATGAGGAAGAAAGGCTGTTCATTTCTTTCTTCGGCCGCTTTATATAAATCGTCCAGTTCCGCATACTCATACGCTGCAACCTGTGCCACTACGCCTTGATGCTGCCCTGTCACCATTTGATCGAGTTTTTTTCTCGGGACATACTGAATCGCGATACCCTGCTTTTTCGCAAGCTCAATCACCTGCTGTGCTTGTCCCTTTACGGTGTTTTCCGCCATCCACAGCTTATACAGCTTACGATCTGATTTTAACGTCTCGATCACTGCATTTTTCCCTATGACGTAATCATGTTGCTGACTCATTTGTTTTCCTCCCTGACGTCCCGAATTGTATAGCTTCGGCAACGAGCTGACTAAGTCTTTCCTCTTTTTTCTCTAGAAAAAGGTAGCCCAGCAGCGCTTCAAATGCTGTACTGTAGCGGTACGTCTGAACATCTGTATTTTTAGGTGTTGTTCCCGACTTGGCATTTCTGCCTCTTTTCAGCACCGCTTCCTCTTCTTCCGTAAAAAATAATTGATCCTGCAGAAAGAATAGGATCTCAGCCTGTGACTTTGCCGAAACGATCCGGCTTGATTTCTTATGAAGATCATTTGGTTTGGTAAAACCCTGCTTAAGCAGGTGATGCCTGACATACACTTCAAAAATGGCATCACCTATATAAGCAAGCGCAAGACCGTTAAGCTGCTTTGAATCTTTTATCGTCTCAAAATCAAGCATCCGTTATTCTCCCCGTTTCCAGCGAGTGCCTTGAGCTGTATCTTCAAGAATGATATTCATGCTTTTCAGCTGGTCGCGGATCTGATCTGACAATGCAAAATCGCGATTCCGGCGCGCTTCATTTCTTTTTTCGATTAAGTCTTCAATCTCTTGATCGAGTAGTTCCTGCTCACCCAATGAAAACCCGAGGACAGACACAATGCGGTCAAACATCTCAATAAACGCCTTAATCACATGATCAGCCGTATGATCTTTCTGAAGATAGTAATTGGCATGCTTCGCTAAGTCGAACAGGACAGAAATAGCATTCGCCGTATTAAAATCATCGTCCATCGCTTCTTCGAATGCTTTGCGGTGCTCTTCGACCTTCTCCAGCAATTGATCGTCATCTTCCGTTAAATTCGTACTGCTGTTCAGACGGTGCTGAAGGTTGCTATACGCCGTTTTTAAACGGTTAAACGCACTTTTTGTATTTTCCAGAAGCTCTTCTGAATAGTTAATCGGATGACGATAATGAACAGAAAGCATAAAGAATCTCAAAAGCTGCGGATCATGCTTTTTAATGATGTCATGCACAAGCACAAAGTTGCCCAGTGATTTTGACATTTTTTCATTATCAATATTGATATAGCCATTATGAAGCCAGTACTTCGCAAACGTTTTGCCTGTCAGCGCCTCAGATTGCGCAATTTCGTTTTCATGGTGTGGGAACGTTAAATCCTGTCCGCCCGCATGGATATCAATCTGGTCACCCAGATACTTTTTCACCATCGCTGAGCATTCAATGTGCCAGCCCGGACGACCTTTTCCCCAAGGGCTATCCCAAGAGATTTCTCCTTCTTTTGCTGCTTTCCACAGCGCGAAATCAAGAGCATCTTCTTTTTTCTCGCCGACCCGGATGCGTGCACCTGATCTCAGTTCATCAATTGATTGCTGAGAAAGCTTTCCGTACCCTTCAAATGCTCTTGTTTTGAAATAAACGTCACCTTCTGATTCATAAGCATAGCCCTTTTTCACGAGCTGATCTACGAAGTCGATAATCGCATCCATGTTTTCCATCACTCGCGGATGAAGGTCTGCTTTTCGGCAGCCGAGCGCACCTACATCTTCAAAGTATGCTTTAATAAAACGCTCTGAAATGGCAGGTACATCCTCACCGAGTTCATTTGCCGCTTTAATTAATTTATCGTCTACGTCTGTGAAGTTAGAGACGTACTGTACATCATAGCCTTTATACTCCAGATAGTTTCGAACCGTATCATAAACGATAGCCGGACGCGCGTTCCCGATGTGAATGTAATTGTAAACCGTCGGTCCGCACACGTACATTTTCACTTTCCCCTCTTCAAGAGGAACGAATGTTTCCTTCTGTCTAGTCAATGTATTATAAAGAGTGATTGTCATTTTTGATTGATCCTTTCTTTTCTGTCTTCAAGTTCTGCCTTCAGCTCTAAAATCTGCTGTTCCAAAGACTTAAAGCGATCAGCAACCGGATCGGGCAAATCCTGATGGTTTAAATCGCGTCTTACTTTTTTGCCATTTCGTACAACGACCCGTCCAGGGATGCCGACAACTGTTGAAAAATCAGGAACATCGTGCAACACGACTGAACCAGCGCCAATTTTCGAGCCTTCACCGACAGTAATTGAACCGAGCACTTTAGCACCTGTGGCTATCAATGCGTCATCTTTAATCGTTGGGTGCCTTTTTCCCTTTTCTTTCCCCGTTCCCCCAAGGGTAACCCCCTGAAAAACGGTTACGTTATTGCCGATTTCACATGTCTCCCCAATGACAACCCCCATACCGTGGTCTATGAAAAATCTTCTCCCGATTGTAGCGCCGGGGTGGATTTCTATCCCTGTGAAAAATCGGCTTACCTGAGATATAAGGCGTGCAAGGAAATAAAATTTTCGTTTATATAAAGCATGTGCAATCCGATGCGCCCATATAGCATGTAAACCGGAATAAGTTAAAATCACTTCAAAATAGCTTCTTGCTGCTGGATCTTGATCGAACACTGTATCAATGTCTTCTTTTAGCATTCTAAAAAACACATGCTTCCCCCCATTTCTCTATCTGATTTCCTTTTTACCCAATAAAAAAAGCGCCTCTGCATGAAAACATGACAGAGACGCTTTAACCGCGCGGTTCCACTCTGTTTGAAAAGCAGACTTCTGCTCTCCCAACTTCAGCCTGTAACGGCGGCGGCCGCCTTTGAATACTGATTTTGAAAAAACGTTCTTCAAAGGTCTTAAGGGCGCACTTCTAAAACCCGGCTCATGGATCTCTCTCAGCCAATGAAGATCCTTTCTGTAATGGCCTAAAGCTTTATACTCTTCCCTGTCAACAATCATCTATTTAGATGTTTTTTAAACGCTGAATTGCAGTCTCTTTACCGATCAATTCAATTGATTGCGGCAGTTCCGGACCGTGGGTTTGCCCTGTTACAGCAACACGGATCGGCATAAACAATTTTTTCCCTTTATGGCCAGTTTCTTTCTGCACTGCTTTGATCGATGCTTTGATGTTATCCGGAGTGAACTCCTCAAGCTCTTCAAGCTTCGCAGCGAATGTGCTGAGCACTTCAGGGACCTGTTCCTCTTCCAGAACAGCTTTTGCTTCTTGATTATACTCGATCTCATCCGTAAAGAACAAATCAGTCAGCTCAACAATTTCCGCACCGTAGCTTAATTGCTCATGATACAGGGAAATCAGTTTACGAACCCATTCTTGTTCTTCAGCAGTAAGCTCAGTGCCAACTTTGCCGGCTTTTTGCAAATGCGGCAGAGTCAGTTCAACAACCTGATCAAGATCCAGCTTCTTCACATATTGGTTGTTAACCCATTTTAGCTTATGCATATCAAACAAAGCTGGTGATTTAGATAAACGGTTTACATCAAAAATTTCAATAAACTGTTCTTTTGTGAATAACTCTTCTTCTCCAACCGGTGACCATCCAAGCAGGCCGATAAAGTTGAACAGCGCTTCCGGCAAGTAGCCAAGCTCTTTATACTGTTCAATGAATTGAATAATGGACTCATCGCGTTTGCTGAGCTTTTTGCGGCTTTCATTTACGATCAGCGTCATGTGTCCAAACTGAGGAATATCCCATCCGAATGCTTGATAAATCATAATTTGTTTCGGTGTGTTAGAAATATGATCCTCACCGCGCAAAACGTGTGTCATTTTCATTAAGTAGTCATCAATAGCTACCGCGAAGTTGTAAGTCGGCGTTCCGTCCTTTTTCACAATAACAAAGTCGCCAATGCCATCTGATTCGAAAGAAATTTCGCCTTTTACGATATCGTTGAAGGCAATCACTTTTCCTTCCGGCACTCGGAAACGAATACTTGGCTTTCTGCCTTCAGCAATAAATTTATCCTGTTCTTCTTGAGTCAGATTTCTGTGTTTTCCGGAATAACGCGGCATTTCTCCGCGGGCAATCTGCTCTTCACGCTCTTTTTCAAGCTCTTCTTCCGTACAGTAACATTTATAAGCAAGCCCTTTTTCAAGAAGCTCTTCATAGTACACTTTATAGATATCGTTACGCTCTGACTGACGGTATGGGCCGTACTCACCGCCGACATCCACACTCTCATCCCAGTCAATACCAAGCCATTTCAGATAATTCAGCTGGCTTTGTTCTCCACCCTCAATGTTGCGCTTTTTATCAGTGTCCTCAACACGAATAATAAACTTACCGCCTTGATTGCGGGCAAATAAATAATTAAAAAGCGCCGTTCTGGCATTTCCAATATGCAAATGTCCGGTTGGACTCGGTGCATAACGGACGCGTACTTCGTTTCCCATTTTCAAATACTTCCTTTCATGTCATGTATGGCCTCAGGCAAAAATGTATGAATCTATTCTACCACCAAATAGACCCGGCATCAAAACAAGTTAGCCTTTTTGTATCAGTACTGTCGCCTGAGCCGCTATTCCTTCCGCTCGGCCTGTAAATCCAAGCTTTTCTGTCGTTGTTGCTTTTACATTCACTTGAGAAACGTCTGCCTCGAGCCCTTCAGCGATTCTTTTTCTCATATCTTCTATGTACGGCAGCATCTTCGGCTTTTGCGCAATGATGGTGCAGTCAATGTTTCCAAGGACATACCCCTTCTGTTTCACGATCCCCCAGACATGCTGAAGTAATTTAAAAGAGTCTGCGTCCTTGAACTCAGGATCAGTGTCAGGAAAATGCTTGCCGATGTCGCCTTCTCCCACAGCTCCCAGGCATGCGTCAGCGACAGTATGAAGCAATACGTCTGCATCAGAATGGCCGAGCAGCCCTTTTTCATACGGGATTTTAATTCCGCCAATGATCAGAGGACGGCCCTCCACCAATTGATGCACATCAAATCCTTGTCCAATTCTAAACATGTTTATTCCCACTTTCTGATTCCATGATAGCTTCAGCTGACGTCAAATCGTCTGGCGTCGTCAGCTTAATATTTGTATAGCTGCCTTCTACAACACGGACCGAACCGCCTTCCATCTGTTCAACGAGGCTGGCGTCATCCGTCCCTAAAAATCCCTTGTGCTCGGCCTCAGCGTGAGCTTTCATCAATAAAGAAAGACGAAAAGCTTGTGGCGTTTGGACAGCCCACAAGCTTGAACGTTCAATCGTCTCACTGACTTGTAAATCTTGAACGCGTTTAATCGTATCTTTTACCGGGACAGCAAGGATGGCCGCTCCTGTCTGTGCCGCTTCTGCGATCAGTTCGTCAATTTGTTCATGTTTTATAAAAGGGCGGGCGCCGTCATGTACAAGGACAATCTTTTCTTGTTTTACGGCTTTCAGCCCCTTATAAACACTGTGCTGGCGCTCATCTCCGCCTGCCACAAGCTCAATAGCGGTTTGAAACGGATAATCGGTCAGCAATTTCTGAAAGTGCTCCCGCTCGCGCTCGTTTATCACCAAAATGATTTTTTCGCACGGCCGGTGGCTGTCAAACACTCTTAACGTGTGAATGATCACCGGGTCTCCTTTCAGCTCAATGAACAGTTTATTTCTCCCTGCCTTCATCCGTTTTCCCTGTCCGGCTGCAGGAATGACCACATCATAACTCATTGTTTTTTCTCCCTTTACAGCGCCTTCTCCAACAGCTTGGGCTTAGCAAAAATCATTCGTCCCGCTGCTGTCTGCAGCACACTTGTAACGAGTACATCAATATGTTTGCCGATATAATTGCGTCCTTCTTCAACGACAATCATCGTACCGTCATCCAAGTAGGCAACTCCCTGATTATGCTCTTTCCCGTCCTTAATGACCTGAACATTCATTTCCTCGCCAGGAAGCACAACAGGCTTGACCGCATTGGCAAGGTCATTAATGTTTAATACTGCTACCTTTTGAAGCTCGCATACTTTATTTAAATTAAAATCATTCGTCACGACGACCCCGGATGTCAGCTTAGCGAGTTTGACGAGCTTGCTGTCAACCTCCTGAATATCTTCAAAGTCGCCTTCATAAATTTCAACTTCAATGTCTAATTCTTTTTGAATGCGGTTCAGGATATCAAGACCGCGGCGTCCTCTGTTTCGTTTTAAAACATCTGAAGAGTCAGCAATGTGCTGCAATTCCTCAAGAACAAACTGCGGTATCACGATTATCCCCTCTAAAAAACCAGTCTGACAAATATCTGCTATTCTCCCATCAATAATAACACTTGTGTCCAAAATTTTCAGCTTCTTGTCCTGAACCTCATGTTCTTCATCGGCTGTTCCTTTTTTCTTTTGCATTCTGGCAGAAATAGAAAACAGGCTGATCAGTTCATCCTTTTTCTTAAAGCCCACCTGGAAGCCGAGATAACCGAGGAAGAACGCTAAAAATACAGGGATGATTGTGCTGAATATGCGGTAAGGTATATTGTCTAAAGGAATAACATTTACGATAAGATAAGCGATTATAAGTCCAAAAACCAGGCCAAGACTTCCAAATAACAAATCTGGAACCGGCGCTTTTAACAATGAATCCTCTATCCACTTCACCCAGTTCACAACGTAATCTGTACCCCATATACTGATGAGAAAAAAGATAATTGCACCTATTGCCGCAGACGTATATGCGTTTGTTATTAAAGGTATGTCCTGTATACTTAACAGTACAAACAATTCAGGTATTAAAAATATACCAACAACGCCGCCAAAGATAATGAAGAACGCCTGAACTATTCGTTTTAACATACCCCCCACCTCCTTTTTAAACATTTTATTTCACAAGGTTTTATGCATCCTACGAATATCAGAATAAACAAAAACCAACATTTATATACCCGTATTCATAAGGTTTTAACCGAAATCACAGCTGTCTGTCTAAATAGTGCTTCTCTTGCAGGCGTTTTAAACCTTTTTTGATTTTTTGGGCTCGTACTTCACCGATTCCCTCTACTTCATCTAATTCTTCTGCACTCGCCTCAATAATCCTTGGGAGGACTCCAAATGCTTCTACAACATTTTCAACAATCGGCATCGGAAGACGCGGTATCTTATTTAACAGCCTGTATCCTCTAGGCAATACATAATCATCAAGATTTGTAGAAGCCGGATAACCGAGAAGCTTATAAACAATGGAATCATCCAGCAAATCATAACTGGACATATCCTGCAGCTCTTTCAAGAGAACAAATGGATCTTTAATCTTTTCTTTCACATAATCCTTAATAAATAAAGCGGCCTCTTCTTCCATATCCGTAATCAGTTCAATGACTTGCAACTTAATCAAATGACCTTCTGTTCCCAGTTCCCTGATATACATGTTAATTTCATTTTTGATTCTCAATACCATTTCATAACGGTGCATCACAGACAGAACGTCGCTGAATGTAACAAGTTCCTCAAACTCTAAAGCATTCAATGCATTAATGGTTTTGTCCAGAATCGTTTTATATTTTTCAAGAGTTTGAATGGCTTGATTCGCTTTTGTTAAAATAAATCCTATATCTTTTAGTGTATACTTCATGCTTTCCTGATATAACGTTATAACATTCCTTCTTTCAGAAATGGCGATCACAAGGCAGCCGGTCTGCTTAGCTACTCTTTCGGCGGTGCGGTGCCGCATTCCTGTTTCTGATGAAGAAATTGTGGCTTCAGGCATCAGCTGTGTATTGGCGTATAGGATCTTTTGACCAGAATCGCTTAAAATGATCGCCCCATCCATTTTAGCCAGCTCATATAAATGTGCCGGAGAAAAAGCAGTGTTAATGTGGAAACCGCCATCCACAACTTCTTTTACTTTATCATTATATCCAACAACAATCAGACCGCCTGTATTTGCTCTCAGTACATTTTCGATTCCAGCTCTGAGCGGAGTACCCGGAGCAACAAACTGCAATATAGATGACAGGTCTAACTCGTGTTTCGCCCCTTTTTTCTCTTTTTCCATCTATTATCCTCCTAATGAAGTACGAAGCGCCTCTGCAACATTTGCTACTCCGATAACCTCAATCCCTTTTGGTTTTGTCCATCCATCCAGATTTGCCGCGGGTATGATCATGCGTTTAAAACCAAGCTTAGCCGCTTCTTTCACACGCTGTTCAATTCTTGAAACCCGCCGGACTTCTCCGGTTAATCCCACTTCTCCTATAAAACAATCTGCAGGATTTGGAGGTGTGTCTCTAAAGCTTGACGCGATACTGATCGCAATAGCAAGATCAATTGCCGGTTCGTCAAGCTTAACGCCGCCGGCCACTTTCAAATAAGCATCCTGATTTTGCAGCAGCAGCCCAACTCTTTTTTCTAACACAGCCATTAACAGCGAAACCCTGTTATGGTCTATTCCCGTTGCCATACGCCGCGGATTGCCAAAGCTTGTTGGCGAGATGAGTGCCTGGATTTCAACGAGAATCGGTCTTGTGCCTTCCATAGAAGCAGTTATGCTCGAGCCTGCGGATCCCGCCGAGCGTTCTTCTAAGAAAATTTCAGAAGGATTCAAAACCTCAGTGAGCCCCTCTTCACGCATTTCGAAAATGCCCATTTCGTTTGTAGATCCAAAACGGTTTTTTACAGCCCGCAATATACGGAAAGTATGGTGACGTTCTCCTTCAAAATATAAAACAGTGTCAACCATATGCTCCAGCAGTCTAGGCCCTGCGATGGACCCTTCTTTCGTCACGTGCCCTACGATAAAAATCGGTATGCCTTTTGTTTTTGCAATTTTCATCAGCTCAGCCGTACATTCCCTGACCTGTGACACACTGCCGGGAGCTGATGTGATATCGCTTTGGTAAACCGTTTGAATAGAGTCAACAACGACAAACGCTGGGTTCATCTCTTGTATAGCAGACGAAATATACTCCATATCGGTTTCAGATAAAACATGCAGCGACGGATTATTTATGCCGAGACGGTCTGCTCTCAGTTTCGTTTGTTTGACCGATTCTTCTCCCGAAATATACAGCACACTGTTCGATGAATCTGATAATTGAGCGGAAACCTGCAGTAATAACGTTGACTTTCCGATACCGGGATCGCCGCCGATTAGAACGAGTGAACCTTTAACGACGCCCCCGCCGAGCACTCTGTTAAATTCACCAAGCTGGGTTTTAACCCGGGGTTCTTCTGATGTTTCGATTGATGTAATAGGTGAAGGTTTCTGTACGGTTTGAACAGAATGAGAAAAAGCCGCTCTCCGATTGGCCGGTGCTTTTTTAATCATTTCTTCCACCATTGTATTCCAAGCACCGCATCCCGGACATTTCCCCATCCATTTTGGAGACTCGTAGCCGCAGGATTGGCAGATGAATTTCGATTTTGTTTTAGCCATATATAGTGTAAGACCTCTCCCTTGTTCTATTTCTTGATACGAAAGTGAGGCATACACTTACATGCTGTATGCCTCATTTCCGTCTCTATATTAATTCGTTTTAGCAGTCGTTTTTACGACAAATTCGCCATCTTCTACATCGAGAACAATATGCTGTCCTTTATGAATATTTCCTCTGAGGAGTTCTTCAGATAAACGGTCCTCGACATGTTTTTGGATAGCTCTTCTTAACGGACGGGCACCGTATTCCAGATCAACGCCCTCTTCAGCGACTTTCGCTTTTGCAGCATCTGTCAATTCGATAGAAAGATCCTGTTCTTTCAGGCGTTTCGTTAATTGATCAGACATCAGTGACACGATTTCAGTCAGATGTTTTTTCTCAAGTGAATGGAAGACGATGATTTCATCAATCCGGTTGATGAACTCCGGTCTGAACGCACGTTTCAGCTCACCCATCACTTTATCTTTCATGTCTTTATGATTCTGCGTCTCATCCTGAACGTTAAAGCCGACATATTTATTGCGTTTCAGCTCACTTGCTCCGACGTTTGACGTCATAATTAAAATGGTATTGCGGAAATCGACTGTACGTCCTTTAGAATCAGTCAACCGTCCGTCTTCAAGAACCTGCAGAAGAATATTGAAAACATCAGGGTGCGCTTTCTCAATCTCATCAAGTAGCACGACAGAGTAAGGTTTTCTTCTGACTTTCTCTGTTAATTGGCCGCCTTCATCGTATCCTACGTATCCCGGAGGTGAACCGACAAGTCTTGAAGTTGAGTGTTTTTCCATGTATTCAGACATATCAATTCTGATCATGGCTTCTTCATCGCCGAAAATGGATTCAGCAAGTGCTCGCGCAAGCTCTGTTTTACCTACACCTGTAGGGCCTAAGAAAATAAATGAGCCGATTGGGCGTTTAGGGTCTTTTAACCCTGCTCTTGCACGTCTGACTGCTTTTGCAACAGCTACAACTGCTTCATCCTGGCCAATGACACGAGAGTGAAGAATGCTTTCCATATTAAGAAGCTTATCTGTTTCAGTTTGGGCGATTTTAGATACAGGCACCCCAGTCCAGCTGGAAACAACCATCGCAATATCATCAACAGTAACCTCTGAGTTTTCCTGTCCTTGCTTCTCTTTCCATGATTTCTTCGTATCCTCTACTTGCTCGCGCAGGCGCTGCTCGGTATCACGCAAGGAAGCAGCTTTTTCAAACTCCTGGCTTTGCACTGCCGCATCCTTCTCTTTACGAACCTCATCAAGCTTCTGTTCAAGCTCTTTTAAGTTAGGCGGCGTTGTAAAGGAGCGCAGTCTCACCTTTGAACCCGCTTCATCGATCAAGTCAATTGCTTTATCCGGAAGGAAACGGTCAGAAATATATCTGTCAGAAAGCTTAACCGCAGCTTCAATGGCATCATCTGTAATTGATACGCGGTGGTGAGCTTCATATCGATCACGCAAGCCTTTTAAAATTTGAATACTTTCATCTGCAGACGGCTGATCAACCTGGATCGGCTGAAAACGGCGTTCCAACGCTGCATCTTTTTCAATATATTTACGGTACTCATCAAGAGTCGTCGCCCCAATACATTGAAGTTCGCCGCGAGCAAGTGAAGGTTTTAAAATGTTAGATGCATCAATTGCACCTTCTGCTCCGCCCGCTCCGATTAATGTATGGAGTTCATCGATGAAAAGAATGATGTTTCCTGCCTGGCGAATTTCGTCCATGACCTTCTTCAGGCGATCCTCAAATTCTCCGCGGTATTTTGTACCGGCAACCACTGTTCCCATGTCTAATGTCATCACGCGTTTATCACGCAAGATTTCGGGAACTTCGTTGTTGATAATTTGCTGTGCCAAACCTTCTGCAATCGCCGTTTTACCTACACCTGGTTCTCCAATGAGAACAGGATTGTTTTTCGTTCTACGGCTTAACACTTCGATTACACGCTGGATTTCCTTGCTTCTGCCGATGACAGGATCAAGACTGTCTTCCTTCGCAATAGCAGTTAAGTCTCTTGCCAAGCTGTCAAGCGTAGGCGTATTCGCATTGCTGTTTGTTCCTGCCGCTGATGATCCTGTTTCATTGCTTCCAAGAAGCTGGAGCACTTGCTGTCTTGCTTTATTTAAGCTGACACCGAGGTTATTCAGGACTCTCGCAGCAACACCTTCTCCTTCGCGAATCAGACCAAGAAGAATATGTTCTGTTCCAACATAAGAATGACCAAGTTTTCTTGCCTCATCCATTGAAAGCTCAATGACTTTTTTAGCTCTTGGAGTATAATGAATCGTTTGAGACATTTCCTGTCCGCGCCCAATTAAACTTTCAACTTCTTTTTGTATTTTATCTGAACCAAGTCCAAGCGCTTGAAGAGCTTTAGCAGCAATGCCTTCTCCTTCTCGTACCAGTCCTAATAAAATGTGCTCAGTGCCAATGTTATTATGACCTAAACGAAGTGCTTCTTCCTGTGCAAGCGCCAGTACTTTTTGAGCTCGTTCTGTAAATCTTCCAAACATCATATCGATTCATCCTCCTGTCTTTTCCCATTCATTTCTAAGTGAAGCCGTTCTCTGATGAGAGCCGCTCTTCGAATGTCCCTTTCGTTCGGACGCAAAGCGCCTCCCGAGTACTGCTGTAAAAATCCTGGCTGTGTCAAAATCATTAATTCGTTAAGTATGTTGCTTGAAAGTCCTTTAATAATGCCTAGATCAATGCCTAACCGGACATCTGAAAGGCACTTTGCAGTTTCTTTCGATTCTATCATCCGGCAATTGGACAAGACCCCATAAGAACGATACACCTTATCCTCAAGTTCAATTTTAGAGGTTTGATAAAGCGCTTCTCGGGCAGATCGTTCTTGTTCAATCAGCTGGGCAGCAACACTGTTAAGGTCATCAACAATATCCTGCTCTGACTTACCAAGCGTGATCTGATTTGAAATTTGAAAGATATTCCCTACTGCTTCGCTGCCTTCCCCATAAATTCCTCTAACAACTAAGCCTAATTGATTAATTGCCGGTATAATTCGATTTATTTGCCTAGTTAAAACCAGTGCCGGCAGATGCATCATGACTGAAGCCCTTAGACCCGTACCTACATTTGTAGGACAGCTGGTTAAGTATCCTCTTTGTTCATGGAAAGCATAATCAACTTTTTCTTCAATCCAGTCATCGACTTGGTTTGCGGCTTTCATTGCTTCTAACAGCTGAAATCCAGGGAAAAGACACTGAATTCTAATATGATCCTCTTCATTTAACATGACGCTTACTTCCTCATTTTCAGAAAGCAAACAGCCGCCAAAAGGAGACTCTGTCAGATTCGGACTGATTAGATGTTTTTCAACAAGTACACGCTTTTCTAGAGGCTGTGCCTCATTCATTCTGATCAAAACGAATTTGCCGATTCCGGGAATATCTTGGTCTGAAAACTGATCTTCAAATTGCTGTATGATGGATGAGGCTTCTTCATTGGAATACCGCGTAGGGAACCGTATATGTTCAAAGTTCCTTGCTAAACGTATGCGGCTGCTGAGTACAATGTCACTTTCAGGTCCTTTCTGCTTCATCCAACTGCTTAGTGCGTCCTGAATAAAATGCTTTAGCGACATTACTCCTGTTCCTCCTCACTATCTGTACTTTTGAGTGATTGTTCTAATGAACGAATTTGATCTCTCACATGAGCTGCGTTTTCAAATTCTTCTTGATGGATTAAGGATTCTAATTCTTTTTTCAGCATGTCAATCTGCCGTCTGACATGAAGATTGCCGCCTATACGTTTCGGTATTTTCCCAGCATGCACAGTGTTTCCGCTGTGCACTTTACGTAAGATGGGTGTAATGTTGCTATGAAATGTTTTATAACATTCAGAACATCCAAAACGGCCGACTTTTCTAAATTGCTGAAAGGTCATTCCGCATTTCGGACAAGCAGATATTTGCTCCGAGTGACTGAACATTTGAGTTCCTGCATTTTGTAATGAAGAATCCATATTCAGCAAACCCGAAAGTAAATTATGAATAGAGAAACCATGATTTGCACTTATACCATATGAATCACTATTTTCTTTGGCACATTGTTCACAAATATGAACTTCTATTTTTTCTCCGTTAACAACCTTTGTAAAGTGAAAAGTGGCTGGTCTCTCGTGGCACTCTTGACAAATCAATCTTTTCACCCGCTTATTTTAATTTTAAAGAAGTCAGCATAGCCTTCATCATTCTCGCTCTTAATTCATCACGCTCAGGCAAGTCAATGTGTAAAACCGAACGGTCCATCACGCTGACCATCATTTTTGCTTCTCTTTCTGAAATCACCTTGTCTTCTAATAGCCTTAAAATAATGTCATCAGAGGCTGCTTGAGACAAATGGATACCAATTTGAGAAATAATATTATTGATCAGGACAACTTCATTGTTCATTTTAATTTTAATGATTCTGATGTAACCGCCGCCCCCGCGTTTGCTCTCAACAATATATCCTCTTTCGCTTGTAAATCTGGTGTTGATGACATAATTTATTTGGGAAGGAACGCATTGAAATTTATCTGCAATTTCACTTCGTTTAATCTCTAAAATTTCCTTGCCATTTTGATCTAACACTCGTTTTAAATATTGTTCAATGATGTCAGAAATATTATGTCCCACTCAACCCCCTCCTTTACTGACTTTGACTATATTTGACTTTAATCTTACTATAAGGCGTTTCTCGAGAATTTTCAACTTTCTCGCTCTATCCTTTATTATTTCCATTTTCCCAGTCCATAAAACCTGATTGCCGATTTAAAATTCAGTGTAAAGTTATTATATTATACAATTAAATGAAATTTTATGATACCAATAAACCAGAATACAAAAAGGGCAGCTCATATGAGCTGCCCTTTTTTCAATTGCTTGGCGGCGTCCTACTCTCACAGGGGGAAACCCCCGACTACCATCGGCGCTGAAGAGCTTAACTTCCGTGTTCGGTATGGGAACGGGTGTGACCTCTTCGCTATCGCCACCAAACAAATTGAGAGTGTTCTCTCAAAACTAGATAACAGGTGTGACA
>NZ_PHIE01000018.1:0-271 GCF_002796895.1 Bacillus sp. SN1
TTATTAAAAATGAATTAACAGGTACGTTTTGTCTTGTTTAGTTTTCAAAGATCATTTCGTTTGTTCGCTTTGTTAAAGCAACTTTATTAGTATACAATGCTGCTTCTTCAAAGTCAACAACTTTTTTCTTTTTTTAATTGCACAAGCGTGCAATTGCTTGGCGGCGTCCTACTCTCACAGGGGGAACCCCCCGACTACCATCGGCGCTGAAGAGCTTAACTTCCGTGTTCGGTATGGGAACGGGTGTGACCTCTTCGCTATCGCCACCAAA
>NZ_PHIE01000019.1:0-266 GCF_002796895.1 Bacillus sp. SN1
GAAGTCGTAACAAGGTAGCCGTATCGGAAGGTGCGGCTGGATCACCTCCTTTCTAAGGATATTTACGGAATATAAGACCTTGGGTCTTATAAACAGAACGTTCCCTGTCTTGTTTAGTTTTGAAGGATCATTCCTTCGAAACGTGTTCTTTGAAAACTAGATAACAGTAGACATCACATTCAATTAGTAAGACAAGATATCACATAGTGATTCTTTTTAACGGTTAAGTTAGAAAGGGCGCACGGTGGATGCCTTGGCACTAGGAG
>NZ_PHIE01000009.1:0-55393 GCF_002796895.1 Bacillus sp. SN1
CCCATCTGTCCGCTCGACTTGCATGTATTAGGCACGCCGCCAGCGTTCGTCCTGAGCCAGGATCAAACTCTCCGATAAAGTAGTTTGACTGACTACGCACATTGCTGTGCGATTTATTAAAAATGAATTAACAGGTACGTTTTGTCTTGTTTAGTTTTCAAAGATCATTTTTGTTCACTTCGTTCAAGCGACTTTATTATTATAACTCGTTGACTCAGTGAAGTCAATAACTTTTTTGAAGTTCTTTTTTTCGTTATCGCCTTGTTTAGCGGCAACGAATAATAATATACCACCTTGTAAATAATAGTGCAATAGTTTTTTTGAAGAAATACTTAGGAATTTAAAAAGAGCGGCATCCCTCATAGTGAAAGGATGCCGCTCTTCTTTATTAACGTTGTCTCATTTGCGGGAATAATAGCACGTCGCGAATAGAAGGAGCATTCGTCAACAGCATAACCAGACGGTCAATACCGATGCCTAAGCCTCCTGTTGGCGGCATACCGTATTCCAGAGCTTCAACAAAATCTTCATCCATTAGATGAGCTTCATCGTTACCCGCTTCACGCTCTTTTAATTGATCTTCAAAGCGTTCTCTTTGATCAATAGGGTCATTCAGCTCTGTAAACGCGTTTGCATGTTCACGGCCAACGATAAATAGTTCAAAACGGTCTGTGAAGCGCGGATCCTCTGGGTTTTTCTTAGCTAGAGGAGAAATTTCTACAGGATGTCCGTAGATAAACGTTGGCTGAATAAGCGTTTCTTCAATTTTTTGTTCGAAGAACTCGTTGATGATATGGCCTACTGTCATTGAGTCTTTAATCTCTACACCATGTTCTTTTGCATATTCACGCGCCTGCTCAACAGTAACCTCTTCCCAGAAATCAACACCAGTCGCTTCCTTGACTGCGTCAACCATATGGATTCTTTTCCACTCAGGTTTAAGATCGATTTGTTCATCCCCGTATTGGATCGTAGTCGTTCCAAGCACTTCTTGGGCGATATGAGCGACAAGGTTTTCAGTTAAGCTCATGATATCTTTATAGTCTGCATACGCTTCATACAACTCAATCATCGTGAATTCAGGGTTATGGCGTGTAGAGACACCTTCATTACGGAAAACACGGCCGATTTCATATACTTTTTCTAAACCGCCGACGATTAGGCGCTTTAGGTGCAATTCGATTGCAATACGCATATAAAGTGGAATATCTAACGCATTATGGTGAGTGATAAACGGGCGCGCAGAAGCTCCCCCTGGAATGCTGTGCATTGTTGGTGTTTCCACCTCTAAGTATCCATGATCATCAAGGTATCTTCTCATAGCTTGAATGATCTTGCTTCGTGTGATGAACGTATGTTTGCTGTCTGGATTTACGATAAGATCCAGGTAGCGCTGACGGTAGCGCTGCTCAACGTCTTTTAAACCATGGTATTTGTCAGGAAGCGGACGTAGCGCTTTTGTCAGCAATTCAAAAGAAGTGGCTTTAACAGACAATTCGCCTACATTTGTTTTGAAGACTTTTCCGGTTACACCGATAAGATCACCGAGGTCAGAAGACTTGAAGATTTCGTATTGGTCGTCGCCGACACTGTCTTTTCTTACGTAGATTTGAATTTGGCCTTCTAAGTCCTGAAGATGCGCAAAGCCGGCTTTTCCTTTGCCGCGTTTTGTCATCATGCGGCCTGCGATTGTAACTTCGATCGCTTTTTCTTCTAATTCTTCTTTGGTTAGATCTTGATATGCCGAAATAACTTCCTGAGACTGATGAGTTCTTTCAAAACGTGCGCCGAACGGATCAATGCCGTTATCTCTCAGCTGATTCATTTTATCGCGTCTGACTTGCAGCTGGTCGTTCAATTCTTCATGGTTATGCTCTTCTTGACTCATTGTTATCACTCCATTACAGATATTATTTCATAAAAAAGCAGAAAAACTGCCAGCGCAAAACTGGCAGTGAGCAGCAAATAGAGGTTAGTATTATCCTACTTTTGCGTCTTGAAGCTCTTTTGCCTCAACTTCAACAGTAAATGCATCTAAAAGCTGTACAAGCTCTTCTCTTGTCTCGCAATGGTTGATTTCATTACGAACCTTTGCGTTGCCTTTTACGCCTTTCAAATACCACGCAGCGTGTTTCCTCATTTCTCTTACCGCTACGTTTTCACCTTTTAAGTTAATCAGGCGGTCAAGATGCAGTTTGCATACCGCCATTTTTTCGCGTACTTGCGGCTCTTCTTTTAATTCACCTGTTTCGAGGTATTGAACCGTACGGTAAATCATCCACGGGTTGCCCAGTGCAGCGCGGCCGATCATAACACCGTCTACTCCTGTTTCCTCAAGCATGCGCTTAGCATCCTGCGGCGTCTTGACATCGCCGTTTCCGATAACCGGAATCGATACTGATTGTTTTACTTCCTTGATGATGTCCCAGTTTGCCGTTCCTTCGTACATCTGCACTCTTGTGCGGCCGTGAAGTGCAACTGCTTTTCCGCCCGCACGTTCTACAGCTTGTGCGTTTTTCACTGCAAAAATGTGGTCTTCGTCCCAGCCCATTCTCATTTTCACTGTAACTGGTTTATCAACGGCATCCACTACTGCAGAAACCATTTCATAGATCTTATCTGGATCGAGAAGCCATTTCGCTCCCGCGTCACATTTTGTAATCTTTGGTACAGGACATCCCATGTTAATATCAATAATGTCAGCAGTTGTGTTTTGATCTACAAACTTCGCCGCTTCCACAAGGGTTTCCTTTTTTCCACCGAAAATTTGAAGGCTGAGCGGTTTTTCACGTTCATCAATGTAAAGCATACCCATGGTTTTTGCATTGTTGTAAAGGATCGCTTTATCACTGACCATTTCAGCACATACCAATCCAGCTCCGAATTCCTTGACAGTCAATCTGAATGCTGAGTTGCAGACACCAGCCATTGGGGCAAGCACAACCCGGTTTTTCAATTGAATATCACCGATTTTAAACATTTTTTCCTCCTTTCATTTGTTATATTTTTCTGGCGGCGCTAATTCGTCCGCGCTTATATTTAAAACATCTGCTACACCTTGAATAATGGCAGCTGACGGCAATCGGTTTCCGCGTTCGATTTCACCGAGAATAGAAACTGATATACCTAATGCTTTTGCAAATCCTTCTTGAGTATAACCTTTCAGCTTTCTGAATGCACGAATTCGTCTACCCCAGATTTCTGCTTCCATACTCTTACACCTTCTTGGTCTGTTTCCGCGCTTGTTCCCTCTTTTTCAACCTGCGGGCAAATCTCCGCAAGCGGTGCAAGGACAAACAAACGCTCATACATTCTCGGATGCGGAACAATTAGTTGCTCTGTTTCAATATTTTCACGATTAAACAGCAAAATGTCAAGGTCTGCCGTCCGCGGTCCCCATCTTACTTCCCTTGTTCTGCCTAAGTCATTTTCTATATACTGCGTCAGTTCAAGGAGTTCAAAAGGATTCAGCGATGTCTTGATTTCAACAGCCATATTTAAGAATTCATCTTGGTCTTCGTATCCGACCGGGTCAGTTTCGTAAATAGACGACACTTTAGTGACTGTCACAGCATCATGCTGGTGCAGCAAGGCCACCGCTTGTCTTAAATACGCTTCTTTATCTCCAATGTTAGATCCTAGTGCAATATAAGCTATATTGTTCATGATTTTTTTCTCGTAATTTCAATTGCTACTGATTTATAGTGTCCGGGAATTGGCGGATCAGGCTTAATCACTTTCACAGTACATTGCTGCACCGGCTGAAATTTCTTAAGCACAGTGTCAGCAATACGTTCCGCCAGCGTTTCCACCAATTTCACAGGCTCCCCTTCTACGATATCTTTACATACGTGATAGAGCTCAGCATAGTTAATCGTTTGCTCAAGGTCGTCTGTTTGTCCGGCTTTACTTAAATCCAACTCAGCGGTTAAATCAACTTTAAACCGCTGTCCAAGCTTATTTTCTTCTTTGAACACACCGTGGTATCCGTAAAACTCCATGCCTTCTACATAGACTTTATCCATGGTGCACCCCTCCCTTATTCAGCATCGCGTCCATCATTTTCGCCATTCTCGCAATTTGTTTTACGTCATGGACCCTGACAATGTCACAGCCTTTTTGAATGCCGAGACACACGGTCGCACCTGTGCCCTCAGCACGCTCTTCAGGCGGAAGATCCAGAACACGTCCGATGAATCTTTTTCGGGAGGTTGCCAGAAGAACCGGATATCCCAGTCCCCTGAAAATCTCAAGTTTGTTCATCACTGCCAAATTATCGTGATAGGTTTTCGCGAACCCGATACCGGGGTCAAGGATAATGTTCTTCTCCTCTACTCCGGCCTCAACAGCGATTTTTACACTCTCCATTAAGTCCGACAGCATATCCGGCAATAAGTCATTGTAATTTCTCTCTGGACGGTTATGCATGAGAACAATTGGAACATTGTGTTCTGCTGCAACGGAAGCCATCTTAGGATCATGTTTCGCTCCCCAAATATCATTGATAATGGATGCGCCGGCTTTCACAGCTTCATCTGCTACAGAAGCCTTGTACGTATCTACAGAAATCGGGACGCCTAATTCTTTTGTGATCCGCTCAATTACCGGAATCACTCTGGACATCTCCTCATCCTCTGACACATACTCAGCACCAGGCCTTGTCGATTCTCCTCCGATATCAATGATATGGGCGCCGTCATCGATCATCTCTTTCGCGTGCAGCAGCGCCTTGTCCAAGCTGTCATATTTTCCGCCGTCTGAGAAAGAGTCAGGCGTTACGTTTAAAATCCCCATCACCAATGTCTTCTCTTTATATGATAAAGCGCTGGGCTTGGTGTGGATTACTTGTGTTTGGTCTATCGTGTGCTGCGCCATTCTCTTCCTCCCTTTTCATGAATCATGTTCTTTATTTCTTTTTTGTATAGCGTTTGAAGAGCAGAGGCTGCTTCTCCGCTTTGGCCTGCATAGTTTACTGCTTCTATTTTAGTAAACGGGATGATCTCAAGAACCGAGTTCGTCATCCACGCTTCGTCAGCTGTCAAAAGAGCTTCGAGCTCGTATCGGCCCGTTTTGAGCTCCAGTCCTATTTTCTTTGCATTTTCCATGACAAAACGTCTCGTGACACCGTCCAGAATGCCGGTGTCGAGCGATGGAGTATAGATGCAGCTGCCTTTTCTCCAGAAAACATTTGATACGATGCCCTCCGCAACAGCTCCATCCTCAGTTAAAAAAATCCCTTCGACACCCGGATCATTTCCGATTTCCCGTTTCGCATACATATTATTTAAATAATGATGAGATTTTAATCGGAACGGCCCCTCTGGTGTGTTTCTCGATATCGATAATACCTTTCCTTCTTTTTGCAAAGGAAGACTTTCTGGTTTCAGCTGGTTCACAAAGCATAAAACAGTCGGCTTATCGTATGTCTGGGCGACAAAGCCTTTATCGCTGATTCCTGCTGATATGTCCAGCCTGACGCGGGCATTGCCATCCTTTATATCATTCAGCCAAAGCAGCTTGTCCAGCATCTCGAGGATCTCATCCTTTGAAACAGTATATTCGATTTGCAGATCCTTAAGCGCACGTTCAAGCCTTTCTATATGCCAATCAAGCAAAAATGGGGAGCCTTCGTAGAGCCTGAAGGTTTCAAAAACACCGATCCCATATAAAAATCCATGGTCAAAAGGAGAAAGAACTGCATCTTTCTCCTCTATATACCGGCCGTTAACATATATCATTACGCAATAGCTTCCTTGCGGTATGTCTCAATGAAATTTCTGAGCATTTCTTTCCCAAAGGAGGTCATAATAGACTCTGGGTGAAATTGCACGCCCTCTATCGGGAGGTCATTGTGGCGAATGGCCATGATTTCTCCTTCTTTCGTTTGTGCTGTTACTGTAAAACAGCTTGGCAGTGTCTCAGGTTTTACGATCAGCGAGTGGTAACGAGTCGCGACAAGGGGATTTTTAAGTCCTTCGAAGATCGTCTTGCCGTCATGCTCGATATCAGAGGTTTTCCCGTGCATAAGCCGCTCTGCCCTAACGACGTCACCGCCAAACACTTGTGCGATAGACTGATGTCCGAGGCATACACCAAAAATGGGAATTTTGCCTGCGAAATGTTTAATTGCTTCAAGGCTGATCCCTGCCTCATCAGGACTGCATGGTCCAGGTGATATCATCAGAAAATCCGGAGAAAGCTGTTCGATTTCTTCGATCGTGATGTCGTCATTGCGTTTCACAATCAGTTCTTCCCCAAGCTCGCCCAAATACTGTACCAAGTTGTACGTGAATGAATCGTAGTTATCAATCATTAAAATCATTTCTCCGCTCACCTCATCTAATTTTTGTCTCTTCTTTGCTCAGCTCTAACGCCTTTTGCATCGCAAAAGCTTTTTTGAATGATTCTTTGTATTCGTGCTTTGGAACAGAATCAATCACAACTCCTGCGCCGGACTGCATAAATGCCTGCCCCCCGGTTGCATAAATGGTTCGAATTACGATATTAAACTGCAGATCGTGATTATATCCAAACCATCCTATAGATCCAGTATAAAGCCCGCGGCGTGTCGGCTCAAGTTCTTCTATAATTTCCATCGTTCTTACTTTGGGAGCACCTGTAATGGTTCCTCCGGGAAATACAGCATGAATAATATCTACAGCATCATACCCATCCTGCAATTCACCTTGGACGTTAGACACAATGTGCATCACATGCGAGTATTTTTCAATTGCCATGAATTCGTTCACGCGTACAGACCCGTAACGTGATACTCTTCCCAGATCATTACGCTCAAGGTCAACCAGCATGACATGTTCAGCGCGTTCTTTTTCATTGTGGATCAATTCGTTTGCGAGCGCCTCGTCTTCTTCATCAGTTTTCCCTCTGGAACGGGTGCCTGCAATCGGTCTCGTCTCTAATCGTTTGCCTTTTTTGCTGACAAGAAGTTCAGGTGATCCGCAAATGATTTGGAAATCAGGTGTTTCTAAATAGGCCATATACGGAGAAGGATTTACTTCTCTCAGTGTTTTGTATATTTGATATGGATGGGCAGACAGTGACTGTGACTGTCTTAATGATAGATTGACTTGAAACACATCGCCGCTGGCAATGTATTGTTTGATTTTCTCTACAGCTTGTGAGAATCCGTCCTCGGTAAATGGTGCCGCGAAAGAACCGTCCGTTTCACGCTTCATCTCTCGCGAAGGGACAGCAGGAAGCTCAGTCAGCCACATCCGCTCCAGCTCAGATAGCTTCACCTCAGCAGATTCCTGATCAGAACCATTAACATGAGTAATCAGCCACAGAGTCTCTTCTTGATGGTCATAAACTGCTATATCATCAAAAACAAGAAAATAAATATCCGGTGTTTCCAGATCATCTAATGAGAGCATTTTAAAGTTTTCAATGTAACGTGCGTAATCATAGCTGAGAAAACCGATTGCCCCGCCTTGAAAATCCGGAAGCTCATGATCTGTTTCTGTTTCCAGCGTTTTAAACCAGCTGTGGAAGGCACGTAATGGATCACCTTCTTGAAACAGCATCTCATCACCATGCTTAATAGTGGTGATTCCGTCTTTTCCTTTTACAGTCGCAATTGGATCAAGACCGGCTATAGTGTATCTGCCGCCTCTTGCACTTTCAAGTAGTACATGCTGTTTTTTGGATTGCGCAAGTTTCTCAAATTGTTGTAAGAATGAATCTTTTTGAAAAGGTACTTTTTTGCCTGCCGGTCTGCGTTGTGCCATTTATATCATTCCTCTATTTTCTTTTTTGCTTGTTTTTTATTGTAAAGCAATCTTGTTAGTGAAAAAAGTGAATTTCTCTTCCAAGAATAACATTCGTCGCAGACACGGCATATTTGATGCACGAATATAAAAAAACTCCCGGCGGACCGGGAGTTTGGCTTTTTAATCGAATTGATACAGCGGCGTACTCAGATAACGTTCGCCGTTACTTGGAATGATGGCCAAAACTTTTTTGCCTTTTCCGAGTTTTTTCGCTACTTGAAGAGCAGCATAAATTGCCGCACCTGATGAGATGCCTCCGAGAATTCCTTCTTCACGTGCAGCTCTGCGCGCATATTCAAATGCTTCTTCATTCTTCACAGGGAAGATTTCATCGTATACTTCAGTGTTTAAGATGTCCGGCACAAATCCAGCTCCAATTCCCTGAATTTTGTGGGGGCCTGGTTTTCCTCCTGCAAGCACTGGAGAGTCTGACGGTTCAACAGCGTATATTTTGATAGAAGGGTATGCTTCCTTCAGAACTTCGCCCGCTCCTGTAATCGTTCCGCCTGTTCCGATCCCGGCTACAAATGCATCAACCTGGTCATCACCGAATTGCTCAACGATTTCTTTACCCGTTGTTTGGCGGTGAATTTCTGGGTTAGAAGGGTTGTTAAACTGCTGAGGCACAAAGTATCCGTGCTTTTCAGCAAGCTCTTCCGCTTTCTTAATGGCGCCTTTCATGCCTTCCGCACCAGGAGTCAGCACAAGCTCAGCACCGTATGCGCGAAGAAGGTTGCGGCGCTCCATGCTCATTGTATCAGGCATAACCAAAATGGCTTTTAATCCTTTAGCAGCAGCAACCATCGCAAGCCCGATTCCAGTATTTCCGCTTGTCGGTTCAATGATTGTATCACCGGCTTTTAATTTCCCTTCTTTTTCAGCGGCTTCAATCATGGCTAAACCGATACGGTCTTTTACACTGCTTCCAGGGTTCATGTATTCAAGCTTTAGATATACATCCGCACTGTTTTCATCTGCAAGGCGATTTAATTTAACGATTGGCGTATTCCCAATTAATTCAGTAATGGAGTTTGCTACACGTACCATTCTCGACACCTCAATTTCCGACTATTTGTATTGGTATTATGTATATAATCTATCAATTTCAAAATTTTTTGTCAATCACTTAGTACTTTTTTCCCCATAAAACCAAGATACATCAGCTTCTTTCCAAAGCGTTTTGACTGTAGCTTTATCGCCTAACTGATCCATTGCGATTTGCCGTCTGATCTGATCCTTTACTTCAGCATATGAGAATGTCCTTGCCTTTAGTTTTTCTTTCAGCTGAATCACGGCATATCCGTTACTGACCTTTATCGGTTCTTCAGACCATTCATCCTCATTGAGTGTTTTTGCTTCTTCAATGTATGCTGACGGAATGTTGTCTGATGCTTCTGTGACAAAACCTAAATCTCCGCCATATGGCGATGTATATCTGTCTGTAGACCTTTCCGCTGCGACAGCTTCAAAGCTTGAGCCGCCTTCAAGTTCTTTCAAGACTTCTCTCGCTTCTTCTTCATCTTTTACAACAATGTGCCGAATTCGATACGAATCATCAAACTGATACAGTTCTTTATTTTTATTATAGAATGATTTCGTTTCACTGTTTGAGATATCAATATCCCTTGTTAACAACTCTTCAAGGAGGATATTATAACGAATTTGGTCTTTCCACTCCTTCTCAGTTGTATGTTCGTCTTCGTAAAAAGAATTGTTGACCGCTTTAATCAGCAAAAACTCACGATCAATTTCGCTTTTAGACACTTTGAGATCGTTCTTTTTGGCGAGCTGCTCAACGACTCGGACATTGATCATATCTTCAAGTGTCGACTTTCCATATTGATCTTCCATTTCCTTCAGCCATTCTTCTCTTGTCACGCTTTTGCCTCCGATCGTCGCAATAGACTCACCGGACGGCGATGCGTCTGCCTGGGATTTCGTCAGCGTATATGCAACAGCAATACAGCAAACCAACAGCACCCCTAAAATAACGGTCCAGATTGTTCTTGATTTCAAACCTGCTTTCAGCCCCTTTTCTCAAATTAAAAAAACCCGCTAAAGAGCTTAGCGGGTAGTTTGGTCACGAAGCCCTTCCAGCTCTTCTTTTGTAAATAAGTACTTTTCATTACAAAAATGGCATACTGCTTCGGCTTGTCCATCTTCTTCTATCATATCTTGAATTTCTTTTTTGCCTAGTCCTAAAATGGCTGTTTCGAAACGTTCTTTTGAACAAGGACAATGGAACCTAACATGCATCGTTTCCAAAATCTCAGGCTTCTCGCCTAGAACTTCTTCTAGAATTTCTTCTGGTGTAAGCCCTTTTTGGATGAGCTTAGAAATCGGCTCTACTTGAGATAGACGCTGTTCAATTTTTGTAATCGTTTCATCATCTGTTCCCGGCATAAGCTGAATAATAAAGCCTCCTGCCGCAAGAATGGTATTGTCAGGATTCACGAGCACACCTACGCCCACCGATGAAGGAACCTGCTCAGAAGACACAAGATAGTAGGTGAAATCATCGCCCAATTCTCCTGAAACAATTTCTACTTGTCCTGTGAAGAACTCGCGCAACCCTAAATCTTTTACGACACTTAACGTTCCGCTTGTACCAACCGCACGTCTAACATCAAGCTTGCCTTGTTCATTTAAATCAAAATGAACTTGCGGGTTAGAGACGTATGCTCTGACTTCCCCTTTTGCATTGGCATCAGCCACAATTGCTCCGATCGGACCTCCGCCTTCGATTTTCACTGTCAGCTTATCATCGCCCTTCAGCATAGCGCCGAGCATAAGCGAAGCTGTCATTGTGCGGCCCAGTGCAGCGGATGCTGTCGGCCACGTACCATGGCGTCTTTGTCCCTCACTTACCATATCAGTTGTTCTCGCTGCATAAGCGCGAACTTTTCCGTCATACGCAAGTGCTTTTACTAAATAATCCATTACAAAACCTCCTATACACTTCCTACGCGGTTTCGTTCATAAATCAATTCCAGCCCTTTTAGGGTTAAGAATGGATCAACGATATCTATACAATCTGATTCGTTTGCAATGAGCGGCGCAAGGCCTCCTGTCGCAATGACCTTTGGTTCCTGTTTTGCCTGCCATTTCATTCGCTTGACGATTCCTTCCACTTGACCGACATAGCCAAATAAAATTCCAGATTGCATCGCGCTTACAGTGTTTTTTCCGATAATATTGTCAGGTCGGGTGATTTCAATACGCGGAAGCTTTGCCGCACGCGAGTAAAGCGCCTCTGTCGAAATCGTAATCCCAGGAGCAATCGCTCCGCCCATGTATTGTTTGTTTTCATCAATATAGCAGTATGTTGTGGCAGTTCCGAAATCGACAACAATTAACGGATTGCCGTATAAGTGTATCGCAGCGACAGCATTTACGATTCTGTCTGCTCCCACTTCTTTCGGATTGTCATATTTTATATTTAAACCGGTTTTCATACCCGGACCGACAATTTGCGGTTCGATATGAAAGTATTTTGTGCACATTCTTTCTAATGCAAACATAATTGGCGGCACTACTGATGAAATAATAATGCCATCTATCTGTTCAAACATGAGCCCGGAGTGCTCGAACAAAGAGCGCAAAATCATCCCAAACTCATCTTCTGTTTTATGCCTGCTTGTTTCTATACGCCAGTGATATTCTAATTTTCCCTCATGATATACACCAAGTACAGTATTGGTGTTCCCCACATCAATAACCAGTAACAACCTCTATCACCACTTTTGAATAGTTTCTCTATATTACTTTTACAAACATTCTACAATACCATACACGATCAGCGGCTCATTTGTAAACAAATCGATACCAGAATTGGACGATCGCAAAAGCGGCTGCCGAGGCATGATTTACACAAAAAAACTGCCAGCGTCAGCCGGCAGTTTTTTAGATAGAAAGCGAATTACTCTTTTGTATCGTCTTTCTTTTCTTCCGTTTTTGTCAGAATGTTTACTTTCACATCATCGTTCTTTTCATCATCAGAGAAATTGCGTTCAGGCAATGTTCCGTGATCAACAAGGTGTTTGATTTGTTCAGCGTCAAGTGTTTCAACTTTCAGAAGCGTTTGAGCAATCAATTCAAGCTTGTCACGATTTTCAGTCAGGATTTGTTTCGCACGCTCATAACATTCTTTGATGATGCGCTGAATTTCCTGATCAATTTCGTAAGCGATTTGATCACTGTAGTTTTGTTCGTTGTTGAAATCACGGCCTAAGAATACCTGACCGCCCTGAGACTGTCCAAATTGCAACGGTCCCAGTTTTTCTGACATACCGAATTCTGTAACCATTCGTCTTGCAATATTCGTCGCACGCTGGAAGTCATTGTGCGCTCCTGTGCTGACTTCACCGAAGATAATTTCTTCAGCGACACGTCCGCCCAAGAGGCCGACAATTTTATCAAGCAGCTCCGGCTTTGTTTGGAAGTAACGGTCTTCTCTTGGAAGCATAACTGCATAACCGCCAGCCTGGCCCCGAGGAACAATCGTTACTTTATGAACCATATCAGCCTCATCTAAAACGAGTCCGATAACGGTGTGTCCGCCTTCGTGATAAGCCACGATATTGCGTTCTTTCTTGGAGATGACGCGGCTCTTCTTAGCAGGTCCGGCAATGACACGGTCCGTCGCTTCGTCAATATCACGCGCATCGATTTTTTTCTTGTTTTGACGAGCCGCCACAAGAGCAGCTTCATTCAATAGATTTTCTAAGTCCGCGCCTGAGAAGCCTGGTGTTCTCATGGCAATTGATTTCAGGTTAACCGTTTCATCCAGCGGTTTGTTTCTCGCATGGACTTTCAATACAGCTTCACGGCCAATGACATCTGGGCGGTCCACTGTGATTTGACGGTCAAAACGTCCCGGACGAAGTAAGGCTGGGTCCAAGATGTCCGCACGGTTCGTCGCAGCAATGATGATGATTCCTTCATTTGCGCTGAATCCGTCCATTTCAACAAGCAATTGGTTAAGCGTCTGTTCACGTTCATCGTGTCCGCCGCCGAGACCCGCTCCACGCTGGCGTCCGACTGCGTCAATTTCGTCAATGAAGATCAAACAAGGCGCATTCTTTTTCGCATTTTCAAACAAGTCACGTACACGGGAAGCACCGACACCTACAAACATCTCAACGAAATCAGATCCGCTGATGCTGAAGAAAGGAACGCCAGCTTCACCTGCACAAGCTTTTGCCAGCAATGTTTTACCGGTACCTGGAGGTCCGACTAAAAGCACGCCTTTAGGTATTCTTGCGCCAAGCTCGGCAAACTTGCGGGGATCTTTAAGAAACTCAACAACTTCAACGAGTTCTTGTTTTTCTTCGTCAGCCCCTGCAACGTCTTTAAATTTGACACGTTTCTTTTCCTCTGTATACAGCTTCGCCTTGCTCTTACCAAAGTTCATGACACGGCTGCCGCCGCCTTGAGCCTGATTGAGCAGGAAGAAAAACAGAATAAAGATAATGACAAACGGAATGATGGTCGTCAGGAACGTCACCCATCCGCTTGTTTCTTGAGCGGGCTCAACCTTTACGTCTGTCTTTTTCAAAGCATTAAATATCTGGTCTGCTCCCTTTCCTTCAGGAACATGAGTCAAAAAGTATTGATCTTTGTCGTAATTTTTCAGCTGTCCTTTTACCTCATAAACACCTCTGACAGGCTGAACCGATACGCTATCAACTTTCCCGTCATCCAGGTTTTTGATAAACGTACTGTACGACATATTTTCTGTTTTCGGATTTGAGGTCTGGAAGTAGCTCACAACCCCGATTACTACTAATAAAATAAGTAAATAAAAAATGGTATTACGGAAGACCCGATTCATTCCTTACCTCCTCCCACAGTAAGCACAACTATGTTCAATAGTACCATAGAAAATCATTCCAATACAAACAATAACCATCTCGGAAGCAGGCTGCCGATCAGCTTTCATAAACTGCCGGTTTTAACACTCCGATATAAGGCAGATTGCGATAGCGCTCAGCATAATCAAGTCCGTAACCCACTACAAACGCGTCAGGAACTTCAAAGCCTACAAAGTCTGCTTTGATGTCTGCTTTTCTTCCGCTCGGTTTATCCAAAAGGGTAACAATCTTAATTGATTTTGCTTTACGGTATCGGAAGAGCTCTACTAGATAACTTAAGGTTAACCCACTGTCGATGATATCTTCAATAATTAAGATGTCCCGGCCCTCTACAGATGTATCCAAATCTTTAATGATTTTTACTTCTCCAGAAGAAACCGTAGAATTTCCGTAGCTTGATACATCCATGAAATCCATTTCCAAATATGTATCAATATGCTTGATAAGATCCGCCATAAAAGGAAGTGCTCCTTTTAACACACCGATTGCCAACGGAAATGTATCTTGATACTCGCTCGTTAATTCTGTGCCTAACTCTTTTACTTTCTCTTGTATCTCTTCCTCTGAGATCAGTACTTTCTCGATATCATGTTTCATCATGATTTTGCTTGCCCCCTACACTTTTCATGCTGTCTATATTGTAATACAATGCGGTCGCTGTTTGGAATCACAAGATCTTCAAAAATTGATTTTTTCAAGCCCGGTATCCAGATAATTTCACCGCTTGCGTCCGTTACAATCGGCCAGTTGTCTCTTTCTCGGAGAGGCAATTTCTTATCAATAAATATATCCTTTACCTTTTTTGAGCCATTCATCCCTTTTAGTTTGATCCGGTCTCCAGCTTTTCTTGTCCGGATCGTTAAGGGAAATCGCACCTTTTTTTCACTTGTAATAAAAACAGCATTCCCATGTTCTTCAGGCAAATCCGCATAATGCTTTGCCTCTATCAGAAATCCATTGGGGAGCACTGCCGTTTCATCAGCAGCTCCGCTTATTTGGTATTCAAAGGGAACATTTTTGCACTGCCATTGTTCAAATGTAAACAAACATGTCTGATATGATTTGACCACCTTCAGCCCTTTCGGAAAGTCCAATACTCCTGAAGGACTGCCCTTTTCCGCCCAATCAAGAAACTGCTGAATATGATGAGCTGAAAAGGATGATGGAACGTTTTCATAAAGATAGTTTAATATTAGTTGAACTCCTCTTCTTTGTAAAGGCATCGGGAGGGCAAGCAATTGAGAGGAATTGATTTCAACTGATGTATTAGACTGGCTTGTGATTACTTTATTCATTTCGTCTTTCGTTAATGACTGTAAGAATTGCTCATCTTCCGTCAGTGCCTCACTCACTTTCTGAAACCTTTTATGCACATCCGGTGATTCCTGTTTCAAAAATGGTAGCACTGTTTTTCTGAACCTGTTTCTTGTGTAATCATCTTTAGCGTTGCTTTCATCCGTCCGGTAGCTCAAGCCGTTTTCACGGCAATAGTGAAGGATCTCTTCCTTTGTAATGGTTAAGAACGGCCTGATGATCCGCCCTGTCCCAAAACGTCTGACCGGCTGCATTCCTGCAAGTCCTGCTCCAAGCGTGCCCTTAGCCAGTCTCATAAGCATCGTTTCAACTTGGTCATCACCATGATGCGCAAGCGCCAGATAGTCCGCTTGATGCTTCAACATGATTTCCTCAAAAAACTGATAGCGGCAATCACGTGCTGCAGCCTGCTTATTGAGACCTTTTTCCTCTGCATAAGCGGTTACATTGATTTGAGCCGTTTCGCATGCGAGCTGTTCAGCCTTACAATA
Source organism: Bacillus sp. SN1 (assembly GCF_002796895.1). Lineage (NCBI taxonomy): Bacteria > Bacillati > Bacillota > Bacilli > Caryophanales > Bacillaceae > Bacillus > Bacillus sp. SN1. The sequence continues at coordinate 15,469 of NZ_PHIE01000009.1, forward strand.
AGCTTGGACAAAACGCATGTCCTCCTCGGATTCCGTGCCCCTGAACCGATGGTCAACGTGAGCCGCGATAATATTTGCTGAACGGCCACATAACGTATGCAGCGCGTGAAGAAGAGCCATTGAGTCCGGACCGCCGGAAACGCCTACAATGATTGTCGCCCCTTTTAATGCAAGATGATGTTTGCTAAAAAAATCTTTGACACTTTTCACAATGTCCTCCTCACAATGAGCAGGTATTTTAAAGATATTCATATCCTATCACTTTCAATCCTTCCAAGCAAAGAAGAAGCATAGGCTTTGCAGTTTGTGCCATTCAGATTAAGAAAAAGATAATGTAGGCGAAATAAAGCGCTAAAACGCTGATCACGATAAGCGTTGTTTCAAATAATCCGCCCGACTTAGCCGCCTTTTGTTTAGGGGTGTATCGCGTCTTCGTTACTTTTCCCTGACGCGGTTTCTGCTGTCTTTGTCTTGTAGCAGGCTGCGGTGGTGCTTTTGCAGCTTGTTTTCTTTGTACTGCCTTTTGCCCCGCGTCGAGCATATCCTTCTTCATTTCATCTGCAGATTGATAATCTCCGTTCAATGCTGACAAAAGCACTTTTTTATACTTTTGCAGCAGCGGGTTTCCTTCGATTAGAGACCTAAGCTGTTCCTTAGGCTGGTTTGTTTTCTTGAATTCTTTTTTATGCACACTGTTGATCATAATCATGGCAACTGCGAACAAATCATAGGATGGCTCTGCTTTTCTTGTTCCATACCCCCAATAGCCTCTGTCGTAAAACTCCGTATACTCTTTTATCGCCCGACCTTCCTTTGTCGTGCCGCCTACATCAATGCAGCGGATTCTTGCGGGCGGACCGGTTACAATCAGATTATCAGGTTTAAGATCGCCGAATATCCATCCTTGCTGGTGAAGTACCGATAAGCTGGATAACAGCTGAATCATCAATACCGGTATCCATTCTGCTCCTTTATCACTGACATACTTCAAAAGCAGCGGGCCTTTTATGTATTCCATTGCATAAAATGAAACTTTCGTATTGGCACTGGGAATATAGGCATCATCCGTATCAAAAAAAGAAGGCCCCATCGTAACGGACTGGGCCTTTGAGAAAGATTTCAAGACATTCACTTCAGAAGTAATAGACAGGCTGTCATCACTCACCTTTAAGGCAACATGTCCATCTGATGCTTCTGCCAAATACACAATTCCATTGGCCCCTTTTCCAAGCTGTTTACGCAATGTATAAGTGTTTCCATTCCACTTGCCTTTGATTGTCGTACCCGGCTTGAGGCTACATGCCAAACTCGTCAAAGCGTCGTTCATCATCTGCCAGCATGCTCCTTCTTGAGCGGATTTTTTCAAATTGCATTGTCGCTTCACGTATCGCCGGACCTGTTGGCGTGATGCCGCCTGTCGAAAGCTTTGCAAAGAGAGTGGAAAGAGATTGCAGCTTCGGTGTCCAGTTCAGCACAAGCTCGACCTCTTGTTTTTTCCCGGGAAATATACACATTGCAAATTCGTTATTCCCGATTCGGGAATTGAGGCTGACAGACAAATCAATCAGCGCCTCTTTTACTGTAGGGAGCTTAGGCGCCATACTTGCGCTTGTATCAACAAGAACCAAAACCTGAAGATGCACCGTTTCTCCAAGCTCGTCTACCACTTCCATGACTTCGCCGCGTTTTTCCGGAGAAAGCTCCTCCATTTCCACATTCTTTCCGAGAATTTGTTTCAGCTCTTGATTGACTACCCCTTGTAAGGTTTGCGTCATTGCTTTTTTTGTTACCATTTGAACGGTTTGCGAAAGCTGAGATGCATAGACGACCTGATGCACGCCGCCTCCGGCAAGCGCAATTCCTTCGACTTCCTTCATTGCCTCAGGGTCAATTTGGTTTTCTTCCATTATACCTATGACATTTACCGTAATCCCCTGCTCTTTTGCAAAAGCAGCCATTGCAAGCGGGTCTTCCCCATGGTTCGAGCAGCCATCTGTTATCAGCAAAATTTGATTTAAATGTCCGTTATTCACATTCATTCCTCCTGGAGAATACGAGGATTCTCAGATTCCTATATTCCCATCTTCGCCAGAAGAAATTTGATTTATACGGAAGCGTTATGAAATTTCTTGTTTAGTTTGAAAGATTGCCGGAACAGGAATGGATGCCCACTTCGGTGTGTTATGATCAAGCCGGACGACAACGACTGTCATGTCATCTTCAATTTGGCCGGATCTCGTGCGGATGACTTCCTCCATGAGCAAATCAGCAATTTCCTGCGGGTCATTTGTTTTTAACCCTTTCATTTTGCGTTTCATCCATAAGTCATGATTTTCTACATGCTTAGGCCCCTCAAAAATGCCGTCACTCATCATAATCAAGAGGTCACCCGCTTTCAGCTGCTCACTCACAACCTCCACATCAAACTCATTAATAATACCGATTGGCAGATTGCTCGCTTGAACTTTCATTACCTGGTCTCCCCGTTTGATAAAGCTAGGCGTCGATCCGACCTTCAAAAATTTACAGTTGGCATCTTGAAGATCGATAATAGATAGGTCAAGCGTGGAATATATCTCATCAGTTGTCCTAAGGGACAGTATACTGTTGATCGTTTTAATTGCTATTTTTTCATCAATGCCCGATTCAAGGATTTTCTCAAGAAGCTTGATCGTTTCATTGCTTTCGAAGTGCGCCCTTGCGCCATTGCCCATTCCGTCACTGATTGCCGCAGCATATTTTCTTGCTCCTAGCTCCATCATGCTGTAGCTGTCGCCCGAGACAAGGCCGCCGCCCTTCGCAGCGTGAGCCGCACCTGTAGACACCCTGTATGATTTGGTTGATCCAAAGGCAACATGACTGTATCCATTCGGATGCGGAGAGTGCTGTTCAGCTTTCACAAGAATTTGTTCCTCCAGAATATCAGAAAGCATAGGGGCAATGATTTTTTCACTTTCTCCATGTCCGCTGAACGGAATGGTCATTTCGATATCGATATTTCCTTGTTCAAGACTATATATCTCCACATGCTGAATCTCGATTCCGAAATGCTGAAGGGCCTCTATGATTTGCTCTTCCTGCAGAAAGTGCTGTTCTCGCTCTCTTTTTATTTCCCGAGAAAAGTCTGCCATGACTTCAGAAACACCTAAAAGCTGTTCAGCAACAAGACGTCTGCTGTCTTGGACTTTTTTCTTAAGGGTCAAATGGGCATGATGATGTGCGAGTTCATCCTCAATCAGCTCTTCAACCTGCTTTGATTTAGAGCAATGCTGATGAAACTCTTTTTTCAGCCTTCGGTTTGATGCATATTCTTTTTCTTCTGTTTCAAGCATAACTTGTTTCATTAAGTCATATGTTTTATCAAAGTTCTGTACCCAGCACCTGTTTTTCTTGTAGCACGTCTGACAGGAATGCTCCGTGATCTTGCTTAAAAACAGATCAACTTCGCTGTCATCTGTCTGTTCGTCTGATGCTTGATAAAAGGTTGCAAAGCTTTCAGACAGCGCGTGAAATACATTGGAAAACTGGTCTACCTTCTGAGCAGTGACATCTCTGATTTTCCTTGCATATTGCTGCTGCTCTTGAAGATGCTCCACAGTTCCCGGAATATATCTCGCCACTTTTTTAGTAATTGATTGAGGTGTAAGCAAAAACAGACCGACTGCGATTAATGACTCATAGAGCGTTGTCATTAGACCGGCAGAGCCTTCACCGTACAAAGAAATAAGAAGTGATCCAACGATCAGTCCGATTGCTGCGCCCGCTTTTTTCCCTTCCTTCAGTAAACCGCCTAATAAACCGGAAAAAGCAAGCAAACTCATTTGATAAAGATTTCCGATATTCGCCAAACCAAGAATCAGACCGGTCACGACACCAACTGTACAGCCAATGCTTGCTCCGCCAATAAAGGAAAAACTCAATACAACATAACGAGCCAGTATATGTTCTGCCTGCATCCCTTGGTAGGACAAGCCCGCAAGCCCCGTCAAAACGGAAGCAATAAGTATCATAAAGCAAATGATTTCTTCTATTTTTAAAGATTGTTTTACTTTTTTCACAGTGAAAATCGGAAGGCTCTGAAGGAAAATCAGCGTCAAAATAAAGGATAGTCCGGCTTCTACAACAGCCATCACATAATCATAGGTTGTAAACGTGCCATTTTGAGCGTAAACAAACCCAGCTCTTGCAGCAGCCATGGAGAAAAACACGACAATCGGGAGTGCTTTCACACGATCGTCGGTGATGAAGGCGGCCACTTTAGAAATTACGAAGAATGCCAGCAATGCCGCTAGTATGAGCAATGAGTGCTTCGGAGAAAAGGTCAGCGCACCTGCAAGCACAGCCAAAACCGCATAAAGCGCCTTGTCTCTTCTGATGAGGAGCATCGCCCCAAAGAAAGGAAGTGCGAAAGGAAGCACCTCGGATAATATGAAAGCCCGTCCAAGCAAAAATCCGATCACGACATAAATGAATCCTTTATAGAAAAACAGTGAATGCAAATGATGAGTCACCAGCTTCGTGCCCCTGTTAAAAAACGATTGGAGTTTTTCCAAAGCTTGTCCCGCCATTGGCCCGTTCACTCTTCTTTCTGCTTTTTCCATTCCTCTCATCTCCCACCTGTTATATTCGTTGCCTGTCATTATAGCGAAAGCACAGATAGGATTTTGTCAAAAGAAGGTAACAATACCAAAGAAGTCTTCGACGGTTTCTGCCTTGATATTCGATTATCAAAAGAATTTCTGGAATGTTGTCTAAAAATGAAAAAAATCGGCTTCTGCAAGAGAAACCGATTTTTTAGGATGACCCGTACGGGATTCGAACCCGTGTTACCGCCGTGAAAGGGCGGTGTCTTAACCGCTTGACCAACGGGCCAAACAAATATGGTAGCGGCGGAGGGGATCGAACCCCCGACCTCACGGGTATGAACCGTACGCTCTAGCCAGCTGAGCTACACCGCCATATTTTCTGGTGCTTCTAAGCACAAGTTATATAATACAAAGGTTTGTCCTTTTCGTCAACAGAAACTTTAATGTTATAATTTTCTGACTTTTAAAGCGGAAGAGGATAACAAAAAAAGCATCCGTCGGGATGAACGGATGCTTCATTTATTTATAGAAAGCAGCAAGTTATCCTCTTCTTGCTCCGCGCCCTCCACGTTTTGATTCCGTATTGCGTTTTAAAGATGACAAGCGATCTTCGCTGTCTTTTAAAAACTTATTCATTTTCTGTTCAAAAGATTCTTTCGGACGGAAATCATTTCTAGGTCTGGCTTGCGGACGGTCTTTAGCTTTTTTAATAGATAAACCAATTTTCCCGTCTTTTTCAACGTTGATGACTTTCACTTCAACTTGGTCGCCGACTTTTAAGTGATCGTTAATGTCTTTGACATAGTTATCAGCTACCTCACTGATGTGAACGAGACCGGTTGAGCCTCCAGGCAATTCAACAAATGCTCCAAAATTTGTAATACCTGTTATTTTCCCTTGCAACTTGCTGCCAACTTCAATCGACATAAAAAAAGTGCTCCTCCTTAGGCTTATAAAAAGATCGTTTGCTTAATTATACCTAAATAAAAATTTAAGTGTCAACAAGGCTACTTGCTCTTCTTCTCCACATTGAAGATAATTTCTCCGTCTCCAGACATGAATAAGTCCCTTCTGGCAAGCTCTGTGACGTAATCCTCATCCTTCAATTTGGATATTTCTTCTTTTAAATCCGTTTGTTTTGTCTTTAAACTTTTCAGTTCTTTTTCAAGCTGTTCCTTCTTTTCTTCTTTTGCGCTAAGGGAAGATGTTTGGGACCATACAGAGCTTGCCAGCACAATTGCCGTCAGGAATACTAGGGCGCCGAATACAGTCAACCGTCTGTACAGCCCTTTGCGTCTTCTTTTCTTCAGCTGATTCTGCCGCTCTACTTGTTCTTTATAGTCGTTTTGTATTTCAGTTATCGTTCGTTCTCTGGAAAAATTCAAACCAGACGGTCCTCCTTTCATCTCTTCAAAAAACGTGTAATGGTCGTTCTTATGGTTACCAATAGTTTCTTCTTCTTTTTGAGAAATCCTGCACCTTTTTCAAAATAACGTCTAATCGTTAGACGTATTTTTTCAGGAAGAAGTTTCAAACATTGTTTTGCGATAAAACGGATCGGAAAACACAGAACCATGGCTATTTTATATAGACACAACAAGAGAAAAACGATCAAGCGGTATATTTTCTTTACTAAAAACGCCGCCAGCCAGATGATCGCTCCGCATGTCCACACAATAGGACGAAATAACACGTGCTGAACGAGTTTTTTGAAGAATTGATAAACAGAAACAACAAGGTAAATGCCGAATTTCAGTATTTTTATATAGATTCGTTTGCAAAGGCTCTGATACGTCGCAACGCCCAGCAGAACCGCTAAAAAGATGTACAGCCTGAATTCTCCCTCATTTACATGAAGCAAGACATAAAAGAAAAGCAGCCCTTGCACAATCCAGAAAAGAATATCATGAATAAATAATAGCCATCTGGCTGTTTTGGCACGAATGACAAAGAGCCGGTATGTATCAAGCGACGCCCCAAGCCAGAGGCCCATACCGGACATCGCCAGCATTGTATAGAATTGTGTCGTCAGCGTCATTTAAACAACTTGCTAAAAAACCCTTTAGCTTTATCCCCTTGTTGTTCATCTAAGTACACTAAATCAAATACCCTGCCTTTAATGGAAACAATCCCTTTTTCCACATCTAAATTTTTCATCTGCAGGTTTTGGCCTCTGACTGAGAGCATTCCCATCACAGTTTCCAGCAGGAATTCTTCATTATCAAAGCTCTCCACTTGCTTAACCCCAGAAATATCTAAATGCTTCCGGCCTTTCATTGTCACATCATGCTGTTCCGGAACAGACGAAGAACCTTTTTGCTCATAATATGAATTCATCTATTCAGCCCCCATATCCTCGATACTTTTAGCATTATTACTGCATTGTATGAGGCGGGGGATTTTTTTAGAACAAGCCTATTCGCCGAGTTTTTCTTCCTTTAGGATTGTATACATGTTTGCAGCTTCTTCTTTTTTCGTCGTGTCTTTCAACTCATTGACTTGAACCGTTACAAGCTTTTGGCCGAAGCGGACCGTTAGTTCATCTCCCGGTTTTACGTCAGAGCTTGCTTTAGCCTGGTTTCCGTTAATAGAGATGCGTCCCTGGTCAGCTACTTCCTTTGCTAGTGTACGTCGTTTAATCAGCCGTGATACTTTCAAAAATTTATCTAATCTCATATTTATGATCTCCTCTCAGTTTCTTTTGCTTCATTCCACAGTTTGTCCATGTCCTCAAGAGACATATCAGCCAGCTCGATTCCCTTTTCCTTTGCTGTTTTCTCAATATGCGAGAACCGTCTCCGGAATTTGTCATTGGTCATGGCCAGCGCTTCCTCCGGTTCTATTTTGTAGAAGCGGGCTACATTCACAAGTGCGAACAAAATGTCGCCAAACTCAGCCTTGAGATTGTGTTCATGAGGATCTTCAGAAACCTCAGAAGAAAATTCCTTCATTTCCTCGCTTACTTTTTCCCAAATATCGCTGACGTCTTCCCAGTCAAATCTGACCTTCGCTGCTTTTTTCTGCAGTTTAGCAGCTTTCGAAAGAGCTGGAAGGGTTTTCGGCACGCTGTCTAATAAGGATGCTTCGGATGTGTTTTTTTCGGCTTTTTTTATGTCTTCCCAATTTGCCAAAACATCTTTTTCATCCTGAACCTTAACATCTTTAAACACATGGGGATGTCTTCGGACCATTTTTTCACTGATACCTTTTATGACATCATCAATTGTGAAATAACCTTCATCTTCGCCAATTTGCGCGTGGAGTAAGACCTGAAGCAAAACGTCGCCAAGCTCTTCGATCATATGGTCTGTGTCTTCTTCGTCAATTGCTTCAAGAAGTTCATAACATTCTTCAATCATGTACTGTTTTAATGACTGATGCGTCTGCTTTTTATCCCACGGACATCCATTAGGCCCGCGAAGCTCTCTGATGATGCTTCGGAACGCGGAGAATTCGTGATAAAGCAGCTTCTCTTCTTTAATCGGCGGAATATACACACTTGTTAAGTTATTCAAGGCGACATTGCGGTCCAGCTCAAATAAAGGCACTGTCTGGATCTCCTCGTCACGGCTTCCAGCCGCTGTCACGATCACAACCTCATAATCATCAGGCAGCTTCTCCATCAATGTCAGCTTGACTTCAGAAGCCGTCATTTGGTCGTAAACCTGACATATGATCAGGTGGTGTCTGAGCTCAAGCTCATCCGCGGACAATGTGCCGGCATCCACAAATTGAAAGCCTTCAATCGGGTCGATTTGCAAGGCATTGAATGTGGCATCAAGAAAACTTTGTCCTCCCGCGACTTTTACTTGGACGTTTTTCTCTTTCTGCCGCTCCGTCAGCAGCTGTACTGTTTTTTCCGCGACAAAAGGATGTCCCGGTACAGCATAAACCACGTCCTCGCGCTGTGCCTCTTCAAAGAGGATATTTGCAATTTCTTCATATACCTCATCGAACTGGTCATGTTTCTCATATATATCATCAAAAAAACGGATGTTCTTCGTTTCTTTTTCAAGCTCCTGAATTAAGGGATGATCCTTGGTTCTGACATACAGCGTATCAGCTTTTGTCAGCAGCTTATGTATACCAATTGTCAATTGGTCCATGTCTCCGGCACCAAGTCCGACGACTGTAATATTACCCGCCATTTTGTTCTCTCCTTCTCATGATTTTGCTTAACTTGCTGCCAAAAGGCACACTGTTCAGCTCTTCATCTGTAAAGATTCCCAATTTCATCATACAATAAATAAACACCGCGCCACCAATGGCGACAGCAGAAAGACTTTCAATCGCAGCCACTCCTCTTCCTGCTGCAGGACACAAGAAAGTCCAGAGACGCATATACGCAAGCAAGACAGCCGACATCAAAAGGGCACATCCAATAATCGGAATCATAACGGCTCTTAGCTTGTCGAGCCATTTCTTTTGCCGAAGCTGATACAAGTTAAGCCCGGCGACAGCAGCAAAGGAAGCCGCTGTTGCAAGTGATGCACCTTCAATCCCATAGCGCGGAACCAAAAGGGTGTTTAACACCCATTTTACTGCAACGCCTGCGCCCACCGCTATCGCAGGAAAAACTGTGTATCCCGCCCCCTGCAAAACTGCGGCTGCCGTGACTGCCAGAGACGCAAACAAAATGGAGCAGCTAAATACCTGTAACGCAGTTGTCCCTTCACCATTTTGAAACAGCATGATATTGACCGGCTCAAGAATGCAAATTAATCCAGCCGACGCGCCTGTACCCAATACAAGACATAGTTTTAAAGAAGACGTGACTTTTTCTTTCATGATCTTCAGCTCTTTGTTCTTTACGGCCTTAGAAATATACGGAACGAGTGACGTCGCAATGCTCACTGCGAAAACTGAACCAAGCTGCAGCAAAGGCTGCCCCCGATCATAAATCCCCTTTAGGCGTTTCGCTTCTTCGCTTGCCTCACCGTCTGAAAGCAAAGAATATAAATTCAAAGCATCAACAAGCTGGATAAACAAAAGCAGCAAACTGCTTACACAAATTGTAACCGAATATAAAAGCAGTTTTTTCATTAGTTCTTTTGTTGTTATGACATTTTCATTTTGCGTTTCCGTTTGTTTGTCTCTTTTCACTTTAAACCAAAAAAATCCAAGTATCATCAACGCAATGAAACTCCCGGCAAGAGACCCGGAAGCAGCTGCCGCTCCCGCAGTATAAAGCGAGGCTCCCTTTTTGACGAGCCAAAATGATAATCCCAAGAGCACCGCAACCCGCAGAAACTGCTCTGTCATCTGCGATAAAGCTGACGGGAGCATATCGTACCGCCCTTGAAACCCGCCTCTAAGCAACGCGACAAACGGGAACAGCAGAAATGCAAACGCAGTAACTTGAATTAACACGGCGAGATGTGAGTCTCCCATAAAAAGTGCGATTGGAACAGCACCCATATATAAGCACAGAAATAATAAAACACCAATGAAAGACAAAAACAACGCTGACATTTTTAATATGGTGTGATGGCTTTTTTCACTGTAATCATTCATCAGTTTCGAAATAATAACCGGAAATCCTGATGTTGACAGCATGACCGCAATACCAAGAAAGGGATAAACCTGCTGATATATATAAAATCCAACATCGCCGACAATGTTTTGAAACGGGACTCTGTACACGGCGCTTAATATTTTTGAGATAACGCCTGCCAGAATTAAAACAAATGCCCCCTGCCAAATCCAATGCCGTTTGACGCCTATTGAATCGTCCATCCAAAAGCTCCTTCCCAACGTCAGGGGCAATACGGTTCACGTATTACCGCGGCACAAATAAAAACGAGGTTATTATACCACATCCCAACCCTTGGAATCCTTTTTGGGCATGCATGAAAAAAAGAACAGCATCCCATGGAGAGCTGTTCTTTTCATACCTATTTTCGATAAAAGGAATAAGACCTACTGTTCCATTTGACGCGCCAAAAATCCAGCTGCTGTCTCAACGGCTTTATGCTCTACTTCGCCCATTGTCTGATCCTTTGAAAAAATAACCACGGCGCCTATCGGATCTCCATTCGCCACAATCGGGCCGACAGTATAAGAATTCATGTCCTCATCTATGCCATTCACAAGCTGTACTGATTTCGCATCACTCTCAAGCACGGAACTGCGCTGATCCATTGTTCTTTCCAGCATTTCGCTGATCGACTTGTTTAAGTAGTCTTTTTTTGAGCTGCCAGACACGGCAATATATACGTCACGGTCACAAATAAGCACTGAATGCCCGAGACTGTCATAAAGCGCGTCTGCATACTCCTTTGCAAAGTCTCCAAGCTCACTGATCGGAGAGTACTTTTTCAAAATCACTTCTCCGTCACGGTCTACAAAAATCTCAAGCGGATCGCCTTCCCTTATTCTTAGAGTTCTGCGAATTTCTTTAGGAATCACGACCCGTCCTAAGTCATCAATACGACGTACGATACCGGTTGCTTTCATCTCTGGTGCCTCTCTTTCATTTGATGGTATATACATGTGGGAAAGACCTAAAGCAAGTCACTTTATGTACCTTCCGCCTCGCTTGAAATTAGTATCCGTAACATCAAATGTAATATACACCAGAGAGTAACAAAATTTACGTTGATGAAATGGTTTGTTTTTTCACATCTTTTAAGCCCTTCAGCATGCCCAGCACGGTTTCGAGCCATTCATCGGCACTTCGGCCTTTCGTCTGTATGGAGATTTTGAGTTTTTTGCCTTCCATTCCCAGTCCGATTTGCCTGCCATATTTATTGCCGAGCTCAAACAGCTTCTGGCCGTCAATTTCAGCACTTGCTTCTTCAGAAATTGTCAATCTGACAGCATCTTTATCCTGCTTAATCAGCTCAACACGTTCATACTTCGCATAAACCTTCATTTCTGCAACAGTAAACAAGTATTCGACTTCTTTTGGATAGTTTCCAAACCGGTCGATCATTTCGTCTTGAAGTTCATTCTTCTCTTCGATTGTAGCCACAGACCTGAAGCGTTTATACATATCAATTTTCTGTTTGCCGTCTTGAATATATGTTTCCGGAATATATGCATCAAGCTCAACATCAATTTCTGTTTCAAACTGCTCCGTCTTCGCTGTGTCTCCTTTACGCTCTTCAATGGCCTCCTTCAGCATTTGTGAATAGAGGTCAAATCCGACCGAATCGATGAAGCCATGCTGCTGGGCGCCAAGAAGATTCCCGGCTCCGCGAATCGTTAAGTCACGCATTGCGATTTTAAAACCAGAACCAAGCTCTGTGAATTCTTTAATGGCCTGCAGCCTTTTTTCAGCCACTTCTGTCAGCACTTTATCCCTGCGGTACGTGAAGTACGCATACGCCACACGATTAGACCGGCCGACGCGTCCCCGCAGCTGATAAAGCTGGGAAAGACCCATCTTGTCGGCATCAAATACGATCAGCGTATTGACGTTCGGAATGTCAACGCCTGTTTCAATAATGGTTGTGCTGACGAGAACGTCTGATTCTCCTTCAAGGAAACTTAGCATAACGGTTTCTAATTCGTTTTCTGTCATTTTCCCGTGCGCATACGCTACCTTTGCGTCAGGGACAAGCATTGAGATTTCATCCGCCTTCCGCTCGATATCCTCTACCCGGTTGTACAAGAAATAGACCTGGCCTCCGCGTGCAAGCTCACGCTCAATCGCCTCTCTGACAAGGGCGCCGTTGTATTCCACAACATACGTCTGTACGGGGAATCGGTTTTCCGGCGGAGTCTCGATGACTGAAAGGTCCCTTACGCCAAGCATAGACATATGCAGCGTACGCGGAATCGGCGTCGCTGTTAAAGTTAATACATCAACATTGGCTTTGATCTGTTTGATCTTTTCTTTATGGGTTACACCAAAACGCTGCTCTTCATCAATGATGAGGAGTCCTAAGTCTTTATACACGACATCTTTTGACAGCAGCCGGTGCGTCCCGATGACGATATCAACAGTCCCGTTTTTCAATCCTTTGATTGTTTCGTTCGCTTCTTTTCTCGTTCTGAATCTGCTGAGCAGGCCGATATTAATCGGATAGTCCTGGAAGCGCTCTTTAATGGTTTCATAGTGCTGCTGTGCCAAAATTGTTGTCGGAACGAGCAGAGCTACCTGCTTTCCGTCACCGATCGCCTTAAACGCGGCACGTATGGCAACCTCTGTTTTACCGTAGCCTACATCTCCGCATAGCAAGCGGTCCATCGGACGTTCTCTTTCCATGTCCTTTTTGATTTCGTGAATGGAACGGAGCTGATCCTCGGTTTCTTGATAAGGGAACGCCGATTCAAATTCACGCTGCATTTCATGGTCAGGAGAAAACGCATAGCCCTTGCTCGCTTCCCTTTCGGCATACAGCTTAATTAAATCATCAGCAATATCCTGAACCGATGTCTCTACTTTTTTCTTGACCCGTTTCCATTCGCTTCCGCCTAATTTATACAGCTTCGGCTCTTTTCCTTCGGAGCCGACATATTTTTGCACCTGGTCAATTTGTTCCACAGGGACGTAAAGCTTGTCGCTTCCCTGATAATGAATGTTTAAATAGTCTTTGTGGATCCCATTGATTTCAAGGGTTTCAATCCCTAAATACTTTCCGATCCCGTGATTAATATGAACGACATAATCACCGATTTGAAGCTCGGAATAGCTTTTAATACGCTCAGCATTTGTAAGCTTCTGTTTTCGAGGCTTCTTTTTCACACGGTTTTTGAACAGTTCTTCTTCCGTAATAACGGCAAGCTTCATTAACGGCAGCTCAAATCCCGATTGGAGCTCGCCTTCCATGATATAGACCTGTCCCTGAACAAGCGCTTTTTTGCTGTCTGTCATGGCGGCTTCGATTTCATAATCAGCGAGAACAGAAGATAATCTCTGTGTACGTTCCTTGTTGGCTCCTAAGAATACAACGGTGAAATTGGATTTTTTAAAGCGTTCCATTTCACCCGCCAGCACATTCATTTGGCCATGGAAACTCTGCATTTGTCTGCTTGACACATTGACGATATTTTGCGGACTCGTGTGGTGTACATGCCGCAAAAATAAAGAATAGTACAGCAGAGGGCGTTTTTGCTCAGCCACTATTTTTTGGAAGCTGAATGACAAACTGATGTCATGCAAAATCTTCCCTTCCTCAAGAAGGTTTGTTATGAACTCCGCTTCTTCTTTTTGAAGCTGTTCTTCCATCTCATGAATCCGGCTGACTTCATCCAAAATCAGAAGTGTATTATCAGGTGTATAATCTAGTAAACTAGCAGGCTTTTCATAGAAATATGAGAGATACTTCACCAGCTCCTGATCTGTCTGGCCTTCAGACAAGCGTTCTTTGTCGTGAGAAATATTCGTGTGAAGGATTTCTTTTTGCTTGTCGAGCTTTAATTTTTTCAGGCTAGCGGCAAGACCTTCATCCATTTTTTCCATCGCCCGCGCTTTTTCTTCAGGTCTGATAATCAATTCCTTCGCAGGACCGATATTGATCGAGGTAAGCGTCTCAATTGACCGCTGATCATCTGAGTTAAAGCTGCGGATTGAATCAACTTCGGTGTCAAAAAGTTCAATTCTCACCGGATGCTCTGAAGTCAGCGGGTAAATGTCAATGATTCCTCCGCGAATACTGAATTCCCCGGGTGCAGAAACCATATCAGACCGCTCATATCCTACCTCTACCAGCCGTGATGCAAGCTGATCAGGTTCGATATCATGGCCCACTTGAATGAGCATTTGGCTGTTTTTCCACACCTCTACAGGCGGCAGCATTCTTCTGATTGCAGCTACAGGAGCAACGACAATTGGCGCTTCTCCATTCGTTAATCTATTAATGACATCTAATCGCTGCGCCCGCAATTCAGGGCTTGCGACTGCGATTTCTGATGAAATAAGTTCATTGACGGGGTACAAAAGGACAGACCGATCCTCTAGAAGTGCAGTCAGATCATCCGTTACTTTCTGGGCTTGATATAAGTTATGGGTGATTAGAAAGATAGGCTTATTCGTTTCATTAGCCAGGGCAGAAGTAAAAACAGAACGCGCGGAACCCGACAGACCCGCGAGCAGCTGTTCCTTCAGCCCCTCGTGTAAACCGTTGATGATGGATTTAAAGTCATCGCTTTCTTTTATAAAGGTTTGAATGTTGTCCATATGGCCCCTCCTCTCTGTTTCCTGTGAGAACAGAAAAACGCTTTGGTCTAGTCTCTACACCAAAGCTTTTTATTGAATAAATGTGTGATGTTCGTGGTAATGCGGATTTCGGTCAAGCGCCTCTTGGCAATCTTCACATATTGTCAAAACATGGACATCTCCATTATCTTTATAAGAAATCATATCGTTTCTTTCCTCGTTTGTTAAGTGCTGAAATCCAAGTGAGTCAGTCGATACCATGGAAGATTCAAGACTGCCTACTTTCACTCCGCAGTGACGACAATAATAATGCAAAGCCATACAAGGGACCTCCTGATGAAAAAGTCATTTTGGTGTAGTATGGACTTTGTTGATTCATTTTATACCTTCGCGTTAAATTCGTTCATGACTTCTAAAAACGGTTTGCTCAGAGAAGCTTCACAAGCCTTCACAGATTTATCGACCGCTCCGTCAATCTCAGGTGCCTCCTCCTTGGTGAAGGAGCCCAACACATAATCAACGACCTTCATGCCGTTTACAGGCCGGCCGATTCCGATGCGTATGCGGTCAAACTCGGATGTTCCAAGATGCTGAATCAGTGATTTGATGCCATTGTGCCCTCCAGCGCTTCCTTTCGTTCTTAAACGGATCTTGCCAGTCGGAAGATCAAGATCGTCGTAAATGACTGTCAAATCTTCATTATCGACATCATAATAGTCCATTAAAGGCCGCAAACATTCTCCTGATAAATTCATATATGTAAGCGGTTTAACAAGTAGAACCTTTTTGCCGGAAACAAATCCGGTTCCGTATAATCCGTTAAATTTATTTTGATTCAGCTCAATATTCCATTCCTTCGCAAGCTGATCTATCACCATAAATCCGACATTATGCCGTGTATTTTCATAGTTCTTCCCGGGGTTTCCGAGACCGGCAATTACAAACATGGCGAATCCTCCCTTAGTTACATAAACTCCCGCCTGCATAGCGGGCTATAATTCTTCTCATTCTAGCACAAAAGACGTAACCTCGGGAGGGTTACGCCTTAAGCTATTATTGTTCTTTGTTTTCACCTTCAGGCTGAGCATCGGCAGATTCCTCTTCATCTATCTCAGCTGCTTCCTGCTGCTGCGGAGGAAGGATAGAAGCTACGACCTCATCTGATTCATGATGAAAGGAGTAGTCACCGCCAGCAGGCAAATCCGCAATAGTCAGTACTTCATTTACATCGAGGTTTGAAATGTCAGCCTCAATCGTTTGCGGAATGGCTTTTGGCTTAGCCTTTACAGTAAGTGCATACAGCGGTTGCTGCAATACGCCTCCGTTTTTCACTCCAATGGCTTCTCCGGTCAGATGAATCGGAACTTCCACCTCAATGTCTTCACTCATATTGACAACTTGAAAGTCAGCATGAGTGATTTCATTTTTCAGCGGGTCCGTTTGCAGGTCTGTTACCATGACAGAATGTTTTTCTCCGCTGACGTCAAGCGTGATGACTGTATTTTTACCTTCGTCCCTCAGCGTTTTGATCAGCTCCACACTGTCTAATGATACAGGTTTGTTTCCCGTGTCTTTCCCGTATATGATACCTGGAACATGTCCTGAAGTACGGATATTCCGAAGAGACGAACGAGTAAAGTCCGTTCTTTCTTTTGCCGTTAAAGTTGCCATATTCAGCACCATCCTATTATCGTTTTATTGTCCTATTACAAACAATACCCATAACGATAAGGATTTAAACCTCAAATATCGGTTTAGCTGAACAGATAGCTGACTGATTGCTGCTCATGAACGCGAATAATCGCTTCAGCCAGAAGCGGTCCGACTGAAAGCTGCTTGAACCGTTCAATTTTCTTTTCTTCAGGAAGCTTGATGCTGTTTGTCACAACAAGCTCTTTAATTGTTGAATTATTAATCCGTTCAACAGCAGGGCCTGATAGCACAGGGTGTGTACAGCATGCATATACTTCTTTCGCCCCGTTTTCAACGAGCGCATTAGCAGCAAGTGTAATGGTACCTGCAGTATCAATAATGTCATCGATCAGGATAGCGGTCTTCCCTTCGATATTACCAACAATATTCATGACTTCCGCCACGTTTGGACGCGGACGGCGTTTATCGATAATCGCAATCGGCGCTTTTAGTCGGTCAGCCAGTTTGCGGGCGCGTGTCACACCGCCGTGGTCTGGTGAAACAATGACGATATCTTCAAGGTTTTTGCCTTCAAAATATTCTCCTAAAATCGGAACACCCATTAAGTGGTCAATCGGTATATCAAAGAATCCTTGAATTTGCGGCGCATGCAGGTCAAGTGCAATCACACGAGTCGCACCGGCTGTTTCAAGCAGGTTAGCGAAAAGTTTTGCTGTGATTGGCTCACGGGATCTTGCTTTTCTGTCTTGACGCGCATAACCGTAATAAGGAATAACAATGTTAATCGTTTTTGCAGAAGCGCGTTTTAACGCATCTACCATAATCAGCAGTTCCATAATATGCTCGTTAACGGGGTCACTTGTAGACTGGATGATATAACAGTCACATCCGCGAATACTTTCTTCGATATTAATTTGGACTTCCCCGTCACTAAATCTTGTGACAGAACATTTCCCTAATTGAACTCCAACTATATCTGCGATTTCTTTTGCAAGCTCTGGATTCGAATTCAAAGAAAAAATCTTTAAATTCTTATCTCCGTATTGATTAGACATGGATAAACCTCCGAATTTAGGATTATTTTTTATGAATATTTTTCACATAATCGTCTTTATTTACTTGTCTCGCTCTGGCAATAGCAAGCGCTTTTCCAGGTACATCTTCCGTAACAGTTGAACCTGCCGCTACATAAGCGCCTTCTCCGACTGTGACAGGGGCAACCAAGTTGGAGTTGCAGCCGATAAACGCGCCGTCTTCAATTTTCGTCAAATATTTATTCTTTCCATCATAATTGACAGTTATTGAACCGCAGCCCAAGTTTACATCTGTGCCTACCTCAGCATCACCGACATAGCTTAAATGAGAAGCCTTGCTTCGGTCTCCGAATTGAGTCTTTTTGATTTCAACAAAATTCCCGATCTTCACTTCATTCCCGATGACAGAATCAGGTCTGATGTGAGCAAAAGGTCCTATGTTTACATCATTCCCCACTTTACTGTGATTGACTACCGATTGTTTAATGACCGTACGGCTGCCAATTGAACTATTCATAATCTCCGTATGAGGGCCGATAATCGTATCTTCTCCGATTTGCACCTCACCTTTAATCACAGTTCCAGGATAAATCACAGTATCGCTTCCGATGACAGCGTCAGGAGAAATATACGTATTCATCGGGTCAATCAGCGTTACGCCATTTTGCATATGCCTTTTATTAATACGCTCTTTCATAAATTGTTCTGCCTGAGAAAGAGCAACTCTATCATTAACTCCGAGCGTTTCTTGGAAATTACCAGTCTGGTA
The DNA here is from genome assembly GCF_002796895.1 of Bacillus sp. SN1. Taxonomy (NCBI): domain Bacteria; kingdom Bacillati; phylum Bacillota; class Bacilli; order Caryophanales; family Bacillaceae; genus Bacillus; species Bacillus sp. SN1. Next base: position 33,616 of record NZ_PHIE01000009.1, read on the forward strand.
AGCGGCAACAGTTTCGCCTTCGTTTTTAAGAATCTCTATGACATCCGGCAAATAATACTCACCTTGAGCATTATCATTAGACACCTGATCAATGGCCCGGAATAGTGCTTCATTATCAAAACAATACGTACCGGTATTGATCTCAGTCACAAGACGTTCCTCTTCAGAGGCGTCCTTATGCTCAACGATTTTTTGAACCGCTCCGTTTGCGCCGCGAATAATACGGCCGTATCCGGTTGGATCTTCTGCAACCGCAGTTAAAATCGTAGCTTTCGCTTCTCTCTGTGTATGTTCTTTCAGCATCTGTTCCATTGTCTCTGCTGTTAAAAGCGGCGTATCTCCGCAAATGACAATCGTGACGCCTTTTTCGTCAGCAAGAAATGGCTGTGCCTGTTTTACCGCATGAGCAGTGCCAAGCTGTTCTGCTTGAAGCGCGTACTCGCTTTTATCACTAAGCTGCTTTTTCACTTCTTCCGCACCATGTCCGACAATCGTGACGAGCTTTGATAAAGATAACTTTAAGGCTTCGTCCACGACGTGTTCTACCATAGGCTTACCGCAAACTGGATGAAGGACTTTATAAAGCTTCGATTTCATTCTCGTTCCTTGTCCAGCCGCTAAAACAACTGCAAACCGCTTATCCATTTATTGGCCTCCAATATCCCTTTTATCCATAGAAAAATATATCCTAAATATCTTCTGATTTCAAGGAGACTTCATGAAGTGCAAGAATTTTCTATTGAGTGCAATTAAGTTTGAAAAATCAGAATTAAAAAAGGACTGCCGTTAAAAGGCTTTTGTCAGCCCTTTCAGCAGTCCTTGCTTTTTGGTTATTTTTTAAGAAGCTCCAGCTTCTTCGAATTCTAATGCTTCAGTGTCACCCAGACGATGATACTCATTTAACACGGCATCTTGAATCTTTCCTCGCGTGCTTGAATTAATTGGATGAGCAATATCGCGGAACTCTCCATCAGGGGTGCGTTTACTCGGCATCGCAACGAAAAGACCATTGTTTCCATCAATCACACGAATATCATGTACAACAAATTCGTGATCCAGCGTGATGGATGCAATCGCTCTCATGCGACCATCGGTATTCACGCGGCGTAATCTTACGTCAGTAACTTCCACAGTAGTTCACCACCTTTTCCCTATATAAAAGCATTAGTGTATCAATTCCACGATTTTTCCTGAAATCCTGCTCGTTTTTAAAATATTTTTTGAAAAAATAGGATATAGTTACACAATTAGGTCATAACGCTTTTATTTCGGGCATAAGGTAAATAAAAAAGTGATTCCGAGCTCACCCAGAATCACTTTTCTTATTATTTTACCAATGCAATAACTTCGATCTCGACCAGCGCGTCCTTCGGGAGTCTCGCGACTTCAACACAGGATCTCGCCGGTTTGTGTGTGTCAAAATATTGTCCGTACACTTCGTTTACTTCCGCAAACTGTTCCATGTCCGCGATAAATACAGTTGCTTTTACAACCGTTTCAAAAGAAGCGCCTGCTTCTTCCAGCACCGCTTTTAAGTTGCTGAATACTTGATGAGTCTGCTCCTTAATATCACCGTTCACCATTTCGCCTGAAGGAGTTAAAGGAATTTGGCCTGAGCTGTAAAACATATTATTTACGATTATCCCTTGTGAATAAGGCCCGATTGCCGCTGGGGCATGTTTTGTATGGACTGCTTTTGTCATGATTCTATCTCTCCATTCTTTAAAAGATTGTCTTTAAAAAAACGCAGAAAATTGCCATTCTGAATTTCAATGGACTTCTCTTTCATGTTGATGGTTGAAAGAGTAAGAAGTGACATATATTCATCAACAAGACGCTCATCTACTCCTTCGGCTTCAACCAAGACGCCGATCCCCGCCACATTTGCGTTAAACTCATCCAACAGGTTAATCATACCATTAATTGTGCCGCCTGCTTTCATAAAGTCATCAATAATGAGTACGTTTGAACCCGTTTTCATGCTTCTTTTCGCTAGTGACATCGTTTGAATGCGGTTTGAGGAACCTGAGACGTAATTAATGCTGACTGTGGAGCCTTCTGTTACCTTGTTGTCTTTGCGAACGATGACGACAGGGACATTCAGATAGCTCGCAGCTGCGTACGCCAAAGGGATGCCTTTCGTGGCAACGGTCATGACTACATCAATTTCGCGGTCTGCAAACACAGAAGCAAACAGCTTCCCCACCTTGGAGAGTACAGATGGCTTTCCTAAGATATCCGTTAAATATACATAACCGCCCGGAAGGATACGCTCAGGATTTGCCAGCGACTTTCCAAGTGTCTGCACAAACTCTTCAGCTTCAGCCTGCTTCATTTTCGGAATATATTTGACGCCTCCGGCAGCTCCGGGAACAGTAAGCAAAGTACCGATCCCCTGCTGCTCAAAGGTTTGCTTAATAATCGTTAAATCTTCACTGATCGATGATTTTGCAGATTCATACCGCTCAGAAAAAAAGGTTAGCGGTATTAACTCGTGCGGATGGGTTAACAAGTAATTTGTTAAGTCCACCAATCTGCCGCTGCGACGAAACTTCATGAACTTACCCCCAAAATCCGAATATTTTAAGATCAATATAACTTAACATACGGATTTAATCAAGAGCGTTCTGTTCGCCGATCATTCTTACCGCATAAACTTGATCGCAGAAGCCTCTTAACCCGTTATAAATTCTTTGCACCTTCGACTCATACTGAACCAGCCCAAACACCGTCGGGCCGCTCCCGCTCATTAACACGGCATCTGCGCCAAAGCGTTTCATCTGGTTTTTGATCATCGCGACTTCAGGATGCATATCAAGCGTAACAGATTCAAGCACATTGCCTAAACGGCTGCACATCTTTTGAAAACTCTTTTCCTCTATAGCCTCAATCATGCCTTGTACATCCGGATGCTCTACATCATTCAGCTTCAGCTGTCGGTACACCTCAGCAGTTGAAACACCGATTGTCGGCTTTGCTAAAATGACCCAGCAGTGCGGAGGCGTGCTGATGTGTTTAATTTTCTCCCCGCGTCCTGTTGCTAGTGCAGTCCCGCCATAGACACAAAATGAAACGTCGGAGCCAATTTCCGCTCCAAGCTCAGCAAGCGTTTCTGCAGAAAGATTTAAATTCCACAGTCTGTTCAGCCCTCTGAACGTCGCAGCCGCATCACTGCTTCCGCCGGCAAGACCGGCAGCCACCGGAATCACCTTCGTAATCATGATGGAAACTCCCTTTTTCACGTTGTATCTGTCCTTGATCAGCTTGGCAGCCTGATAAGCTAAGTTTCTTTGGTCATCAGGCACAAAACGGTTGTGGGAGGAAACCCTCACTTCATCCTCTGCCAGCTCCGTCAATTCAATCCGATCCGCTAAATCAATCGTCGTCATGATCATTTCGACTTCATGATAGCCATCCGGGCGTTTTCGGGTGACGTCAAGTGACAGATTGATCTTTGCTGGCGCTTTTTCTAAAATACGCATAGCTTTCACCTACTTCTCCATCTAAACATAAGTATGAACATTGTATCACATTTGAAGTACAGGATGAACATATCCATATTGCGGCCCATTATGTATTTATATCCAACACAAAAAACCGGGGAACGGCACGTCCCCCGGGTCACATCCTTATCGGTTATTCTGATTCTGAGCCATTTGCTGTTCGGCGATTTCAATGGCGCGCTTTACCATGTTACCGGCATCGCGAGCCCGAATTTCGCCCCAGCCGCCATTTTTGACTGTATCATAAAAACCAAGGTCTTTAGCCAGCTCATATTTAAACTCATCTGACATAACTCCACGACGTCTGCCCAAACGAAACAACCCCTTTTTTAGAAGTGATAGCCATTCGTGCACGTCACGATAATATGTGACTGTTTTATCTTTTGTTAAATCAGATGGAACTTTCGTTAAAATTACTGGAAACCAAAAAAGGCAAAACAAAAAGCAGTAAACAAAAGGTTCACTGCCCGTTAAAATGCTACTGAGCTTGCGGCGTCATCATTAAATGTCAGCTCAACAGTCTCAGTCAAAATATCAGCATAACTGTATGAAACTCTTTCAAACGAGTTCTCGTCTTGATCTAGTTGTATCACAAAAACAGAAGGGTACGTCTCAGCTAAAATGCCCGAACGCTCAATCGTTTTTCGGCGGCCACCGTTTGCTTTTAACGTCAGCCTTTTACCTAAATTCCCATCAAGCGATCTTTTAATATCGGACAACGTCTTCGCCATTGCATCCACCTCACTACATTTATTGTACAACACGAGCCCATTTTTGTCAAATAAAATTTAAATTATATCAACGTTAATAAGACGTTGTCAATAAAATTATTTTGACAAAATTCTATGATTCCTCAATTATTTTCCGCAAGTTTCGGTAAATTATGTATCATTATGTAAAATAAAAAACCCGCATAGATCTTCGATGCGGGTTTTCATCTGTTAATTGGACTTATAAGGCATTCCAATTCTCAGCACTCCTCTTGTTTCAATACCTCCAAGCCCTTTCTCTCTTGTCAGCGTATTACGGAGCACTTCCCATACATTGATTCGTTCCATAAACGGCGTAAAGCTGATTTTCGCGACGATATACACCGGATCAAGCGCATGGATGTTTACTCTTGATGGAGAACTCGCGAAATTTGCCCCCGCTCTTATGAGTGATTCAAAATGGGATTGGCAGGCCCCTGCAAAAATAACAAGCTGATCTAAGTGAGGGATCTTTTTTCGGGCGTTATGAACCGTTTCAACAAAGTGCTTTGAATGTCTGTACGCGTTCAAATCATCAATGCCGCCCTTTTGCTTCGAGTACGCATCATGCCCTGTTACCACCAGGATATCAGGTCGATATTTGTCGAGTAATTCTTCAATAGAAGCAGACATTTTCTTTTCATGGCAATGGATTCCGTAAACCGGCACTCCAATTTTTTTATAGACATTCAGGCATTTTTTCAGATACGCTTCATCACCGTCCAGATGAAGCACCTTGCCCGGCATATGAAAATAATGCTCCTGATGCTGATATTGGCTTGTCGCATAGTACTCCTGCTTTTCTCTGAGCAGCTTATAATCCTGGCGGAGCAATTCGAGCGATTCATTCATTCTGCTCTCATCTTTCTTTTTCCGCATCATCTGCTCATCTTTTTTCACTGCTACCAGATCAGAAAAATCCGCATCAGCAATCAGCCTGACTGCATCGCCATGCAAAATGGCGATTGAATTTCCTTTGCTTGTTTGCTCTATTCCAATAATGCGAAACAAAACATCCATTTGATAAGATTTTCTGGCTACCATATCCCCTATTTGAAATTGCACGTTCCTCACTCCACACATAGACTAAGCCTCATCATGAAAGAAAGAGCCTTGAGAAAGCGCCTTTTTTCGCTGAGTCCAAGTTTTTCTTATCATTGAATTAAAGGTCCTTCTCTAGCCTATGTAGCGGCAGTCCATGTGGTGCGCAAAACAAAAAGCCCTTTTAGAAAAGGGCTTTATACAATCCGTTAGACAGCACTGCGAACTCCTCAATAGACAGGGATTCCCCTCGGCGCTTGCCGTCAATATTTGTTTCTTCCAGCACTTGCTCAATCGTTGATTTTTGTGCTTTTCCTTCAGGCAGGTTGTTGACTAAGTTATTGAGCAGCGTTTTACGGCGCTGAGCAAAGCTTGCCTTGATTAACTGAAAGAAAAAGGCTTCGTTTTCCACGTCCACTGCCGGTCCCTCGCGGAGAATCAGCCGAATGACTGCGGAATCTACGTTAGGCTGAGGAACAAACACGGTTTTCGGAACGATCATCACCGTTTTGGCTTCTGTATAAAATTGCACCGCGATTGAAAGTGAACCGTATTCCTTAGATGAAGGGTCTGCCGCCATGCGCTCAGCCACTTCTTTTTGCAGCATGACCACAATCCCTTTCAGCGGAAGATGTTCTTCAAGCAGTTTCATGATAATCGGCGTTGTCACATAATAAGGAAGGTTGGCTACTACCATGATCTCATCACAGTCTTGAAATTGTTCTTCAATGACCGACTTGACATCAGCCTTTAATACATCCTGATGAATGACAGTGACATTGTCATAAGGGGATAGTGTATCTTTCAGGATCGGTAATAATCGCTGGTCAATTTCAAATGCCACGACCTTTTTCGCCCGCTTGGCGAGTTGTTCGGTCAAAGCCCCGATTCCCGGGCCGATTTCAATGACACCTGTTTTCTCCGTCACTTCCGCGTGATCGACAATTCTGTCTAAAATGTTCGTATCAATTAAGAAATTCTGTCCTAAGCTCTTTTTAAAAGAAAAACCGTATTTTTTCAGTATCTCTTTCGTTCTAATCGGTGTCGCAATATCTTTATTCATTCTGTTCCTCCCGCATAACGGTATCGAGCGCACTCATAAAATCACTTTTTTTAATTTGAAACATTTGCAGCCGTTTTTGAAGCTGTTTGCCATTTGTATAGCCGATTTTCAACAAATCACCCAATCGCTCACGGCGGCGTTTGGCGGCAGATCCGCCAATCAGTCCGGCATGAATCAGATCCTCAGCTGAAATCTCACTCGGCTGCGCTTCCATCTCTTCGTGCACGTTTTCTAAACATGCCCTAATGCTTTCAATCGATGCGTGCTCCACACCAATTCCCCGCTTGTTTTTAGGTTTTGCAAGATGCTTTGGCAAAAAAGCATGCTTACAGCCGGGTACAGCCTCAGAAATGGTTTTGCGGATCTTCTCTCCTGGGAAGTCCGGATCCGTCAAAATGATAACGCCTCTGGTCTTCTGAGCCAAACGGATTTGGTCAATCACATGATCATCGATGGCTGAACCATTTGTTTCAATTGTGTCTGCATCAACAGCCAATTTGATGCGGGCCGTATCGTCACGCCCCTCGACCACAATGATCTCTTTAATTTTCATTATTTCCTCCAAGGTAAAATAAAAACTTTTGTATATTCATGAAACTTTTTCTTATGTCGAGCGTCTAATAAGCAGAAAATACACTTTGTCTATTATAACGAAAAAAACAGAGGGCGCAAAACCCTCTGAATACATAAGTATATATTAATTTAAGATTTTAATTTTGACTGTTTTATTTCCCCATCGGTACGCCGATGATTTTTCCGGGAAAAAGACGTCTATTTTGTTCCCTTTAATCGCTGAACCAGTATCTGCAGCAATGGCATATCCATAGCCTTCAACGTGAACTTTGGAGCCTAGCGGAATAACATTTGGATCTACAGCGATAACTTTCGCATTCGGATTATTTTTCAAATTGACGCCTGTAGCTGTATGTCCTGAACAACCGCTGCAGCTAGCTGTATAAGCCGTAGATGATACAGTCATGACTTTGCCTGTTGATTCATTGCTGCGGGACACGACTGTTTTTGAATCCCCGGAAGCACTGACCTTTTCAATCTTTGGACTGCTTTGCTTTGTGCCGACAGCAACCACCTTATCTTTGCTTTGTTCAGCTGTTTCTTCTTTTACAAGCTCTCTGGACACTTCTTTGCCGTTTTCTTTAACGACTTCGAAATGTTTTTTAAGCTTGCCTTCTTTTCCTTTTTGGACGACCTTTTCTATCCCTTTTTCAAGAGAAGCGTCTTCTTGCTTTTTCACATCGAACGCGATTTTCTCTTCAACTACATCGGTGACCTTTTCGATACGAGTAATTGTAATATCAGCCTTTCCTTTCGTCAGCTTTGCATCTAACGCAGGCTTGATTTTATCTTCGTCTTTTATGTTCATCTTTTGCTGTTTTAAAAAGTCAGCGACCGTAGTCGAAGTCGTCCAGATCTTCTTTTGTTTTCCTGCATCATTCACAGTAACCTGAAATGCGGGTTCTATGTTAATCTTCATGTCTTTCGAAATATCTGTATCTATTGCGGGATCAATTTGATCGTGTTCTTTTACATCAACATCTTTTTCGTCCAGTAATGCACCGACCGTTTTTGCTGTTGACCATAATGTCTTTTCTTCCCCGTTTATTGTAAGCTTCACAGGTTTTGCAGCCTCGTACACAACGTCCATATCTGCTGTTATCTTTGTCTGTTTAGCAGGTGTGATCTTGTCTTCGTCTCTTGTCTTTATATCAAGCGTCTCTAAAAGATCACCGACCGTTTTTGCATGTGTGCGTATATGTTTCTTTTTGCCATTGATAGAAACTGAGACTGATTGTTTTGTCAGCTCATGAGCCGCATACGCAGTCCCGCTTCCTGCCAATAGCAAACAAGCAGCAACCAGAATGACTTTGCTTTTGCTAAGCTTTACGGAAAACAGCTTTTTCATTTTTTGTATGATGAAAAACGCCTCCTTCTCCTCGGAGAGATTATATAGAGTATCTAAAAGGCTGTCAACCCTCCCTTCTCTTTCTCCCAAAAGCTCAGTGTCTTCTTCATTATCCTGAAATACAATGAGAAACGGAAGAAAGACTTGTCGACAAACCTATCCTATGAGGAGAAGAAAGCATGTAGAACTTTTATAGAAAAACGCTGTAAGGGACAAGCTATTACAAAAACCGCTAGCGTTTTTTGTCAGTTTATACGGAAAAGTCTTTTTGCATTTTCAGTCGTGATTGATGCAATCTCTTCGAAGGTCATTCCTTTTAATTCAGCGATTTGCTCTGCCACATATTTCACATAGCTTGGCTCATTTCTTTTCCCGCGAAAAGGATGAGGTGTGAGAAATGGGCAGTCAGTTTCAATCAGCAAACGGTCATTTGGTATTTCCTTCACAACTTCCTTCGGCTTCTTCGCATTTTTAAATGTCACCGGTCCCCCAAATGATAAATAAAAATTCATTTTCATGCATTCTCTTGCCACTTCCGCACTTCCTGTAAAGCAGTGCATGATTCCGCCCACGGCTTCTGCGCCTTCCTCTTTTAAAATCGTCACGACATCCTCCGTTGCATCACGGTTATGAATGATAATAGGCAGATTGACCTCTTTTGCTAAGGCGATTTGTTTTCTAAACACCTCTTTTTGAACATCTTTAGGAGATTTATCCCAATGATAATCCAGTCCCATTTCACCTATCGCTACCACTTTTTCATGAGCAGAGAGTTCTTTAATCCATGCTAAATCTTCTTCTGTCATGTCAATCGCGTCAACAGGGTGCCAGCCGATGGCTGCATAAATAAAATCATACTCCTCAATCATTTCCATCGCACGGGTAATGGTCGGTCGGTCAAAACCAACTACGACTATTCGTTCTACTTTTTCAGATTTTGCCCGCTCAATAACCTCTTCCAGATCCGTATCATATTGTTCTGCATTTAAATGTGCATGTGTGTCAAACAACATAAGTGAAAACTCCTTTCTTGTCGAAACACAAAAGGTGTTCGACGAATTGTTACACGTGAAACACCTTTTGTTTGTCATTATTTAATTCTTGTGCCTTTCGGTAACGACTGATCGATAGATACGACTTTTAATACGCCGTCTGCCTCTCCAGCAAGGATCATACCTTGAGAAAGTTCTCCTCTCAGCTTAACCGGTTTTAAATTTGTTACACATACGAGTTTTTTCCCAACAAGCTCTTCAGGCGTATAATGCTTCGCAATACCAGATACGACTTGGCGTTTTTCAAAACCAAGATCCAGCTGCAGCTTCAATAGTCGGTCTGCTTTTTTCACCGGCTCTGCCTCGATGACCTCTGCCACGCGAAGTTCTACATCCATGAATTGATCGATCGTGATTTCAGGTAAGCGATCAACCTCTTGCGGCTTTTCTTCTTTTGTTTCTTCTTTAGCTGGCGCCGATCCCTGCATTTTCCCTTTGATGTAAGCAATTTCTTCTTCTGCCTCTAAACGAGGGAACAAAGGCTCGCCTTTTTGTACTTTTGTATCTTTCAGCTGGCCGAAAGCTGTAATGCTGTCCCAAGCTTTTAAAGCTTCATCAGTAATGCCCAGCTGCTCGAACATTTTTTCCGGTGTCTTTGTTAGGAATGGCTGAAGCAACACAGCTGAAATACGCAATGATTCAGCCAGATGATACATAACTGATTGCAGTTCTTCTTCTTTTGCCGGATCCTTCGCAAGCACCCATGGAGCTGTCTCATCAATGTATTTATTTGTGCGGCTGATGAGCTGCCATAATGTTGAAAGAGCTACCGAGAATTCCATGTTTTCCATTGCTTTCTCGTAAGCCTTCACTGTTTCTTCAGCAACTGAAGTGAGCGTTTGATCAAATTCCGTTACAGCACCTTTGTAAGAACCGATTTGTCCGTCAAAATACTTATTGATCATTGCAACCGTACGATTCAATAGGTTTCCTAAATCATTCGCTAAATCATAGTTAATCCGCTCAACAAAACCTTCCGGCGTGAAGACACCGTCAGATCCAAACGGCACTTCGCGAAGCAGGTAATAACGAAGTTCGTCTAAACCGTAGCGTTCAATTAATGTAACGGGATCTACAACGTTCCCTTTTGATTTCGACATTTTTCCGTCTTTCATTAAAAGCCAGCCATGCGCGAATACTTGCTTCGGAAGCGGCAGATCAAGAGCCATCAGCATAATTGGCCAGTAAATGGTATGGAATCGCACAATCTCCTTACCGACTAAATGTACATCGGCAGGCCAATATTTTTGATAAAGCTCATCATTTTCTGTATCATAGCCGAGTGCTGTTAAATAGTTAAATAGTGCGTCGATCCAAACATATACAACGTGCTTTGGATTTTCCGGCACCTTCACGCCCCAGTCAAAAGTGGTACGCGATACAGCCAAATCCTCAAGTCCAGGCTTGATAAAGTTGTTAATCATTTCGTTTTTGCGTGATTCCGGCTGGATGAATGTTGGGTTTTCTTCATAATATTTCAGAAGACGATCCGCGTATTTCCCCATACGGAAGAAATATGATTCCTCTTTGATCAATTCAACTGGGTGTCCGCTGTCAGGGCTTTTTCCGCCGATGACCTCTCCCTTTTCATTCCGCTCGATATCAACCAGCTGAGTTTCCGTGTAGAACGTTTCATCTGGGATACTATACCAGCCTTCATATTCATCAAGATAGATGTCCCCGTTATCAAGAAGCTTTTGAAACACCTTTTCAATCACAACTTTATGCCGTTTTTCAGTTGTACGGATAAAGTCGTCGTTTGAGATTTCAAGCTGTTTCCACAGTTTCTGAATATCTGCCGCTGCGCGATCCACATACTCCTGAGGTGTAATGTTTTCCTGCTCAGCTTTTTGCTGAATCTTTTGTCCATGCTCGTCCGTTCCCGTTAAATAGCGAACATCGAACCCTTTTAATCTTTTGTAGCGTGCCATTGCATCTCCCGCGACTGTCGTATATGCATGGCCGATATGTAATTTTCCGCTCGGATAATAAATCGGTGTTGTAATATAAAATGTATTGTTTTCTTGCGGCATCTTGAAACCTCCCAATCAGAATGTCAAAAAGCTCCCGCCCAAAGGACGAGAGCGGCGATAAGTGCAAATCATATATGATTATTATTTATATTTATCCTTTATCTATGATACCATCTTAGCCTTTAAGATCAAGAATATATACGTATGCCCTGAAAAAGAATAATTAAAATTAAAAATCTTTAATGAAAATAAAAAAAGTCTGTTTATGTCGAATTTTGTCGTATATAATCAAATGAAATAAAAAACCTTGGTTCGAAAGTCTTGATTTAAAAGGAGTTTTAGTAGGATAATAGCTTTATTAAAAATTTATAAAATGCTGTTATTCCGGTAGTTTTCGAGACATTACTGACTATAAGAACTAATTCTTACAATCAATAGTAAACAAAATGATTGACGATTATTGGAAACCTTGTTATGCTATGAAGGTAAGGATTTTGTCGAATAATGACGAAGAAAAATATAATTTAAACAAATAATTATCTCTTGGGAGGAGAATGTTTATGAAATCTACTGGTATTGTACGTAAAGTTGATGAATTAGGACGTGTAGTTATTCCTATCGAATTGCGTCGTACTCTTGGAATCGCAGAAAAAGATGCTCTTGAAATTTATGTTGATGATGAAAAAATCATCCTTAAAAAATATAAACCAAACATGACTTGCCAAGTAACTGGTGAAGTTTCTGATGATAACCTTAAACTTGCAGGCGGTAAATTGGTTCTTAGTAAAGAAGGCGCTGAGCAAATCATCAGCGAAATCCAAAACCAACTTCAAAACCTTAAATAATCATTTCTTTTACAAAAAACGTTCTTGTTATGACACAAGAACGTTTTTTTATTGCTGAATATGGTAAGCATCGTACACTTCACGCTTAGGAACATTGCGATCGACTGCTGCTTTTTTAATAGCTTCTTTAGAAGTAGCGCCTTTCGAGATGTAATGCTCGACATGTTCTTTCGCGGTGAGGGTTTCCCACCATTGTGCTTCCTCATCTGATTCCTCTGCTTTACTTCCTTCTACGACAAGACAAAACTCACCGCGTATCTGGTCTTCGTTTGCCCATTCGATGACTTCGGATATCGAGCCTCTGATAAATTCTTCATATTTCTTAGTGAGTTCGCGCGTTACAGCAATTTCCCGATCTCCTAATATCTCTGCCATCGCTGACAAGGTTTCCTTCAATCGGTGAGGCGCTTCATAAAAGATAATTGTTTCTCTCCGTTTTTTAAGAGCTTCAAGTTCCTTCTTCTTTTCTTTTTTCTGCCTGTTAAGAAAACCGTAAAAGAAGAAAGGCTGCGGTACAATTCCTGAAGCGATTAGGGCTGTTAATGCAGCATTTGCTCCCGGCAGCGGAACGACATAACCGCCTAACTCCGTGAAATCCTTCACGATTTCCGCTCCAGGATCAGAAATCGTCGGCAGCCCGGCGTCACTGACAAGGGCAATGTTTTTTCCCGATTTCAGCCATTCAATGATTTTGTGGCCGCTGCTTTCCTTATTATGTTCGTGATAACTAACAAGTGGTGTTTCAATTTCGTATACATGACAAAGCTTTTTCGTTTGTCTCGTATCTTCCGCAGCAATCGCATCCACTGATTTCAGCGTGTCGATCGCCCGGAATGTCATATCCTCTAAATTTCCGATTGGGGTTGGGACCAAATATAGAATCCCCATGTCCGACTTTCCATTAAAGCTCATTTGGCGCCTTAACATATACAGCCTCCTTGCTGTTCCGCTTTTCTTCTATATAAAGCTCTTTTTTCTTTCGAGTCAGTTTTTTGAAATAATATTCCGCCTGCATGGCTTCCCGTTTCGTTGTGAAAGCTTCAGCAAATATCAATTCAACCGGACGTCTTACTTTTGTATACTTTGCGCCCTTTCCATCATTATGTGTTTTTACTCGTTTCTGCAGATCGTTGGTATACCCGGCATACCAGCTATTGTCCTTACATTTCACGACGTAGAAGAAATGGTTATTTGTCTCCATATAAAATGGTCCTGATTTCTTTTGTATATTCATTTTGTTCGTCATAAACGAACAAAGGGGGGAGAATTTTTAAATCAGGACGTCCGCCTTTGATGCCTTCAACCAAGATGGTATTGGCTTCTTTCCCTTGTTTCGGGTAGACAAATTGCACACGCTTCGGTTCGATTTGATAAGCCTTCATCAGTTCAAAAATCTCCAAAAGCCGTCCCGGCCGGTGAACAAGGGCTGCCTTGCCTCCTTGCTTGAGCAGCTTGCTGCTGACTGAAATGACATCCTCCAGTGTACAGTGAATTTCATGTCTGGCGATTCTGAGATGCTCATTCATATTTTGCTCAGTTTGCTTCGGCGTTTTAAAATACGGCGGATTGCAGGTGACAACATCATATCGATTATGTCCCAGCTTTTCCGGCATGTTTTTCAGATCATCATGTATGATCTGAATCTGATCCCGCAGCTTATTATACTCCACACTGCGAACAGCCATATCATGAAGTCTTTCTTGAATTTCAACTCCAAGAATGTCTGCTTTTGATCTTGTGCTGAGCAGCAGCGGCACAATGCCATTGCCGGTGCACAAATCAACGATTTTTCCTTTTTGAATCGGAACGTACGCAAATTTGGACAGAAGCACAGCGTCCAATGAAAAAGCAAACACTGTTGGACTTTGTATGATTTTCATGTCCTCTGCGAGCAAATAATCTAATCTTTCATCATCACGTAATGAAACCATCTTCTTATCCTTTCAGTACCTTTGAAAAAGGCTCCCGTCTTATGCGGAAGCCTTTTCCTTATTTTTTATTTAAGAATGACAGACAGAAAAGACAATCTTCTTTACGAACGCTTCCATAGTGGACATTGCAGATATGAAATCCTTCTTGATACAGACGTGCCAGATTATCATACCCTTCCCCTATATCAGTTTGCTCTGTCTTCTGTGTTTTTGATTCTTTTTTATCAGCTTTGAACTTTTCAATCTGCTGCGTCGTATCGTCCAGCCGTTTGCGCAAATGCTTGTTTTCAAGCTGTAAATGATGATTTTCTTCAATCATCTCACCGATATGCTGCTTCAAATCCCCCAGCTGCCGGTACAGTGAGCCAATTTGTTCTTCTAAGTTAATGACTGTATCAAATAACTCTTTTTTATCCAAGGTTCCACACCTCGTTAATCTGTGGTTTGTGCGGATACGACGCCCTCTTCCAAGAGCTCTTCCCAAGTATATTCTATCACTTTTTCACGGTTTATCAGTTCCACCTGAAGCACCCGTTCCAGAATATTTAGTCCAACGACCTTCGCGGGGCCGTTTGCTGTTGTAATCATTTCTCCAATATCCGGAAGCTGCTCTTTTGCCGTCTCATACTCATCGTTCTCATATTTTAGACAGCACATCAAACGTCCGCAAAGACCTGAAATCTTCGTAGGATTTAAAGACAAGTTCTGATCCTTGGCCATTTTAATGGAAACGGGTTCAAAATCTCCAAGAAACGTTGAACAGCAAAGCATTCTTCCGCAAGGACCGATTCCTCCGAGCATTTTCGCCTCATCCCTTACTCCAATTTGGCGCAGCTCAATTCTTGTTTTAAAGATAGAAGCCAAATCCTTTACAAGCTCTCTAAAGTCTACTCGGCCGTCAGCAGTGAAGTAAAAAATAACTTTATTGCGGTCAAACGTAAATTCGACATCGACCAGCTTCATATCCAAGCCATGTTCAGCCACTTTCTTTTGGCAGATGTCAAATGCTGATAAAGCTTCCTGTTTATTTTCTTCTACGATGAGAAGATCGCGTTCGTCAGCCACACGTATCACTTTTCGAAGGGGCAGCACGACATCATGCTCATCCACCTGTTTATTCGCAATCACGACCTGGCCGTACTCAACGCCTCTGACAGTTTCTACAATTACGCAGCTGTCATGTTCTATATGAAATCCATTTGGATCAAAATAATATATTTTACCCGCTTTCTTAAAGCGGACTCCAATTACATTGTACAAGCTTATCCCTCCTGCAACATTAACACCAAGTGCTCCATTAATCCTTGTACATTCACATTGGAATGAAGCCGTTTCTTTGCTTCTAAAACAGCAAGAATTTGATTCGTAACGCTTTGTTGTGTTGATTGTAGCGCATGCTGTTTTATTGATTGGAATAAGTCTTGATAAATCAATTTATCTTCATTTCCTATTTGGATGGACAACACATCACGATATATCAATAAGAGCATATCAAGACCCATTTCTTGATGGGTTTTTTCTTTGAAAAAGGGCATCCATTGATCTTGAATAAAGAAAAAAGCATGTCCTTTCCGCTGGTGTAGGACTTCATACAATTTTATCACTTTCGCTCTAGACTCTGCAAACTCATCATTTCGACTTAATTCGACTGCTTCCGCTACATTGTTGGTCATGTTGCCCAGAAGCCTTGCCATATGAGGCGAAACGTCCTGTTCGATTAATCTGTCTTCAATTGCTTTAGGCTGCAAAGGCTGAAAAGGAAGGGTTTGGCATCTTGAAATGATGGTATCCAATAACCTTTGGGGCTGCTCAGTGATGAGGATGGCCATTGTGTCTTTATTCGGTTCTTCTAAAAATTTCAGCAGGCTGTTCGCTGCATTTGCTGTCATTTGATCTGCGTGCGAAATAATATACAGCTTTTTATGCGATTCAAGCCCCGTCTTAGAAAACTCTTCTTGCAGCGCTTGAATTTGCGCCTTTTTGATCGACAAACCATCAGGCTGAACAAGATGGAGATCAGGGTGGTTCCCTGACTCTATCCGTTTACAGTTTCGGCAGCTCTCACAAGGCTCCGCGCCGTCCTCCAGGCAAAAAAAGCTTTTCGCAAGAAGCATCGCAGCATCAAGCTTTCCTGTTCCTTTTTTTCCCTCAAACAAATAAGCGTGTGATAATCTGTCCTTCTCAATACTATTATATAAAAGCTTCATCACTCTGGGCTGAAGCTCGGTCATTTCCTTCCAGGATATTGCCATTGTATCACTCTCTATGTGTAAAGGTTAATCAATAAACCTTTTATTTCGCCAATACGCTCCAGCAAATCAATTGCCGGTTTTTCCTGATCCATCATTTCTTCCGTAAGCTGTATCAATTTGTCATCTATTTCTTTCACAAGTCCCAGCGTTCTGCTGTTTCCGTACAGATCAAAGCTTTTCGACGTTTCATGTGAAAGACCGCTGTCTACAGCTTCTTTGACAAAACGTTTCACAAGTCCTTTAAATCTCGCTAAGTCTTTAAAATTCCGGGATTTCGTCAGTCTTTTTCCAAACGCTTCTATATCCGATAACAGCCTGGTGAGCTGATCAAATTTCAATTTGCTGCTTTGGTTTTCCATTGATGTTTTAAACGACGCTGTGATCTCAGATGTTTTCACAGAAGGAAGCTGCTTATTATCTATAAATGTACGTATATCTTTATTAATTTTCACAGTTTCAAATCCTTAAAATTGATGAAATTCATCGACTGGAAGGACAAATACTGTCGCTCCGCCAACTTCAACTTCGACTGGATAAGGGACATATGAATCAGCATTTCCGCCCATTGGAGATACAGGGGCAATCATCTGATCACGTTTCTGTCCGTTTTCTTTAATGAGACTCAATGCTTTATCGACGCGTATATCCTCAACACCAATCATAAACGTTGTATTGCCTGATTTAAGAAATCCTCCCGTCGTCGCAAGCTTTGTGACTCTAAAGTTGTGATCCGTTAAGGTTTTCAAAAGTCTGTTGCTGTCCTGATCCTGTACAACTGCCACTATCAATTTCATCTGTGAAGGCCTCCTTTAGATTGGAAACAACAATGATCTCGTTTACATTATTATATCAACTATTGGGAAACAGGTCACAATTGAATTTTTTTCAACGCTTCATTGATAACCTTTAGAACGTCCTGAACGACGAGATCTTTGGATTGGCCGGCATCAATTGAGTGAAATCTTTTCGGGAATCGCTTCATCAGCTCTTGATAACCTTCCTGTACCTTTGTATGGAAGCTTAATTTTTCTAAATCGAGCCTGTTTTTCTCCCGCAAGCCGTTTGCGTGAATACGTTTCAGGCCTACTTCCGGATCAATTGAAAAATAAACCGTTACATGGGGCATCATATCTCCGATGGCAAACTCATTAATTGACAGAACCTCATCAATTCCAAGGCCTCTTGCGTATCCTTGGTATGCGAGTGAACTGTCTATGAATCTGTCACAAAGAACCACATGCCCCTGTTCCAATGCTGGTTTTACTTTTTCAACTAAATGCTGGCGTCTTGCAGCTGCATATAAGAGAGCTTCTGTTTTCGGGTCCATTAATGTGTTGTTCTCATTCAGAATAACCTCTCGAATTTGTTCTGCTATGTCTATGCCGCCCGGCTCTCGAGTTGCTGTAACCTGAAGGCCTTCTGCTGTCAGTATGTTTTTGACTTCCTGCAGAACAGTCGTTTTTCCCGCACCTTCAGGACCTTCAAATGTAATAAATAAACCGCTCATGATTTCTCCTCTTCTATATAAACAAGTAGTTGTTTCTCTTTGATTTTCATATTCCCTTGAACATGCGTTTTCATGCTGATCAAGCGGCTGAGCTTTTGCACACTTTCTTTCGTTATTCTTTCTCCCGCCATGATCATCGGGATCCCCGGAGGATAAGGGATGATATCCTCTGCATTCAGCCGGCCTGCTGCTTCATCAAAGTCCACATATTCTTTCTTGAATGTTTGTAAGACCTTTTTTTGATATGGCAAGACAGTAACAGGCTGCGCTCCCCATTCTGCAGAAACAAACATCTGATCCGGAGGCATTTTTTCAATCTCTTCATCAATGCTTTTAATCGTTTCAGCGTTTATTCTGCGCTTTCCTCCCAATGGAAGAACGAGCAGTACTTGATTTTCATCAGCAAGCTCAGTGAATATGTTGACACGCTCTAATATGTTTTGCAGCGAATATCCAGAATGGCCCCGTTTTGAACGAATCGTGAGCTTCAACGGATCCGTTATTATCCGTGGGTCAGCCGGTTTGACAGCTTCTGCATTTGTAAGTGAATCAAACGTTTGTTTAAGTGATTGTATTCGCTGCAGAATGTCAGCAAGTTTTTGTTCTTCTATAATATGCTCCACATAAGCACGGGCAATGTCTAATGAAGCCATGATCGGATAAGACGGGCTGCTGCTTTGTAATCGGGTTAAATACTCTGCCACCCGATCCCGATCAATTCTGCAGCTGCTGTTGAGGTGCAAATAAGAACCCATCGTCATGGCAGGCAGCGTTTTATGAGCCGACTGAACAACAATATCTGCCCCCATTTTTAAAGCTGAGACCGGAAAAGGCTCCCCTAAAACAAAATGTGCGCCATGCGCTTCATCCACCAAAACAGGAATCCCGTAACGATGGGCCTCTGAAATAATTTCGGTTAAATCAGCACTATGCCCGTAATATGTCGGATTGGTCAGCACCAAGCCTTTCGCATCTGGATATACTGCCAAGGCTTCTTTTATTGTATCAAGCGGAACATGCGTAGGCACATGCAACGCTGCATCAATGTCAGGTGCAAGATAAACCGGCTCAGCACCAGCCAAATCAACAGCATGAAATACAGATTTATGACAGTTTCTTTGAACCAAAATTGTATCGCCCGGTTCACAAACAGATAAAATCATTGCTAAGTTCCCGACAGTCGTACCATTCACCAGAAAAAAACTTTCCGACGATCCATATAATTGACTGACAAGCTCTTGAGCTTCCTTAATCACCCCAGTAGGATGATGGAGATCGTCCAATCCTGCCAGTTCAGTTACATCAATGGTGAGAAGCGGATTGAATATCGACTTTGCGTCATCAAAAAAGACATCTCCATTGTGATGTCCCGGAACATGAAATGAATGAGAATTTCTTCTCGCATGCTGAATCAATGCTTTATATAAAGGTGTGTTCATTAAAACAATCCTTTGAATGTGTCTTCTTATACTTTATTATATCGTGCCTCTCACAGAACTTAAAGCTAGACTTACTGGTAACTATCTTTCCTTTATTGTAAGCAGCTTTTGCTTCAGATCGCCTTCCATCATCATGAGCTCTTCTTCTGCCTGACGGCGTTTGATTCGTCCTTCTTCTTGTATGGTCAGCGTTTCTTCAAGCGTGCTGATTAAGCTTTCCTGCACCTTCTTTAAAGTATCGATATCAACAAGGCCTCGTTCATTCGCCCGCACAGTTTCAATTGTATTGGTTTTCAACAGCTCAGCGTTTTTCAGTAAAAGCTCGTTGGTTGTATCAGCTACTTTTTGTTGTGCATCTACTGCATTGCGCTGCCTTAAAAGTGTCAGCGCAATCGCTACTTGGTTTTTCCAAAGCGGAATCGCAGTCACAATGGATGACTGGATTTTTTCAGCTAACGCTTGGTTTGTATTCTGAATCAGCCTGATTTGCGGAGCGCTTTGGATTGTAATTTGCCTGCTCAGAAGCAAATCGTGCATCCTTTTATCTAACCGGTCAGCAAATTGAATCAAATCGTTTACTTCTTGAACGGCCATTTGGTTGTGCTCACTTGATTCGGCCTGTTGCTTCAGTTCAGGAATCGTTTTTGTTCTTAATTCCTCCAGCTTCAGTTCCCCTGCAGCAATATAAACATTCAGCGCGGTGAAATACTCTTTGTTTTTTTCATATAACTGCTCTAACAGCTTATTGTCACTGATTAAAGCATTTTTAGAATGCTCCAGCTTCAAGCTGATTCTGTCTATCTGTACACTTGTCTTTTGATATTTAGACAGCACCTCCTGAAGAGAATTCGATACTCTTCCGAACACGCGCGCCAAAAAACCCTTTTTCTTAGACTGAAGATCATCAGGATTTACCTGCTCCAGCTTTTTCATCAGCTCTCCAAGAATTTCGCCAATCTCTCCGACATCCTTCTTTTGAACATGATCAATCATGGTATGAGAAAAATTCAGCAGCTTAGACTGAGCTTGAGAGCCGTATAAAACAATGCTCTGCATGTTTTTATGATCGATCTGTTCAGCGAGCTGAATTGCCTTTTCCTTGTTTTCCTCAGGAAGAACATCAACAAGACGTACTTGCTGTTTCTCTGCTTTTACAGCCTCTGCCTTGGGTATCTCTATATCGCCAAAAGGGTCTGCCAATAATTCATCTATATGAAGGTCGCTTTGATCTCGGTTCATCGCTCTTACCCTCTTCCATTATTTCTTTAATGAATGCTTTGCTGCATCTAATTCAAATTGCAGGTCATCAATTTCATCACCCATTACTTGAGTTAAATCCTCCTCTAAACGCTTTGTCAACTCAGCAAGTGTGATACGCGCCTCACTCAACGACATCGACAGTTCTTTGCTTTTTTTTGGATGAGATGATAGAAAGGCATACTTCTCTGTCAATTCAACAACCGAATCGAGAGTTTGATAAAAAAAGCGCTCGGCCTGATAAAACCGTTTTGGCTCTTTTTTAGTGAGAATATAAATCCTTCTGACAAGTCTCAGCATTTCTGCATTTTGTTTAAACATTTGTATGCTCTTTGCCTGAAACAAAGCTTTCCGGAGGCGTATGATTTTCAGCCTTGCTTCCTCGAGATTTTTCTTAATGTAAGCATATTCTCTTCCTGTCAGCGCATGCTTTTTAAGAAACAACCGTCTGGTGTTCCAAATGCCAGCTGTATATACGACCACTCCTGAAGCGAGCCCATAAATAAAAGATAAAAAAAGCGACTGATTTAAACCGAAAAAGCTCAATATCCCTATGAAAACAAAAGTCGCACTGCTTGTTAAACTCCATATCAAAAAGTGAAGAAATCTCTGCATGAGATAATCGACTCCTGTGTATATACTCAGTTTTAATATTATTATCTACTACGTTCAATCCCTAAACAAGTTTCATCTTCTTTTTATTAACTCATTCCTTATGAAAGAATACAAAAAAAGACCTTTTCAGGTCTAAGAATATAATGGCGGTGTATGAATGCTCTTTAGTTTTTTTACGTAAAAGGCATAGTCAGGATCGGAAGTTGATGTAGAAATTACTTTTCTCTCACAATCTAAGCATATAAATTTCGTATAAAGATGAATGCCTCTACTCTTCTCTTGATCACAAATCACACATGTATGATTAGGTTTAACTGTTTCGTCCATCGTCCCCACCTCCGTACAATTAGCCTTCCCTTAAACCGGATATTGTATACACTATTTAGATCTTTTCGAAACTTGGAATCAGTATATGGACTATATAAGCTGTCGGTGTTTGTATTTGTTTGATTTTATCGATCTTGAATACACAAAAAACCCAGCTCAATGAGCTGGGTTTTACCTTGCTTGGCGGCGTCCTACTCTCACAGGGGGAAACCCCCGACTACCATCGGCGCTGAAGAGCTTAACTTCCGTGTTCGGTATGGGAACGGGTGTGACCTCTTCGCTATCGCCACCAAACAAATTGAG